>NZ_LYVO01000054.1 GCF_001984055.1 Variovorax sp. KK3
GCGGCGGGCGATGGCATCGGCCATGCCGATGGCCGCGTCGAGCACCTCGTTCGCCGGCACGGCGCGTGCCGCGATGCCGTGGCTCCTGGCCTCCAGGCCCGACAGCTCGCGGCCGGTCAGGATCAGGTCCGCTGCGATGGCGCGGCCTGCCATGCCGATCAACCGCTGGCTGCCGCCCTGGCCCGCGATGACACCGATGCCGGTTTCGGGCAGCGCGAAGCGTGCGTCGTCGGCGGCCACGATCAGGTCGCAGTACAGCGCCAGCTCGAAGCCGCCGCCAACCGCATGGCCGCGCACCGCCGCGACGATCGGCTTGGGCATGCGGCGAATCGAGTCCAGGTCGTCGAGCCAGCCGTCGAGGATGGCCTGCACGCCGCGCAGCCTGGCCACGTCCACCAGGTCGGCGCCCACGCAGAAGTGGGTGGCCGTGCCGGCCAGCACCACGGCGCGCACGTCCGCGTCGGCCATCGCTTCCGCCAGGGCGGCGAGCAGCGCGCGGGCCAGTTCGGGCGACATCGGATTGCCGCGGCGCGGAACGCCCGTCATCGTGACGATGCGAACGGCGCCCCGGTCTTCCACGCTGACGAAGGCGTCGCTCATTGCATGACCTCCGGCGCGTAGCTGCGCACAGCGCGCACCACGGGCGCGAAATCCATCTGCGAGAGCACGTCGCGCTGCAGGTCGATGCCGGGCGCCAGCTCGATCAGTTCGACGCCATCGGGCGTCAGCTCGAAGGTGGCGCGCTCGGTGACGTACAGCACCCGCTGGCCGCGGCGAAGTGCCTGCTGGCCGCTGAAGGTGACGTGGGACACGGCACGCACCAGCTTGCGAATGCGCCCGTGCTGCTGCACCTCGACGCGGCCGTTCTCGACCTTCGCCTGGCTGCCTTTCGCGTCGAAGGTGCCGCAGAACACCACGGTCCCGGCGTTCTGCGAGATGTCGATGAAGCCACCGGGCCCGTTGACGTTGCCGTTGAGCTTGGACACGTTGACGTTGCCGCTGCCGTCCATCTCGGCCATGCCCAGGAACGCCATGTCGAGCCCGCCGCCGCTGTAGAAGTCGAACTGCGACGGCGAGTCGATGATGACCGAGGGATGGTGCGCCATGCCGAACAGGTCGTCGTCGATCATGTGGCCACCGTGGATGCCTTGTTCGATGGTCATCCAGTAGTCGGCGGCGTCGCCGCGTTCGGCGATCAGCGACGCGACCTGGGCCGATGCGCCGAAGCCGAAATTCAGGCTGTCGCCGGGCTTCAGTTCGAGCGCGGCGCGCCGCGCGACGATGCGCTTGAGCGGATCGGTCGATGCCGGTGGCTTGAGGAAGTCGCCGCTGCGTCCCACCAGCGACGGATCGAAGCTGCCGCGATAGGTCTGCATCTGCGCGGGCACGACGACGACGGCGTCGACCAGCGCGCCGGGAATCGCGACGTTGCGCGGGTTGAGCGTGCCCGCAGGCACGACTTCGCGCACCTGGGCGATGACCTTGCCGCCGCTGTTGTGCGCCGCCAGCGCCACGGCGTAGCCGTCGAGATCGGCCGGCTCTTCTTCGAGCGAGATGTTGCCCGCCGTGTCGGCATAGGTGCCGCGGATGATGCCGACATCCACGGAGAAGGGCTTGTAGCGAAGGTATTCCTTGCCGTCCAGCTGCAGCAGTTCGACCACGTCTTCTTCGGCGGCGGCGTTCATGCGGCCGCCACCGTGGCGCGGATCGACGAAGGTGCCCAGGCCCACGTGGGTGATGAGCCCGGGGCGGCCAGCGCCGATTTCGCGCAGCAGGTGCGCGATGACGCCGCCTGGCAGGGCATAGGCCTGCAGCCGGTTGTCCTTGGCCAGGGCCTGCATGCGCGGGGACCAGGTCCAGTGGCCGCCGATCACGCGGCGCACCATGCCGTCGTGGGCGAACCGGTTCGAGCCGCGTTCGTTGCGGTCGCCGAGCCCCAGCGAATGCACGAGCGTCAGGCTCGCCGCGCCCTCGCCGTTGCGAAAGCGCTTTTCGATGGCTTCGAACACGGCGTCGGGCTCGACCAGCCCGCCGCCCGAGCCCGTCACGGCGACGGTCGCGCCGTTGCCGATCAACGCGGCTGCCTGCGCAGCCGTCATCGTCTTGTCGCGCATGGTCATCCCCTTATTTCAGCTGCAGCTTGGAGACGATGTCGCTGTAGAACTTGAACTCGCGATCGAGCTCGGGCGCCAGCCGGTCGCCGTCTTCGTAGACCATGCCGAGGAACTGGTTCGAGAAGAACTGCTGGTACTTCGGCTCCTGGCTCACCTTGTGCGCGACTTCCTTGAGCTTGGCGATGACGGTCGGCGGCGTGCCCTTCGGCACGGCCAGGGCACGCCAGGTGCCCAGTTGCAGGTCGATGCCGCGCTCCTTGAAGGTCGGCACGTCCGGAAAGTCCTTCAGGCGCTCGGCCGCCATCACGCCGAGCAGGCGGAACTTGCCGGCCTTGACGTAGTTGCCGGCCTCGCCGGTCGTCGCGAAGCCGCCTTCGACCTGGTTGCCCAGAATGGCCGTCATCTCCGGGCCGGCGCCGATGTACGGGATGTTGTTGAAGGCGAGACCCGTTTTCTCTTCGAGCGCAACCGCCGCCAAGTGGTAGGTGGCGCCTTTGCCCGAGTTGGCCAGTGCCACTTCACCGGGCTTGGACTTCGCCTTGGCCAGCACTTCCTCGAGCGTCTTGAAAGGCGAGTTGGCCGGCACGATGAGCACGATGGGGTCGATGTTCAGGCGCGCGATGAAGGTGAAGTCCTGCGGACGCGCCTTGCCGATGCCTTGCAGGTAGGCCAGGTTGATCTCGGGCGTGACCATGGTCAGCTTGTAGCCGTCGGCCGGCGCCTTGGCGCCCTCCTGGTGGCCGATGGCGCCGGCCGCGCCCGGCCGGTTGACCACCACCATGCCCTGCGACAACTGCCGGCCGGCCGTGTCGGCGAAGGCCCTGGCCACCGCGTCGGTGCCGCCGCCGACGGCGTAGGGCACGAGCAGTTCGATCGGGCGCGTGGGGTAGTCGGCAGCGAATGCGTTGGCGGCGCAGAGCGGCAAGGCGAGGGCGCCGATCGCGGCGCGGAGGAAGGTCGAGCGTTGCATGTGTCAGTCTCCGGAAGGGCAAGGCGATGAAGCGATGGGATGTGGCGAGGGAGTGGGGGCGATTGGCGGATGCGCAAAGGGATCGATCTGGGTAGACTTGAACTTTGAATCGATTCAATTGAACCGATTCAATTTGAACCGATTCAAATCCACCCACAACTTAGGGCTTACCCTGATGCGAAACGCCATGCCGCGCCGAGCCCCGCGTCTCAGCAGCTATGCTGGGCGCCGCCCATTGCCGATCAGATGCCAGACAAAAAAATCACCCTGAAGGACGTCGCTCAAGTCGCTGGAGTGGCCACGGGGACCGTCTCGATGGTCCTCAACGACAGCCCGCTGGTCGCACAGGCCACCAAGACGAGGGTGCAGGCCGTTCTGCGGGACATGGGCTACGTGTACGACCGCGCGGCCGGCAACATGCGCAGCAAGCGTTCGAGCATCGTCGGCATGTCGATCTGCAACCTGATCAACCCGTACTTCGCGGACGTGACGGCCGGCATTCAGGAGGCGTTGGAAGAACTGGGCCGCGTGCTGGTGCTCGGCAACTGCGCGGAGTCGGTTCCGCGGCAGATGAGCTTTCTCGAATCGCTTCGGCAGTACCGGGTCGAAGGCGTGCTGCTGACGCCAGCGATCGCCACCCCGAAGTCGCACGTCGAGCAGCTCCACGCATGGCAGATCCCGCTGGTGCAGGTGACGCGCTACGTGGCAGGCGTCAGCAGCGATTACGTGGGCAACGACAACAAGGCGGGCGCGAGATTGGCGACGCGACATCTTCTCGACCTGGGCCATGAGCGCATCGCCTACCTGGGACGCAACCGGCTCACGTCGACGGGTAAAGATCGCTTCGACGGCTTCCGCACCACGATGCGCGATGCCGGGCTGACCGTTCGCGACGAATGGGTGGTCGACTCTCCCTCGACGCGGGAGGACGGGTTCAAGGGCGCCGTCGACGTCATGCAGGGGCGCGACGCGCCCACTGCGATCCTGTGCTTCAACGACCCGATCGCCTTCGGCGCGATGCTGGGGCTGCGCAGCATCGGGCGTGAGCCCGGGGCGGATTGTTCGGTCGTGGGGATGGACGACGTGTCCGAAGCTGCGCTGTGGCAGCCGGGCCTGACCACCGTGTCCATCGGCCGCGACACCATCGGGCGAGCGGCGGGCCAGCTCTTGATGAAGCGCCTCGAAGAGCCTGAGCGGCCCTTCGAGCGGGTCATCATCCCGCCTGAATTGGTGGTCCGTGCATCGACGGGACCGTTGCGTCCGGTCGCTGCGAAGGCGGCGCGGGCACGCTAGGCCCGCCTGCCACCGCCGAACCCGGCCGGGCTTACTTGGGCGTGCCGCCTTGCATGGGCTTCGGCTTGCCCGGGCGGCGCGCGTCACGCGTTTCGGCACGACGTTCGCCGGCAACGGCGGCACGGTCCGTGCCGATGGCACCGCCCTCGGGCGCCTTGGCCTGATCGCCGGCCGGCGGGCGCACCTCGCCCGGCGTCCTCATCGACTTGCGTGCTTCGCCCGCGTTTTCGCTCTTGCCGCCCGCGATGCCGGGCGTGTTGGGCGGCACTGCGGCGCCCGGGGGGTTGGATTGCGCGTGCGCGCCGACGATCAGAAAGGCTGCACCGACGAGGGTGAGCAGACGGGAATGCTTCAAGTTGAACTCCAAGTTGCAGCGCCAACGCGGCGCCTGAGGATCAGTGTTGATGTCGCCCTGACGAGTCCATGTAGGAAGAACCGCCAGCCGCCTGCCGTCGCGCCTCGGTGCAAGCTGACGGAGAGCGCGACCCGATTCGCTTAACTGCGTCCACTGGCTTGTTGCCGGCGCGCGGCGCAGAATCCGGCTTCGACCGGAGGACGCCATGGGCCATCAACCAACCAACGTGTCTGTGCAGACCGAACTCGACCGCTTGATTGCGCAGTTCTTCGACGCCGTGTCGTTCGAGCCGGGCCACGCGCCGGCGTATGAACGCATCGAGTCGCTCTTCATCGACGCCGGCCTCCTCATCAAGAACGTCGGCACCATGCCCGAGATCTCTACCGTCCGGCAGTTCATCGAGCCTCGGGAGGCGATGGTCCGCAAGGGCGAGCTGACGCGGTTCCTCGAGGAAGAGCTTCACGAGGTGACGCAGATCTTCGGCAACGTCGCCCAGCGCTTCAGCGCGTATTCGAAATCCGGAACCATGAACGGCAGCGACTTCGCCGCGCGCGGGATGATCTCGACTCAGTTCATCCTGACGCCCGCCGGGTGGCGCATGAGCGCGATGGCGTGGGACGACGAAAGGCCTGGTCCGGTTTTGCAGAGTCGGTGAGTCCATGCAGGCAAGACCCCATCGACCTCGGTGCTAGAACGGCTCACCTCTCACGAAATGGTGCTGGTCGTTGAAGGTCAGGAGCCGGCGTTCCTCGAAGTCCAGAAGTCGGACGTTCTGCGCAGCCGCCGCCGTGCCCAAGAATTTTGCGGCGTCCTGTTCGGTGGCCCACGACGCTGCGACCAGGCAAGGTGGGTTGCGGTCGAGGTCGATGGCCACATAGCGGCCCGCACCGTGGCGGTGAAAACCGACCGGAATTTCGATACCAAGATCTTCGCAGTACTGCTCGATCTTCTTCTTGTACCGTTTGAACATGGCTAACGTAGGAGCAAAAAGCCGACCAAGATCAAAGCAAGCAACACGGCGCACCACGTGTTGCGGCGCCATCCGTCTGCGAATGTCTTCTCTTCGCGTCGCCGACCGGACTCGAGTGCCTGACGGCGAGAGGAGCGCTCCCAGAAATCGTCATCGTCTTCTTTTGACATGTTGGTTGCATCCGCGTGGCGTAAGAGTCCATTCGTTTGGCAAGACCTGCTGTGGATGCGCGCACGACTTCGTCCAGCTTCGTGCGCTCAATGTGATCTTTTCACACGCATTCTGCGGCCGCATTTTTCATCGGGGCGTAGGACCGTATCTGAACCTCATTGCTGGTCATGCTGATTCCGTATTCGTGCTTTTCCGGCGATCTCTAACCGTGCCGTCCTACCGATTCGCCGACCGTGCATCGCCAATCGTTGCGCGTCGATCAACTATGGGGACATCGAACATGAACCGGTTCAAGGACAAGACGGTGATCGTGACTGGCGCTGCGTCCGGCATCGGCCGCGGTGTGGCGAAGCGCTTTGCAGAAGAGGGTGCCAACTTGGTGATCTGCGACATCGACCAGGCAAAACTCGAACACGCAGCGCGCGAGTTCGAGCCCGAGTCGATGTTGGCGTTGCACTGCGATGTTTCGAATTTCGGCCAGATCGAATCGGTTGTCAAAGAAGCCGTGAAGCGGTTCGAGGCTCTGCACGTGATCGTCAACAACGCCGGTGTTGCGCCCGAGGGCTCGGCACTCGACGTGTCGTTCGACGACTGGAACAAAACGATCGCGACGAACCTGACCGGCGTGTTTTTCGGGTGCCGGGCAGCGTCGCCCGAGTTATTGAAGACCCGAGGCTGCATCGTCAACACGGCATCGGTATCAGGCCTCGGTGCAGATTGGGGTCTGTGTGCCTATAACGCCGCCAAGGGAGGTGTCGTCAATCTGACGCGTTCGATCGCGCTGGATTTCGGGCGCCGCGGCGTGCGTGCGAATTCGGTCTGCCCTTCACTGACGGAAACCGGCATGACGAAGGACATGCTCGAGGACGAGGCGCTGGTCGCCAAGTTCATGGAGCGCCTGCCGCTGGGCCGCGTGGCGCAGCCGGCCGACATCGCGGCGGTGGTCGCGTTCCTGTCCAGCGACGATGCCAGGTTCGTGAACGGCGTGAACATGCCCGTCGACGGTGGCGTCACGGCATCCAACGGGCAGCCGCCCCAAGAGTGACGCGCGTGCAGGGGGCGAGTTACGCCATTCGCATTGGAACCTGGCGCCGGCTCCAGTGACGCGCGTCTGAGAGCGCAGCCGCCTCCAGCATCGATGGTCAGCCGCCAAACGCTTGCTTGAGCCGCTGACCGGCGAAGGCCTGTGCGTCCTTCGCTTTTTGCACCACCGCCGCGGCGCCGAAGAACTCGTGCGTCACGCCGTCGTAGTCGCGCCGCTCGACAGGCACGTTCGCCTTCTTCAACGCGTCCTCCATCTTCGACCCGTCGCTGCGCAGCGGGTCGATGCGTGCATTGATGATGGTCACGCCGGGCGCCATTCCTTCGAGCTTGGCGTCGATGAGCTGCAAGCGCTTGTCCTTGAGGTCGGCCGGCGATCGGGTCGTCTTGTCGACGAACCACTTGACCATGGGACGATTGAGCGGCTTCGCGACCGCGTTCTCGAGATAGGACTCGGTGTTCAGGCTCGTCTGGGTGACAGGGTAGACGGCCAGCACATGAGCCGGTTGCTGAACGCCTGCGTCGCGTGCCGCAATGGCCGTTGCCAACGCGAGATTGCCGCCTGCGCTTTCTCCAGCCAAAGCAACCTTCTTCGGGTCGCCCTTCAGCTTGGAAGCGTTCGCCAGCGTCCACTTGTACGAAGCCAGCGCGTCGTCCCAGGCGGCCGGGAACTTGGCTTCGGGTGCTTGTCTGTAGTCAACGGAAACCACGACTGCGTTCGCCTGCTTGGCAATGCCGCGTGCGCCGCCGTCGTAGACCTTTCGATCCGCGATGACCCAGCCGCCGCCGTGGAAGTACACCACCACAGGAAACGGCCCCGCGCCCTCGGGCGTGTAGACGGTCGCGGGCAGCTTGCCGGTGGCGCCGTCCACAGTTGTGTCCACGCTCGTCACACCAGGTACCAGGTCTTCGGGCTTGGTGCTCTTGCCTTGCTGCTTCAACAAGGCATTGACGCCGTCGGTCACCGTCGGCTGCTTGCGGGCCGTGGCGACGTCGAGCTTCTCGATCGGCTTCGGCTTCAGGCCAGCCTGCGCGTTGAGCACGGCGAGCATGTCTTCATCGGCGCGCAATTTGCCCATGGCCTTGGCGACGGCCTCGGTGACGGGGTTGGGCTTGGCAGCGTCGTCCGCGGCGTGCGCGGGGAAGCCGACCAAGGTGGTCGAAAGCAATGCCACGGCTGCGGAGAGGCGGGTTGGTTTCATGTGCATTCCTGTTGGTTGAAGATATTGGGAGTACGAAAGCGCTTCACGCCCGACCTGTGGGCGTGGGTGCATTGGTGATACAGGGTGTCTCGCACGTACGCCGCACGTAAGTCGCATGCACGTCGCGCGGAGCCGCGATGCCGGAAGCTATCTGGGGAGCTCCATCGTCACCACGTCGAAAGGCAGAAGCACAGGGGGATTCTTCTGGCGGTCGAGCTGGCCATTGACGACCATCAATCCGCCACTCGACACTGCCGCCGTCGTCGGATAGCGAAGGCGCGAGTCGGTGAGCCGCTGCTCGATGCGGCCGCTGCTCCAGTCTGCGGACAAGCGCACGCGCACCAGCTCGTGGTGCGCGTTGCGGACAACGTACAACTCGTTCGCGCCGGTCAGCACCAGCCCGTCGCCGTCCCGGAGTTCGCCGCCGTCGATCCGAACTTGCGTCACGGCCTTGCTCTGCGTGTCGATACGCCAGAGCTGTCCCGTCGCGAGTTGAATGGACAACAAGTGTCGCCCGTCGGCCGACGCAACGATGCCGTTCAGATTGATCTGGTTTGGCAAATAGCGAATCGGCGTCTGCGCCAGGTCGAGCCATGGCTCCAGGGATGCTGGCGCGCCGGCAGTCGTTCGCATGCGGTAGATGACCGGCTGAAAGGAATCGGTCACATAGGCCGTGCCGTCCTGTGCGATGACCAGGTCGTTGAGGAAGCGAGGCCTGTCCTGCGGCGCCTTGACGACGGCCAGCGTCGTGCCATTGCCGACGTCGACCGCAGCCAACGTGCCGTTGGGGCCGCCGGCGACCCACAACCGCCCCATGGCATCGAACTTCATGCCGAAGGCGCCTTGACGCCCTACGGCGCCGCCGACCTGCACCAGTTCGGCCTTGGCTGCGCCCCTTTCGATGCGGAACAGATCCCCGTTGGAACTGGAGCCCACGAACGCAGTGCCCGAACGCGGGTCGATCGCGATGCCCTCCGGGAACACATGGGAGCCTTCAAGCGTGGCACGCCCCTTCACCATCGAAGGCGCGTTCATTTCGATCACCCCGCACAGGATGCGCGCGCCGGAGTTGCCGGCCGGGTCGCTCGTGTAGTCGTCGGGATCAGCGTGCACGACCACCGTCCGACCGATGACCGAGGTGGCGCCCCGGTCGAGCGACAGGTTGTGGTTCACGTATCGCAAGCGCGCGTTGCCATCGGCGCCAGCTTGCAGCGCGGGCAGCTCGCCGGCGTGGGACTGGGCCTTGTCGTCGCCCGGGCGGCCATGGTTGCGCGAACCACCGGGGTCGAAGTGGCCGCCCGCGGCGCCGAAGTCGACGATGCGCCCGGTCGTCGGATCGGACCCGGGCGCGCAAGCGCCTTGGGCATGCACATGGAAGCCGTGCGGTCCCGGTGCGAGGCCGCGCGCGTCGGCGACCAGTTCGACACCCTTTCCGGCGGTAGGCGCGAAGTTCACGGTGCCGGCCGGCTGACCAGAGGGCGTCGTCAGGCGAGCGCTCGCAACCGGTGCAGCCGATGCGGGGGCAGATCCCGCGCTATCAGCGGGCAATTGGTTCTGTATGCCGACGCAGGCCGAGAGCAGTGCCACAGCAAAGGAGGAAAGGACGAAGTGCAGTTTCACGTCGGTCCTCCTCAACGGCCGTAGCTGACGCGGTAGATGACGCCGTTCTGGTCCTCGGCGATCAGCAGCGAACCATCTGATCCCACTGCAAGCCCGGCCAGCCGACCGAACTGAGCCGGTCGCCGTGCCTTGGCTTGTTCGGCTGCCGGACCGGCGCCAGGTTGCTGAAGGTTGGGCGGTGGCGTGGCCATCAGCCACCCGGTCACGAAGTCCTCGATCGATTGCGGCTTGCCGGCCGCGTCGAAGCGCACGCGGACCACCTTGTAGCCACTGGGCTGGCCGCGATTCCACGAACCGCGCATCGCGACAAAAGCGCTGTTGCGATAGTCGGCAGGGAATTGGCTGCCCGTGTAGAACACCAGTCCGATGGGCGCCGAGTGGGCCGTGGTCATGAGCTCCGGCGCCTCGGTCGTCGGGCAGAAATCGGCGCGAGTCGAATTCTCCGGATCGTTCTGCTGCTTCATGTCCACCTGCCGATCGCCCCAGCAGAAGGGCCAGCCATAGTGCTTGTTGGGCCGGATCGCATTCAGTTCTTCAGGTGGTATATCGTCGCCGCGATCGTCCGAACCGTGGTCGAAGCCGTACAGCACGCCGCCGACCGGGTTGAAAGCGAAGCCGAGCGTGTTGCGAAGGCCGCGCGCATACACGCTGCGGGCGGTGCCGTCCGGGCGCATGCGCAGCACCGTGGCAGCTTCGGGGTTGGTCTCCACGCAGTTGTTGCACTGCGAGCCGACGGTCACGTAGAGGTAGCCGTCCGGCCCGAAGGCCAGCGTGCGATAGGGGTGCTGCGATCCATCCGGGAGGTCGTCCACCAGCACGCGGGTGCCGGCCAGCGTGCCGTCGCTTTGCACGTCGGCAACCAACACCTTCTTGTCGGTTGCCATGAAGAGCCTGTTCTCGCGCAACAGCAAGCCGTGCACGTTCTTGATGTTCTGGGCCACGACCTTTTGCGAATCCATCTTGCCGTCGCGATCCTGGTCGCGCAGCAGGAGTACGTCGGCCTGCCTCGGGCGGCTGACGTACACGTCGCCATTGGCGGCGACTTGCATCCAGCGAACGTGCTGCATGTCCTTGGCGAAGACGTTGACCTTGAAACCGGAGGGCAGCTTGAGTCGGGACAGTAGCGCCTCGTCGAACTTGACAGGTGACGGCTCCAGCATCACCGTCGGCACGGTCACCGGACCGTCGCCTGGCGGAAGTTGCGCATGGGCTGCCAGGCCGATGCAGGCGAGCAGGAGGGCGGGCCAAAGGCCGCGGGAAGTTGAAGTTGGCATGAGGCTCGACGAGTTGGTCAGGCCAATTTATCCAACCACAGACACGTGCTTTTCGCGCCCTTTACCTGTTGCGGCGTAGGAGCCTGTCCTCTACGGATGAACGCTCAAACGCAGCGTATCGCCGAATCAATCGATCAGGTTGTTCTTCAACGCGTAGTAGGTGAGGTCGCTGTTCGAAGAAAGCCCCATCTTCTCCATCAGCCGCGTGCGGTAGGTGCTCACGGTTTTCACCGACAGCGACAGGGTCTTGGCGATGTCGCCTGCGGTCTCACCCTTGGCGAGCTTCAGGAACACCTGGAATTCGCGCTCCGACAACTGCTCGTGGGGCGCCGCATCGTCCTTGCGGTCGAGCTGGCGAGCCAGCAGTTCGGCCACGGCCGGCGTGATGTAGCGGCGGCCCAGCGAGATGGTGCGGATCGCGTTGGCGATGTCGTTGGGCTCGCATTCCTTGTTGAGGTAGCCGCTCGCGCCCTGGCGGATGAGGTTCACCGCATAGTGTTCCTCGGGGTAGCCGCTGAGGATCAGGATACCGACGTCGGGCGCCTTGGCCCGGATCATCGCCAGCGCATCGATGCCGCTCTGGCCGGGCATCGACAGGTCCATCACCAGCACGTCGAGCTCGGTAGTGCGCACGAGTTCGATGGCCTCGCGGCCGCTGGCAGCTTCTCCTGCCACCCGCAGATCGACCTGTTGCGAGAGAAACTGCCGCAGCCCCGAACGCACGATTGCGTGGTCATCCACGATGCCGATCTTGATCATTCCGTCCTCTTCCTCATTGCTAACGATGCGAAGCGACGAATGTAGGCCAGCCGGAGCGGCTACTGCAGAGCTTTGGAGCGCGACTGACGTGTTTCGTCATGCGCCGCCTACACGGCGCTCGGAAACGGCGCAGGGGCCTCACCGGCCCGGTGCGTAGAGCAGGGCGCGCGGCGGCCGGCACATGCCCCAGAAGCGCAGGCCGCCCTGCAGCGCCATCTGTACGCCCATGGCCGTCGGCGCCGAGATCGTGGCGAGCCCATGCACGCCGAGCCGGACGCACTTGCGCACGAGTTCGTGGCTCCCGCGGCTGGTCAGCACCACGAAGCCCGGCTCGCCGAGCCGGTCGCTCCGGGCCAACTCGCCGAGCAACTTGTCGAGCGCGTTGTGCCGGCCGATGTCTTCGAAAACCACGTTGAGCGTTCCGTCGGCGTGTGCCCAGCCGGCAGCGTGGATGGCGCCGCTCTGTGCGTTGAGCACCTGCCGAGCAGGCAGCTGCGCGATGGCGTCAAGAACTTGTGGTGCATCGATTCTTCGCGCCCAGGCAGCCGGGGCGAGCGGCGCCAGGTCCAGTTCGAGCCCGGCGAAGCTGTCGACGCCGCACACGCCGCAACCGGTGCGCCCGGCCATGCTGCGGCGATGGCGTTTGAGGCGATCGAAGCAGCGGGCAGAGATCGTCAGTTCCGCCGTGGCGGCCGTCACGCCAGCAGGCAGCGCGGCGCTCGCTTGGTTTTCGGTACGGACCTCGATGTCGAAGCAATCTTGCGTCCGGTCGAGGATGCCTTCGCTGAGCGAGAAGCCCAACGCGAAGGCTTCCAGGTCCTGCGGCGTCGCCAGCATCACGGCATGCGAGATGCCGTTGTAGACCAGCGCCACTGGCACTTCGGCCGCCAGCGTCACGTCGATCGGCAACGCATCGTCGGGGCCGTCGGCCGTCGACGACAGCACTTGCGCCCCCAGCCTGGCCAGTGGCGAAGGCAGCGCGGCACGGGCGTCGAGCGTGTTCAGCATCGAAGCGCCATCAATCGGGCAAGTGATCGAGGCTCGTCGGCTCCTCGACCTGCTTCGCGTTGCGCCCGGCACGGAAGCGCGCCGCCGCCTCGTAGGCCGCCTTGCGCACGCGCATCACCGAGCCCAGCGGGCGGTGCGCCGCGAGGGCATGCCACGGCGAAAAGGACATGCCGTCGTTCACCGCCGCGACGCGGGCATCGCTCCATGCGGCCTGCGGCTTCGCCACGAGGCGGGCCACCGTCACGTAGGGGCTCAGTTCTTGCGGCCATTCGACCGAGGCGTCCTCGATGGGCATGCGTTCCAGGTCCACGCAGAGTTGAACGCGCAGTTCCCAGATGCCTTCGCTGCGCCGGAAGTGGTCGACCACGGCATCGCGGATCGCATCGGGCTTGTCCTTGGTGTCGAGTTCCTGGTCGGTCAGCTGCATGAGTTCGGGCGACACGGGCGCCAGGGACAGCTTCGCCATGTAGGGGCCATGACGCAACGGCACCTGCGTGAAGAAGGTCTCGCCCAGGATGTGGGTCAGCGGGTGGCCGCCCATCGCCTTGAGAGACGCGCTCTCGCCGCCCACCTTTTCGACCAGCGACTCTGCGCCCCTGAGGGCCGCCGACAGAACCTGCTTGAGGCCGGGCGCCTTGTCCGTCGTCGCGGCCAGCATCTTGAGCTTGCCGAGAAACTTCTTGGCGTTCGGGGTGTTGAAGGCTGGTCCGTTCACCATCAGGAAGTCCTGCGTCGCATGGCCTTCCGAGCCCTCGACGCGCGGGCCGTCGACGCCGACGATCTTGATGGCGACCGCGCGTGGCGTCGACACCTTGTCGTCGAGCAGGTCGCCGGGCGGCGTCGAGAAGCGCATTACCACCGGGTAGCGTGCCGGCTTCGCGAACACGCCTTGCGCCAGGCTGTCCGGCAGGCCGCCGAGCACTTCCAGTTCCGCGCGAAGGATGCCGTGGCCCTTCGCATGCACGCTGCGGTAGGCATGCCCTTCGTCTTCGTAGACCTTGGTGCTGATCTTCAGCATCGTGTCGATCAGCTCGCGGCCGGTCTCGGCTTCGTCGTCTTCAGGTTGCTCGACGTCGGGGGTGTAGGCCAACGGTGCGACCGCGGCGGGCGGCATGGTGTTCATGGGGTGCTTTCTGTGGGAGAGGCATCGCTGCGCGTCAGGTGAACCGGCAGCGACTTGGAAGCGGGCACCATGCTCTTCTTGGCGTGGTGCTCCAGCGGAATCAGCGGGTTGCACTCGGGGTAGTAGCCGCCGACGCAACCGCGCGGAATGTCGAAGGGCGTGACGCGCAGGCGGCGCACGCTGCGCCGCGGTCCGTCGCCGGTCGACGCATGCACGTCCACCAGCACGCCTTCGCCGAGGTCCAGGTCGGCGATGTCCTGCGCGTTCATCAGCAGCACCTCGCGCGTACCGTAGATGCCGCGGAAGCGGTCGTCGAGGCTGTAGATGGTGGTGTTGAACTGGTCGTCGCTGCGCAGCGTCATCAGGCGCAGCGCGTGTGCCGCGGCCGGCGGGCCTTCGCGGAGCAGGCCGAAGCCTTTGAAGTTGGCCTTGCCGTTGGGGGTCTTCCACACGCGCTCGCGTGCCGGCAGCGGGCGCGGAAAGCCGGCCGGCTGTGCAAGCCGCACGTTGAAGTCGTGGAACACTTCCGGCAGCACCTGCGCGATGTGGTCGCGCACCAGGGCATAGTCGCCGACCCATTCCGTCCACGGCACGGCAGGATTCGGCGGCAGCGTGGCCTGCGCGATGCCCGCGATGATCGCGACCTCGGAGCGCAGCGTCGGCTCGGCCGGCTTCGCCACGCCGCGTGACGCATGCATGATGCCGGTCGAATCCTCCACCGACACGACCTGTTCTCCGCTGGCCTGCTCGTCGATCTCGATGCGGCCGAGGCAGGGCAGCAGGTACGACACCTCGCCGTGCACCAGGTGGCTGCGGTTGAGCTTGGTGGCCACGTTCACCGTGAGGCGCAGCGTTTGCCAGGCGGCCTCGACGCGCTCGGTGTCGGGCACGGCCCGCGTGAAGTTGCCGCCGAGCGCGATGAAGGCGCGCACGCGCCCGTCGAGCACGCCCTGACAGGTGTCGACGGTGTTGAGTCCCTTCTCGCGCGGCGGCTCGAAGCCGTAGAGCTTGGCCATCGCGTCCAGCGGCGCCAGCTCGGGCTTTTCGGTGATGCCCACGGTGCGCTGGCCTTGCACGTTCGAGTGGCCGCGCACGGGGCAGATGCCTGCGCCGGGCCGGCCGATGTGGCCGCCCAGCAGCAGCAGGTTCGACACCATCTGCACGTTGGCCACGCCTTCGCGATGCTGGGTGAGGCCCATGCCGTAGATGCCGATGACAGCGCGCGAACCGGCGTAGGTGTCGGCGGCCTGCGCCAGTTCCGCCTGCGTGAGGCCCGACTCCGCTTCGATGTCGTCCCAGCGCTGCTCGCGCAGCCATGCCGCGAACTCGTCGTAGCCGTGCGCGTGCTCTTCGAGAAAGGCCGTGTCGATCACACGCGCTGCGCCTGCATCGCGCGCGGCATCGTCCAGCGCCACCACCGCCTTGCACAGGCCCGCCAGCGCCGCGAGATCGCCGCCATTGCGCACCTGCAGGTACTGTGTGCTCATCTGCGTTTCGGCCGGCGTCAGCATCTCGACCGGCGACTGCGGGTTCGCGAAATGCACCAGGCCGGGTTCGCGCAGCGGGTTGAAGGTGACGATCTTCGCGCCGCGCTTTCGAGCGTCCTGCAGCTGGTGCAGCATGCGCGGGCTGCTCACGCCGGTGTTGTGGCCGAAGATGAAGATCGCATCGCACTGCTCGAAGTCGTCGAGCCGCACCGTGCCCACGGGCACGCCGATGGTTTCGGGCAGCGCGACCGAGGTGCTTTCGTGGCACATGTTGGAGCTGTCCGGCAGGTTGTTGTTGCCGTACAGGCGTGCCAGCAGCTGGTACAGGTAGCTCGCTTCGAGCGAGGCGCGGCCCGAGGCGTAGAACACCACCGAGGCCGGGTCGTCCGCGCGCAGGGCCTGCAATTGCGCGCCGATCTCGGCGTATGCGTCTTCCCACGAAATCTCGAGATAGCGGTCGCTGGCCGTGTCCCATTTCATCGGCACGGTGAGCCGGCCGCCGGCTTCGAGTTCATGGTCGCTCCAACCCATCAGCGCGGTAACCGTGTGCTCCTGGAAGAATTCGGCCGGGAGGCGCTTGGCCGTGAGTTCCCACGCCGTCGCCTTGGCGCCGTTCTCGCAGAACTCGGCTGCGTGGGGATGCTCGGGCTTGGCCCACGCGCAGCTCACGCAGGCGAAGCCCTCGGGCTTGTTCTGCACCCAGAGAGCCTCCGCGCCGATGATGGGGATGCGCTCGCGCAGCAGGATCTCGGTAACCGCCTTGATCGAACCCCAACCGCCTGCGGGATGCTCGTAGGGTTCGAATCTTGGCTTGGCGGTCACTGGTTGGTGCTCGGTTGTCGCGTCGCCGCGTTACTTACGTGACTGATGTGTTGAAAGTGGAGCCTCGGTGCGCTGCATGAGGCGTCACGTAGGTGGCGGCGGATGCGCGTGTCGGCGGAAAGCGCCGCGGCAGGTGGGCGGGCAGGGTGTGCGGGATATGCAGCTGGGCGCGCAATCCGCATGGATGAGTTGCTCTCGGCTCACAAACCGAACGCTTGCGATGGACCGCCGCAGGCAAGCGCGCTAACGTCGGACTGACGACAGAAAGAGATCGACCGAGAGGAGGAATCGCACGATGCCGATGGAACTGCTCAGCCGCCTGTGCAACGCAGACATGCCTTGCGAACTGCAAGACGAAGACGACGTCGAGAAGCTGGTGGTGCTGCGGGCTGCCAAGCTCGTCGAGGCGGACATTCCGCCGATGCTGGAAGAGGGCGGCCGACGATGGTTTGCCGGCCCGGCGATCGTGCATCGCGTCTGCGCCGACGGCTACGCGGCGGTCTACGGGCACCTGAGGAGCCATGTCGAGCACGAAGAAGAATCCCGCTTCGTGTCGATCTGAAACGCGGCCTCGGGCCGCTCGGGCTCAAAAGCCGAACAGGTCGGGCCGCTCGCCGTCCAGCCAGTCGATGCGCCCCTCGCTCCACGCGATGAACTGCGCACCGTAGCCGCTCTTCATGTGGACCTCGGCGTCGGGCTCGATCACGCAGAAGCCACCGCCCAATACCAGCTTGCCGTTGACCTGGATGCCGCCGCCGAGCACGAAGATCTCGACGAGGCTGCGCGTGCGAAACGCCGGCACCCGCGTCCCCGGAATCAGCGTGAGGGCGACGTTGCGGAAGTCGTGGCGTGTGCCCCGGTAGTCGCAGATCAGCCGGCGCGTCAACCCGGCCACCGCGGTGGGCCAGGCCTGCAGGGTCGCCAGGGTGATGCTCACGTCGGGCGATTCCTCAGGCCTGGGGTTCGCGAAAGCCTGGGTGCGGCCGCCTGCATGCAGATGCGGTGCGTCGTCGTCGCCCACGCCCGGCGCATAGAGCACCGGGCCGTCGAGCCTCGACGCCATCAGCGTGGGCACGTAGGCGATGGCGTCGTGCGTCGCGCCCGGCATGTTGATGCCCATCTGGCCGGCGCCGGTGGTGCCGGCGTAATCGGTCAGCCCGCCGCTGAGCATGTAGCTGAAGGCGACGTCGACGTGGTGGTGCAGGCCCGACGAGCACATCGTCTCGAAGCCGAGCAGGCCGAGGAAGCGGCCCGTGTCGCGGTTCTCGTGCACCGCGGCGAGGCGCAGGCCGGGCCGCGATGCATCGACCCATCGAAGCTGCTCGTGAGGCGTGACGTAGACGCGGTCGTTCTGGATGGAGGCGAGGGGAGCGTGAGGCATGTGTTTGAAGCCGTGTGTGGTGGAGTTCGTGAATGCCGTGCCCGCTACAAGGCCACGGTCGACAGCCAGGGCACCGCCGCGATGACGACGACGCCCGCCAGCAGCGCGGCCAGGTAAGGCCAGATGGCTCGGATGACGTCGTCCGGACGCGCATCGCCGATGCGGCAGGCGATGTAGAAGCCGACGCCGATGGGCGGCACCATCAAGCCGACGTTCATGGCGCAGACGATCACCATCGAATACTGAATGTCGTGGATGCCGAGCTTCCTGGCGATGGGGAACATGATCGGCGCCAGCAGCAGCACGGCGGGCAGGCCTTCGAGCAGGCAGCCCAGCAGCAGGAACACGAGGATCGACACCGCCATGAAGGCGAAGGCGCCGCCCGGCAGCGTGGTGAGGAACACGGACAGTTGCTGCACCACGCCGCTCTGCGTGATGGCCCAGGCCATCGCCGACGCCGCGCCCAGCACCAGCAGCACCGCGCCCGACAGCGCGGCCGTGTCGACCAGCATGCCGTAGAGCTTGCGCAGGCCGATGCCGCCGTACATGACCTGCCCGACCAGCAGCGCATAGGCCACGGCGACGCTCGACACCTCGGTCGCGGTCGCGACGCCTTCGCCGACGGCGCTGCGGATCAGGAAGGGCAGCACCAGCGCGGGGGCCGCCACCACCAGCAGCTTGCCGATGACGCGCATCGGCGCGCGCACGGCGCCGTGCATGTTTTCGTGGCGCGCCTTCCAGCGGGCCAGCACCACCAGGGCCGCCAGCAGTACCCCCGCCACGACGAAGCCGGCATTGAACAGGCCTGCGATCGACACGCCCGCCACCGCGCCGAGCACGATCAGCACGATGCTGGGCGGCACGGTGTCGGCCATGGCGGCGCCGGTCGCGAGCAGCGCCACCATCTCGCCGGGCTTGTGGCCACGGCGCTTCATCTCGGGGAAGAGCGCAGGCGCGACGGTCGCCATGTCCGACACCTTCGAGCCCGAGATGCCGGACACGATGAACAGCGAGCCGAGCAGCACGTAGGACATGCCGGCCTTCACATGGCCGATGAGCGACGCGAGGAAGCCGACGATCGCCTTGCCCATGCCCGTGTGGTCGAGCACGCAGCCCAGCAGCACGAAGATGGGCACCGACACCAGCACCAGCGACGACATGCCTTCGTCCATGCGCCCCACCACCACCTGCAGCGGCACGTGGGTGGAAAAGGCGAGGTAGCTCACCGCGCCGATGCCGAAGCAGAAGGCGATGGGCACGCCCGCCGCCAGGCACACGGCGACGAAGCCGACGAGGAAGATCAGGATGTTGTAGCTGCCCAGTTGCGCGAGCCGCGGCGACAGCGCCCAGCAGAGCCCGGCGATCGCCGCGACCACCACCACGGCCGCTGCCAGCGAGGCACGCGGCACGCTGCGCCCGGCGTACAGCAGCACCAGCACGAACATGCCGATGAAGCCGAAGGCCAGCGCGCCGACGCGGAACGAGTTCGGAATGTCGAGTGCCGGCGTGCGGATGAACCATTCCTCCCGCGCGTAGCTGAGCGCAGGCTCGACGAGCGCGAGCAGCACCGCCGCGATGGCCACGAGCGCGAAAGCATGCGTGAAGTCGCGGGCCCGCCCGGGCAGCTTGTCGACGAAGAGGTTGAGCCGCAGGTGCTCGTTGCGGTGCACGGCGAGGATCGCGCCGATCATCGACAGCCAGATGAAGGCGATCGACACCGCCTCGTCCATCCAGATCACCGGCAAGGTGAACACGTAGCGCGAAACCACGCCGCCCAGCAGCAGCACGGTGATGGCGGCGGCCAGCGCGGCCGCCACGGCTTCGAGCGGCCACATCCAGCGCGTGCCGGTGCGGCCCGGGTCGGTCGCTTCGACCGATGGCTCCCACGCCGGCACGTCGGCCGCCGGCTGGCCCATGGGCATGCTCATGACGGCTCAGCCCAGCTTGCCGGCATAGCGCTCGAGCACGGTCCAGGCCTCGTCGCCGAGCTTGGCCTTCCACTCGGCATAGAAGCCGCCGCTGCGCAGCTTGCCGCGGAACGCGTCGGCCTTCGGCGCGTTGAAGACCATGCCCTTGGCCGCCAGCTCTTTCTGCGTGGTCTCGGCCTGGGCCGCGAGGTCGGCGCGCTCGGCCATGGCCGCGGCGTTGACGTGCTTCGCCACGATCTCGCGCAGGTTGGCGGGCAGGCGCTCCCATGCCCGGCGGTTGGAGAGGAACCAGAAGCCGTCCCACATGTGGTTGGTGACGGCGCAGTACTTCTGCACCTCGTACATCTTGAGCGCCATGATGCCGGTCAGCGCATTCTCCTGGCCGTCGACCACCTTGGTCTGCAGGGCTGTGTACAGCTCCGACGCGTTGATGCCCACGGGCGCCGCATCGAAGGCCTTGAACATCGAGGTCCACAGCGGCGACACCGGCACGCGCATCTTGAAGCCCTTGAGGTCTTCGGCCGCGTTGATCTGCCGCGCCGCCGAGGTCATCTGGCGAAAGCCGTTGTCGAAGATGCGGTCCATCGCGACCAGGTTGGACTTGGCGATCTGGCCGCGGATGTAGGCGCCCAGGTCGCCGTCCATCGCCTTCCACACGTCGGAGTAGTCGGTGAAGGCGAAGCCGATGCCGCTGACGGCCGCCTGCGGCACCAGGGTGGCGAGGATCAGGCCCGACAGCGTCATGAACTCGATGCCGCCCGCGCGTAGCTGGCTCAGCATGTCGGTGTCGGAGCCGAGCTGGCTGGCCGGGAACACCTGGATGTCGACGCGGCCGCTGGTTTCGGCCTTGATCTTCTCCGCCATCTCGCGCGTGCGCACGTTCAGCGGGTGGCCGGGCGGCAGGTTGTTGCCGTACTTGTAGGTGAACTCGGCGCCTTGCGCGGTCGCGTACTTGGCAGGCAGCGCGACACCGAGGGCGCAAGCGGCGCTCGCCTGCACGAGGCGGCGGCGGCTTAGGGTCGTGGGCGTGGGCATGGGTTTGTCTCCTCTGGTGGGAATGAAGCGAGGCAGGGCGAGGTTCAGGCCGCGGCGGCCGCCGGTGCCTGGAACAGGTTGCGAACGAGCACGCCGCTCGCGAGGAATCCGCCGTCGACGGCGAGCGTGTGGCCGGTGATGTAGCCGGCCTGCTCGGATGCGAGGAACATCACCGAGTCGGCGATGTCTGCAGGGCTGCCGAAGCGGCGCATGGGGATCATGTCGGCGTACGAGGCCTGGTGGCCGCTGCCTTGCACGCTGCGCACCATCGGCGTGTCGATGGGGCCCGGTGCGATCGCGTTCACAGTGACGCCCGACTCCGCGACCTCGATGGCGAACTGCTTCGTCATCGCGATCAAGGCCGCCTTCGAGGTGCCGTAGGCGAGCCTGCCCGTGCCGGCGCGCACGCCGCTGATCGAGGCGATGTTGACGATGCGGCCCCAGCCTTGCCGCTGCATGTGCTGCAGCGCGTGCT
The DNA here is from genome assembly GCF_001984055.1 of Variovorax sp. KK3. Taxonomy (GTDB): domain Bacteria; phylum Pseudomonadota; class Gammaproteobacteria; order Burkholderiales; family Burkholderiaceae_C; genus Variovorax. The sequence continues at coordinate 21,029 of NZ_LYVO01000054.1, forward strand.
GGATCAGCAGCATGGGCGCGGTGACGTTGACGGCGAAGCTGGTGTTCCAGTGGTCGAGCGGGTAGTCGGCGGCCGGAATCGTCTTCACCACGCCGGCGTTGTTGACCAAGATGTCCGGCGGCCCGAAAGCGGCGGTGAGTTCCGCCATCGAGTGCAGCAGCGTGCCGGTGGCCTCGAGCTCGACGACCACCTCCTGCGCTTGCCCGCCGGCCGCGCGGATCTCGGCGGCGGCTTCGGCCGCGCCCGCCGCGTCGCGATCGGCCACGTAGACGCGGGCGCCTTCGTCGACCGCGAGCTGGTGCGCGACCTGGCGACCGATGCCGCTGGCTGCGCCGGTGACGAAGGCGACGCGGCCGTGGTGTTGTGGGGTGTTCATGGCTGTTCGGTCCAATATGTGCAACGTGAGCCGGCATCTTCCCATTGCCCTCACCGAACAAGGAATGGGATAGCATGGCCCATTAACCCGATTTCGGTTCACTATATGAACCAAAAGCCTAGGGAAAACCATCGATGCCTACCAAGCAAACCGAGCGCGAAGACGAAACCCCGGGCGCCCAGACACTGCGTCGAGGCCTGGCCATCCTGAAGCTGCTGGCGCGCTATCAGCCCGGCGGCCTGCGCATGAGCGACATCGGCCGCAAGACCGGGCTCACCAAGGCCACGGCGGTGCGCCTCACGCGTACGCTGGTCGAAGAGCGATTCGTCACGCAGGATGCGGACACGCGCAGCTACAGGCTCGGGCCCGAGTCCTTCGCGGTGGGCCTGGCCGCCGAGCCCGCCTATGCCCTGCAGCGGCTCGCCGCGCCGGTGCTGCGCTCACTGGCAGTGGAGACAGGCGACTGGATCTTCTTCGCCGTGCGGCAGGGCTTCGACGCGATCTGCCTGTCGCGCGAGAGCGGCGACATTCCCTATCCGGCGACGGCCATCAAGGTCGGCGACCACTTTCCCATCTGCGTGGGCGCCGGTGGCGTGGCGATGCTGGCGGCGTTGCCGGACGACGAGATCGCGTTCGCCATGGAACAGAAGGCCGACGTCATCGCGAGGGACTACCCGAGCGTCACGCCGCCGGTGATCCGCGAACTGGTCGGCACGACGCGCGAGAAGGGCTACTGCGTCATCCCGGGGATCATCGTCCGCGGCTACTGGGGCCTGGGCGTGCCGCTGCTGCAGCCCGATGGCCGGCCGGTCGCGTCGATGATCCTGGTGACCACCGAGGCCCGACTCAACTCGACGCGCCAGGCCGTGCTGGGGGAGCGCATGCGGCGGCTGGCGCACGACTTGATGGAGCGGGCGGGGCATCGCAGCGGCTCGACGGACGACGACGGCTGATCGCCTTCGCCCACGCCGTTCAGGCCGTGGGAGCAAAGCCCGCGCGCTGCGGCCAGAGATTGGCGAAGCCGTGCACGGCCACCGATGCATAGAGCCCACTGCGCGTGAACGGCTCCTGCGCCTGCCATTGCGAGGCCGCCGCGCGCTCTGCGAAATCGATGACCAGCAGGCTGCCGACCATGGTCGTGCCGTCATTCGCCAGCAGCGGTCCGGCAAATGCGATGCGTTCCGCCACTTCCGCCAGGTAGGCCTTGTGCTCCGGGCGCAAGCGCGTGCGCAGGTCACCGGCGTCGGGGCGATCGATGAGGTGGAAGGCGAAAAGCATAGGGTCTCCTAAAGTTGAAATGGTCAACGCGCAGATCGTAGCTGAACAATTGAACAATATAAAAATCCTCAGGTTTCATCTCCGATATTCGGAATTGATAGGTGCAAACCCTATATGTAGTTGTTCAGTCGTTCAGTAAATAATCGCATCTCATGACGAACACGGAACCCTTGAATGTCGCCATCGTCGGCCTCGGCTGGTGGGGCCGGATCATCGCGGACCACATCCGCGCGAGCACCAGGATGCGCCTCGTGCGTGCCACGGATGTCGACGAGCGAGCCCGCGGCTTCGCCACCGATCGCGGCCTCGCGTTCGGCACCTCCTTCGACGAGGTGCTGGCCGATCCGATGGTCCGAGGCGTCGTCATCTGCACGCCTCATTCACAGCACACCGCGCAGATCGTCGCGGCGGCAAATGCCGGCAAGCACGTGTTCTGCGAGAAGCCGCTTTCGCTGACCTCGAGCGACGCGGCGCGCGCGCTCGCCGCCGTCGAGGCCGCCGGCGTCACGCTCGCCGTCGGCCACGAAAAGCGCTTCGAGCCGCCCGTCATGGAGCTGCTGCGCCTGTGCCGTACCGGCGCACTCGGCGTGCCGCTGCAGGTCGAAGCCAACTTCAGCCAGGACAAGTTCCTCGCCATGCCATCGGACAACTGGCGGCTTTCCGCCAAGGAAGCACCGGCCGGCCCGATGACAGCGACAGGCATCCACCTGCTCGACCTGTCGGTCGCGATCTTCGGCGAGGCCCGGTCGGTGCATGCCAGCGTGCAGCAGCTCGACAGCCCCTTGACCAATGGCGACACGCTGGCGGTGCTGGTGAGCTTCGAGCGAGGCGGGCACGCGCTGTTGAGCGCCATCCTGGCCACGCCCTACACGGGCCGCTTCGCGGTGTACGGCTCCAGGGGCTGGGCCGAAGTGCGCGACAAGTCGCATCCCGAATCGCCGCAGGGCTGGACCTTGACGACGTGCATGCGCGGCGAACTGCCCAAGGCGGTCGACATGCCGCCGGCACCCGCGGTGCTCCACAACCTCGAGGCCTTCGCCGATGCGGCGCGTGGAGGCGCCGCGTATCCGGTTCCCAGGGAACAGATGGTCGCCAACGTCTGCGCGCTGGAGGCAGCGTTCCGCTCCGCCGAGACGGGACGGGTCGAACCGGTCACGCGCGTCGATTCGTTGATCGCCCGCTAGACGTCCTCTTCACTCCGCAGCATCGAGGCCCATCGCATGTTCAATTACTTCAAGGTCTATTCCTGGAATCTCGCCCTCTCGATGGCGCTCGACGCGGGCGCCAACATGGACGAGGTGGACCGCGCCTGCCGCTCGCTTCGCGAGGTGGATGACGACCAGGCCCATGCCAACGATTTCTTCCGCGCGTGGGCCGATGGCGCTGCCGCGCTCGCTCGTTCGGCCGCCGAGGACGAATCGGCCGGCCACCGCCTCTCGGCCGGCGAGAAGTACCGCCGCGCCTGCGTGATGTACATCACCGCCGAGCGCATACCGGCACACGACCACCCGCCACGGCTCGCGGCCTACGACGAGCTGTTGCGGACCTTCGCCAAGTACGTGGCGTGCACGGGTGTCGCCTGCGAGAAGGTGTCGGTGCCTTTCGGCGATTCGTTCCTGCCTGCGCTGATGGTGTCGGTCGGCAGCAGCGCGGCGCCGGCACCGTGCATCGTGCACTTCAACGGGCTCGACGGCGTGAAGGAGTATCTGTACCTCTGCGGGTTGCCGGAAGCGCTCGGAGCGCGCGGAGTCTCGATCCTGATCGTCGACAACCCGGGCGTCGGCGAAGCCTTGCGCAAGAACGAGCTGCACAACGCGCCCGAGGCCGAACTGCCTGCGGCTGCGTGCGTGGACATTCTCGAAGCCCGCGCCGACGTCGACCCGCGCCGGATCGGCATGATGGCCCTGAGCCTCGGCGGCTACCACGCGCCGCGCGCCACCGCCTTCGAGCCGAGGTTCGCTTGCTGCGTGGCATGGGGCGCCAACTTCGACTGGGGTCCGCGCTTTCGCGCGCGCGTCGAAGGGGCGAGCAGTTCGCAGAAGTCGGTGCCCCATTACGTCGATCACGTGAAGTGGGTGCTGGGGCAAGACAGCGTCGAGGGCTGCATCGCGATCACCGACCGCTTCACGCTCGACGGCGTGCTCGACCGCATCCGCGTGCCGGTCTACATCACCCACGGCGAAGACGACCGCCAGATTTCCGTCGCCGAAGCCAAGCGGACGTATGACGGCTGCATCAACGCGCCGCGGCGCGAACTCCGCATCTTCTCGGCGCAGGAGGGCGGCGAGCAGCACTGCAGCATCGGAAACATGAGCCTGGCGACCGACGCCATGGCCGACTGGATCGCCGACGTCTTCGCGACGGCCTGATCCGCTTCGCTTTCGACACCATCGCGGCGCGCGCCCGCGTGCCTTTCCGTTTCAGGAGACTTCATGTTCAAGACTTTCACTTCATTGCTTTCGCGCCCGTGCCTCCGTCGCGCCGTGCTCGCGGCGGTGCTCGTTCCCGGCATCGCGGCGGCCCAGGCCGACCTGATCCGCATCATCGTGCCGATCGGAGCCGGCAACCCCTTCGACTCGTCGGCGCGCGTGTTGGCCGAGGCCATGTCGAAGTCGACAGGCAAGAGCGTCATCGTCGAAAACAAGGCCGGTGCGGGCGGCCGCATCGCGACGACCGAAGTCGCGAAGGCCAAGCCCGACGGATCGGTGCTGCTGTTCACCACGGCGGGCCACGCCACCAATGCGGGCCTGTACGACAAGCTGCCCTACGACCCGGTCAAGGATTTCACGCCCATCACCATGGTGACGCAGTCTTCCGGCTTCGCGCTGCTCGTGCAGGCGAATTCGCCGTACAAGACGGCGCAGGACCTGATCAAGGCCGCGAAGGAGCAGCCCGAGCGGCTGAGCTACGGCTCCTTCGGCAACGGCAACACCACCCACGTGATCGGAGCGATGTTCGCGCGCGCGGCCGACATCAAGCTCGTGCACGTGCCGTACAAGTCGCCCGTCACCGACTTTCTGGGAGGTCACGTGAACATGGTGTTCATGGGCGCATCCACGGCATTGCCGCTGTTGAAGGACGGGCGCGTTCGTGCGCTGGCCATCTCTTCGGAAAAGCGCGATCCGGAGTTCCCCGGTGTGCCGACCTTTCGCGAGCTGGGCTTTCAAGACGTCGACGTGCCGGCCTGGTCCGCGCTGCTGGCGCCCGCCGGCATGCCGGCCGACCGGGTGGAGGCGCTGTTCAAGCAAGTGTCCGAGGCGGCGAAGTCGCCGACCTATCAGGAGTACCTGAAGGTCAGCCAGGCCAAACTGACGCTGACGCCACCGCAGGTCTTTCGCAAGTCGCTGGAGACCGAGGTCGCGCGGTTCAAGAAGGAATTGCCCGAGCTCGGTATCAAGGGCGATTGAAGTCGAGCGAAAGACCCTCCATGAGAGTTCACCTGATCGGCGCCGGCAAGATGGGGCTGCCCATGGGCCGGCACCTGGCTGCAGCAGGCCACGATGTGTCCGTCGACGACCTGCACGAGCACCGGCTGGAGGCGGCCCGCGCAAGCGGCATGACCGCATCGACGCGACAGGCCGGCATCGCTGCTGCGGAGGTGGTGCTGTCGTCGCTGCCGAACGACGATGCGCTGTGGTCGGTGGCGCAGGACGTGCATCGCCATGCACGGCTTGGCGCCGTCTACGTCGATACGAGCACTGTCTCGCCCGCCATGTCGGCCCAGGTCGCCGGCCTGCTGGCGGAGCGCGAACTCGACTACCTGCGCGTGGCGGTTTCCGGCAACAGCCACATGGCCGACGCCGCGCAGCTCACGCTGCTGGTGTCGGGGCCGAAGGATGCGTACCAGCGCTCACTGCCTCTGCTGCAACGGCTCGGACCCCATCTGTACTGGCTGGGCCATGAAGAACAGGCCCGCCTGATGAAGCTGGTCGTGAACCTGATGATCGCGCAGACCAGCGCCATGCTCGCCGAGTCGCTGGCGCTGGGACGCAAGGGCGGCTTGCGCTGGGAAGACATGTGGGAGGTGCTGACGCACAGCGCTGTGGCGTCGCCCATCGTCAAGGCCAAATCCGAGCAGCTGGCGCATCGCGACTTCGGCGCGACCTTCACCGTGACGCAGATGGCCAAGGACGTGAACCTGATCCTCGACGAAGCCGCGCGCCTGAAGGTGGGGTTGCCGCAGACGGCGATGACCTTGCAGCTCCTCAACACGGCAGCGGCCCACGGCGACGCCGATGCGGATTACGCGGCGGTGATCCGATGCGCGGAAAGGGCGGCTGGCCTCGCCGACGATGGTGCAGGCCCACGAGGCCGCCCGGCATAATCCGGCGCCGGACGTCCCGGCCCCGGCCACGCAGCATGATGGCCGGCACACGCACGATCGCATGACCAAAACGACCACAGCGCGCTCTTCCACGACAGGAAAGCCGGCTCCCTTGCCCGGCATCGTGCGGCCCAACGGGCGCAAGGCCGGCGAGGTGACGCGCGAACGCATGCTCGACGCTGCCGAAGCGATCTTCGCGCTGCACGGCTTTCACGGCACGTCCATGCGCGAGGTCGCCCAGCAGTCGGATGCGCGTCTGGCCCTGGTCGCCTACCACTTCGGCACCAAGGACACCTTGTTCGACAAGGTGGTCGAACGCCGGGCCTCCGTCATGGCGCATCACCGCATGCAGCTGCTCGACGAAGCGCGCAGCCGCGCCGGCAGCGGACCGCTCGCGCTCGACGACCTGGTGACGGGCTACGTCTATCCCTTCGTCGAGCGCAGCACCAATGGCGGCCGCGGCTGGAAGCACTATTCGCTTCTGGTGGCACGCGCGTCCAATGCGCCGGACTATGCCAAGGTGATCGGCGTGCACTACAACGCGGTCGCGCGGCAGTTCCTTGCAGAGTTTTGCCGTGCGCTGCCCGAGGTGGACGAAGAGAAGGTCTATCACGCCTTCAGCTTCATGGTCGGCACCATGCTGTCGCTGGTGGCCGAGCCGGGGCGCGTGGAAAGCCTGTCCTCCGGCCGCTACAAGTCGAGCGATCTGGAACGCGTGTTCGCGAGCATGCTGCCCTTTTTGGTGGCCGGTTTCAGTTCGCTGGCGGACAAGGGTCAGGACGATGCCCTGATGAAATCGACGAACGCCCGCAGCGGCGCCGGCAGCAACCGTCGACCCGGGTAGTACAAGAAGGGACCCGAGAAGCGCGGCCACCAGCGTTCGAGGATGGGCTCGAGTGCGCCGCTGTTCATGTGCGGCCTGAGCCAGTCCTCGAACAGGTACACCACGCCGGCACCGCCGATCGCGGCGTCCACGGCAAGGTCTGCCGACGCGCCGAGCCGCACCGTGAGCGGGCCGCTCACGTCCACCGTGAGCGATTCGCCGTCGCGCTCGAATTCCCAGGGCGGCATGGTGCCGCTGGCGAAGCGGCCGCGCAGGCAGCGGTGCTTCAGCAGGTCGCGCGGGTGTTTAGGTCGGCCCTCGCGGTCGAGGTAGGCCGGGGCCGCGGCGGCGGCGAAGCGCTGGGTGCGCGGGCCGATCGGGATGGCGACCATGTCCTGCTCCAGCCTTTCCTCGTAGCGGATGCCGGCGTCGCAGCCGGCGGCCAGCATGTCGACGAAGCCGTCTTCTGCGATCACGTCGAGCGTTATCTCGGGATAGGCGGCCAGGAAGGGCGGCACGATCGATGGGAGCACGAGCCGCGCGGCGCTGATGGGCACGTTGAGCCGGAGCGTGCCTGCGGGCTTGTCGCGGAAGCCGTTGACCACGTCGAGCGCGGCCTCGACTTCGGTGAACGCAGGCTTCAGGCGTTCGAGCAGTCGCTCGCCGGCCTCGGTGGGCCGCACGCTGCGCGTGGTGCGGTGGAGCAGGCGCACGCCCAGGGCCGTTTCGAGCCGGCGCACCGCCTCGCTCAGCGCCGACGCGCTGGTGCCCGTGAGGCGCGCGCCGTCGCGGAAGCCCCTGGCGCTGGCGACGGTGACGAAGGCATTCAGATCCCCAAGGTCGACGTTCATTGTTTTGAATCCCGCACAGCCTGTGTCGATTATGTCGGCTTATCAAGCAGTGACGCGCTGCCTAGACTGGGCGCAAAGGAAGCGAATCACCATGACCATCCCTCGAAATTTCACCCTCGGCGACCGCACGGTCGACCGGCTCGGCTACGGTGCCATGCAGCTCGCCGGCCCCGGCGTCTTCGGCCCGCCGAAGGACCGCGATGCGGCGCTGGCCGTCTTGCGCGAGGCCATCGCCAGCGGCGTGAACCACATCGACACCAGTGATTTCTACGGCCCGCACGTGACCAACCAGCTCATCCGCGAGGCACTGTCGCCCTACGCGAAGGACCTGGTCATCGTCACCAAGATCGGCGCGCGGCGCGGCGACAAGGGCGAATGGCTTCCGGCGTACTCGGCCGCGGAGTTGACGCAGGCCGTGCACGACAACCTGCGCAACCTGGGGCGGGACGTGATGGAGGTGGTGAACCTGCGCATCATGTTCGACGTGCACGGCCCGGCCGAAGGCTCGATCGAGGCGCCTCTCACGGCGCTGGCCGAGCTGCAGCAGCAAGGTCTGGTGCGCCACATCGGCCTCAGCAACGTGACGCCCGCGCAAGTGGCGCAGGGCCGCGGCATCTGCTCCATCGTCTGCGTCCAGAACCAGTACAACCTGGCGCACCGCAAGGACGACGCGCTGGTCGACGAACTGGCGCGCGACGGCATCGCCTACGTGCCCTTCTTCCCGCTGGGCGGCTTCAGCCCGCTGCAGTCGGCCGCGCTGTCCGAGGTCGCGCAGCGGCTCGGCGCCACGCCGATGCAGGTGGCGCTGGCCTGGCTGCTGCGGCGGTCCCCCAACATCCTGCTGATTCCGGGCACGTCGTCGGTGGGGCACTTGCGCGAGAACCTGGCCGCAGCCGAGCTCGACCTGCCGGCGGAAGCGCTGCAGGCGCTCGAGGGCGTGGCCGCCTGAACGCGCCTACCAGGCGTTGGCCTTGCCCTCCAGCGCACGCCGCGCCAAAAGGAAGGTCGCGGCATTCCAGCTTTGGCCCGCCATGCCCCGCGGCGCGAGCGTGCGGCCGTGGAACCACTCGGTGAAGCGCCAGTCGTCGAGCGCGTTCACGCGCGCGAGCCGCTCCAGCTCGAAGCGGGCCGGCTCGTGCAGGCCCAGGCGCGCCAGCATCATCACCCAGAAGCCACCAACGAAAGGCCAGATGCCGCCGTTGTGGTACTGGTGCACCAGGTTCTGCTGGTGGCGCGCCATGTACAGCCGCCACAGCGGATGCTGGCGCGTCAGCGGCTGCAGCACCACGCGCACCGGGTAGGGCACGCTGGCGTTCGCCGCGGTAAGGGTCTCGACGATGCGATAGGCCATCGCGGTATCGGCCAGGCCGGCCTGGATGGCCAGCACGTTGCCGAACACGTCGCCCTCGTGGCCGACCACCGACAGGTTGACGAAGCTCAGGTACAGCCCGGGGTCGCGCTGGCCGCGGCGCGCGTAGTGCCGCAGCAGCCGCGCCCGGTGGTACTTGGGCAGCTCGGCCTGGAAGGGGTTGAACAGGTGGTTGAAGTGATAGCGCGTCGCCTCGGCATCGTCGAGCGCGAAGCGGCGCTTGACCTCGTACCAGAGCGTGTTGGTGTAGAGCACGTAGCCCGAGCGCGGCATGATGTCGGCCCAGTCGCTGGCCTCGTTCTGCTGCAGCAGGCGAAAGTGCTGGTGCTCCTGCGCCAGCAGCCAGGCGATGGCGCGGCTCACGCCATCGCTCCAGCGCGAAGGATCGACGTTGCCATGCCGGCGAACGTGGTCCACGCCGATCAGCCACCACAGCGTGGCGTCGATGCAGCCCAGGTACCAGAAGTCGGCATCGTGGCCTTCGGGGTCGACGTATTTCGGAATCTGGCCGTTGGCCGCCTGCTGCGCCGCGAGCGCATCGAGGCTGGCCACCGCGCCTTCTTCGAGCGCGGGCACGCCGCTGCCGCACATCGCCATCACGCAGATCGCGGCGTCGCGGCCGAAGATGCGCGTGTAGCGCCGGGCCACGGCCGCTTCGGTGCGGCTGGCGGCCAGGATGCCGTGCGGCGTGAGGTTGCGTTCGAGCAGGTCGAGCGAGGCGCGCGTGCAGGCGTCGATCAGGTCGTGGTCGGGTGCGCCGGGCGGCTTCACCGGCTTGGCGAGCTTCGTCGCCTTCATGGTGGTCACGGGCTTCATGGGATTCACGGGCTTCGTGGGATTCATCGGCGTGTCCCCCCGTAGCGCTGCGTCACCTCCGCCACCATCGCCTCGCGCGTCAGCAGCTTGCTGCCGCCCACCCACAGCGCGGTCGGCCGGCCCTTGCGGTCGTGCACCAGGCGCACCGGCTGGCCGGGGCTGTTGTAGCTCGACGTGCGGGCGATGCGGCCGTGCGTCTTGTCCGTCACTTCGATCTCGGTGGCCGCGCCGTCGAAGGGCATGGCCATGGCGGGCGCGACCTGGCAGACGACCTTGCCCATCGCCACCAGGTCGGTCGCGCCCCACAGGCTCCACCACCGGCCGTTCCAGGCGGCCTGCTTGCGGCCCGGCGCGCCGTGCTGCCTAAAGGCGGAAAGAATGCCGTGGATGCCGTCCACCCACGCATACGACCACGCGTCGAGCGCGTTGCACAGCACGCTGATGGTGAAGCCCGATTCCGCGAAGCGCGCGGTGCGCGACACGAAGCCCTGCAGCCCGCCCGTGTGGCCGGCCCATTCCCTGGGGCCGGCGCCGCCCATCATGGTGCCGAGGCCGTAATACGACTCCTGGGCGCTGTGGTTGTCGCGCCAGCGGCGGTGCAGCATCTCGCGCCGGCTGGCGGCGGAGAGGATGCTCTTGCCGCTGTCGGGCGCGAGCTGGGCGAAGAAGCAGGCCGTGTCCGCGGCCGTCGCGACGAAGCCGCCCGCCGGCGCGATGGCGTCGCACACGTTGTCGCCCGGCACGATGAGGCGCTGGCCGAAAGGAAACTCGGCGCTGTGTCCTCTCGCCATCGGCGCGCCCTTCGGCAGGAAGGGCATGTCGGGCACGGTCTCGCGCAAGCCTGCCGGTGCGACGACGTGGCGGTCGATCCAGCTCGCGTAGTCGGTGCCGGTGATCTCTTCGATCATCAAACCCAGCAGGCCGTAGCCGTGGTTCGAGTACTTGAGCTGCAGGCCGGGTTCGAGCGGCTGCTTCTTCGCCAGGTCGGCACGCAGCTCGGCACGGGAATAGAAGGGCCGCCGGTCGAGAAACTGGCCGCTGTCGTCACCGTCGCGGATCACGCCCGCGCCGTGCGACAGCAGCTCGCCCACGCGGGCCTTGGCCAGCGACTTGTGCAGGCCGCCCACGTGTCGCCCGATCGGGTCGTCGAGGCCCAGCTTGCCCTGCTCGCGCAGCAGCATCACGCCGCTGGCGGTGAAGGTCTTGGAATGCGAGGCGATGCGGAAGCGATGCCGCGGCGTGAGCCGCTCGCCGCTTTGCATGTCGGCGCTGCCGAGCGCGAACTCGGCGACGCGTTCCTGGCCCCGCACGATCGCCACGGCGCAGCCGACCTGCTGATGCCGTTCGAGCTGGAAGCCGAGCCAGGCGGGGATGTAGTCGAGCGCAGCCTGAAGCCACGCGGAGTCGGTGTTCTTCTTCATGATGTGTCGCCGCATCAGCGGAAAGAGCGGGGAGGGGAGTTTAGTGCCGCGCACGGCACCCGGGCTTTCGATGATTGAGCACAGCTCAAGCAGCCGGTAGGCTCGCCGCATGGATCGCCTCCCGCCCCTCAACGCCATTCGCGCGTTCGAGGCCGCCGCGCGGCACATGAGCATCACGCTCGCGGCCGACGAACTCAACGTCACGCCCGGCGCGGTCAGTCGACAGATCAAGGGCCTGGAAGAGACGCTGGGCCTTCAGCTGCTGGAGCGCGGGCACCGGCAGATCTCGCTGACGCGCCAGGGCAAGGAATACCACCGCGCCGTGAGCCGCGCGATCGACGCGCTGCGCGACGCGACGCGCCGGCTCAAGCGGCGCGGCCAGCGCAAGCAGCAGCTGAAGGTTCGCGCGTACACCACCTTCGCCATGCGCTGGCTGATTCCGCGGCTGTCGGGCTTTCATGCGGCGCATCCCGACATCGAGGTGCTGCTGAAGGCATCGCTGGAGCCGGTGGACTTCCGCAAGGAAGACATCGACGGCGCCATCCGCCTCGGCGACGGCGACTGGCCCGGCGCCAATGCCTTCCGGCTGGTCGACAACATCCTGGCGCCGGTGGCGAGCCCCGCGCTGCTCGCGTCGGGCCCGAAGCTCCGGCGCCCCGCCGACCTGGCGCACCACACGCTGCTGCACACCATCGCCCGGCCCGACGACTGGGCCTACTGGCTCGAAGCCGCCGGCGCCGGCGACGCCATCGACCCGCGCGCCGGCATGACCTACGAAAGCTCGGCCATGGTCTATGCCGCCGCCATCGAAGGCCAGGGCGTTGCGATGGCGCAGCGCTTCCTGGTCGAGAAGGACCTGGAAGAGGGGCGCCTGGCCATGCCCTTCAAGAAGACGCTGGACATGCGCGACTTCACCTACTACCTGCTCACGCCCGCGCACCGCGACGAGACGAGCCCCATGAAGACCTTCCGGCTCTGGATGCTGGATGAGTTCACGAAGCGCTGAGACCGTTGTCGAAGCCGACGCCGCCACGCACAATGGCTGCGGGGACAACGAAGCACACGCGAAACCCCGTTGGAGGAGAAGTCACATGCGGTTGTCGAAACGATGGATTTCCCTGGCGCCCGTGCTGGCGGCATTCGCCCTGCCGGCCGCCCAGGCGCAGACGCAGGCGCCGGACACCATGGTGCTGCGCGATCTGGAATCGAAGAACCCCAGGAAGCTGTCGAAGGACGAGGCGACGTCCCTGCTCACCGGTGCCAAGATGAGCCGGGTCAGCGGTCGCGGCAATGTCCACAGCTGGAGCAACGACGCGGGCGGCAGCTTCGTCATCTCGTCGGACAACCGCGGTGCCGGCGCGACCGCCGCCGTCGGTCGGCCGACCACCTCGCCCGGCAAGTGGCACATTTCCGATGACGGCCGCTACTGCGTCCTCATCGAATGGCGCGGCGTGCCGACCGAGGAATGGTGCCGCTTCATCCTCGAGACCACCGACGGCTACTACACCGTGCGCTCGGACTCGGTGGGCACCGAGCGGGTCTTCAAGATCGACATCAAGAAGTAGCGCTGCGAGCCGCCTGCTGCTTCGTTCGGCCCGCGTCCTGTGAAGCGGCCTGGGCCGAGGGACGCGGGGCGGTCGATCTTGCGCAGCGGACAGCCCTGGCCTGCGCGAGCGCGGCGATCTGCGCGTCGTCGAAGCCCGACTCGCGCAGCACTTGCCACGTGTGTTCGCCGCACCCCGGCGCCGGCCGGTGCGGCAGCGCATTGGCCTGGGCGCTGTCCACCGGAAAGCCCGGCATGCGGATGGCGCCGTGCACCGGGTGTGCCACCTCGGCCAGCATGCCGTTGAAGCCGAGCTGCGGGTGCTGCACCAAGTCTTCATAGGTCGCCACGCGCGCGCACAGGATGTCGCCGGCGCGCAGCAGCGGCAGCCATTCTTCGGTGCTGCGGGTCTTCAGCACGGCTGTGAGTGCCTCGACCATCGCTTGCCGATTGGCCACCCGCAACGGCGACGTGGCGAAGCGCGGGTCGGTCGCGAGCTGCGGCAATTGCAGCAGCGCGCACAGCCGGGTCCAGCGCTCGGGCATGTAGGCGGCGATCATGACCCAGCCGTCGCGTGTCTCGAAGGCCTGGTTCGGCGCCGAGTAGGGCGCCGCGCTGCCGGCGCGCACGGGCAGCTCGCGGTCGGCGAAGTAGCTGGTGATGGACGATTGCTGCAAGGCCAGCGCGGCGTTGATCAGGCTCACGTCGAGCTGGCCGCCCTGGCCGTCGCGGGCGCGTTGCGCGAGCTTGGCCAGCACGGCCATCGCGGCGACGTAGCCCGTCATGACGTCGACGACGGGCGCCTGCACCTTGCAAGGTTCGCCGCCGTCGAGGCCGATGAGGCTCATGAGCCCGGAATCGGCCTGCACGATGCCGTCGACGCCGGCGCGGTCCGCGTAAGGACCTGTCTGCCCATAGGCCGAGATCGAGCAGTAGACCAGGCTGGGCTGGCTTGCGGACAGCACCTCGTGGCCCAGGCCGAGCCGCGCCATCACGCCGGGGCGCATGCTTTCGACCACGATGTCGGCGCCGGCGATCAACCGCCGGGCGACCGCGAGGCCGCCCTCGGTCTTCAGGTCGAGCGACACGCCCAGCTTGTTGCGATTGAAGCCGTGGTACAGCGCGGCGTCCTCGCCGATCCAGCCGGGACCAAGGCCGCGGCCGAGTTCGCCGTCGGGCGATTCGATCTTGATCACGCGGGCGCCCATGTCGGCCAGCAGCATGGTGCAGGTCGGGCCCGCGCCGATCTGGGTGAAGTCGACGACCGTCAGGCCGTCCAGTGCGTGGCGCAGCATCGGTGTTCTCCGGTCGATGCGGCGACTACAGCGACACCTTGATGCGGTTGTCGACGATCACGCGCTCCCAGCGCTTGAGCTCCTTGGCGATGTACTCGCGCAATTCGGCAGGCGTCGAACTCTGCACCTCGAAGCCTTGCGCGGCGACCTGCTTCGCCACGGCCGGGTCTTTCAGTGCGCCGGCCATCGCTTCGTTGAGCTTGGCGACGATCGCCGGCGGCGTCTTCGCAGGTGCGAGCAGGCTGTACCAGAGGCTGGCGTCGTAGTTCGTCATGCCGGCATCGCCGAAGGTCGGCAGCTCGGGCATGAGCGACGTGCGCTTCTGGCCCGCCACACCGAGCGCGCGCAGCTTGCCGGCCTGCACGTGCTGCGACACCGAGGCATAGGTCGCGAACGACACCTGCACCTGGCCTGCGATCAGGTCGGTGATCGACGGGCCGGTGCCGCGGTAGGGCACGTGCAGCATCTCCGTCTTGTTGAGCTTCGCGAACACCTCGCCCGCCAGGTGCTGGGGCGTGCCGTTGCCGGGGCTGCTGTAGTTGAGCTTGCCCGGGTTGGCCTTGGCGTAGGCCATGAACTCCTGCAGGGTCTTGTACGGCTCCTGCGGGTTCGACACCAGCACGATCGGCACCGAGGCCAGGCGGCCGACGGGCTCGAAGTCACGCTCGATGTTGAACGGCACCTTCATGTCGAGGAAGGGATTCATCGTCACCTGGCTCGATGCGATGACGATGGTGTAGCCGTCGGGCGCGGCACGCGCGACCAGCTCGGTGCCGAGGTTGCCGCCGGCGCCGGGCCGGTTGTCGATGACGATGGTCTGGCCCAGCAGCTGGCCCATGCGCGGCGCGATGGCACGCGCCAGGATGTCGTTGCCGCCGCCGGGGGCGAAGGGCACGACCAAGGTGATGGGCTTCTGCTTGGGGAACTCGGCCTGCGCGGCGGCCGGCATGGCCAGCAGGGGCAGGGACGCGGCCAGCGCGAGCAGGGCGTGGCGGCGGTTGGGGGTGTTCATCGTTGTCTCCTTGAATGCGCGAATGTGTTGGTGCATGAATTCGTGAATGCTGAAGAGGCCTTCAGCGCCCCGTGTAGACGGGCGGCCGCTTCTCGGCGAAAGCCTTGCGGCCTTCCAGGCGGTCGTCGCTGTCGCGCAGCGCGCCCCAATAAAGTTCGGTGAGCTGCTGGGCGTCGACTTCGCTGAGGTGCCGGGTCTGGCGCGACAGCTTCTTGATCGCCTGCACGGCCAGCGGCGCATTGGCGGCGATCACGTCGGCCAACGCGAGGGCGCGGTCCATCAAGGCCTGCGGCTCCGCCACCTCGCTGACCAGGCCGATGCGCTGGGCCTCGGCAGCGTCGATGCGCTCGCCGGTCAGCGCCATCCGCATGGCATGGGCCGAAGGAACGGCCTTCAACAGGCGGTGCAGCCCGGACACCGCGGGGATCGAGCCCACCTTCGCTTCGGGTAAGCCGAAGCTCGCGCCCGACGAGGCGATGCGCAGGTCGCACTGCAGTGCCACTTCGAGTCCTGCGCCGAGGCAATGGCCGTTGACCGCGGCGATGAGCGGCTTCCACAGCCCCAGGTCCGTCAAGTCCATCAAGCGGATGTAGAGGCCCAGGTCGGCCGAGCGCTCGGTACTTTGGAACACGGCTTCGGCGTAGCTGGCGGGTGAAGTCTGCGTGCCCTTCAGGTCGGCGCCGGCGCAGAAGGCACGGGAGCCGACGCCGGTCAGCACGGCGACGCGCAGGTCGCTGCGGTCGCGCACGTCGGCCAGGTGCGCGCGCAGCTCGCGCAGCGTGGCCACGTCCAGCGCGTTGAGCGCCTCGGGCCGGTCGATGGTGAGCACCGCCACCGCGCCGCGGGTCTCGAATCGGATCGTCATGGCGATGCCTTTCAGACGCTGGGCGAAGAGAGGCTTCGCCCGCCGCACACGTACAGCGTCTGCCCCGTCACGTAGGACGCCTGCGGATCGAGGAAGAACACCACCGCGTTGGCGATGTCGTCCGCGGTACCGATGCGCTTGACCGGCACCGAGGCCTGCAGGCGCGACTGCACGTCGGGCGCGAAGTCGCGGAAGAGCGGCGTGTCGACGATGCCGGGTGCGATGGCGTTCACCGTCACGCCCTTGGCCGCGAACTCGATGGCCAGCGAGCGCGTGAGGCTGACCACGCCGCCCTTGGCCGCCGAGTAGTTGGCCTGGCCGAAGCCGCCCAGCCAGGCGCGCGACGAGATGTTGACGATGCGGCCGTGGCCGCGCTCGATCATGCCGGGCAGCACCGCGCGGCAGCACAGGAACTGCGAGCGCAGGTTGGTGTCGACGACCAGGTCCCAGTCTTCGTCGCGCATCTTCAGGAAGCGCATGTCGCGCACCGCGCCGGCGTTGTTGACGAGGTGGTCGATGCGGCCTGCCGTGGCGGCGACCTCGGCCATCGCCTGGTTCACAGCAGCCGAGTCGGTCAGGTCGACCGTCACGCCGAGGGCCCGTGCGTCCTTTTGCCGCAGCGAGGCGACTGCCTCGGCCAGTGCGGCGCCATCGCGGTCGAGCAGCGCAACGGTCAGGCCTTCATTCGCGAGGCGCCGGGCGATGCCCAGGCCGATGCCGCGCGCGGCACCCGTTACCACCGCAACCTGGCCGGGTTCGAAGCGTGAAGCGGCCATGCTCAGACTCCCAACAGGTGGACGGACGATGCCGCATGGTCGACGCCGGCGATGCCGCCGCCCGTGCACTGCGCCAGGCCGACACGCGCATCGGCGACCTGGCGCGTGCCGGCGCGGCCCTGCAGGTGCCACATGAGTTCGACCATCTGCGCCACGCCGGTGGCGCCCAGCGGGTGCCCCTTGGCCAGCAGGCCGCCGCTCGGGTTGACCGGCACGCGGCCGCCGAGCTGCGTGGCGCCCGAGCGCAGAAGCGACACGGCATCGCCGCGCGGCGCGAGGCCCAGCGCCTCGTAATACAGCAGCTCGGCGATGGTGAAGGCGTCGTGCAGCTCCACCACGTCCACGTCCTGCGGGCCGAGGCCGGCCTGCTCGTAGGCCTGGCGTGCCGCGCGCGCGGTGATCTCGGCGTCGAGGATGTCGTCGTCGGCTTCTTCGCGGATGCCCGACACGACCACCGACGACAGCACCTTGACGGGCTTCTGCTTGCGCCCCGGGCGCGTGCTCAGCACCAGAGCCGCCGCGCCGTCGACCTGCGAGGGGCAGCATTGCAGCAAGGTCAGCGGGTCGGCGATCATGCGCGAGGCCAGCACCTCTTCGACCGTGGTCTCGGTACGCTGCTGCGCGTATTCGTTGAGCGTGCCGTTGCGGCGGTTCTTCACCGCGATGGCGGCCAGATCGGCCGGCGTCGCATCGCGCTCGTGCAGCAGCCGCGTGCCGCGCATCGCGTAGACGGCGGGCAGCACCATGCCGGCCTTGGCGTACAGCTCGGTCTTGTGGTCGTTGCGCTGCAGCGGAATGGTGCCGCCGCCGAGCGCGGTGAGCTGCTCGATGCCGAACACGAGCACCGTGTCGTACTGCTGCGCGAGCAGCGCATGGCGCGCCAGGTGCACGCCGGTCGCGCCGCTGGCGCAGGCGTTCTCGACGTTGTAGACGGGGATGCCGCGAAAGCCGAGATCGCGAACGATCAGCTGGCCGAGGATCATGCCGCCCAGCACGTTGGCGCAGTAGATGGCCTGGATCTCGTCCTTCGAGACGCCGGCGTCGTCCAGGGCCTTCAGGATGGCCTGCTGCGCGAGCTCGGGTGCCAGCACGCCGGGGTGCCGGCCGAAAGGCGTCATCGCGCCGCCGGTGATGTGGATGTGTTGCATGTTGCGGTGCTCCGGGTTCAGTCGGCGAGGGCCACGAACACGTAGCCGAAGGCGTCGTCGGGGCGGGCGGTGTAGCGTTCGCCGATCGTGGGCCGCGGCTTGCCGGTGAGGCGGCCGAAGATGCGCACGGGGCCCGGGAAGTCGACGTAGCCGAGCGCGTAGGGCGCCAGCCCGGTCTTTGCGCCGGGATGGATCACCGTGTAGCTGTAGACCTGGCCGACGGGTGCGACGGCGACCGCATCGTGGTGGCCTGCCAGCGGCGAGGCAGGGGGCAGGGCGGGAAAGACGAGTTCGCCGTCGTCGCGGTGACGCGAGGCGAGCAGCGCGGGCTCGGGGGCGGGGCTCCACAGGGGATACGAAAGCTCTGGCACGGGGGTCTCCTGGTCTTCGAACAAGGCCGGCACGGGGCCGGTGGGATGTGCGAAGTCTTGGGCTTGGAGGCCCGGCGCTCAAACGATATTTGCAGGCGCGCTGATTGAGATAAATGCAAGTGAAGCGGGCGACGGCCCTCGCATCCGACGTTCGCGTGGCGGTCGATGCGACCCTGGAGGTCGTCGTTCGCCTACATCGACGGTGCGACGGCGCGATAGCGTGAAGCCACATTCCCGCCGTTCGTTCGCCCCCATCTGCAATCCGAAGAGGCTTTCATGACATCCAAACCCAAAGTCGGCGACAAGGTCGAGTGGTCCACCTCGCAGGGCCCCACGACGGGCACCGTGGTCAAGAAGGTGACGGGCACGGCCCACGCCGAGGGCCATGTCGCGAAGGGCTCGAAGGCGCATCCGCAGTACGAGGTGGAAAGCAGCAAGACGGGGAAGCACGCCATCCACAAGGCCGAGGCGCTGAAGAAACATGGCTGAGAAGAAGACGGCGACCAAGGCTGCCGGCAAGGCAGGCCGCAAGGTCTCGGGCAAGCCCGCTGCGCACGGTCGCCCGGGTGCGGAGAGCGACAGCGAGGCCGGCGTCGTCCGCGACTTCCTGTCCGCCGTGAACATGACGCCTGCACGGCTGCAGGCGTGGCTGGACAGCGACGAATCCAAAGCGGTGGGGTTCAAGGGAAAGCCGACCAGCGAATCGGTCGGCCATCGGTCGGGCCGACGCATTCTGCGGTTGCTCGCCAAAGACCATGACGACCTCACCGCGGGCGACCTGGCGCACATGCGCAAGGTCACCGGCTATGTGCATCGGCACCTGGCTCAGCGGCCGGATGGCGATGTGAGCGAGACGCCGTGGCGCTATTCGCTGATGAACTGGGGCCACGATCCGGCGCGGCGGCGCGCGAAGAAGCGCTAAGCCTGCGAGGCAAGGGACCGCGACGGCTTTGAGGTGCCGGGAACGCTCGATCATGCTCGCGACTTCATACAGCGCCAGATCGAGGCAACACAGGTTCAGCGCCTGCAGAGTCGTGTGCGTGCTCAGCGCGTGCAGGAGGCGCGAGACCCCTTGGTCGTTGAACTCGGAGCGTTCGAGGTCCAGCACGCGAAGGTTGGTGAGTTTCGCCAGGCGTGTGAGAAGCGGCGGCTCGATGTCTTCGTCGATGGTGTCGAGCGCGCAGTCCGTGAGCTTGAGCGTGGACACGCTGTTGGTCTTTTCGAGCGCCTGAACGATCGACACCCAGCTTTGCGACACCGCCCAGCACTTGTGGATGTGGAGGTGCGCGGGGAACGAGCGTTCGAGCACGTGGCACAGCAATGGCAGTGCATCCGGCTCCGAGTCTGGGCTGTCCGACGTACTGGCCGTCAGGCGCTTCAAGTTGCCGAAGAACGCGCCGTGAGGAATGGCCAAAGGGGCGCCAATATGAACATCGTTCAGTTCGAGTTCTTCAAGACGGGGCATCGACGTCAGAAACCTGATCAGATGTCGGCTTTCCTGGTCGGTGGGTTCCAGACTGGCAAGCGTCAGACGGCGCGTCGGTACTGTGTGCGGATAGGCATGCTCCAGCAGTGCCCAATCGTCGAGCGAGATCGGGCCGTGCAGGCAGATGTGCTCCTTCCTGGCGAAGATGTAGTTCAACGCCATGCCGTCGAGCGCATGGAGCGCCGTGGCGATGATGTCCGCCAGCTCTTCGGGGCTTGCCTGGTCGATGTCGCGTCTCTGCGCGACCGGGAGCTGCTTCCATTCTTCGTCGATGTCGCGCCACGCCAATGGCTGCTGCTTCGGCGTTGCGCGGTCGATGAAGCTTCTGAAGTCGATGGAGTTTCTGGGAAATGGATTTGGGTTGAGCATGAGCCGTTTCGGGGGGATTGTGGGTCTGCAAGGCCCGGGCTCCCTGGCCCGGGCGCTGCGGCTTACACCATGCCGACCTTGCCGGTGGCGAGGTCGTACACGCCACCCACCACCTTCACCGCGCCGCTCTTGGTCAGATCGGCCAGGATGGGCGCCGCCGACATGAGCCGTGCGACGTTCTGGCGCACGTTCTCCGCCGTGGCGGCGGCGAGCAGGTCGGCCGGCTTGTGGCGTGCAGCCGCTTCGACAGCGGGACGGATCGCGGTGGTCAGGCTGGGCAGGTGGCCCGGCAGCGAGGCGTTGTCCTGGACGACCTGGATGGTCGCCGCAACGGCGCCACAGCTCGTGTGGCCCAGCACCATGATCAGCGGCACCTCGAGGACCTTGGTCGCGAATTCAAGGCTGGCGAGCGCGTCGTCGTTCACGAAGTTGCCAGCCAGCCGCACCACGAACAGGTCGCCGGGGCCCTGGTCGAAGGCCAGCTCGGGCGCGACGCGCGAGTCCGCGCAGCCGAGGATGGCGGCGAACGGCTTCTGCCCGCTCGTGCGCGCCACGCGGCCGACGGAGTAGTCGCGCTGGGTCGGCTTGCCCGCGACGTAGCGGGCGTTGCCCTGCGTCAGACGCTGGAGAGCGGCGTCGCCGCCGATGCGGTTGGTGGGCAGCGCGTCGTCGGCCGCCAGCGCCGGCGCGCTGGAAGCGAGGGCAGCCAGAGCTGCCGCGCCGCCGAGGAATCGGCGTCGCGACGATGCCGATTCAGATGCGGAATGAACATGGTTGTTGCACATGAAGAAACCTCCTCGTACTCGTGACCGCCCGTGGTCGATGAAGGGCAGGCCCGCGCGATATGCGATGGCGCTGCGATTCTTGTTTCCCCTGTTTGCTGTTGGAGGCGATTGAGAGAAAGCTTCAGATTGCGTGGACTGAACGGACAATCTCGGGCTCGACGAATCCACACTGCGCGTTCATGACCCAGGTTCTCGCCCCGCTGCTCAAGCTCGTGCTGGCCTGCACGATCGGACTCGCGGGCATCGCCATGTTCCAGAACCGACTGCTTTACTTTCCCGCGCCGGCCACGGTGGCTGAAATGGCGACCAACGGGCTGCAACCCTGGCCGTCGGCGCAGGACTTCCGCGCGCTGCTGGCGCAACCGGCCGAGGCAACGCGCGGCACCGTGGTGGTCTTCCACGGCAACGCCGGGCATGCCGGCCATCGCCGCTACTACGCCGACATGCTCACGCGGCAGGGCTTTCGCGTGCTGCTGGCGGAATACCCCGGGTATGGTCCGCGCGCCGGCGAAATGGGCGAGCGCAGCATGGTCGATGACGCGCGCGAGACACTTGTGCAGGCCCACCGCGCGTTCGGTGCGCCGGTGGTGGTGATCGGCGAGTCACTGGGCTCCGGCGTGGCGGCCGCCGCCTCGGCGCAGCAGCGCGACGCCGTGGCCGGCCTGATGCTGATCACGCCCTGGGACCGGCTCGTGAACGTGGCCCGACACCACTATCCGTGGCTGCCGGTGACATGGCTGCTGCGCGACCGCTACGACAGCGTCGAGAACCTCGTGGGCTTCGGCCGACCGGTGCTGGTGATGGTGGCCGGCCGCGACAACGTGGTGCCGGCGCGCCTGGGCGTCGCACTGTACGAGGCGCTCGCGGCGCCCAAGCGCGTGGTGACGATCGACGGTGCGAGCCACAACGACTGGCCCGGCATGGTCGACGCGCGCTGGTGGGAGGACGCGATGGCCTTCATGCTCGCTCAGCCTTGAGTCGCCAGGGTCCACTGCGTCAGCGCGGCCACCACGCACCACAGCAGCGGGATCGGCCACAACAGGCGAGACGGCCACACGATCGAACTCCCGGCGGAAGCCGGCCTGAGCGTCAGCAGCAGACCGATGGTGCCGACCGCCGTCGGATCGGGCGTCATCGCGAACAGCTCGGCTTCGGTCCACGACCGGCCGCGCAGCGCCAGGCCGAGCCAGGGCTCAACGAACACGGCGAAGCCGAGCAACGCCAGTCCCAGGCCGTGGCGCGCCCCGCGCGCCTTCTGCCATTCGATGCCCGCAGCCAGCGCCAGCAGCACACCCTGCGCCGCGAACCCGGCGGCGAACCAGGTCGCCGCCCAATTGATGGTGGCGTAGCGCTGCAGGTGGAAGGCCCAGGCGACCCAGAACCAGCACGCCGCCAGCAGCACGCAGGCCACGCGCCCCGCTGCGGCGGGCCCCTTCGACACCAGCCAGATCAGCACGAGCGCGAGGGCCGCAGCGACGACCTGTGCCGGCCAGAGTTCGAGGTTGTACAGCTCGAAGAGCCGGTGATAGGTCTGCGCCGAGAAGAGCAGGAAGTCCGAGGGCCTGTAGCTCAACCACGTCGACATCGACGACGTCATCGGCTCACAGTGCCTGCAGGTGGGCCGCCATGCGATCGCGCATCGCCGCGTCGGGCATCGGGCCGACTGCCGCGCCCATGTTCTGCTGCACGTGCGCCACGCTGCGCGTGGCCGGTATGGCACAGGTGACAGCAGGGTGCGACACGATGAACTTCAGCACGAACTGCGCCCAGCCGTCGCAGCCGAGTTCGGTCTTCGCCCAGGGCGGCAGCGCGTGCGACTTGAGTGCGCGCAGCAAGGCACCTTCGCGAAAGGGCCGGTTGGCGATCACCGCGATGCGCTTCTCGCGCGCCAGCGGCAGGATGCGCGACTCCACGTCGCGGTCGAGCGGGTTGTAGGTGATCTGCACGAAGTCGATCGGCTGGCTGGCCATGATCGATTCGATCTCCGAATGGCGGCGCCCCTCCGACGTGGTGATGCCCACGTAGCGCAGTTGCTTGGCCGAACGCATCGCGAGCAACGCGGGCAGGTGTTGTTCCCACGCGAGCAGGTTGTGCACCTGCAGCAGGTCGAAGCGCGGCACGCGCCAGAGCTTGCGCGACTCCTCGATCTGCGCAGGCCCACGCGCGCCGCTGCCGATCCAGACCTTGTCGGCCGCGAATACGCCCGCCGTGCGGTTGATGCGCGCCAGGCCTTCGCCCACCACCGACTGCGAGGAACCGTACATCGGCGACGAATCGACCATGCGCCCGCCGGCATCGAAGAAGGCACGCATCACATCCGCGCAGTTGCCCCGAGCGGCAGGGTCGTTGCCGACGTTGAAAGTGATCCATGTGCCCAGCCCGATCGCCGGCACCAGCTCGCCGGTGGCCGGTATGGCGCGCGTGGCCGGCCCGCGCGGCGACTGCTGTCGTTGCGGCTTCGGCTGGGTATGACCAGCCAACGGTGAAAGGCCCGCCGCGAGCGCCAACAGCGCCTCGCGGCGGGTCGGCGTGATGCGCGGACCTGCGGACATGCGTGCTTTCCTCTGGGTGAGGGTGCATGGTCGCAAGGATGAGGCGTCGCTGCAAGCAAAGGCCCGAACCCGCAGCGGCGCGAAGGGTCAAGGCCGCAACGCCTGCGTCAACTCCATCACCGACGTCAACGCCCCCGCGAAGCGCGGTGCGAGAAAGGCCCCCAGCTGCGGCATCAGCAGCTGCAACATTCCCACCCCCGCCAGCAGCGTGAGCGGAAAGCCGACTGCGAAGATGCTGAACTGCGGCGACGCCCGGTTCAAGATCCCCATGGCGAGGTTGAGGGTGAGCAGCGCGGTGATCAGCGGCAGGGCCAGCATGAAGCCGCTGGCGAAGATCTGGGCGCCGCCGTTCACCAGCAGCAGCCAGCCCTTGGCGGCCAGGGGTGCGTCGGCGACGGGCAGGGCATGAAAGCTCGCGGCCAGCGCCTCCACCAGCAGCAGGTGGCAGTCCAGGGCCAGGAAGATCAGCATCGCCAGCATGTGCAGCAGCCGCCCGACCACCATGGTGGTGCCGCCGGCCATCGGGTCGAAGAAGGACGCGAAGGACAGGCCCATCTGCAGGCCCACGTACTCGCCCGCCGCCAGTACTGCGGCGAAGACCATGCGCATGGTGAAGCCGATGGCCGCGCCGATCAGCACCTGCTGCACGATGATCCAGAGGCCACCGAAGGACACCACCGGCACGTCGGGCATCGCAGGCAGGGCCGGCCCGAGCGTGATGGCGAGCAGGGCGGCGATCGACACCTTGAGCTTTCGCGGCACGGTCGGCTCGCCGAAGATCGGCGCGGTGCCGACCAGCGCCAGCATGCGCACGAAGGGCCACAGGAAGGCCACCATCCAGGCGTTCAGCTCCGCCGAGGTGACGGAGAAAACCGAAGAGGTCACGTGACCAGTTGCGGAATGCTCGAGAACAGCACGCGGATGTAGTCCAGCATCTGCCCCATCATCCAGGGGCCCGCGATCACCAGCACCGCGAACACGGCCAGCAGCTTGGGGATGAAGGACAGCGTGGCCTCGTTGATCTGCGTGGCGGCCTGGAAGACGCTGATGACCAGGCCCACCACCAGCGCCACCAGCAGGAGCGGGGCACCGATCAGCAGCGAGACGTGGATGGCCTGGCTGCCCATGGTCATGACCGATTCGGGTGTCATGGCGCGATTCCTATGTGAAGAAGCTTTGGGCGAGCGCACCGATCAGCAGCTGCCAGCCGTCGGCCATGACGAAGAGCATGAGCTTGAAGGGCAGCGCGATGGAGGCGGGCGGCACCATCATCATCCCCATCGACATGAGCACGCTGGCCACCACCAGGTCGATGATCAGGAAGGGGATGAAGATGGTGAAGCCGATCTGGAAGGCGGTCTTGAGTTCGCTGATGACGAAGGAGGGCAGCAGGATGCGCAGCGGCACGTCCTCGGGGCCTTCCATGGCCGGCACCTTGGCGATCTTGGCGAACAGCGCGAGGTCGTTCTCGCGCGTCTGCTTGAGCATGAAGTCCTTGAAGGGCGCGATGCCGCGTTCGAGCGCGCGCTCGGTGCTGATCTTGTTCTCGGACAGCGGCTTGTAGGCCTCGTCGTAGGCCTTGTCGAACACCGGCGACATCACGAAGAAGGTGAGGAACAGCGACAGCCCCACCAGGATCTGGTTGGGCGGCGCCGACTGGGTGCCGAGCGCGGTGCGCAGCAGCCCCAGCACGATCAGGATGCGCGTGAAGCTGGTCATCGACAGCAGCAGCGCGGGCAGGAAGGTGAGCGAGGTCAGCAGCACCAGCGTCTGCACGCCGAGCGACCAGGTCTGGCTGCCGCCGGGGCCGGGCGTGCTGACGAGGCCCGGCAGGCCCTGCGCCAAGGCCAGCGCGGGCAGGCCCAGGGCGAGCGCCGCGAGCCCTGCGCTGCGCAGGTGACGAAGAAGCGCGTGTCGCATCAGGCGCCCGGCTTCGGCTGGATGCCGAGCGACTCGCGCAGCTTCTGCGCGAAGAGTTCGGCGGCCTTCGCCCCGCCGCCGCCGGAACCGGAGGCGGAGGGCGGCACGGCGGCTGCGGGCAGCGCCTGCGCCGGCAGCGTGTGCAACGCGTTGACCTGGCTCGCGGTGACGCCCAGCACCAGCCATGTCTGGCCCACCTCGACCACCACCACGCGCTCGCGCTGGCCCACCATCGCGCTGCCGAGCACCTTGAGCAGCGGACTGCTGCCGAAGCGCGGCAGTCCGAAGCGGCGCGCCGCCCAGGCGCACAGGAAGATGAGGCCCAGCACCACTGCCATGCCCAAGCCGGCCTGGAGCAGGCCGCCCGCACCGACCACGGGCGCGACCGGCTCGGCAGGCGCGGCAGGCACCGTCGGCAGCGCGGCATGCGCGCAGGTCGCGAAGGCGAGCGCTGCAGCCGCGGTGACCGCGAGGCGCGCGGGGAGGCGCTTCAGTTTCATGACCGGCTGAGCTTCTGCATGCGCTCGGAGGGCGTGACGATGTCGGTCAGGCGGATGCCGTACTTCTCGTTCACCACCACCACCTCGCCCTGCGCGATCAGGTAGCCGTTGATCAGCACGTCGAGCGGCTGCCCCGCCAGCGCGTCGAGCTCGACCACCGAGCCCTGCGACAGCTGCAGCAGGTTCTTGATGGTGATGCGCGTGCGGCCGATCTCGGCCATCAGCTGCACTGGCACGTCGAGGATGCGGTCGATTTCCAGCGAGGCGCCGGTGCCGGTGGCCGTGCCCTGCAGCGGCTGGAAGACCTGCGCGCCGGCCGGTGCGGCGATGGCGGCGGGCGCACTGGCCTGCTGGGGTGCGGCGGCGGGCGCGGGCGCGGGTGCGGCGGCGGCCGTCTGCTCGGCCAGGGCGGCGGCCCAGTCGTCCATCTCGGCGGCGGGAGTCGTGTTGTCAGTCATGGTCGCTCTTGGATTCGCTGTCTTGGTGGGAGATCATCTGTTGCACGCGCAGCGCATAGCGCTCGTTGGAGACGCCGTAGCCGCACTCCATCACCGGCACGCCGTCGACGCGCGCGGTCACGGTCTCGGGCAGCTCGATGGGCAGCACGTCGCCCACCTGCAGGCGCATCAGGTCGCCGATGGTGGTGGGAATGCCGACGAAGTCGGCGCTGAGCTCGACGTCGGCGCTCTGCATCTGCGTCGACATCTGCTTCACCCAGCGCTTGTCGACCTCGATCTCGTCCTGCACCGGGTTGGACAGCAGGTCGCGGATCGGCTCGATCATCGAATAGGGCAGGCACACGTGCAGGAAGCCGCCCACCGGGCCGAACTCGATCTGCAGCGTGGTGGTGACCACCACCTCGTTGGGCGCCACGATGTTGGCGAGCTTGCCGTGCATCTCGGCGCGGATGTAGTCGAAGGCCAGCGGAAACACCGGCTGCCAGGCGTCGCCGTAGCACTGCAGGCTGATGTTGAGCAGCCGCTTGATGATGCGCTGCTCGGTGCGCGTGAAGTCGCGGCCTTCCACGCGCACGTGGTAGCGGCCGTCGCTGCCGAACAGGTTGTCGACCACCAGGAACACCAGCTTCGGGTCGAACACCACCAGCGCGGTGCCGCGCAGCGGCTTCAGGTGCAGCATGTTGATGTTGGTCGGCACCGGCAGGTGGCGCACGAACTCGCCGTACTGCTGGATGTGGATGCCCTCGACCGAGATGTCGGGGCTGCGGCGCATGAAGTTCAGCAGCGCGCCGCGCAGGTTTCGCGCGAAGCGGTCGTTGATGACCTCCAGCGTGTGCATGCGCCCGCGCACCACCCGGTCGGGCGCGCCCAGGTCGTACAGCGGCAGGCCGTCGGCCTGCGGCTCGGGCGCGCGTCGCTGGTCGACCTCGCCGCCGGTCACGCCCGACAGCAGGGCATCGACCTCGTCCTGCGAAAGCACCTGTTCGTAGGCCATGTTTCAGCCGGTCCTCGTCACTGCACCACGAAGGTGTTGAAGGAGACGCTGGCCACGGCCTGCGGTGCCGTGCTGGGCGACAGCGGCCGGTTGAGTTCGGTGCGGATCTCCTCGGCCAGCTTGGCCTTGTCCTGCGTGGACAGCAGCGACTCCGGCTGGCGGTTCGACAGCAGCAGCAGCAGGCGGCCGCGCAGCTCGGGCATGAACTCGACCAGCTGCGCCTTGGCGGCTTCGTCGTTGACCTTGAGCGACATGCCGATGTGCAGGAAGCGGCTGCGGCCTTCGGACTGCACGTTGACGGTCAGCGGCTCGAGCGTCACGAAGATGGGCTTGGCGGCCGGCACCGGCTTGGGCGCCTCGGCCGCATGCGCGTCCTTGGCGAACAGGCTGCTGCGGCTCAGGGCGAAGCCGCCGCCGGCGAGCGCGGCCACGGTGGTGACGCCCAGCAGGATGATCAGCAGCTTGGGGGAGCGTGGCGCTGCTGCGGCGGGAGCGGCGGGGGTAGCGGTGGAAGTGGCCATGGTTCAGCGTTGGTGTGGTTG
>NZ_LYVO01000055.1 GCF_001984055.1 Variovorax sp. KK3
GCCGGCGCTGCGGCGGGGGCCGCTGCCGCCGCCGGTGCCCCGGCGGTGCCGCCCGAGGGGGCAGCAGCCCCTTCGGCCGGCGCACTCGCACCGTTGGCGGCTTTGTCGGCCCCCTTCTTGCCATTGCCGTCGCGGAAATCGGTGACGTACCATCCGGAGCCCTTGAGCTGGAAGCCGGCTGCCGTGACCTGCTTGCTGAATTCGCTTGCGCCGCATTGCGGGCAAACGGTCAGCGGCGCGTCGGACAGTTTCTGCAGCACGTCTTTGGCAAAGCCGCAGGCGCTGCACTTGTAGGCGTAGATAGGCATGAGGAGGGAAGGGAAAAAGCGGCCGGCGGCCGCTCGCAAAGCCCACGATTATAGGGCTGCACCCTCCCCGTGACGGTCAGGCCGGGTCGACCGCCAAAGGCCGGTGCGGGGTGCGCCGGTTGGGCACCCACTGGGGTGCCAGCGAGCCGGCGAACATGCCGAGGAAGGAGGCCAGAACACCGGCGAGCTGCGCCGGAAACTGCTCGCCCCAGGGCATCGCCAGGAAGAGCAGCCAGACGCCGATGCCGAGCGCCACCGACGCCACCGCGCCCTGGGTGGTGGCGCGCTGCCAGTAAAGGCCGCAGACCAGCGGCACGAAGGCGCCCACCAGCGGCACCTGGTAGGCGCCCGAGACCAGCTCGTAGATGGACGTGCCTTGCATGCGGATGGCGTAGGCGAGCACCGCAGCGCTGAACACCAGCACTGTGATGCGCATGGTGCGCAGGTTTTCGCGGTCGGTGCCGGCAGGGCGGAACTGGCGCCAGATGTTTTCGGTGAAGGTCACGCTCGGCGCGAGCAAGGTGGCCGATGCGGTGGATTTGATGGCAGACAGAAGCGCACCGAAGAAGAACACCTGCATGATGAACGGCATCTTCTCGAGCACCAACGTGGGCAGCACCTTCTGAGGGTCGTCCTTGAGCAAGGTTTCGGTCTGCTCCGGCATGATGAGCAGCGCACTCGCCACCAGGAACATGGGCACGAAGGCGAAGAGGATGTAGCAGATGCCGCCGATCACCGGCCCGCGCGTGGAGGCCTTCACGCTGTTGGCCGACATCACGCGCTGGAACACGTCCTGCTGCGGAATCGACCCCAGCATCATGGTGATGGCCGCAGCGAAGAAGAAGACGATGTCCTTCCAGCTCGGCTCGGGCCAGAAGCGGAACAGATCCTTGCTGGCAGCCAGCGCCACGACCTTGTCGGCGCCGCCCGCCATGTTGCCGGCGAACACCGCGATCACGGCCAAGCCGATGACGAGGATGATCATCTGGATGAAGTCGGTCACCGCCACCGACCACATGCCGCCGAACAGCGTGTAGGCCAGGATCGAGACCACACCGATCACCATGCCCGCAGGGATGCTGACCACGCCGCCCGACAGCAGGTTGAACACCAGCCCCAGCGCCGTGACCTGGGCCGACACCCAGCCCAGGTAACTCAGCATGATGATCAGCGAGCACGCCACTTCGATGATGCGGCCATAGCGCTCGCGGTAGTAGTCGCTGATGGTCAGCAGCGTCATGCGGTAGAGCTTGCCGGCGAAGAAGAGCCCTACCAGGATCAGGCACGTGCCGGCGCCGAAGGGGTCTTCGATCACGCCATGCAGTCCGCCTTCGATGAACTTGGCTGGAATGCCCAACACCGTCTCGGAACCGAACCAGGTCGCGAAGGTGGTGGTCACGATCATGAACAGGGGCAGGTGGCGCCCTGCGATCGCGAAGTCGGTGGTGTTCTTGACACGCCGGGCCGCGTAGAGGCCGATGGCGATGGTGATCAGCAAATAGACGATGACCAGGGTCAACAGCACGGCGAAAGCTCCTTCCTCTTCAGAACAGACGCACGCGCATCAGCACCTGCATCACGATCAGTCCCAATACAAATCCCATGCCACCGTAGATGATGGCCTGCAGCAGCTTGTTGGTGCGCTTCTGTGCAGCCAGGAGTTCCAGCAGCTCGCGGCGGTGGTCGGCGGGCCGATTCTCCAGGAAATCGTGCAGCAGCCGAGGCAGCTGCGGCAGCAGCTTGGCATAGCGCGGCGCCTCGGCGCGCAGCTGTTCGAACAGCTTGCGCGGTCCGATCTGGTCGCTCATCCATTTTTCGAGGAAGGGCTTGGCGGTGTGCCACAGGTCGAGTTCGGGGTCGAGCTGGCGGCCCAGGCCTTCGATGTTGAGCAGGGTCTTCTGCAGCAACACGAGTTGCGGCTGGATCTCGACGTGGAATCGCCGCGAGGTCTGGAACAGCCGCATCAGCACCATGCCGAGCGAGATTTCCTTGAGCGGGCGGTCGAAGTAGGGCTCGCAGACGGTGCGGATGGCCGCTTCAAGTTCGTCGACGCGCGTACCGCCGGGCACCCAGCCGCTTTCGAGGTGCAGCTCGGCGACCCGCTTGTAGTCCCGGCGAAAGAAGGCGGCGAAGTTCTGCGCCAGGTATTCCTTGTCGGACTCGGTCAGCGTGCCGATGATGCCGAAGTCGAGCGAGATGTACCGCCCGAAGGTCGCGGGCTCCAGGCTGACCTGGATGTTGCCCGGGTGCATGTCGGCATGAAAGAACCCGTCGCGGAACACCTGGGTGAAGAAGATGGTCACGCCGTCGCGCGCTAGCTTGGGAATGTCCACCCCGGCGGCGCGCAGGCGGTCGAGCTGCGCGATGGGCACGCCCTTCATGCGCTCCATCACGATCACTTCGGGCTGGCACAGGTCCCAGAACATCTCGGGGATCAGCACCAGATCGAGCTGGGCCATGTTGCGCCGCAGCTGGGCGGCGTTGGCAGCCTCGCGCACCAGGTCGAGTTCATCGTGCAGGTACTTGTCGAATTCGGCCACCACCTCGCGCGGCTTGAGGCGCTTGGCGTCGGTCGACAGGTTCTCGACCCAGCGGGCCATCATGGCCATGAGTTCGAGGTCCTTCTCGATGACGCCCTGCATGCCCGGGCGCAGCACCTTGACAGCGACCTCGCGCAGGGCGCCATCGGTGTTGCGGACGGTCGCGAAGTGCACCTGCGCGATCGAGGCGCTGGCCACCGGCGTCTCGTCGAATTCGACGAAGACCTCGCCGACCGGGCGCCGGAAGGCCCGCTCGATGGTCGCGATCGCCACCCTGGAATCGAAGGGCGGCACGCGGTCCTGCAGCCAGGCCAGTTCGTCGGCGATGTCGGCGGGCAACAGGTCGCGCCGGGTCGACAGCACCTGGCCGAACTTGACGAAGATCGGCCCCAGGCGCTCCAAGGCTTCGCGCAGCCGCTGACCGCGGGGCGCATCGAGCTTGCGGCCGACCGAGACGATGCGGGCCACCACCCGCAGCCAGGGCTTCTGGAAGCTCGTGAGCACGAGCTCGTCCAGCCCGTAGCGCAGCGCGATCAGGACGATGAAGATGCCGCGGTAGAAGCGCCTCATTCGGCGCCTGCGGAGCCGGCTGGCTTGCCGCCGCGCTCGCCGACGAACTGGCGCAGGCCTTCCACCACGCGGCGCGCGCCGTTGGCGATGGCATGGGCCGGCACATCGCCGATCACGCGCGCCAGATCGTCCTCCAGGTCCCAGCGCACATGGTCGACCAGCCAGTTGACTTCGGCCGCCAGTTGCACGTCACCCTCGATGCGCACCGCCGGCTTGTCGCCACGGAAGGCCGACTTGGCGAGACCGAAGGGCGAGCTTTCGGTGACTGCGAGCAAAAGCTCGGGGACCGCGCCCTCGGGCGCCAGGTCGAGCAGGCCTGCCGGGGTGGCGATGACCTTCATCGTCACGAAGCGCCATTCGAACTGCACCACCCTGCCCTGCTGGCGTATCAGGCGCTGTTGCGCCTCGGGCTCCTGCTGCAGCACATGATTGAGGAAGAGCACGGCGCGGTGCTGGACCTCGTGGATCACCCAGTCGGGCGGCTGCAGGCGAGCACCGACGCGGTTGACGAAATCGTCGAGAAAAGAAAAAGGGGACGATGGTGTGACCATGTCCCCATTATCCCGGTCATCGCGACCGGATCGAAGCATTGCGCGACTTACTGCAAGGCTTGCACGCCTGCCACCAGCCAGCCGCTGCCGCCGGTCACCGGGCGGGTCATGTTCCAGACTTCGCGGAACGGGCTCGGGCCCGAAGACAGGTCTTCGCGGATCATGCCGGAGAACTCCACGCTGGCCATGTAGGCATCAGGCATCTCCTCGATGCCCAACAGCTTGGCGTCGAGCATCACGACCTCGGTCTTGTTGGGCTGGCCGCCGGTGTGGCCTTCGCGCTCGGCGAGCTGCTGCTGGATCTCGCCGACCATGCCGTCGGTCATCATCGAACGCAGGGTGCCGATGTCGGCGCGGTCCCAGGCGTCTTGCAGGGTGATGAAGTTGCGCTTGGCAGCGGCGAGGAAACCGTCGGTGTCGAAGCCCGAGGGAATGCCCCAGGACTGCGAGCCGACCAAGGCCGAACCGATCATGCTGCCGCCGCCGGCATTGGCCATGGCCGAACCGCCGGTGGTCGCGTGCTCGACCGGCTGTTGAGCCGGAGTGGCGTCGAACGCGGCCGTGTTGCGCTCCCAGGGGCGCGCCGAGGCATCGTTGCCGACGTTGTTCGGGCTGTATTGCGCCGGCGAAGCGGCCTGGGTCGGGCTGCTGCCCGCGCCCTGGAACGCGAGCCCGCCGTTGCGCTGCGCCATGCCGTTGTTGCCGCGCGAACGGGCGGCGAAGATGCGCCACACCACCACGGCCGCCATCACCAGCAGCAGGATCAACAGGATATTGCCGAACGCGGCACCCAGGCCGAGGGAGTTGGCCAGCCACGCGAGGCCGAGGCCCGCGGCCAGGCCGCCGAGCATGGCGCCCCAGGGACGCTTCGGCGCCGCTTGCGCTGCCGCCGGCGTGGCGGGCTTGGCGGCGGCGTTGTTCACGTTGCTCTGCGCCGGGGCACCAGGCGTTGCCGGCGGGGTGGGCGCGGCTTCACGCTGGGTGACGTTGCCGGACTGCTTGCCGACCGACTTGCCACCGCCCATGCGGCGCGCATCGGCGTCCACGCTCGCGACGGCCAGGGCGCACACCAGCATCACGGATAACAAACTCTTCATGACGTCTCCTCTGCGGCAAAAAAATCTTGTGGTCATCGTCAGCACTTGATTCCAACATGCAGGGCGACGACACCCCCGGTCATGTTGTGATAGTCCACGTGGCCGAAACCGCCCTCTTTCATCAGGGTCTTGAGCTCCTCTTGCGAGGGATGCATGCGGATCGACTCGGCCAGGTAGCGGTAGCTCGCGTCGTCGCCGGCCACGGCCTTGCCCAGGCGAGGCAGCACGCTGAAGGAATACCAGTCGTAGACCTTGGACAGCGGCTTCGCGACCTTCGAGAACTCGAGCACGAGGAGCTTTCCGCGCGGCTTGAGCACACGGTTCATTTCCTTGAGCGCCAGGTCCTTGTGCGTCATGTTGCGCAGGCCGAAGGCGACGCTCACGAGGTCGAAATGGTTGTCGGGAAAAGGCAGCTGCTCGGCATCGCAGACCAGCGTGGGCAGGGCCACGCCCGCATCGAGCAGTCGGTCACGGCCGGTGCGCAGCATGGCCTCGTTGATGTCGGTGTGGACCACCTCGCCGGTCTCGCCGACCTTCTTCGCGAAGGCCAGGGCCAGGTCGCCCGTGCCGCCGGCGATGTCGAGCACCTTGGCGCCTTCGCTCAGGTTGGCGACCATGACGGTGTAGGCCTTCCAAGCGCGGTGCAGGCCACCCGACATCAGGTCGTTCATCAGGTCGTAGCGACTGGCGACCGAATCGAACACGCCGCGTACGCGCCGTGCCTTGTCGCCTTCCTCGACCGTCTCGAAGCCAAAATGGGTGCTGCTCATGCAGCCGATGTTAGGCCGGAAGGCTTCGCATCAAGCCGACGACCCCGCAATCACGGCGGGCATTCACGGCGGGCATTCGCCGCCAAAGGGTCGCGGCGGCCGTCAGTGGCTGCCGCAGGCATGGCCGCCCTGCTGCGGCATCGGTGCATCGCGGTCGACTCCGGCCGCGGCGAGGCGCTGCTCGTAGTCGGCCCACAGCGCCTGCTGCTTCGCGCCCAGCTCGTACAGCAGGTCCCACGAATAGATGCCGCTGTCGTGGCCGTCGGAGAAGCTGGGCTGCACGGCGTAATTGCCGACCGGCTGCAGTTCGACCAGGTCCACGTGGCGCTTGCCGGTCTGCAGCACCTCCTGGCCCGGTCCGTGGCCCTGTACCTCGGCCGAGGGCGAATAGATGCGCATCAGCTCGAAGGGGATGCGAAAGCTCGCGCCGTCGGAGAAGCTCACCTCCAGCACGCGCGACTGGCCATGCACGGTGATCGACTGGGGCGTGGGCGAGCCCGCCTGCAAACCTGCCATCAGGAACTCCTTGTTGCCGCCAGGCGGCGGACCATGTCTTGCTCTGCCGCCGGCAATTGCTGCTCGACCGCGGCTTCGCGCGCCGGATCGCGCTCGCGCTGCACCTCGGCCCAGACGGGCCCGGGAAAACGCGCATCCCAGTCGAAGCGCGCGATCACGTGCCAATGCAGATGGGGAACCATGTTGCCAAGTGTGGCGATGTTCATCTTGGTCGGCGCGAGTGCCTCGCGCAGGCCGCGCTCCACGGCGACCACCGCCTCCATGCACAGCGCCCGATCCTCGGCCTCCAGGTCGGACCACTCGGCGACGTGGTCCTTCCAGACCACGCGGTAGAAGGCCGGGAAGCCCGGCTCGGTGGCATGGATGACGCGGTACTTCGAGGCCTCGGACACGAGGCGGCCTCCGGCCTGCTCGCACAGCGGGCAACCGGCCACACGCGCTGGCGCCGTCATACCAGCACCCGCTCGATGCCGCCGTGGTTGGCGGCCGCCACGTAGTCGGGCATCCAGTCTTCGCCGAGGATCTTGCGGGCCATTTCGACCACGATGTAGTCGGCCTCCAGCAGGCCGTTGCTCAAGTCGCCGCCGTAGCGGCTCAGCCCCTGCAGGCAGCTCGGGCAGCTGGTGAGGATCTTGACGTTGGCCTTCGCGGCCACGGCGCCGCTGGCTCGCAGCGCGGCTTCGCCCTTGCGCAACTCTTCTTCCTTGCGGAAGCGGATCTGGGTCGAAATGTCGGGCCGCGTCACGCCCAGGGTGCCGGACTCGCCGCAGCAGCGGTCGTTCTTGCGCACGCCCTCGCCGACCAGCGCCTTGACCGTCTTCATCGGCTCCTGCTGCTTCATCGGGCTGTGGCAGGGGTCGTGGTAAAGATAGCCTCCGCCGCCCGCGTCACCCAGGGTGATGCCCTTTTCGAGCAGGTATTCGTGGATGTCGATGATCCGGCAGCCCGGGAAGATCTTCTCGAACTGGTAGCCCTGCAACTGGTCGTAGCAGGTGCCGCAGCTCACCACCACCGTGCGGATGTCCAGGTAGTTCAGGGTGTTGGCCACGCGGTGGAAGAGCACGCGGTTGTCGGTGATCATCTTCTCGGCACGGTCGAACTGCCCGCTGCCGCGCTGCGGGTAGCCGCAGCACAGGTAGCCGGGCGGCAACACGGTCTGGACGCCCGCGTGCCACAGCATGGCCTGCGTGGCCAGACCGACCTGCGAGAACAGCCGCTCCGAACCGCAGCCCGGGAAATAGAACACGGCCTCGGTCTCGGGCGTGGTGGCTTTCGGGTCGCGAATGATCGGCACGTAGTCCGCATCCTCGATGTCCAACAGGGCACGCGCGGTCTTGTTGGGCAATCCACCGGGCATCTTCTTGTTGATGAAGTGGATCACCTGCTCCTTGATCGGCGCAGGCCCCAGGGTCGCGGGCGGCGCCGCGGTCTGCTTCTTCGCCAGGCCGCGCAGCAGGTCGTTGGCCAGGCGCTGCGCCTTGAAGCCGATGCCCACCATGCCGGTGCGCATGGCCTTGATGGTCTGCGGATTGGTGGCGTTCAAGAAGAGCATCGCTGCCGCGTTGCCAGGGCGGAAAGACTTCTGGCCCATCTTGCGCAGCAGGTTGCGCATGTTCATCGACACGTCGCCGAAGTCGATATTCACCGGGCAGGGCGTCACGCACTTGTGGCAGACCGTGCAGTGGTCAGCCACGTCCTCGAACTCCTCCCAGTGCTTGATGCTGACGCCGCGCCGGGTCTGCTCCTCGTACAGGAAGGCTTCCACGAGCAGGGACGTGGCGAGGATCTTGTTGCGCGGCGAATAAAGCAGGTTGGCACGCGGCACGTGCGTGGCGCACACGGGCTTGCACTTGCCGCAACGCAGGCAGTCCTTGACGCTGTCGGCGATGGCGCCGATGTCGCTCTGCTGCATGATCAGCGACTCGTGGCCCATCAAGCCAAAGCTGGGCGTGTAGGCATTGGTCAGGTCGGCATAGAGGCCCGGGCCGGCATGCATCGAGGGCCGCAACAGCTTGCCCTTGTTGAAGCGGCCTTCGGGGTCGACGCGCTGCTTATAGTCGGCGAAGGGTTGCAACTCGTCGTCGGACAGAAACTCGAGCTTGGTGATGCCGATGCCGTGCTCACCAGAGATAACGCCGTTCAGGCCGCGCGCCAGCACCATGATGCGGGCTACCGCCGCGTGGGCGGTCTGCAGCATCTCGTAGTTGTCGCTGTTGACCGGGATGTTGGTGTGCACGTTGCCGTCGCCGGCATGCATGTGCAGCGCCACCCACACGCGCCCCTTCAGCACCTGCTTGTGGATCGCGTTGCACGCCTCCAGGATCGGCGCGAACTCTGCGCCCGTGAAGATGGCGGCCAGCGGCGTACGAATCTGCGCCTTCCAGCTCGCGCGCAACGAGTGATCCTGAAGCTGCGGGAACAGGGTGTCGATGCGGTCCAGCCATCCATGCCACAGCGCGCGCACCTCGCGAATCAGGGCCAAGGCCTGTGCGACGCGGTCTTCCAGCAGCTCGGCCGACGAGATCTCGTTGGCATCGTCGCTCTTGCCCAACGGCAGGTTGCCGCGCAGGAAGAAGGCCTCGAGTTCGTCGGCCAGCTGCAGCTTGTTCTGCAGCGACAACTCGATGTTGATGCGCTCGATGCCGTCGGTGTACTCGGCCATCCGCGGCAGCGGAATCACCACGTCTTCGTTGATCTTGAAGGCGTTGGTGTGGCGGCTGATGGCGGCCGTGCGCTTGCGGTCGAGCCAGAACTTCTTGCGCGCCTCCGGGCTGATGGCGATGAAGCCTTCGCCGCTGCGCGAGTTGGCGATTCGCACCACTTCCGACGTGACGCGCGCGACCGCATCGGCGTCGTCGCCGGCGATGTCGCCGAACAGCACCATCTTCGGCAGGCCGCCGTGCTTCTTGGACTTGGTCGCGTAGCCCACTGCCTTGAGGTAGCGGTCGTCCAGGTGCTCGAGGCCGGCCAGCAGCACGCCCGAGCGCTTCTGCTCGGCGAACATGAAGTCCTTGATCTCGACGATGCTCGGCACCGCGTCTTTCGCGTTACCGAAGAACTCCAGGCACACGGTGCGCGTATGGGCCGGCATGCGGTGCACCACCCAGCGGCAGCTGGTGATCAGGCCGTCGCAACCTTCTTTCTGAATGCCGGGCAGGCCGGACAGGAACTTGTCGGTGACGTCCTTGCCGAGACCCTCCTTGCGAAAGGTCTTGCCCGGGATCTCGAGCCGCTCGCTGCGCAGCTTGGTGCGGCCGTCGGCCGCGAAGTACTGCAGGTCGAAGACCGCGCTCTCGGCGTCGTGGATCTTGCCCAGGTTGTGGCCGATGCGGGTGACTTCCAGCCACTCAGCAGCGGGCGTCACCATGCGCCACGACGCCAGGTTGTCGAGCGCCGTGCCCCACAGCACCGCCTTCTTGCCGCCCGCGTTCATCGCGACGTTGCCGCCCACGCAGGAGGCCTCGGCCGAGGTAGGGTCGACCGCGAACACGAAGCCCGCGCGCTCGGCCGCGTCGGCCACGCGCTGGGTCACCACGCCGGCCTCGGTCCACACCGTGGGCACGGGGTGGTCGATGCCGGGCAGCGCGACCAGCTCGACCTCGGTCATCGCCTCGAGCTTCTCGGTGTTGATGACAGCGCTGTTCCAGGTCAGCGGAATGGCACCGCCGGTGTAGCCCGTGCCGCCGCCGCGGGGAATGATGGTGAGCCCGAGCTCGATGCAGCCCTTGACCAGCGCGGCCATCTCGGCCTCGGTGTCGGGTGTCAGCACGACGAAGGGATACTCGACCCGCCAGTCGGTGGCGTCGGTGACGTGCGACACGCGTGAGAGCCCGTCGAACTTGATGTTGTCGCGTGCGGTGAGCCGGCCCAGCGTGCGATTGGACTTGCGGCGCAGCGCGGCGATGTCGCGGAACATCGTGTCGAAGGCAAGCACCGCCTGAGCCACGAGGCCGGTGAGTTCGCCCACCAGCGAGTCGCGCTGTGCAGCGGCGTCGGGCGTGCGGCGCTTCTGCACTTCGCTCAGCCGATGGTTGAGCGCGTCGACCAATTGGCCGCGCCGGCGCGGGTTGTCGAGCAGGTCGTCGACCAGGTAGGGATTGCGCTGAACCACCCAGATGTCGCCGAGCACCTCGTAGAGCATGCGGGCGGAGCGGCCGGTGCGGCGTTCGGCGCGCAGGGTCTGCAGCAGTTCCCAGCCCCGTTCGCCTAGCAGGCGGATGACGATCTCGCGGTCGGAAAAGCTGGTGTAGTTGTACGGGATCTCACGCAATCGCGCGGGCTCTGCGGCCTGCGACAACAACGCCGTCAACGCGGTCGGTGCATTCATCGGGGGGTGGGCCTCGGTCGGGCGCTGCGCGCCTCTGAACCAGGGCCCTGAATTTTAAGTCAGCCCGCCTGGGGGCGCCCGGCGACCTAGAAGAGCACCCGGCTGCGGATCGTGCCCGGCACCTGCGCCAGCTTTTCGAGGGCGAGGTCGGAGTAGGCTGCGTCGATGTCCGTCACCACGTAGCCGACCTTCTCGTTCGTCTGCAGGTACTGCGAGGCGATGTTGATGCCGTTGTCGGCGAACACGCGGTTGATCTCCGACAGCACCCCCGGCACGTTGCGGTGGATGTGCAGC
Organism: Variovorax sp. KK3; assembly: GCF_001984055.1. Taxonomy (GTDB): domain Bacteria; phylum Pseudomonadota; class Gammaproteobacteria; order Burkholderiales; family Burkholderiaceae_C; genus Variovorax. The sequence continues at coordinate 10,974 of NZ_LYVO01000055.1, forward strand.
AGCCGGTGCTTGCCCGGGTGCGCAGGCAGCGCCACTTCGGGGAAGTTGACTGAAGACGTCGACGTGCCGTTGTCGCTGTACTTGACGAGCTTCTCCGCCACCTCCAGGCCGATGTTGGCCTGCGCTTCCATGGTGGAGCCGCCGATGTGCGGCGTGAGGATGACGTTGTCGAGCCCACGCAGCGGCGACTGGAACTCGTCCTTGTTGCTGCGCGGCTCGACCGGAAACACGTCGATCGCGGCGCCCAGCAACTTCTTCTGCTTGAGCGCCTGCGCCAGCGCCTCGATCTCGACCACCGTGCCGCGCGAGGCATTGATGAGGATCGAGCCCGGCCGCATGGCCGCGATTTCCTTGGCGCCGATCATCCACTGCGTGGCCGCGGTCTCCGGCACGTGCAAGCTGACGATGTCGCTCTGCAGCAGCAGTTCGTTGAGCGTGCGCACCTGGCGGGCGTTGCCCAGCGGCAGCTTGGTGACCACGTCGAAGAAGGCCACCTGCATGCCCAGCGCCTCCGCCAGCACCGACAGCTGCGCGCCGATGGAGCCGTAGCCCACGATGCCCAGCGTCTTGCCGCGGATCTCGAAGGCGTTGTCGGCCGACTTGAGCCAGCCGCCGCGGTGCGCCACCGCGCTCTTCTCGGGCACGCCGCGCAGCAGCAGGATCGCCTCTGCCAGCACCAGTTCGGCCACCGAGCGCGTGTTGGAGAAGGGCGCATTGAAGACCGCCACGCCGTGCTCGCGTGCGGCGTCGAGGTCGATCTGGTTGGTGCCGATGCAGAAGGCGCCGACCGCGACCAGCTTCTGCGCCGCGGCGAACACCTCGGCGGTGAGCTGGGTGCGCGACCGGATGCCGAGGAAGTGCACGTCGGCGATGCGCTTCTTCAGCTCTTCCTCGGGCAAGGCGCCGGCCAGCGTCTCGACGTTGGCATAGCCGGCGGTGTGCAGCACCTCGACGGCCGAAGGATGAATGCCTTCGAGCAGGAGGAACTTGATCTTGCTTTTGTCGAGGGATGTCTTGCTCATACGCGCTGAAGATTGCGACGATCGCGACAGTTGCGACGGCTGCCCCGAGGCCTGGAAAGGGGGAGGCGATCCTAGCATGGTGCAGTGCAACACACGGCCCGCGCCAGGCGTGCGGCCCGGGCATGAAAAGGGTTTCCCCGGCTGGAGGGTTGCCCTTCGCGTGCGACAGAATGTGACGCGGTCGTGTCATACGCACGACCTAGCATTCGCGCTTTTGTTTCTCCATAGGAGTTTTCATGCAATTCAAGACGTTCGCCGTGGCATCGGCGCTGGCGGCGACGCTCTCGGCACCTGCGATGGCGCAGACCGAGATCCAGTGGTGGCATTCGATGAGCGGCCCGCTCGGCGAGTGGGTCAACGACCTCGCCAAGCAATACAACGCGAGCCAGAAGGATTACAAGATCGTCGCGACCTACAAGGGCCAGTACGACGAGTCGATGACGGCGGCCATCGCCGCGTTCCGTGCCGGTAATGCGCCGGACATCCTGCAAGTGTTCGAGGTGGGCACCGCGACGATGATGGCGTCGAAGACCGCCATCAAGCCGGTGGGCGAAGTCATGAGCTCGGGCGGCGCCAAGTTCGACCCCAGCGTGTACGTGCCCGCCGTGGCCGGCTACTACACCGCGCCCAACGGGCAGATGCTGAGCTTCCCCTTCAACAGCTCGACAACGATCTTCTATTACAACAAGGACGCCTTCAAGGCCGCCGGCCTCGACCCCGAAAAGGCGCCCACCACCTGGCCCGAGGTGATCGCCGCCGCCGACAAGCTCAAGGCCAGCGGCCACAAGTGCCCCTTCACCACGAGCTGGATGAGCTGGACCCAGCTCGAGAGCTTCTCGGCCTGGCACAACACGCTGTACGCGACGCAGAACAACGGCTTCGGCGGCACCGCGGCGCGCTTGGCCTTCAACTCGCCGCTGCACGTCAAGCACTTCGAGAACCTGGCCAAGATGGCCAAGGACGGCACCTTTGTCTACAAGGGCCGCAACAACACGCCCGACGCCGCCTTCCCTTCGGGCGAATGCGCGATGATGACCGGCTCCTCGGGCCTCTACGCACGCGTGGCCAAGGATGCCAAGTTCAAGTACGGCATCTCCACCCTGCCCGTCTATTCCGACGTGAAGGGCGCGCCGCAGAACACCGTCATCGGCGGTGCCAGCCTCTGGGTGATGTCGGGCAAGCCGGCCGACCACTACAAGGGCGTGGCCAACTTCTTCACCTTCCTGTCCGACACCAAGGTGCAATCCGACAGCCACAAGCGCACCGGCTACCTGCCGATCACCACCGCGGCCTTCAAGCTGACCGATGCGTCGGGCTTCTACAAGGAAAATCCGGGCACCGACGTGGCCGTGACGCAGATGATCCGCAAGACCACCGACAAGTCGCGCGGCATCCGCCTGGGCAACTTCGTCCAGATCCGCACCATCATCGACGAGGAAACCGAGCAGATCTGGAACGGCAAGAAGACGCCGAAGGAAGCGCTGGACGCCGCGGTGAAGCGTGGTGACGAACAGTTGGAGCGCTTCCAGAAGGCGAACAAGAGCTGAGGCTTTTGCTCGCTACGCGGCTACGTGTCACCCACCCTGCGCTCTCCGCCGCCCAGCGGAGAGAGCGCCTGCCGGTGAGGTGACGGCCGCAGTAGACTCGCACGCCCGCCACAATTCGATGAATTTGGCGGGCGTGTTGCATTGAGGCGTTGGAGGGATATGGAGAAACGCGTTCTTTTCCGGTCGGGCTGGTTGCCCTGGCTGCTGATCGCACCGCAGATGGCGGTGATCCTGGTGTTCTTCTTCTGGCCGGCCAGCCAGGCCATCTGGCAATCGATGCAGCAGGAGGATGCCTTCGGCACCTCCACCGCCTTCGTCGGGCTCGAAAACTTCCAGACGCTCTTCGACGACCCCGCGTACATCGAGTCGTTCAAGGTCACGGCGCTCTTCTCGGTGCTGGTGGCCGGCAGCGGCATCGCGCTGTCGCTGGTGCTGGCCATCTTCGCCGACCGTATCCTGCGGGGCGGGCTGGTCTACAAGACCTTCCTGATCATTCCCTACGCCGTGGCGCCGGCCATCGCGGGCGTGCTGTGGGTGTTCATGTTCTCGCCCAGCATCGGCGTGGTGTCGTACTTCCTGCGCTACATCGGCATCGACTGGAACCACCTGCTCAATTCCAACCAGGCGCTCACGCTGATCGTGGTGGCGGCCGTTTGGAAGCAGATCTCGTACAACTTCCTCTTCTTCCTGGCCGGCCTGCAGTCCATTCCCAAGGCGCTGATCGAGGCCGCGGCCATCGACGGCGCGGGGCCGCTGCGGCGCTTCTTCACGATCCAGTTTCCGCTGCTGTCGCCCACCACCTTCTTCCTGCTGGTGATCAACATCGTCTACGCCTTCTTCGACACCTTCGCGATCGTGCATGCGACCACCGAAGGCGGCCCGGGCCGCGACACCGCGATCCTGGTCTACAAGGTGTGGCACGACGGCTTCAAGGCGCTCGACCTCGGCGGCTCGGCCGCGCAGTCGGTGGTGCTGATGGTGATCGTGGTCGCGCTGACGGTGATCCAGTTTCGCTACGTCGAGAAAAAGGTGCAGTACTGATGGCCTCCCATTCCCTCGCTTGCGCCGCCTTCCGGAGCCGCCGCCATGGTTGAACGCAGGCCCGGCCTCACCCTCCTGTCGCACGTGGTGCTGATCCTGGGCATCGCCATCGTGGCCTTCCCGATCTACCTCGCCTTCGTGGCGTCCACCCATACCCGCGACGCCATCCTCCAGGTGCCGATGCCGCTCACGCCGGGCGGTCACATGGTCGAGAACTACACCTCTGCGCTGGTGGGCGCCGACACCCAGGGCGCGCGCGTGGTGGTGGGCCGCATGATGTGGATCAGCCTGGTGACGGCGCTCGTCATCAGCATCGGCAAGATCGCGATCTCGCTGTTGTCGGCCTTCGCCATCGTGTATTTCCGGTTCCCGTTCAAGAAGCTGGTCTTCTGGATGATCTTCGTCACGCTGATGCTGCCCGTGGAGGTGCGCATCCTGCCGACCTACAAGGTGCTGGCGGACCTGAACATGCTCAACACCTACGCGGGGCTGACGGTGCCGTTGATCGCGTCGGCCACCGCCACCTTCTTGTTCCGGCAGTTCTTCATGAGCGTGCCCGACGAGCTGGTCGAGGCCGCGCGCATCGACGGCGCGGGGCCGATGCGCTTCTTCAAGGACATCCTGGTGCCGCTGTCGCAGACCTCGATCGCGGCGCTGTTCGTCATCCAGTTCATCTACGGCTGGAACCAATATCTGTGGCCGCTGCTGGCCACCACCAGCGAGGACATGTACCCGGTGGTGATCGGCATCAAGCGAATGATCGCCTCCGGCGACGCCGCGGTCGACTGGAACCTCGTCATGGCCACGGCCATCCTGGCGCTGGTGCCGCCGGCCATCGTGGTGGTGCTGATGCAGCGCTGGTTCGTCAAGGGCCTGGTCGATACCGAGAAGTAACGCGAGCAGGACATCGCGAGAACAAATCAAAACGAGAGCCAGAACATGTCTGCCATTTCCCTTCGCAACGTCATCAAGCGCTACGGCAAGGGCCCGAAGGCCAACCAGGTGATCCACGGCGTCTCGGCCGAAATCGACACGGGCGAGTTCGTCGTCATCGTCGGCCCTTCGGGCTGCGGCAAGTCGACACTGCTGCGGATGGTCGCCGGGCTCGAGGAAGTCAGCGCAGGCGAGATCGCCATCGGCGACCGTGTGGTGAACGACGTCGAGCCCGCCCAGCGCGACATCGCGATGGTGTTCCAGAACTACGCGCTGTACCCGCACATGACGAACTTCGAGAACATGGCGTACGGCCTGAAGATCGCGAAGGTGCCGAAGGACGAGATCAAGGCCCGCGTCGACAAGGCGGCCAAGATTCTCGAACTGGGCCACCTGCTCGAGCGAAAGCCGCGCGAGCTGTCGGGCGGGCAGCGCCAGCGCGTCGCCATGGGCCGTGCGATCGTGCGCCAGCCGAAGGTCTTTCTGTTCGACGAGCCGCTTTCCAACCTCGACGCCAAGTTGCGCGCGCAGACACGGCTCGAGATCCAGAAGCTGCACCGCGAGCTGGGCATCACCTCGCTTTTCGTCACGCACGACCAAGTGGAGGCGATGACGCTGGCGCAGCGCATCATCGTCATGAACGCGGGCGTGATGGACCAGTTCGCGACGCCCGAAGAGGTGTACGCGCGCCCTGCCACGACCTTCGTCGCCGGCTTCATCGGCTCGCCGCCGATGAACCTGCTCAAGCACGCGCCCGGCGTGCGGCCGGGCATGATCCTGGGCATTCGCCCAGAGCATCTGTCGCTCGATGCAGACGGGTGGACCGTGCAGGTCGAATACGTCGAGCTGCTCGGTGCCGAGCGTCTTATCTACGGCCGCGTGGGCGACGAACAGATCGTGGTGCGCGCCGACGAGGGCCTGCCGGCACCGCAGGCCGGCGACACGGTGAAGATCGCGGCGCGGCAGGACAAGCTGCACTGGTTCGACGCGGGCTCGGGCAAGCGCGCGCCATGAAGCCGTGGCCTTATCCGTTCTGGATCGCGCACCGCGGCGCGGGCCGGCTGGCACCCGAGAACACGCTGGCGGCCTTCCGCCTGGGTGCCGACCACGGCTATCGCATGTTCGAGTGCGACGCCAAGATCAGCGCCGACGGCGTGCCTTTCCTGCTGCACGACGCCACCCTTGAACGCACCAGCAACGGCCAAGGCATCGCCGGCGAAAACGCCTGGGCGGCGCTGAGCCAGCTCGACGCCGGCGCCTGGCATTCGCGCCGCCATGCCGGCGAACCTTTGCCCACGCTGGAGGCCCTGCTCCGCTTCTGCCTGGCCAACCGCTTCCTGCTCGACATCGAGATCAAGCCCACGCCGGGCACCGACCGGCACACCGGCGAGGTGGTCGCCGACCTGGCGGCGCGGCTGTGGGACGACGTGCCGCTGGCCCCGCCCTTCCTGACCTCGTTCTCGACCAAGGCCCTGGAAGGCGCCCGCTCCGCCCAGCCGGCGCTGCCGCGCGGGCTGCTGCTCGACACGCTGCGCGACGGCTGGCTCGACACCGCGCTGAAACTCGACTGCACGGCCGTCGTCTGCAACTACGGGCTGTGGAACACCACCACGGTGGCCCAGGTGCACGCGGCCGGCCTGCGCGCGCTGAGCTACACCGTCAACGACGAATCGGTCGCGCGCTGGCTGCAAGACCTGGGCACCGACGGCATCGTCACCGACCGCGTCGACCGCTTCAGCCCCGTTGGCTGACCCTGCGCCGCGGGGGACGCGGCAACGCCCTTCTATGATCGGCCCATGAGCTGCATCAGCTGGATGCCCCGTCTCGCGGCGCTGCTGCTGGCCGCCGCGCTCGGCTGCGCGGCCTTCGCCCAGGGCAGCGCGAACACCGCGACGCCCGAACCGACCGTGGCCGACCTGCGCGGTCGCCTCGACCGGATCCCTCCGTCGGTCAATACCGTCGAAGAGGTGCGCAACCAGATGGCGCAGCTCAACGCCATCGGCGCGCAGGCCGACAAGTTCGTGGGCTCTCGCACCGGGCCGCTGGCCGACCTGAATGCGCGCCTGGGCGAACTCGGCAGCGCGCCGCCGGCCGGTGCGCCGCCTGAAGATCCGGACATCACGCGCCAGCGGGCCGTGCTGCTGAAGGACCGCAATGCGCTCGACGCCGACGTGCGCCTGGCGCGCCTGATCACGGTCGACGTGCAACAGCGTGGCAGCGAGCTGCTGGCCAAGCGGCGGAAAATCTTCGAGGCACAGCTCACCGAACGCGCCTCGTCCCCCCTGGGCCGGCAGTTCTGGTTCGACATCGTCGATGCCATGCCCGAGGACGTCGACCGGCTGGCCGGCCTGCGCGACGAGCTGGTGGCCGGCATGCAATCGGCGCTGGAGCCCGCCAACCGGACCTCGGTTTTCCTGAGCCTGGCGGCCGCACTGCTGCTCGCGTTGCTGGGCAACTGGGCCGCCGAGTACGGCCTGGTCCGCATGGCCGCGCGGGTGCTCCCGGCGGGGCGGCTGCGGCGCTCGCTGCTCGTCATCGCGGTGGTGGCGGTCAACGTGCTGCTGATCGCGCTGGCCGCGCAAGGGGTGTTCGCCACGCTGGACCGCCATGGCATCTGGGGGCCCCAGATCCGGAAGCTGGCCCAGGCCGTCGTGCAGTCGATCATCTTCATCGCCTTCGTGGTCGGGCTGGGCCGCGCCCTGCTGTCGAACCGGCGCCCCTCGTGGCGGCTGCCGCCCATTCCGGACGGCATGGCCCGCCGCCTGGCGCCCTTCCCCTGGCTCACGGCACTGATCGCGGTGCTGGTGTGGGTGCCGAGCCAGGTCAACGCGATCGTCGACGCCAGCTTCGCTGCCGTGGTGGCGACGCACGTGGTCACAGCGCTGGCGCTGACCGCGCTGATCGGCACGATGCTGCTGCGCCTGCACGAACCTGCCGGCGGCGCGCCGGCCGAACCCGCCACGAAGGACGCAGCCAAGGACACGACCGCGGTGCCCGCCGAGCCCGAGCGCCCGATGTGGATCAGCTTCCTGCTCAGCGCGGTCGCGCTGACGGTGGTGGCGATCTGGGTGCTGGTGGGCCTCGGCTACGTCGCGCTGGCGAGCTTCCTTGCCAACCAGCTGACCTGGACCGGCATCGTGGCCTCGGCCTTCTATCTGCTCTTCAAGTTCGCAGACGACCTGTTCATGGCGACGGTGTCTTCGAAGAGCAACTTCGGCCAGAAGCTGCAGAAGAGCTTCGGCTTCGCGCCGCGCACGCTGGACCAGGCGGCGGTGGTGCTCTCGGGCCTGGCTCGGGTCGCCCTCTTCTTCTACATGCTGATCGCGCTGGCGACGCCGCTGGGCACCGGCCCGGGCGAGGTGTTCCAGCGCAGCGGCCAGTTCGGCACCGGTGTGAAGGTGGGCGAGTTCACGCTGGTGCCGGGCGCGATCTTCAGCGCGGTGGCCGTGCTGGGCGTCGGCTTCGTGGCGCTGCGCGTCTTCAAGAAATGGCTGGAGGCACGCTACCTGCCGCAGACGGCGCTCGAGCCGGGCATGCAGAGCTCCATCACCACGCTGCTGGGCTACGTGGGCGGGATCATGGTCATCGCCATCGCGCTGTCGGCGCTAGGCATCGGCATCGAGCGCATCGCCTGGGTGGCGAGCGCGCTGTCGGTGGGCATCGGCTTCGGCCTGCAGGCGATCGTGCAGAACTTCATTTCGGGCCTGATCCTGCTGGCGGAGCGGCCGGTGAAGGTGGGCGACTGGGTGGTGCTGGGCACCGCCGAGGGCGACGTGCGGCGCATCAACGTGCGCGCCACCGAGATCCAGCTGGCCGACCGCTCCACGCTGATCGTGCCGAACTCGGAGTTCATCACCAAGACCGTGCGCAACATGACCCTGGCCAACGCCGAGGGCCGCGTCCTGATTCGCCTGCCGATGCCCTTGAGCACCGATGCCAAGCGCGCGCGCGAGCTGATGCTGGCCGCCTGCGCCGACCATGAGGGCGTGCTGGACGCGCCGGCGCCCTCGGTATCGCTGGAAGGCATCGAGCACGGCATGCTGATCCTGCAGGCCATTGCCTATGTGCAGAGCCCGAGATTGGCCGGCGGGGTGCGCAGCGATCTGCTGTTCGTGATCCTCGACCTGTTCAAGGGCGCGGGCTTGCCGCTGGCGTCGCCGATGGTGGTCGTGTCGCAGACCGAAGCGGCTGCCTTGGCGCCGCCTGCGCCGCCGCCTTCGCCGCTGCCGGTCTGAGGCGAAGCCGGCTCAGTTGCGCCAGCCGCGCAGCAGCCACCACTGGACGCTGCCGCACACCAGGACCAGCGCGGCATAGGTGGCGATGCGCCCATCGCGGCCGAAGAAGACCAGGCCGGCCGCCAGCACGACCAGGCCTGCCGCGAAGTTGATGCCGACCTGCTTCCACAGGCTGACCGCCGCGCTGCGCCCATGCATCGCCAGGCGGAACAGCATGGCCAGCAGCAGCGCGACGAAGAAGGCCGGTGCGGCGAAGTTCAGCAGGTGGATCAGGAGGTCGAGCGCGGACATGAAGAGGGGCAAATGGCCTTCGCGCCGGGGTCATCCGGAAGGGGGAGCGCGCGAGTGGCGGCGGATTTTATAATCCCCGGTTATGTCAGTCTGGGCCCTCGGCTTGAACCACACGACCGCGCCGCTCGATCTGCGCGGTCGTTTCGCGTTCGCCATCGACCAGATAGGCCCTACCCTGCAAAGCCTGCGCAGTTCCTTCGGCAGCCAGCGCCATCCCGACGTGGAGGCCGCGATCATCTCGACCTGCAACCGGACCGAGATCTACTGCGCCGCCGATCACCCTGCCCTCGACCACACGCTCGACTGGCTGGCCGAGAGCGGCGGCGTGTCGCCCGCCCTGCTGCGCTCCCATGCGTACCAGCTGCACGACGACAGGGCGGCGCGCCATGCCTTCCGCGTGGCCAGCGGGCTCGACTCCATGGTGCTGGGCGAGGCCCAGATCCTCGGCCAGATGAAAGACGCGGTGCGCGCCGCCGAGACCGTGGGCTCGCTCGGCAGCACGCTCAACCAGCTGTTCCAGCGTTCTTTCGCGGTGGCCAAGGAAGTGCGCACCGCCACCGAAATCGGCGCGCATTCGATCAGCATGGCCGCCGCCGCGGTGCGTCTGGCGGCCCAGTTGTTCGAGGACCTGAAGCAGACTCGCGTGCTCTTCGTCGGCGCGGGCGAAATGATCGACCTGGCCGTCACGCACTTCGCAGCCAAGGAGCCGCGCTCGATCGTCATCGCCAATCGCACGCTGGAGCGGGGCGAGAAGCTGGCGTCGCGTTTCGGCGGCGAGGCGATGCGCCTGGCGGAGCTGCCGGCCCGGCTCGCCGAATTCGACATCGTCGTCAGCTGCACAGCCAGCACCCTGCCGCTGATCGGGCTGGGCGCGGTGGAGCGCGCGCTCAAGTTGCGCAAGCACCGGCCGATGTTCATGGTCGACCTGGCGGTGCCGCGCGACATCGAGCCCGAAGTGAAGGCGCTCGAGGACATCTACCTCTACACCGTCGACGACCTGGCACAAGTGGTGCAGCAAGGCCATGCCAATCGCCAAGCGGCGGTGGCCGAGGCCGAGGTCATCATCGACGCCGGCGTGCGCAGCTTCATGCACTGGCTCGACCAGCGCGTCAGCGTGCCGCTGATCCAGCAGCTCAATGCGCAGGCCGACGAATGGCGCAGCCTCGAAATGGCCCGCGCACGCAAGCTGCTGGCCAAGGGCGAATCGGTCGAAGCGGTGCTCGAAGCGCTGTCGCGCGGGCTCACCCAGAAGATGCTGCACGGCGCCATGGCCGAACTGCATGCCGGCGACGCCTCGGCGCGCGAGCACACGGCGCAGGCGATTTCGCGGCTCTTCCTGCGCAAAGAGCGTTAGCGGCGCTCTGCCGCCGCCTTTGCTGCCGTGCCGTTGCACGGCTCCTTGTTTCCGCCCCCCCCGATCGGTCTCCCGTGAAATCCTTTCTGCGTCAACAACTCGAGCGCTACGTGCAACGCCTCGGCGAGCTGGACTTCCTGCTGTCGCGCGAGGACATCATGTCCGACATGGCGCAGTACCGAACCATCTCGCGCGAGCACGCCGAAGTGACGCAGGTGGCCGGCCGCTACCACCGTTACCTGCAGCGCGAATCGGACCTGGCGGCAGCGCGCGAGATGCTGGACGACCCCGACATGGCCGAGATGGCCCGCGAGGAGATCGCCGGCGCCGAGACCGAGCTGGTGGAACTGGAGGAAGAGCTCCAGCGCCTGCTGCTGCCCAAGGACCCGGAGGACGCGCGCAACGCCTTTCTCGAAATCCGCGCCGGCACGGGCGGCGACGAATCGGCGCTCTTCGCCGGCGACCTGCTGCGCATGTACACCCGCCACGCCGAGCGCGCCGGTTGGCGCTGCGAGATCGTCAGTGCCAGCGAGAGCGAGCTGGGCGGCTTCAAGGAAGTGGTGGTGCGGGTGAGCGGCGACGAGGTTTTCGGCCAGCTGCGCTTCGAGTCCGGCGGCCATCGCGTTCAGCGCGTGCCCGCCACCGAAACCCAGGGCCGCATCCACACCAGCGCCTGCACGGTGGCGGTGTTGGCCGAGCCCGACGAGGCGCAGGCGGTGCAGATCAACCCCGCCGACCTGCGCATCGACACCTACCGCGCCAGCGGCGCCGGCGGCCAGCACATCAACAAGACCGACTCGGCGGTGCGCATCACGCACATCCCGACCGGCATCGTGGCCGAATGCCAGGACGATCGCAGCCAGCACCGCAACAAGGCCAAGGCGCTGCAGGTGCTGTCGGCCCGCATCCAGGAAAAGGAACGCAGTGAGCGCGCCGCCAAGGACGCGGCGCTGCGCAAGGGCCTGATCGGCAGCGGTGATCGCAGCGATCGCATCCGCACCTACAACTTTCCGCAGGGCCGGCTGACCGATCACCGCATCAACCTCACGCTCTACAAGCTGCAGACGATCATGGAAGGTGACCTCGGCGAGGTGCTGGCAGCGCTGCGTGCGGCACGCGAGGCGGAGCAGCTGGCGGAGCTGGAAGCAAGCCTGCCCGCATGAGCACGATGACCACGATGACCGTCGCGCAATTGCTGGCTGCAGCGGCTGCGCAGGGCGTGGAACGGCTCGATGCCCAGTTGCTGCTGCTGCACCTGCTGGGTCGGCCCTCTGGCGACCGGGCCTGGTTGCTCGCGCACGATAGCGATGCGCTGGACGACGACCTCCCGGCCCGCTTCGCCCAGCTCTGCAGCCGCCGCATCGCTGGCGAGCCTGTGGCCTACCTGCTGGGCGAGAAGGAATTCCATGGGTTGGGCCTGCAAGTCGACGCCCGCGTGCTGGTGCCGCGGCCCGACACCGAGACCCTCGTCGACTGGGCACTCGATTGCATGCAGGGTCGCGTGGCGCCAGCCGTGATCGACCTGGGCACCGGCAGCGGCGCGATCGCGCTCGCGATTCGGCATGCGCGTGCCGATGCGCGGGTGACCGCCGTGGATCGCAGCGCCGATGCACTGGCCGTGGCGCGCATCAACGCGCAGCGGCTGAAGCTGGACGTGCGTTTCGCCGAGGCCGACTGGCTCGCGGGCGCAGACACCGGGTTCGACCTGATCGTCTCGAATCCGCCCTACGTGGCAGCCGGCGACCCACACCTGGCGGCGCTGCAGCACGAGCCGCTGGGCGCGCTGGTGTCCGGACCCGACGGGCTGGACGACATCCGCTGCATCGTCGATCGAGCGCCCGCGCATCTGGTCGACGGCGGCTGGCTGTTGCTGGAGCATGGCTGGGACCAGGCCGAGGCGGTGCGCACCCTGCTCGCGGCCCGCGGCTTCGTGCAGGTCCAAAGCCGCGACGACCTGGCAGGGATCGCCCGGTGCTCGGGCGGAATCTGGCGCACGGTGAAATAATCCGCCAACTCATTATTTGGAGCTCCCCCCATGACCGACGTCCAGCAGCGCATCGACGACCTCGTCAAGACCAACGACCTCGTGCTTTTCATGAAGGGCAACGCCAGCTTCCCGATGTGCGGCTTCTCGGGCCGCGCGATCCAGATTCTGAAGGCCGTGGGCGTCGATGCCCGTACGCTGAAGACCGTCAACGTGCTCGAGGACGACGGCATTCGCCAGGGCATCAAGGAATACAGCAACTGGCCCACGATTCCGCAGCTTTACGTCAAGGGCGAGTTCGTGGGCGGCTCGGACATCCTGATGGAGATGTACGAGTCGGGCGAGCTGCAAACGCTTCTCAACGGCAGCACCGCCTGAGCCTGAAACCCAGCCGAAGCGAGAAAACATAGACATCCGCCGACACCGGGCACGGCTTATGCTGTGTCTGAATGTGTTCGATCGGAGGTCTTCATGGATTCCCGCCCGTCCCGCGACCTGGTCCCTGCACCCGCGTCGCCATTCCAGTTGCCGGTGGCGCATCTGCGCAGCGTGTTTCGCACGCATGACGTGGAGCGCAAGCTGGCCAAGCTCCCCGACCGCGACCACGAACACCTGCGCACCACCTACGAGCGCATGCTGGAGCGCGGACCCGAGCGCTTCCAGGTGAAGCCCAGCGGCGTGCCCGAGATGACGAGCCTCTATGCCGAGTTGCCCAATTTCACGGAAGTGCTCGACGACATGCGCCGCCACGTCGCCCTGGCGCAGGACAGCCGCGATGGGCTCGAGGTGACGCCCATGCTGCTGCTCGGCCCGCCGGGCATCGGCAAGACCCACTTCGCAAGACGACTCGCGGAAATGCTGGGCACCGGCATGTCGCTGGTTCCGATGAGTTCGATGACGGCCGGCTGGCTGCTCTCCGGCGCCTCGTCGCAATGGAAGGGTTCCAAGCCCGGCAAGGTGTTCGAAGCGCTGGTCGAAGGCCAGTACGCCAACCCGGTCATGGTGATCGACGAAATCGACAAGGCCGGCTCCGATGCCCAGTACCACCCACTCGGCGCGCTCTACGGTCTTCTGGAGCACGACACCGCACATGCCTTCGTCGACGAGTTCGCCGAGGTGCCCATCGACGCGAGCCAGGTCATCTGGGTGACGACCGCCAACGACGCGCGCGGCATCCCCGAGCCCATCCTGAACCGCATGAACGTGTTCGAGATCGACGCACCCTCGCCCGAAGCGGCCCGTCAGATCGCGGCCCAGCTCTATGCGTCGATCCGCAAGGCGCACGACTGGGGCCGGTTGCTGGCGGACGAGCCCACGGCCGATGTGCTCGACCACCTGGCGACGCTGGCTCCGCGCGAGATGCGTCGCGCGCTGATGACCGGGTTCGGCAATGCCCGGTTGGCCGGGCGCGACGAGGTGCGCGTCGACGACCTGCCGCGCGCCGGACCGGGCCGTGGCCGCATCGGCTTCGTTCAGTAGCCCGTCGGTCGTCATCCGGGCTTTCGGCCCCGCTCATGGCACCATGCGGTCTGCCAAGACCGTCCCATGACGCTGACCCAAAGCCTCCTCATCATCGTCCTGCTGATCGCGACCAGCGCGTTTTTCTCCCTGGCGGAGATTTCACTGGCCGCCTCGCGCCGCTTGCGTCTGAGGCAGATGGCCGACGAAGGCGACGTTCGGGCCGAACGCGTGCTGCGCATCCAGGAACAGCCCGGCCACTACTTCACCGTCGTCCAGATCGGGCTGAATGCCGTCGCGATCCTGGGCGGGGTGGTCGGTGAAGGCGCCCTGACGCCCTACTTCGCGCAGCTGTTCGAACTCTGGTTCACCGTGGAGACCTCGCAGACCGTCGCCTTCCTCGCCTCCTTCGTCACCATCATCGCCTTCTTCCTGGTCTTCGCCGACCTGTTTCCCAAGCGCCTGGGCATGAACGATCCCGAGCGCCTGGCGATGCGCATGGTCGGGCCGATGCAGGTGCTGATCACCACCTTCAAGCCGCTGGTCTGGCTCTTCACGCAATGCACCGACCTGCTCTTCAAGCTACTCGGCATACCGATGCAGCGCGACGACAAGATCACGTCCGCCGACATCCTGGCCATGACCGAAGCCGGCGCGCGCGCCGGCGTGCTGGCCGAGCGTGAGCAGCAGGTGATCGCGAACGTGTTCGAGCTCGACACCCGGCTCGTCAACAGTGTCATGACCTCGCGCGAGCGGATCGCGTGGTTTCAGAAGGACGATTCAGAAGCAGTGCTGAGGGCGCGGATCGTTGCTGAACCCTTCTCGGCCTACCCGGTCTGCGAGAACGACATCGACCACGTGCTGGGCTACGTCGATGCCAAGGACATGTTCCAGCGCGTGCTCGCCGGGCAGCCCCTGTCGTTCGACCAAGGCCTGCCGCTGCACAAGGCGCTGGTCATTCCCGACCGCCTGTCGCTGACCGAAGTGCTGGAGCAGTTCCAGCAGGCGCACGAGGACTTCGCGATCATCGTCAACGAATACGCACTGGTGGTGGGCGTGATCACCCTCAACGACGTGATGAACACGGTGATGGGCGAATTGGTGGGCGTGCAGAACGAGGAACAGCAGATCGTGAAGCGCGACGAGAACTCGTGGCTCATCGACGGCGTGACGCCGATCCAGGACGTTCAGCGCGCGCTCGACATCGACGAGCTGCCGCACGCCGACGAGTACGAGACGCTGGCCGGCTTCTTGATGGTGATGCTGCGCCGCGTGCCGCGGCGCACGGACACGGTGAGCTGGGGCGGCTTCACCTTCGAGGTGATGGACGTGGACAGCCACCGCATCGACCAGGTGATGGTGACGCGCGGCGGAGCGGTCGCCGCCACGCCGGTGGCCAAGTAGCTGAGGTCAGGCGCGGTCGTCGCGCCGATCGGTGAAGAGCCAAAGGCGCTGGTTCGAGAACACCGCATTCGGGTAAGGTGCCCGGCCGCGGCTGCCGTTGTAGCGGCCCAGCGTCATGAACAGGTCGCCCGCCTCGCGGTCGAGATAGTGCCGCAGGATGACGCAGCCGAAGCGCAGGTTGGTCTGCATGCGGAACAGCGTGGACGAGTCGCCGTCGCCGATCACGCGCGTCCAGAACGGCATCACCTGCATCAGCCCGCGAGCGCCCGCACTCGAAACGGCGAACTTGCGGAAGTTGCTTTCGACCTGGATGAGGCCCAGGACCAGGCTGACTTCGAGCCCGGCCCGCTTGCTCTCGTACCACACGGTCTGCAGGAACTCGATGCGCTCCTGGTTGCCGGGCATCTTCTTCTTGAGGCGCTCGCTCATGTCGCCCAGCCAGCGCAAGTAGGCGAGCCGCGTGGGGGTGTCGCGGAATTCGGGCTTCGGCGGGGCGCTGCTGCGGATCGACGCACTCAAGGCATTGCGCACCGAGTCGATCAGTGGCTCTTCAAGCTGCGCTCCCGCATGCGCCACGGCCGGCAGCAGCGGCAACGCGCCGGCAGCGGCGCCGGCCATCAGGCACGAGCGCCGGGACAGGCTCATGCGGCCAGTTTGCCCTTGATGAAGGATGCGGCATCGGCCACCGGCACCTTCGTCGCCGCGGCATCGCGGCGATGCTGGTACTCGTACTGGCCTTCCTTGATGCCGCGGTCGGAGATCACGAGTCGGTGGGGCACGCCGATCAGTTCCCAGTCGGCGAACATGGCACCGGGGCGCTCGCCGCGGTCATCGAGCAGCACGTCGACGCCGGCCGCGAGCAGGTCTTCATAGAGCGCCTCGGCGGCCTTCTTGACCTCTTCGCTGCGGTCCATGCCGATCGGGCACAGCACGACGGTAAAGGGCGCAAGCGCGTCGGGCCAGATGATGCCGCGCTCGTCGTTGTTCTGCTCGATGGCGGCCGCCGGCAGGCGCGTGATGCCGATGCCGTAGCAGCCCATTTCGACGAACTGCGGCTTGCCGCCCTCGTCGAGGAAAGTGGCTCCCATCGGCTTGCTGTACTTGGTGCCGAGCACGAAGACATGGCCGATCTCGATGCCGCGCTCGATCGCCAGCTCGCCCTTGCCGTCGGGCGAGGCGTCGCCGGCCACGACGTTGCGCAGATCGGCCACCAACTCGGGCTCGGGCAGGTCACGGCCCCAGTTGACGCCGGTCATGTGGAAGTCGACCTCGTTCGCGCCGGTGATCCAGTCGGACATGACGGCCACCTCGCGGTCTGCCACCAGCCGCACCGGCTGCTTCAGGTTCAGCGGGCCCAGATAGCCGGGTTCGCAGCCGAAGTGGGCGTCGATTTCGGCGGTGGTCGCGAAGCGGAAGCCTTGGTCCAGGCCGGGCACCTTGCCGACCTTGATCTCGTTCATTTCATGGTCGCCACGCAGAAGCAGCAGCCAGACCTGGCTGCCCGCGACCTGGCCGTCGGCACCCGGCTTGTCGGTGGCCAGCACCAGGGACTTGACCGTGGTCGCCAACGGCACGCCCAGCAACTGGGCGACATCGGCGCAGGTCGCCTTGCCCGGCGTGGGCGTCTTGGCCAGAGGCTGGGTCGCCGCGCCGCGCGGGCCGGCCGGCGCCAGTGCTTCGGCCTTTTCCATGTTGGCCGCGTACTCGCTGTTGGGGCAGTAGACGATCGCGTCTTCGCCCGTGGCGGCGATCACCTGGAATTCCTGGCTCACGTCGCCGCCGATCGCACCGCTGTCCGCTGCCACGGCCCGGTAGCGCAGGCCGAAGCGGTCGAAGATGCGCCGGTAGGCATCGGCCATGATCTTGTAGCTGGCCTTGGCGCTGTCCAGGTCGCGATCGAAGCTGTAGGCGTCCTTCATGATGAACTCGCGCCCGCGCATCAGTCCGAAGCGCGGTCGCCGCTCGTCGCGGAACTTGGTCTGAATTTGATAGAGGTTCTTCGGCAGCTGCTTGTAGCTGCGGATTTCCTGGCGCGCGATGTCGGTGACCACCTCTTCGCTGGTCGGCTGCACGATGAAACCGCGCTCGTGGCGGTCCTTGATGCGCAGCAGTTCAGGGCCGTAGGCCTGGAAGCGACCGCTTTCTTCCCACAGCTCGGCCGGCTGCACCACCGGCATGGTGAGCTCGACCGCGCCGGCGCGGTTCATCTCTTCGCGCACGATTGCCTCGACTTTGCGGATCACCCGCAGGCCCATGGGCATGTACGTGTAGATGCCAGTGCCCAGCTTCTTGATCATGCCGGCGCGCAGCATCAGGCGGTGGCTCACTACCTCGGCATCGGCCGGCGCTTCCTTGAGGGTGGAAATAAAGAATCGGGAAGCTTTCATCGGTGGAGAAAGAGGTCCTGGTAGGCGAGAAGGATGGGCCGCCAAAGGGCCCGGAACCGGTCGCTTTGCCGAGGGCGACCCGGCATGCATAATCGACTCAGTTCAAAAAATTGGGGTTTGATTATGCTCGACCGCGACGGCTTCAGGCCCAACGTCGGCATCATCCTGCTCAACCAGAAGAACCAGGTTTTCTGGGGCAAGCGCATTCGTACCCATTCCTGGCAGTTCCCGCAAGGCGGCATCGATCGCGGCGAGAGTCCCGAACAGGCCATGTTCCGGGAACTGCACGAAGAAGTGGGGCTCCAGCCGGAGCACGTGCGCATCGTGGCCCGTACCCGTGACTGGTTGCGCTACGAGGTGCCGGACCGGTTCATCCGCCGAGACGCACGAGGCCACTACAAGGGCCAGAAGCAGATCTGGTACCTCCTGCAGTTGACGGGCCACGACTGGGACCTCAACCTGCGCGCCACCGACCACCCCGAATTCGACGCCTGGCGCTGGCACGACTACTGGGTTCCGCTGGACGTGGTGGTCGAATTCAAACGCGGCGTCTACGAGATGGCACTGACCGAACTGGCCCGCTACCTGCCCCGGCAAGACTTCCGCAACCGATTCCTGCGCAGCAACGTGCGCGCCCGCGAGTTCGAGCGCCACCCCGCTGGCAACGGTCATGAAACCAACTTCGAGCTGCCTCCCGGGGCCAGCTTCGACCCGAATCCCAATGCCCCTCACTCCGTGCCAGACCCGTCTTCGACTTCAGACCCTTTCCATGCGCCTCGCTAGACCGGCACTGCTGCTGGCGGGCACCTTCCTTATTGCCGCTTGCGCCTCGGGTTCACATGACACCGACAACCCCGACTGGGCGCAGGCCGGCAGCCCTCCGCCGCCGAAGGTAACGGCCCAAGCCGACGAATGGAAGGAGGCCGAGGTGCCGCCACCTCCCGCCTTCAGCGAGAGCCGGGTCCTCCCACTCGCGATGCCGCCCTATTCGACGCTCAAGTTCGGCGTCGATCCGAACACGCTGTCGGTCACGGGCGACGGCGTGGTGCGCTACGTGGTGGTGGCGAGCAACAAGGCAGGCGGCGCCACCAATGCGTTCTACGAGGGCATCCGCTGCGCCTCCGAAGAAGTCAAGCAATACGCACGCTTCAACGAAGGCGCTTGGCAACTCGCGAACAACGCGGAATGGAAGCGCATCAACGACCGCAACTCTCGCTACGCCAAGGAACTTGCGCTGCAGGGCCTCTGCCGCGGACATGCGCCGCGCGCATCGGTGCGCGAGATGGTGCAGCAGATGAAAAATCCGCTGCGCGAGCTGCCCTGAAGTAACTGGGCCGAGCCGTGGCGACGGCGTGTCAGCCGGCAGGCATCAGGACCATGTTGTCCCGGTGCACCATCTCCGGCTCGGCAACGTAACCCAGCAGACGCTCGAACTCGGCCGAGGGCTTGCGGCACAGCAGCCGTGCCTCGGCACTCGAGTAATTGGCCAGGCCGCGGGCCAGCTCGACACCCTGCTCGTCGCGCACGGCGATCACTTCACCGCGTGAGAACTCGCCGTCGACGGCCGTCATGCCGATCGGAAGGAGGCTCTTGCCTTCACCGCGGACCTTGGCCGCGGCACCTGCATCCACCGATACCGATCCACGCAATTGCAGGTGGTCGGCCATCCAGCGCTTGCGGGCCTGGTGCTTGGCGGTCTGGGCGACCAGCAGCGTGCCAATGGCTTCGCCCCGGGTCAAGCGCAACAGGGCATCGGGCTCGCGGCCCCATGCGATGACGGTCGAGGCGCCCGAGCCGGCCGCGCGCTTGGCGGCCAGGATCTTGGTGATCATGCCGCCGCGGCCGATGCTGCTGCCCGCGCCGCCGGCCATGGCCTCCAGCGCCGGGTCGCCGGCCGCAGCCTCGTGAACGAAGCGCGCTTCCGGATCCTTGCGCGGGTCGGCTGTGTACAGGCCCTTTTGATCGGTCAGGATGACCAACGCATCCGCCTCCACCAAGTTGGCGACCAGCGCGCCCAACGTGTCGTTGTCGCCGAACTTGATCTCGTCGTTGACGACCGTGTCGTTCTCGTTGATGACCGGCACCACGCCCAGCGCGAGCAGCGTCACCAGTGTCGAGCGGGCATTCAGGTAGCGCTCGCGGTCGGCGAGATCGGCATGCGTGAGCAGCACTTGCGCACTGCCCAGGCCGTTCTCGCGCAGTTTGGTCTCGTAGATCTGCGCGAGACCCATCTGGCCCACGGCGGCAGCGGCCTGCAGCTCATGAACCTCGTGGGGCCGGGTGCGCCAGCCCAGGCGCTTCATGCCTTCGGCGATGGCGCCGCTGGACACCATCACGACCTCGCGACCCTCTCGCACCAGGCTCGCGAGCTGCCGGCACCATTCGCCGATCGCCGTCTCGTCCAGGCCCCGCCCTTCGTTGGTGACGAGGCTGGAACCCACCTTGACCACGAGGCGGCGTGCTTCCTTCAGAACAGGCGTGGAGGTAACGAGCGCGGAAGTCATGTCGGGCGGGCCAAGTCAGGCGAATCGCGGATCGATCTCGGTCGGTGGCTGCTCGGCCACCTGCTCGGCCTTGACGTGCTGATAAACCGCCTGCACGAGCGGCTCGCAGCCTTCGCGCGTCAGCGCGGATATCTCGAACACGGACCCCTTGAAGCGCAGGCGGCGGACGAAGTCCTTCACCTTGGCGGCCCGTTCCTCGACGGGGATCATGTCCAGCTTGTTGAGCACCAGCCAGCGCGGCTTGTCGTACAGCGCCGCGTCGTACTTCTTGAGTTCGCCGACGATGGCCTTGGCCTGCGCGACCGGATCCGTGTCGTCGAAAGGCGCCAGATCCACCACGTGCAACAGAAGGCGAGTGCGCTGCAGGTGACGCAGGAACTGATGACCGAGGCCAGCGCCTTCGGCCGCACCTTCGATGAGCCCGGGCAGGTCGGCCACTACGAAACTCTGCTCGGGCCCGACGCGCACCACGCCGAGGTTCGGATGCAGCGTCGTGAAGGGATAGTCGGCAATACGCGGCCGGGCATTGGAAACTGCCGTGATCAGAGTGGATTTGCCGGCGTTGGGCATGCCGAGCAGGCCGACATCGGCAAGCACCTTGAGCTCGAGCTTCAGGCTCTTGCGCTCGCCGGCCCAGCCCGGCGTCTTCTGACGCGGGGCGCGGTTGATGGCGCTCTTGAACCGCAGGTTGCCGAAGCCACCGTCTCCGCCCTTGGCGATGACGAGCTTCTCTCCGGGCGTCAACAATTCGAACAGGACTTCGCCCGTCTCCGCATCGCTGATCACGGTGCCGACCGGCATCTTCAGGGTGATGTCATCGCCAGCGGCGCCGAACATGTCCGACCCCATGCCGTGCTGGCCGCGCCTTGCCTCGTGGCGGCGCGAGAAGCGGAAGTCCACCAGTGTGTTGAGGTTGACGTCCGCCACAGCGAAGACGTGGCCGCCGCGACCACCGTCGCCGCCGTCCGGGCCGCCGAATTCCTTGTACTTCTCATGGCGGAACGACACGCAGCCGTTGCCGCCATCGCCTGCGGCGATGTCGATGAAGGCTTCGTCGACGAACTTCATGGGAGTCTGAGCGTTGCAGTTTACAAATGAAGAAGCCCCGGCAAAGCGGGGCTTCGAAAGGATCGAAGTGACGGGCTCAGGCCGGCGTCACATTGACCGTGTGCTTGTTGAGCGCGCCCTTCGTGCCGAAAGACACCCGGCCCTCGACCAGCGCAAACAGCGTGTGGTCCTTGCCCACGCCGACATTGGTGCCGGGGTGGAACTGGGTGCCGCGCTGACGCACGATGATCGAGCCTGCGCTGATCAGTTCGCCGCCGAACGCCTTCACGCCGAGCATTTTGGGCTTGGAATCGCGCCCGTTTCGCGTAGAGCCGCCGCCTTTTTTCTGTGCCATGGTGTCAACTCCTTAGCCGGCGATCGCGCCGATCTGCAGTTCGGTGAACTGCTGGCGATGGCCTTGACGTTTCTGATAGTGCTTGCGACGGCGCATCTTGAAGATGCGGACCTTGTCGTGCTTGCCATGCGACAGCACAGTGACTGTCACCGTTGCACCGGACACCAGGGGCGTACCGACCTTGATTGCGCTGCCGTCGCCGACGGCGAGCACTTGGTCGATCACGATTTCCTGGCCTACGTCCGCAGCAATCTGTTCTACTTTAATTTTCTCGCCGGAAGCAACGCGATACTGCTTGCCACCGGTTTTTATGACCGCGTACATGTAAACCTCTTAGAAAAGATGGCTCCGCGGCGAATTCCGCAGAGCCCAAGATTCTAGCATGCAAGGTCATTCAGGGCATAGCCGCCGCGCAGCCGGGCCGGCAACACACCCTGGCTCCCTATAATCGCCGCGTTACGGCCCGGGTCGGCCGCCCTCCCCTCAAAGCAGCGCTACAGCGCCTCCGCCTTGTCAATTCCCCCCGCCGATACCTCCCCCGCCTCCGCCGTTCTCAGCCTTATCGCGGAAGACATGAAAGGCGTCGACCGCGTCATCGCCCAACGTCTGGACACAGGCGTGCCATTGGTACGACAAGTGTCCCAATACATCATTTCAGCCGGCGGCAAGCGGCTGCGGCCGGCGCTGTTGTTGCTGATGGCAGGGGCGCTCGGCTATCAGGGCGAGCAGCGCTTCAACCTGGCTGCGGTGGTCGAATTCATCCACACCGCCACCTTGCTGCACGACGACGTGGTCGACGAGTCGACGTTGCGGCGCGGCCGGCCTACGGCCAACGAGTCCTTCGGGAACCCGGCCAGCGTGCTCGTCGGAGATTTTTTGTACTCCCGAGCGTTCCAGATGATGCTGGACGCTCACGATATCCGGGTGATGGAAATCCTCGCGGAGGCCACCAACGTGATCGCCGAGGGTGAGGTGCTGCAACTGATGAACATGCACGACGCCTCGCTCGACGAGGAAGCGTACCTGCGCGTCATCCGTTCGAAGACGGCCAAGCTGTTCGAAGCCAGCACCCGGCTCGCCGCAGTGCTCGCCACCGTCGCACCCGACGTAGAGGAAGCCTGCGCGGCGTACGGCCAGGCACTGGGTACTGCATTTCAGGTCATCGACGACGTACTCGACTACGCCGGCGATGCCAGCGAGACAGGCAAGAACGTGGGCGACGACCTGCGCGAGGGCAAGACGACGCTGCCTTTGATCCTCGCCATGCAACGCGGCACGCCTGCCCAGCGCGACTTGATCCGCTCCGCCATCGAAGCTGGAGACACCACGCAGCTGCCGCAAATCGTCGCGATCGTCCGCGAAACAGGCGCGCTGGAAGCGACGCGCGAAGCCGCCGCATCCGAGGCGCAGCGCGCGATCGATGCGTTGACCGGCTTTCCGTCGAATTCGTACGCCGCGGGTTTGCTACAATTAGCGGCTCAGTTGCTTGAGCGACGCGCCTGATACCTCACGACAGTGAGGCACAACGGCCAATTCCCTTTCTCGCAACAATCGGGGTGTAGCTTAGCCTGGTAGAGCGCTACGTTCGGGACGTAGAGGCCGGAGGTTCGAATCCTCTCACCCCGACCAGTTTTCCTTTTCAAATCACAGACCGAAGCCATCGCGGCAACGGCCCGCGTATGAGCAGTCATACGCACACGAGCCCGCTCCTGCAGGCTTCGCGGCACTCCATTCGGGCCCACGTGCCGCCGCTCCGCAAATCTTTTGACACTGGACGCAGAGGCAGCCCCGATGCAACACTGCGGCCTTCACGGAGCGACCATGTGCAGAAGCATCAAGACACTCTTCAACTTCGAGCCTCCCGCCACCGATGACGAGGTACGCGCGGCGTCCCTGCAGTTCGTGCGCAAGCTCAGCGGTTTCAACATCCCGTCGAGGGCCAACGAGGCCGCATTCGATCGCGCCGTCGACGACATCGCAAGCATCGCACGGGTGCTGATCGATTCGCTGGTCACCACGGCCGATCCACGTGATCGCGAGGTCGAGGCAGAGCGCGCACGCGCCCGGTCTGCCATCCGTTTCGGCGCCTGATCGCGAACCACCATGACATCACCCATGCCTTCGATCGAAGACGTCCAGCGCATCCTCGACCCGACCTTTCCCGGCTTGATGGGCATCCGTCTGCTGGTGCTCGAACCGGAGCGGGTCGTCGCCGAACTCAAGGTGCGCCCCGATCTGTGCACCACCGGCGGCATCCTGCACGGCGGCGCCTACATGGCCTTCGCCGACACGCTCGGCGCAGTGGGCACCTTTATCAACTTGTCGGAGGGCAAGCGCACCACGACGACGGACTCGAGCACCAAATTCATCGGCGGCGCGCGTGTCGACACCACGGTTACCGGCGAGAGCGTGGCATTGCACCGGGGCAGGACAACCCAGGTCTGGCAGACCACCATTCGGACCGCTGAAGGCAAGCTATGCGCCGTGGTGACACAGACACAGCTGGTGATGGATTGATGATCCCGCGCGGCCGGGCCGCTGCCTACACTACCCAAGTCGCACCCCGCGACGAGCCGCCCAGCAAATAGCACGACAACAGATGCGCCGGCCTTGATCCTCGTACAGGAAAAGGAGCCTCTCTTGTCGAACTTGTCGAACGACCCTCCCCTCGAAGGCGGCTGCCAGTGCGGCGCCGTGCGCTACCGCATCCAAGGCGAAGCGTTGATGACCGCGCTATGCCACTGCACCACTTGTCGTCGAGCCAACGCAGCACCCGCGGTGGCGTGGGCGATGTACGAGGCATCGCAGGTCGAATTTCCTGCGCAGCAGCCCACCGTGTACGAATCGTCGCCCGGTGCACGACGCAGCTTCTGCGCGCGTTGCGGCACACAGATTTGCTTCACGGCAGACTACATCCCAGGATTGATCGACGTCACGATCGGGAGCTTCGACCAGCCAGAGCGCCTGGCGCCCGCCATGCACTCGTGGGACTCCAAGCGCCTGCCCTGGGTGCAACTCTCCGACACGCTGCCGCGCCATGCCGAATTCCCGCCGCAGGAATAGCGGCAGGAATCGCACCGCCTGCCGATCCGGTCAGTTGCGGTACGGATCGTTCGGACGCCGGTCGTAGCGGTTCGGCACGCCGTCGTTGTCGCGGTCGCGGTCATAGCGATTGGGCACGCCGTCTCGGTCGCGATCGCCGTAGCCGTAGTTGGCGCGCGGCGGCGGCCGGCCGCTGTCATACGGAACGGCCACGCAGCCGGCCAATGTGGCCGACGCCACGATCACCAATGCAAGTGTTGTCTTCATCATCTGATCTCTCCTTGAGTGCGAACGCTGCCATCATCGGCAGGCCTCTTGTCGCATCCGTGTCCACCCTTGGCTGATGTGTGAAGCCGGTGACTGGATGTTCATCCATCGTGGCGGCGTGGGCTCAGGCAGCCATCGTCCCGCCCCGCCGTCTGCAAGTAGGTCGACGCCGCATTCAGGCGTGCCACTGTGGCAAGCTCGCCGCTCCATGACTCGCACACCGCTTCGCCTGCTGGCGATCTGCCTGTTCTCCGCGCTGACCGGCGCGGCGTCGGCGCTGCCTGAGTTCGAGCAGGTAAGGCGCGAGTTCCGCCCCTCCGATGTCGAAGTACTCGACCGCGACGGCGCGCTGCTGCAGCGCCTGCGCACCGACACCAGCGTACGGCGCGGCCGCTGGACGGCGCTGGCCGAGGTTTCGCCGGCCCTGCGCACCGCGATGGTCCTGAGCGAAGACAAGCGCTTCTACGAACACAGTGGTGTCGATTGGCGCGCCGTGTCGGCCGCCGCGTGGGGCAACCTCTGGAACACGCGCACACGCGGCGCCTCGACTATCACCATGCAACTGGCCGGCCTGCTCGACGACGAACTGCGCCGAGGAAGCGGCGGCCGAGACCTCGCCCAGAAACTCGGCCAGAGCGTTGCGGCGCAACGGCTCGAGCGGCAATGGCGCAAGGACCAGATACTCGAGGCCTATCTCAACACGGTGCCCTTCCGCGGCGAAATCGTCGGCATCGATGCGCTGTCGCGCACGCTCTTCGGAAAAGCCCCACACGGGCTGGACACACGCGAGGCGGCGTTGGCGGCAGCGCTGGTGCGGGCGCCTAACGCGAAGATTGCACTCGTGGCCCAGCGCGCCTGCGAGGTGCTGCGGACCATGGAGCCTGCGACGAAGCCGGATTGCGCCGTGCTGGACATGTTCGCCAGCGCGGCGCTGCAACGCAGGGCCTTCGACGCGAGCGAGGGCATCGCGCCGCACCTGGCGCGAAAAGCGCTGAAGGAAGCGAAGGCCGCCGCGACGCCGGCCGCCGGAGACATCCGCACCACGCTGCGTGCGCCGGTCCAGCGTTTCGCGCTCACCACTCTGCAGCGCCATCTCCGCGAACTGCGCGGCCGCAACGTCGAAGACGGCGCCCTGGTCGTGCTCGACAACGCCAGCGGCGACGTGCTGGCCTGGGTCGGCTCGTCCGGCGAGCTGAGCCGCGCCGCAGAGGTCGACGGCGTGCTGGCGCAGCGCCAGCCAGGCTCCACGCTCAAGCCGTTGCTCTACGCGCAGGCCATCGCCGAACGGCGGCTCACGGCTGCCTCGCTGCTCGACGACTCGTCGGCCCAGATCAGCACGGCGAGCGGCCTGTACATCCCGCAGAACTACGACCGGCAATTCAAGGGCCTGGTCTCGGTGCGCACCGCGCTCGCGGCCTCGCTCAACGTGCCGGCGGTGCGGACGCTGGTGATGGTGTCGCCCGACGCTTTCGCGCGACAACTGCGCACGGCCGGGTTGACGCTGGGTCAGAGCGGCGATTACTACGGGTACAGCCTGGCGCTGGGAAGTGCGGAGGTGTCGCTGCTCGGCTTGACGAATGCGTATCGGACGATGGCGAATGGCGGGCTGGTCGGAGAAACGCACCTCCTGCCGGCGCCCCCGCCCCCATCCTGGCCTTCCCCCAGCGGGGGAAGGAGCAATAGCCCGGTCATCGACCCGCGTGCGGCCTTCATCGTGGGCGACATCCTCAGCGACGGCAACGCGCGCGCGCGCACCTTCGGGCTCGACAGCGTGCTCGGCACCCGCTTCTGGTCTGCCGTGAAGACCGGCACCAGCAAGGACATGCGCGACAACTGGGCCGTCGGCTGGTCGGAGCGCTACACCGTGGGCGTGTGGATCGGCAACGCGAGCGGCGCGCCGATGTGGGACGTGAGCGGCACCAGCGGCGCCGCGCCGGTGTGGGCCGAGCTGATGGGATTCTTGCACCGCCGCGAAGCCAGCCGCGCCCCGGCCGCGCCGCCGGGCCTGGTGCGGCAGCGCGTGCGATTCGGCGACGAGCTGGAGGCCGCCAGAGAAGAATGGTTCATCGCCGGCACAGAGCAGTCCGTGTTCGACCTGCCTTCCAAGGCCACCGCAGAAGGCGTGCCGCGCATCACCGCACCGGCCGACGGCACCATCATCGCGCTCGACCCAGACATCCCCCCGCGCCACCAGCGCGTGCGCTTCGAGGCAGACGGCGGCAGCGTGCAGTGGCGCCTCGACGGCAAGCCCTTCGCGCGCGGCGGCAGCGCCCAGTGGCTGCCATGGCCTGGACGGCACGTGGTGGAGCTGGCCGATGCGCAGGGCAAGGTCATCGACCAAGTACGGCTCGAAGTGCGCGGCGCGGGCATACGGCGCGCGGCCAGGTAGCAAAAATCCCCGTCACGCACAATGCGTCGCTTCACGCGCCCGCATCGACCACGAAAGGAGACATCGCAATGACCACTGTCCACCAGCCAGCCACCCTGGGCCTCATCGTCCCACCTGCCGCTGGCCTCGTGCCGATCGACGGCGAGGCGCTCTACGGCGATCGCGACATCCGCTTCATCGCGCGCGGCCTGGGCATCCCGGGCATTTCGCCCGAGGGGTTCGACACCGTGGTCGACCGCATCCTCGCGCTGGCGGTCGAGCTGCGCGACGCCGGTGCGCAGGCGGTATCGCTGATGGGCACCTCGCTGAGCTTCTACCGCGGCCTTGAATTCACCCATGCGCTGCGCGACCGCATGCAGCAAGCCACCGGCCTGCCCTGCACCACCATGAGCCACGCCATCGTCGAGAGCCTTCGCACCATGGGCATCAAACGTGTGGCGGTGGCCACTGCCTACATCGACACGCTGAACCAGCGCCTGGTGGCGTACCTCGCGAGCTGCGGCATCACCGTCACGCACATCGAGGGACTGTCGATCACCGGCGTGGAAGAAGTGGGCCGGGTCGATGCCGACACGCTGATGGCGCTGGCCGAGCGCACCTTCGCGGCGGACCGCTCGGCCCAGGGCCTGCTGATCTCGTGCGGCGGCCTGCTCACGCTCGACATCCATGTGCCGCTGGAGCAGAAGCTCGGCATCCCCGTCACCTCCAGTTCGCCGGCCGGGTTCTGGGACCTGGTGCGCGCCGGCGGCCTCGACGCCGCATCGCCGGGCCACGGCCGGCTCTTCGAGCTCGAGTCCCCGCTTGAACGAGCCGCTTGACCTGGCGACGCTGCGCGTGGTCGTGGCGGCGGCGGAGCTCGGCTCCATCAGCGCTGCCGGCGACCGGTTGCAACTCGCAGTGGCCGCCGCCAGCGCGCGCATCACGGCCTTGGAAGAAGCGCTGGGCCTGCGCGTCTTCGAGCGTTCGTCGCGCGGCGTGCGCCTCACGCCGGCCGGCCAGATGCTGGTGCGGCGCGGCCGCGAGATCCTGGCCGACGCCGACCGGCTCTCGGTCGACCTGCACGACTATGCGCGGGGACTGCAAGGGCATGTGCGCCTGGTGGCCAACGCGTCGGCCATGCTGGAGGTGCTGCCGGCCAAGCTCGACGGCATGGCGCGCGCGCATCCGCTGATCCGCATCGACGTGGCCGAGCACGGCAGCCACGACATTCCGCTGCTGCTGCTCGAAGGGCGCGCCGACCTGGGCATCGTCGACATGGCGCATGCGCCGCACGGCATCACGCTGACCGACTGCTTTTCCGACACGCTGGTGCTGGTGGTCGCGGCCGGCCATGCGATGGCGGGGGCGCGGCCGGTGTCGCTGGAGGATGCGCTGGACGAAGACTTCATCACGCTGAACGACGGCACGGCGCTGTCCGCGCGCCTCATGCGTTCGGCCTCGCAGGCCGGCAAGGCGCTGAAAGTCCGCATGCAGATGCGCAGCTTCGATGCGGTATGTCGCATGGTCGCCGGCGGACTGGGCGTGACGGTGCTGCCGCTGCAGGCCATCGGCCCCCAACTCGCCAGCCTGCCGCTGGCAGCGATCGGCCTCACCGATCCCTGGGCAGCGCGCATGCACCGCATCGCGATGCGCAGCGGAGTCGAGCCCGCACCGGCCACGCTGACGCTGATCGATTTCCTGCGCCGGACCTGAGCGGCCTCGGGCAAACCCTCGATTTCGCCGTTCGCGAAAGCAGGCTTCGCGGGGCATGCTTGTGAGCGGCGGGCACGGCTTTCTAAACTGCGCCCCAGCCCTGGAGACACCCCACATGAAGATCACCCGCGTTGCCGCGACACCCCTGCACCTGCCGATCACCGTGCAGGCATCGGGTCGCAGCAAGACCACCTCGCTCTCGCTCTGCCTGGTCGACATCGAAACCGACGACGGCCTGGTCGGCACCGGCATGACCGCCATCACCGAAGAAGAGGTGATCGCCTCGGTGGTCAACGACATCGCCGCCCACGCGCTCGTCGGCATGGACCCGATGCGACACGAGCAGATCTGGGACAAGCTGTACTGGCTGCTCACCCCGCGCGGCCAGTCGGGCTACGCGAGCCATGCCATCGCGGCGCTGGACCTGGCGCTGTGGGACCTCAAGGGCAAGGCACTGGGCCAACCCTGCTGGCGCCTGCTGGGCGGTGCGCGGGCGGAAGTGCCGGTGTACGCCACCTTCGGCTTCGCCTTCTTCGAGCGCGACGAACTGGCCGAGGCCGCGCGCAGCTGGGTCGAGCGCGGCTTCAAGCGGCTCAAGATGACGGTGGGCCACCATGGCCTGTCGCGGCGCGACGAGCCCCGCCCGCTCGACACGCTCATCGCCGAAGACGTGCAACGCATCCGCGCGGTGCGCGAGGCGGTCGGGCCGGACGTGCAGATCTACATCGACGCCAACTGCAGCCTCGACTATTTCCACGCCCTCTCGCTGGCACAGCGCATCGAGCAGTACGGCATCAGCTTCTTCGAAGAGCCGGTGACGCAGAACGACATCCCCAACATGGTCAAGCTGCGGCAAAAGACCTCGATCCCGCTGGCCGCCGGCCAGAACGAGGGCCATGCAAGCCGCTTCCGCGACATGCTGATGGCGCAGGCGGTCGACGTGGTGCAGCCCAACGCCTGCATCACCGGTGGCTTCACCCAATGCCAGCGCATCGCCGGCATGGCCTCGGCTTTCAATGCACGCTTCGCCAACGGCGGCGCCTGGCCGCATCACAACATGCACCTGCATGCAGGGCTCGCCAACGGCTCGCTGGTGGAATACCACTCGGTGGCCGTCGACTGCTGCCAACTGGTGTTCGACGACCTGCCGGTGCCGAGCCAGGGCATGCTCGCCCTGCCCGAGAAGCCCGGCCTGGGTTTCGAGCCGAACCGCGAGCGCGTAGCCGAACTCGCGAAGCGCCCGGGTTCGCGCGGCGCCGGCAAAGCCTGAACCCCTTTCAAAACAAGATTGACGGAGACACCACGATGAACGCCGACCTCCTCCCCCGCCGCACCCTGCTCGCCCTCGGTGCCGCGCTGCTCGCCGGCCAGGCCTTCGCGCAGGCCAGCTATCCCGAGCGGCCGATTCGACTGATGGTCGGTTATTCCGCCGGCGGCGGCGTCGATGCCATGGCTCGCCTGATCGCGCCTCGCCTGTCGACGCTGTTGGGCCAGCAGGTGGTGGTGGAAAACCGCGCAGGCGCGGCGGGCGTGATCGCCGGCGATGCGGTCGCCAAGGCTGCGCCCGACGGCTACACGCTGCTGCTGGGCGACAGCTCGACGCTGATCGCGAAGTACATGCAGGCCAAGCTCACCTTCGACCCGGTTAAGAGCTTCGTGCCGGTGGCCGGCTTGTTCAAGTCGCCGCTGCTGATCGTCGCCAGCAACGATTTCCCCGCGAAGAACCCGCGTGAACTGGTGGCCGCGATGAAGGCGAAGCCCGGCTTCTACTCGTTCGCGAGTTCCGGCGTCGGCACGGTCCAGCACCTGGGCTTCGAAATGCTCAAGGGCCAGTCGGGCACCTTCGCGCTGCACATTCCCTACCGGGGCGCGGCCCAGATCGTGCCGGACGTCATCAGCGGCCAGGTGCCGCTGGGCGTGGTGAGCGCCACGGCCGGCATGGCGCAGGCCAAGGCCGGCAAGCTGCGCGCCGTGGCGATGATGAGCACCGACAAGCTGCCGGGCGCCGAGGACGTGGCGGCGCTGTCGACCGCGGTGCCCGGCGTGGACGTGGCACCGCGCCTCTTCTTGCTGGCGCCCGCAGGCACCCCCGCACCCATCGTTGAAAAACTGGGCGAGGCCGTGCGCACCGCCATGAGCGCGCCGGACCTCGCGCCCGCCGCTGCGCTGCAGGGCGCGGTCACCGACTTCCTGCCTTCGGCCGCGCTGGCCGACGCCATGGCGCAGGAGTCCGCGCGCTGGGGCAAGCTGATCAGCGAGCAGAAGATCTCGGCGCAATAGCGGTATCGCGCGGCGCGATGGCGGCCCCTGAATCGGCCGCCGACGTGGTGCCCGCGATAATCGGGGCCCCAGCGCCATTGAGATCAAGGAGACCCCGAGTGCCCGACCTGTCGAAGATCACCTGCATCGAAGACCTGCGAGTGATCGCCCAGTCGCGCGTGCCGCGCATGTTCTACGACTACGCCGATTCCGGCGCCTGGACCGAAGGCACCTACCGCGCCAACGAGAGCGACTTTCAAAAGATCAAGCTGCGCCAGCGCGTGGCGGTGAACATGGAAGGCCGCTCCACGCGCACGACGATGGTGGGCGAAGAGGTCGCGATGCCGGTGGCCATCGCGCCGACCGGGCTCACGGGCATGCAGCATGCCGACGGCGAGATCCTCGGCGCACGCGCGGCCAAGGCCTTCGGCATTCCGTTCACGCTGTCGACCATGAGCATCTGCTCGCTGGAAGACATCGCGGAGAACACCGACCGGCACCCTTTCTGGTTCCAGCTCTACGTGATGAAGGACCGCGACTTCATCGAGCGCCTGATCGAGCGCGCCAAGGCTGCCAACGTGTCGGCGCTGCAGCTCACGCTCGACCTGCAGATCCTCGGCCAGCGGCACAAGGACATCAAGAACGGCCTGACCGCCCCGCCCAAGCCTACGCTCGCCAACCTGATCGACCTGGCCGGCAAGCCGCGCTGGTGCCTGGGCATGCTGGGCACCAAGCGCCGCACCTTCGGCAACATCGCGGGCCATGCGAAGGGCGTGAAGGACCTGTCGTCGCTGTCGTCATGGACGGCCGAGCAGTTCGATCCATCGCTGAGCTGGGCCGACGTGGAGTGGATCAAGAAGCTCTGGGGCGGCAAGCTCATCCTGAAGGGCATCATGGACGTGGAAGACGCGCGCCTGGCAGCCTCGAGCGGCGCCGATGCACTGATCGTGTCGAACCACGGCGGCCGCCAGCTGGACGGCGCGCCTTCTTCCATCGAGGCCCTGCCCGCCATCGCCGAAGCCGTGGGCACCGAAATCGAAGTCTGGATGGACGGCGGCGTCCGCAGCGGGCAGGACGTGCTCAAGGCCCGTGCGCTCGGTGCGCGCGGCACCTTGATCGGCCGCAGTTTTCTGTATGCGCTCGGCGCCTATGGCGAGGCAGGCGTCACGCGGGCGCTGCAGATCCTTCAGAAGGAGCTGGACATCACCATGGCCTTCTGCGGCCGCACGCAGATCGACGAGGTCGATTCGAGCATCCTGCTGCCCGGCACCTTCTGAGCCCGCATCAGCGCGGCGGCACGCGCGACGCCAGCGGCGGCGGCTGGTAGTCGGGGCGGATGCGGCAACGGGCCTTGCCGCCTTCGCCGAACGCCGGCTCGAAGGCGGCACAGCGCGCCGCGATGGTCGCAGGCGTGGGCTTGTCGCCCTTGTCGATCCAGTCCAGCAAGGCGGCGAAGAGCGCGGGGTACTGCGGATCGCTCAGGTAGCTGTGCTCGGACTCGTCGCTGAAGCTCTGCACCAGGCGGTCGGCCGTGCCGGCGCTCTGGCGAAGATCGCGGTATGCACTTTCCAGTTCGACGAATGCGGTCGGATCGTTGATCGCATGAAGCGTCAGCGTGGGCAGCGTGGTGCGGCCGGTCGGTTGGCTGTCGGCAGCCAGCGCGCCCTGGGCTTGCGGGTCGGCGGTGTAACGCAGCACACCGGCATTGAGTGCGGCGTCGTCGGCTGAGCCCTGGTAGCGCACGCCGATGTTGCCGAAAGGGTTGCGGTTGGCCAGGCGATCTTGCGTGAGGTCCTGGAACAGCCAGGTGGCCCAGTTGAGGTGACCGACCAGCGTGCGCTCGGGAATCTTCACGACGCCGAGGATGGTCTTCAGGCGCGCAGCCTGCTCGGGTGTGCGCTGCGTCGCCGGCAGGCCGACGCCGGTGCACGTCTTGACCCGCTCCGCCAGCTCGGCGCGCGTGAGCTTCGAGTCCTTCGGCAAGCCCATCCACAGAGGGTATTGCGGCTCGTCGGGCCGCGGATGATTGCGGCACACCTGCTGGTAGACCACGCGCAGGTCGAGCCGGAATTCGTAGGCGCTGTTGCCGCCGCCCAGCACGCCGTTGGTCAGCAGCACGCCGTCGTAGGAGCCTGACGGGTAAAGTTCGGCCGCCTTTGAGGCCACGCCGCCGCCATAGCTCTGGCCGTGCAGCAGCGTGCGCTTCGGCGCGCCGAAGCGCGAGACGAAGAGACGCCGCAGGCGCTCGGTGTCCTCCGCGGCCATGGTCACGCCGTAGCCGCCGCGTCGGTAGGTGGAGCCGGCCCACGCGTAGCCGGCCTTCACCGTAACGGCCCAGCGCTCGAGGTCCTTGCGGCTGCGCTCGGATTCGGGCGGCCCGGTTTCGGGCCCGCCGTGCGCGTGCATGACCAGCACCTTGTTCCAGTCCTGCGGGATCGCGATCCAGTAGAAGGCGCCGGCGCCGTCCTGGCCGGTGAAGCAGCGGGCAGAAGCAGGGACCGCTTCGGGACACGCGGCCGACTTCGGCGGCGAAGCCGCATGGACGTTCCAGGCAGCCGCCATGGCTGCCAGGCCGGCAAGGAGGCGGATCGATGTCTTCCGAGTCATCATCACCTTGGTCGTCGTGTTCTTCGTGTTCTTCGTGTTCGCGGTCATCAATGACGTGCTCCGATGTCGAAGGCTGCGCTGGCGCTGGACGAGGAAACGTAAGCCAGCACGCCCTGGTTGAAGAGGAAGAAGCCCGGCCGGCCGGCGTCGGCCTGTGCAACGCCCGGAACGGGCGTGTCATAGCTCAGGCTCGCGGTCGCGCCTCCGAGGTTGAAGGCGGTGCCGGCCACCGTCGCTTCGCGCGACTCGCCCTGCACACTGGCCATGGCGTAGAGGCCATCGGCCGCGCCTGCCGCCAGGCTCTGTTGGGGCGCCATGAAGCGCATGCCGCGGTTGGCGGCCGACTCGCGCACCAGGTGCAAGGGCACGGCGCTGCCGCCCACCAGGCCGATCACCATCGATCCCGAAAGCGTACCGCCGGTGGTCGTGGCGCCGCCACCCGGCGCGGTGGTGTAGACGTCGAAAGCCTGCCGCGCAGCGGTCCACGTGACGTAACCCTTTTCCGTCTGGGTGCAGTTCGGGTCGTAGTTCATGAATCCACCCGTGACCGCATCGCGGCAGTACTGGAAGGTGCCCGCATTGCGAAGCCGCACCGCCCCCGCGTAACTGCTGGCAGCGCCCGCGCCCTGTTGCGCACCGGCCGCGTTGAAGATGTTCGCCACCGGGTTGAAGACCGTGGGCGTGGCGGCGTTCTCGAAAGTGGTCTGGAAGGCGACGAGCGGCGCGAAGCTGCCACCCGCTGGCGCGGCCACGCCACCCTGCAGCACTCCGCCTGCGCCGAAGCTGAAGACGGCGCCGTTCTCGGCGCTGGCATAGGTGCACGCGCCCCGGGCCGCGAGCGTCCCGGCGCGCTGCGTGCCGGCGGCCCGGTCGAGGCTAGCGTTGACAGTGACCGTGTAGGCCAGCGTGGACGGGTCCACGAGCACGTCGAGTTCTTCGCCCAGGCTGTTGCCGCCCTTGTAGCGGGTGGCGGCCGCCGGGAGATTGGGACAGGCGAGCGGGTCGCCCACTTCCGTCACGCAGCTGTAGTTGATGGCGGCATCCAGGCTGCCGCTGCCGCGGTACTTGGGCCAGGACGGAAAGCGGCACAGGGGCCGCGTACGGCCGAAGCTGCCGGCGACCGTGTCCATCGCAACGCCGGTGGCCGGCGCCATACCGCCTTCGACCCAGCCTTCGAGCGCTGCGAGCGAGTCCCAGGATGGGATGAAGACGCCGGTGCCGTGGCCCATGCCGGGCACGGTGTAGAAGCGCACGCCGCGCTGCACCGCATCGGCGCCAACGGTGGCGGTCAGTTGTTGGAAGTAGTCGATGGTCGAGTTCGGGCTGATCACTTCGTCGGCCAGGCCGTGCAACAAGATCAGTTTTCCGCCGCGCGCCAGGAAGGGGGTCAGCTGCGGATTGGTGGCGTCGGTGATCGCCGAGACCTCGGCCACGCGTGCCGCCCAGGGTCCGGGCGCCGCGGGGTCGAAGCCCAGCGAGTCGAAGGCTTCGCTGCGGGTGACGAAGTATTTCACCCACTGGTCGCCGGTGACGTACATATTGGCATCGGCAGAAGTCGCCGGATTGGCGGGCACCGGCCGCGTGCCGAGGTCGCGCGTGGTGTAGGGCCCCGCGACCAGTGCGCCTTCGAGCAGGTTGTAG
The DNA here is from genome assembly GCF_001984055.1 of Variovorax sp. KK3. GTDB lineage: Bacteria > Pseudomonadota > Gammaproteobacteria > Burkholderiales > Burkholderiaceae_C > Variovorax. Next base: position 46,433 of record NZ_LYVO01000055.1, read on the forward strand.
CCGCCGGCGCGGCCCACGCCGTTTGCCAGGGTGTAGCCGCTGAAGACCAGCGGTGACTCAATCGTGCGCACCGTCGTGAGCTGGGCGTCGGACAGGCAGCCGTCGCCGTTGTCGGTGCCGCCGCTGCAGCGCAGCGAGGCCAGGATCTGCGCGTTGAGCAGACGGCAGCTCTCGACGTTGCTGACGATGCTGTCGGCGGCGCCGTCGAGCCGGTCGCAGGCCTGCAGCACGGTGCGCTGCACCAGCAGGGTCTTGGCGACGTTGAGCCAGCCCGCGCCGCCGTTGGCATAGAGAGCACGTCCCACCGCCACGTTCGACAGGCGCGTGCCGCTGTAGTTGAGCGCGGGCTCGTTGGCGACGACGCCGTCGTAGTCGGTGGGCCAGCGCTGGATGTAGGCCAGCGCATCGCGGCCACCGGTCGAGGTGCCGAGGAAGTAGGCCTTCTTCGGTGCGTCGGCATAGTGCGCCAGGACGATCTGCATCACGACATCATGCGTTTTCTTGAGCGATTGGCCGCCGTAGTTGGCGAGCGATTCGTCATTGGCGGCGAAACGCCCGTCGGTGATGCTGCTGCTCTGGTGGCCCGAGTCGTCGCCGAAGGTGGCGTAACCCAGGGCCAGCGGCGCGGGCTTGTCGGGCGGCCCGAAGCGAACGGTTTCGGTGCCGTCGATCAGGCGGCCGTTGAAGCCGCCGCCGCCGAAGTGGATGAGCTTCTGGTTCCACTGCTGCGGCAGGTTGAGCTGGAAGTTGATGACCGGCGCGTTCGCATCCACCGAACGGATGCTGCCGCGTACCCGGCAATGGGCGCCAAGTTGATTGCCGGGTTCGTTGGCCGCGACGTCCACGGCGGTGGCCACGGTCGCGCCCTGGGTGGGCAGGCCGATGCGTCCGGCTGGAATGTCCATGTTGGCGAGCGATGCGCAGGAGACCTTGGGCGTGACCGTCACGGGCGGCGTGACGGGTGGATCAGGCTCCGCCGAAGGCCCCGAACCGGGCGAGGTCGGCGTGACGGGAAACGCGGCGAAGC
>NZ_LYVO01000056.1 GCF_001984055.1 Variovorax sp. KK3
CCGCCCCCGCCCCGCCCGACAGCGACGAAGCACCCCAGCGCATCGTCAAGGTCCGGCGCGACTACAACAGCTGGGTCGCCCGCGAAACGCTCGAGGACTATGCGCTGCGCTACACGCCACAGCGCTTTCGCCGCATGTCCGAATGGCGGGTGGCCAGCACGGCCTTCGGTGGCGCGGCCTCGTTCCTGATCCTGGAAGCGGTGGGTGCCACCCTGCTGGTGCAGTACGGCTTCGTCAACGCGGCCTGGGCCATCCTGGTCACCGGGCTCATCATCTTCCTGGCCGGCCTGCCGATCAGCGTCTATGCCGCCCGCTATGGCGTCGACATGGACCTCCTCACGCGCGGCGCCGGCTTCGGCTACATCGGCTCCACGCTGACCTCGCTGATCTACGCCTGCTTCACCTTCATCTTCTTCGCGCTCGAGGCGGCGGTGATGGCCTATGCGCTCGACCTGGCGCTCGGCATCCCGGTGGTGTGGGGCTACCTGGTCTGCGCGCTGGTGGTGATTCCGCTGGTCACGCACGGCATCTCGGCCATCAGCCGGCTGCAGGTGTGGACGCAGCCGATCTGGCTGTTGATGCTGGTGGTGCCCTTCGGCTACGTGCTGGCGCGCGATCCTGGTGCGTTCGGCGGCATCGTGCACTACAACGGGCTCAAGCCCGGGCTGATGGGCTTCGATCTGCACCTCTTCGGTGCCGCCCTGACCGTCGGCATCGCCTTGATCACCCAGATGGGGGAGCAGGCCGACTACCTGCGATTCATGCCGGTGCGCACGGCGGCCAACCGCGGGCGCTGGTGGGCCGCCGTGCTGGCCGGCGGGCCGGGCTGGGTCGTGATGGGCGTGCTCAAGATGCTGGGCGGGGCGCTGCTGGCCTACCTGGCCATCGGCCACATGGTGCCGCCCGAGCGCGCGGTTGACCCGAACCAGATGTACCTGGCCGCCTACGAGTACGTGTTTCCGCAGTACGGCCTGGCGGTGGCGGCCACCGCGCTGTTCGTGGTGATCTCGCAGCTCAAGATCAACGTCACCAACGCCTATGCCGGCTCGCTGGCCTGGAGCAATTTCTTCTCGCGTGTGACCCACAGCCACCCGGGGCGTGTGGTGTGGGTGGTGTTCAACGCCCTCATCGCCTTCATGCTGATGGAGATGAACGTCTTCGAGGCCCTGGGCGACGTGCTGGGCCTGTATGCCAACATCGCCATCGCCTGGATGATGGCCGTGGTGGCCGATCTGGTCATCAACAAGCCGCTGGGCCTGTCGCCGCCCGGCATCGAGTTCAAGCGCGCCCACCTGTGGGACATCAACCCGGTGGGCGTGGGCGCGATGGCGCTGGCCTCGGCGCTGTCGATCACCGCGCACCTGGGCGTGTTCGGGCCGATGGCGCAGGCCTTCTCGGCGGTCATCGCGCTGGGCACCGCCTTCATCGCCGCGCCGCTCATCGCCTGGGCGACGCGCGGCAGGTACTACATCGCGCGGGTGTCGGAGGCGAGCGAGGCCGCGCCCTTCGTGCCGGCGCCGGGCGCGCGCGCCGTGCGCTGGGCCCGCGTCGAATCGCAGGCCGGCAGCGCCACGCGGCTGGTCACGCAGCGATGCGTGATCTGCGAGCGCGACTACGAAGGGCCGGACATGGCCCACTGCCCCGCCTATCAGGGCGCGATCTGCTCGCTGTGCTGCACGCTCGACGCGCGCTGCGGCGACCTGTGCAAGCCGCACGCGAGCTTGGCGTCGCAGTGGTCGGCCGCGCTGCGCTGGCTGCTGCCACGCCGCGTCTGGCCCTACCTCGACACCGGCCTCGGCCACTTCCTGCTGCTCATGCTGATCGTGGTGCCGCTGCTGGCCGCGGTGTTCGGCGTGCTCTACCAGCAAGAGCTGCGCAGCCTGGCCGAGGGACTGGCGGCGGATGCGGCCCAGGCGCCGGCCGCGCTGCGTGCCGGCTTTCTCAAGGCCTACATGGCGCTGCTGCTGATCGCGGGCATCGTCGCCTGGTGGCTGGTGCTCGCGCACCAGAGCCGCAAGGTGGCGCAGGAGGAATCCAACCGGCAGACCCGCCTGCTGATGCGCGAGATCGAGCTGCACCGCGAAACCGACCATGCGCTGCAGGCCGCCAAGCGCAGCGCCGAGCAGGCCAACCAGGCCAAGAGCCGCTACATCAGCGCCATCAGCCACGAACTGCGCACGCCGCTCAACAGCATCCTGGGCTATGCGCAGCTGATGGGCGAAGACGCGGCCGTGCCGCCGCACCGGCAGCAGGCGGTGGCGGTGATCAAGCGCGGCGGCGAACACCTGCTGTCGCTGATCGAAGGCACGCTCGACATCGCCCACATCGAGGCCGGCAAGCTCACGCTGCAGGCCAAGCCCATGCAGTTCGCCGAGGTGATGAGCGAGCTGGCCGACATGTTCGAGCTGCAGGCGGCCGAAAAGGGCCTGGCCTTCCGCTTCGGGCCCGAAGGCGAGTTGCCCGCGCTGGTGCGGGCCGACGAGAAGCGCGTGCGGCAGATCCTCATCAACCTGCTGGGCAACGCGATCAAGTTCACGGCCGGCGGGCGGGTCACGCTGCGTGTGCGCTATGCCCGCGAGTTCGCGGCCATCGAAGTGGAAGACACCGGCCCCGGCATGTCGCCCGAAGAGCTGGGCCGCATCTTCGAGCCCTTCGCGCGCGGCGCCAGCGCTTCGGGGCCGGGCGCAGGCCTGGGCCTGACCATCGCCAAGATGCTGATCGACCTGATGGGCGGCGAGATGAAGGTGCAGAGCACGCCCGGCGCGGGCTCGGTGTTCCGCGTGCGCCTGTTCCTGCCGCGCGTGCACGAGGCGCCCGGCCTGCGCCGGCGACGCGAGCCGGCAGTGCCCGCGCCGCTCGTGCGCCGAGGCTATGCCGGTGCACGCCGGCGCCTGCTGGTGGTCGACAACGAAGAGGCCGACCGCGAGCTGCTGGTGCAACTGCTCGCGCCGCTGGGCTTCGAGTTGCGCACCGCGGCCAGCGGCCACGACGCGCTCGACTTGCTGGCGGCCGGCTGGCGCCCCGATGCGATGTTCGTCGACCTCGCCATGCCCGGCATCGACGGCTGGGAGACGCTGCGCCGCGCCCGAGCGCTGGGCGGTGCGGAGGCGCAGTTCGCCATCGTCTCGGCCAACGCCTTCGACAAGCGGCTCGACAACGACGTCGGCATCGCGCCGGAGGACTTCTTCGTCAAGCCGGTGCGCCACACCGAACTGCTCGACTGGCTCGAGCGGCGGCTCGGCCTGCAATGGACCGACAGCGCCGAGCCGCCGCGGCCGACAGCGGCCGAGCCCGCCGCAGTGCTGCCCGAAGCACGCCGCCTGCGCGCCTTGGGCGAGGCCGTGAGCCTGGGATACTTCCGCGGCATCATGAATGCCCTCGACGCCATCGACGCCGCGCAGCCCGAGTGCGCGGCCTGGACCACGACGCAACGTGGCCTGGCGCGCCAGTTTCAGTTCGAGGCCATGAGCCGGGCCCTGACGGCGGCGGGTGTGTCATGAGCGCCGCCGATCCACGCCACGAAGACGACACCCCGCCGCTCGTGCGCAGCCTGCGCGAGGAGGCCGGCACCGGCGACTTGGTGCTCATCGTCGACGACGTGCCCGACAACCTTGCCGTGCTGCACGATGCGCTCGACGAATCGGGCTATGCCGTGCTGGTGGCCACCAGCGGCGAGCAGGCGCTGCAGCGCGCCGCCCAGGCCCGGCCCGACATCGTGCTGCTCGACGCGATGATGCCGGGCCTCGACGGCTTCGAGGTTGCGCGCCGCCTGAAGGCCGACGCCGCCACGGCGCACATCCCCATCGTCTTCATGACCGGGCTGACCGAAACCGAGCACCTCGTCGCCGCCCTCGACGCCGGCGGCGTCGACTACGTCACCAAACCGATCAAGCCCAAGGAAGTACTCGCGCGCATGAACGTGCACCTGCAGGGCGCGCGCCGCGCGCGCCAGGCCCAGCAGCAGGCCGGCCAGGCGCGCAACGCGCTCGATGCCTTCGGCTACGCCAGCTTCATGGTGCGCATGCCCGAAGGCCGGCTGGTCTGGCAGACCGCGCTCGCGCGCGAGCTGCTGCTGCGCTACTGCGGCAGCAGCGCGCCGGCCACGCCGCCGGCCGTGCTCGAATGGCTGCAGAAGCACCTGCCCGACGCACAGCAGCGCCAGATCGAGCCGCCCGTGCTCGCCATCGCCCAGGGCGCTGCGTCGCTCAACCTGCGCCTGCACCAGCAGGCCGGCCAGGACGAGGGCGGCGACGACTGGCTCATCATCATGCGAGAGGTGTCCGACGTCGCCGTCATCGAGGCGATGAGCCTGAGCTTGAAGCTCACCGCGCGCGAGGCCGAGGTGCTGTATTGGGTGGTCAAGGGCAAGACCAACAAGGACATCGGCGAGATCCTCGGAGCGAGCCCGGCCACGGCGAAGAAGCACCTCGAGCGCGTGTACGTCAAGCTCGGCGTGGAGACGCGCACTGCAGCTGCCGGCGTGGCCATCAAGCGCATCCGCGAGCTGCAGCCGCAGTTCGAGTTGTGACGACACCGTGAACCCATGAACTGACACAGGCCGCTCCTAGAATGGCGCGGCCATGATCCGACGCGCCTGCCTATTGCCGTTGTGCCTGGCTGCCGCCGCAGCCCAGGCCGGCGGGCATTTCGACGTCGACGACGCGGGCACCCTCGATCCGGGACAGTGCCAGTACGAGCTCTGGGGCCAGCGCTTCCGACAGACGCAAACCACCATATGGCACCTCGGGCCGGCCTGCAGGATCGGGCCCTTCGAGGTGGGCCTCAACATCGATCGCTTCTCGGTGGCCGGGGCGCACAGCCATGTGGTCGGGCCGCAGGTCAAGTGGACCTTCCTGGGCCAGGCGCCCGATGCGCGCTGGAGCGCGGCGATGTCGGTGAGCGTCGGCGTACAACGGCCGCGCCACGCCGACGGCCGCACGGGCGGCCAGTTCGTGGTGCCCGTGAGCTGGCGCGCCACCGACAGCCTGACGGTGCATGCCAACCTCGGCACCGACTGGGCCCCGGGCACCGGCGCCCGCACCGACCGCGGCGGGCTGGCGGGCGAATGGGCGCTCAACAGCAGCGTGTCGTTGATCGCAGAACGCAACCGCGCCTTCGGTTTCTGGACTTCGCGCGTCGGCGCCCGCTACTCCATCACGCCGCTGATCAGCATCGATGTCAGCACGGCGCGGGTGAACCCCGGTGGGGTGCGTGTCGTGACGGTGGGGCTGAATCACGAGTTCGGGCGGTGAGAAGGCCCGGGTCGGGAGCGATGTTTGTACTGCGCTTTGGATCCGCCGCAGTATAAAAACTCGCCTTCAGTTGACCGTCTTCAGACTCGCCAGATCGAAGAACGCCGTGGGCGCGAAGCTCGAGGACGAGGCGCTCTCGCGCATCGCGGGCTCTTGCGGCGGCTTGGGCGGCTCGAAGTCCAGGAAGTCGGTGGGTGCGAAGGCGATCTCGCGGCGCGCGGCTTCGGCCAGGGCTTGGGCCTGCAGTTGGGCGTGCCGTTCCTTGGCGTTGGCGCGCAGGCGGGCGAGGTCGGCTCGCACCTCTTCGAGCGAGCGCATCGTCTTGGCGGGTGCGCTCGGCGCCTTCGTTTCCATCGGCGCTGCCTGAGCGGCACGAGCCAGCGGCGTGACCTGTGCCGCCGGTGCGACGCGAGCGACCTGTGCAGCTGGTGCGGGCTGCGCCTTCGATGTCGCGGGAGTCGTTGGAATCACAGGAGCCACGGGTGTCACCGGTGTCACCGGTGCCGCCGGAACGGCCGGTGCAACCCGGGCCACCGGTCTCGGCGACGTCGCAATCGCCGGTTCGACCATCTCGGGTCGCTGCGACGCAACCCGAACCGGGGCCTGGGGAGCCGCGTGCACTGGCGCGTGCATCGGCGCCAGCGTGCGAGGCCCCTCGAATGCCGCGATCACGCTGCGAGGCGCAGACGGTGGGGTGCTCTGCTCGAAGGGCCGGGTATGTGCAGCGCGCGCAGGGCGTGCAGGATGCGCGCGATGCCGTCCACCGAACAGGCCGAACAGGCCGAAGCGCAGACGTCGAAGCGTGCCGAAAAAAAGTGATGCTTCCATGGCGCACAGGCCTTCCGAGTTGTTTTGCGAGATTTTGGAAGGCAAGCGGATGAGAACCAATGGGTTAACTCAACCGCCAACGCGGCAGTCGCAAACAAATGCACGAAGCAGGCGGCTGAATGGCGCCCGGCTCAGGAACCGACCAGTGCCAGGTAGTCGTTCCGTGTCTTCGGCGCCACCGAATCGATCAGCTGCGCGTACGAGGTCTTGTGGCGCGCCAGCATGCGTGCCGAGGCGACCGCCTTCGAGCGGCAATACCAGTGGCAGGTGTGCTGCATCAGGAACAGCTCGGCCGACATCAGGTAGGCCTTGCTCTTGGCCGTGAGCTGCTGCGTGTTGGCGGCCGCGTCGGCAATGCCGCGTGCATGGATCGCCAGCGCGCGGCGCATGTCGAAGCTGGCACCCGGCAGCGCCTGCGCCAGCGGCAGGGCGAGCGGCAGCTTGCTCACGCGCGCTTCCGATTCGTCGACGCGTGCGAATTCGGCGGCGAAGCGCTCGAACTGGCCTGCGAGCCGGCTCGCGGTGTCGTCGAGCAGGTTCCAGATCTGCTGGCGGCGTTCCGCGTCGTCCTCCCCCAGGCAGCGCAGGTAGCCGCTGGTCAGGTTCTCCATCAGCTTCTCGATGTCGTAGCGCACCAGGTGGCTGGCGAGGAGGGCGATGCGCTTCTTCTGCGCATGGGCCTTGAACAGGTAGGCGGCCAGGAAGACCAGTGCGGCCAGGATGAGGGTGTCCATGTCGAACCGCGGTGCTTCAAGCCCAGAACTCGTCGAAGCCGCCGGGCGGTTCGAGCCGGCGACCGCGCAGCACCAGGCGCAGCGGCCCCGGCATCACGCGTTGTCGCTCGGGGTGACGCTCGTCGCCAGGGTAGGCCGCGGCGCGTCCGCCGTCGACGTCGAAGGTGACCGGCCGCACCAGGCAGGGCGCGCGTCCCTGCGCCTCGGCGAGGATCGATTCGACGCTGGCATGCCGCGCGAGGTGCGCCAGGCTCATCACCTGCGGCCCGGCCAGCGCGATCTCGCCGGCCCAGTAGCGCTCCAGCGCTGCGCGCGGCCGCAGCCAGGCGCAAAGCACGGCCTCGTGGTCGTCGTGGCAAGCCTCCTGGCCTTCGGGCGCCTGGGCGACGAAGAAGCGCGTGTCGAAGCGCTTGCCCGGCGAATGCAGCGGCTGCGGCGGCGTGATCCAGCGCGACCAAGGGCGCATCGCCTGCGTGTCGAGGCGCAGGCCCATCTGCCCGAGCATGTCGTTGAAAGGCACGCGCTCCGCCGCCAGCGCCGAGGCGCGGCGCGCGCCTTCGGCATCGAGCCCTTGCGCGAGCAGCAGTCCGCTTTCCTCGAAGGCTTCGCGCACCGCCGCCACGTGCAGGGCCGCGGCGGTGGCGGCATCGGTCTCGGGCTCGTGCAGCAGCGCATGGAGCTGCGCGTGTTCCTGGTCCAGGTGCAGGCCGGCGTCGAGCCGGGCATCGGCCGCATCGAGCTTGCCGCCGGGGAAGACGTAGGAGCCGGCATGAACGTCCGACAGCGCGTGGCGCTGGATCATCAGCACCTCGGGCCCGGCGTCGCTGTCGCGGCACACCAGTACGGTGGCGGCGTGACGGATCGGTACGGGGGGCGAGGGTTCAGGCGTCGATTCGGGATGAGCGTACTGCATGGTTATCGAGTCTCCGCGCCTTCGACCAGAAAGCGCACGCGCCGCACGCCCTGCCATTCGTCGGCATCGAGGCGAAAGGCGATCAGCACGCGCGGCGGCAGCGGCTCGGTGTGGCCGAACCAGATGCCGTCCACCGGCTTGCCCTGGTGCTTGAGTTTGAGCGACAGGTGCTTTTCACCCACCAGCCGTTGCGACACCACTTCGACCTCCTCGCTGAAGGTGGGCGGCGCGAAACCCTGGCCCCACACCTCGCGGTGCAGCGTGTCGACCAGCTCGACGCGCAGGTACTCGGGCGCCAGCGGGCCGTCGGTGTCGAGCCGGCGGGTGAGCGAGGCGGCATCGAGCCACTCGGCCGCGACCTGGGCCAGTGCGCGCTCGAAGGTTTGGGACTGTTCCCTGGCGACCGTGCAGCCGGCCGCCATCGCATGGCCGCCGAAGCGCAGCAGCACGCCGGGGTGCCGCTTGGCCACCAGGTCCAGCGCATCGCGCAGGTGAAAGCCCGGAATGGAGCGGCCCGAGCCCTTGAGCTCGTGCTCCTTGCCGGGCGCGCCGCTGGCGGCGAAGACGAAAGTCGGGCGGTGGTAGCGGTCCTTGATGCGCGAGGCCACGATGCCGACCACGCCTTCGTGGAAGTCCGGGTCGAACACGCTGATGGCGGCGGGCACGCCCTCGCTGCCGTCGCCGGGGGCATCGAACAGCGACTCGGCCAGCAGCAGTGCCTGCTCGCGCATGCCGCCTTCGATGTCGCGTCGCTCGCGGTTGATGCCGTCGAGCAGGCGCGCGAGTTCTTCGGCACGTGCGCTGTCGTCGGTGAGCAGGCATTCGATGCCCAATGTCATGTCGGCCAGGCGCCCGGCGGCGTTGATGCGCGGCCCCAGCGCGAAGCCGAAGTCGAAGGTGGTAGCGGCCAGCGCGTTGCGGCCAGCGGCCTTGAACAGCGCGGACAGGCCCACGGGCATGGCACCGGCGCGGATGCGGCGCAGGCCCTGCGCGACCAGGCGGCGGTTGTTGGCGTCGAGCTTGACGACGTCGGCCACGGTGCCGAGGGCGACCAGGGGGAGCAGAACGTCCAGTTTTGGTTGTCGCTTGCTGGCCGCCAGGTGGGCCGCTTCATTTGAGGATTGATCGCCCGGAAGCGACCCGGCGGCAGGCGGGGCGTCGAACACCCCGCGCGTGCGAAGCTCCGAGCGCAGCGCGAGCAGCACGTAGAACATCACCCCCACACCTGCGATGCACTTGCTGCCGAAGCCGCATTCAGGCTGATTGGGGTTCACCAGCACGTCGGCCGCCGGCAGCGCCGGGCCGGGCAGGTGGTGGTCCGTTACCAGCACCGCCAGGCCGCGTGCCTTGGCGGCGGCCACGCCCTCGACGCTGGCGATGCCGTTGTCCACCGTGATCAGCATGTCGGCGCCGCTGGCGGCCACGCGCTCGGCGATCGGCGGCGTCAGGCCGTAGCCGTCGACCACGCGATCGGGCACCAGGTAGCTCACGTGCTCGGCGCCCAGCAGGCGCAGCCCGCGCACGGCCACGGCGCATGCGGTGGCGCCGTCGCAGTCGTAGTCGGCCACGATGCACAGGCGCTTGTGGTCGCGTATCGCATCGGCCAGCAGCACGGCGGCCTCGCGCACGCCGCGCAGGCCGTCGGGCGCCAGCAGCCGCGCCAGACCGTCGTCAAGCTCGTCGCGGTTCTGCACGCCGCGTGCGGCATAAAGGCGCGCCAGCAGCGGGTGGATGCCGGCCTGCTCCAGCGCCCAGGCGCTGCGCGGCGGAATGGCGCGGGCGACGATCTTCATCAGAGCGCCTCCAGCACGGCCGGCGCATTCACGCGCTGCACCAGCGATCTGGCCCAGGCCGTGAAGCCGCGCGGCTGCACGCCGAAGCGCCGCGCGCAGCGGTCGCCGCAGAGCGTGAGCGTCACCTGCGCGCCCGCGTGGTACGACGCCAGCAGTTCGGCGACCGCGCCCGCGTCGAGTGCGGCCCAGGCCTGCGCCCAGGCGGGGCCGTCGTCGCGCAAGGCGGCCTCGCGAAGCCCATCGGCCACGGTGGGGCCTGCCTCCTGCGCCGAAGCGCCCGCGGCCAGGCGGCCCGTGCCGCTGAGCCAGAAGGAATTGATGGGCGGCACGCCGCGCGCGGTGCGCTCGTCGTTCACCCGTTCGGTGTAGAGCAGCATCTGCATCTCGTTCTGCAGCCGGCGCAAGGGCCGCGCGGCGTCGGTGAGGGGCGACCATTGGGCGATCGGATGGCCGATCGCGCGGTCGAGCGAGGCGGTGGCGAGCCCGTCGAACAGCGCGCCCTGCGCCAGCCAACGTCCCGGCACCGAGGACGCATGCAGCGCGATCCCGTCTTCCTCGAAATAAGGCTTGGCGATGGCGAGCAGCGCATCCGACTCGGCCGTGTCGATGCCGATCGCGCCCGGGTCGCCGAGCACCACGTCGTCGATGCCCACCTGCCAGTGGCACAGGGTGGCGATCCCCCAGCCGACGGCCGTGCCGTCGAGGCCGGCGCGTCGTGCTTCCATCGCGGCCCACGGGATCTGCCCGTCGCCGGCGGCGATACCCAGGGCCGCGGCCAGGGCGCGTTCATGGGGCGGGGACAGGGTGCCGTCGTCCTGCATGTCTTCGCCGACTTGTGCCAGTCGCGAAAGCAGGCTTTCGAGTTTGGGCAGGCGCAGCGATTTCATCGCCTCGCGGCAAGCCGGCGTGCCACGGCCGGCAAAGGGAATCAACAGGTGGGACGGAGAGGGCGGCACAGGCATGGGCCTATTGTCCGGGATGCCACAATCCCCGGCATGCAGGACCCCCACGCCCATCACTTCGCGCATCCGCTGACCCCCGAGGGGAAGCAGGCCCCCCACGGGGCGGCCCGGCGGGAGGCCTGATGCGATTCCCCTATGAACTGCAGCTGGGCTGGCGCTACACGCGCGCAGGCCGGGCGACGCGGCGCAACGGCTTCATCAACTTCATCTCCGGCGTCTCGATGCTCGGCATCGCGCTGGGCGTGGCGGCGCTCATCATCGTGCTGTCGGTCATGAACGGCTTCCAGAAAGAAGTCACCGACCGCATGCTCGCCGTGATCTCGCACATCGAGATCCTGTCGCGCGACGGCCAGGCGCTGGGCGACATCGACGCCATCGCGGCGGCCGCGCGCAAGAACCCCAACGTGATCGGCGTCGCCCCCTTCATCGCCGCGCAGGCGCTCGTCGCGCGCGGCGAGGACATGAAGGGCACGCTGGTGCGCGGCATCGAGCCCTCGCTGGAGCCGCAGGTCACCGATATCTCCACGACCGCTCAGAAGGGCGCGCTCGAGAAGCTCGTGCCCGGCGAATTCGGCATCGTGCTGGGCGTGGAGCTGGCGCGCTCGCTCTTCGTGCGGCCGGGCGACCAGGTCACGCTGATCGCGCCGGGCGGCCAGGTCACGCCGGCCGGCGTGGTGCCGCGGCTCAAGCAGTTCACCGTGGTCGGCACCTTCGATTCGGGCCACTACGAGTACGACTCCGCGCTGGCCATGATCCACGAGCAGGACGCGGCACGCGTGTTCCGCCTCGAAGGCCCGAGCGGCCTGCGCATCAAGCTCAAGGACCTGCACCAGGCGCGCGAGGTGGCCGAGGAACTGGCCGTCACGCTGCCGGGCTCGTTCCTGATCCGCGACTGGACGCGCCAGAACCGCACCTGGTTCGCGGCCGTGCAGGTCGAGAAACGCATGATGTTCATCATCCTCACGCTGATCGTGGCGGTCGCTGCCTTCAACCTGGTGTCCACGCTGGTGATGACGGTGACCGACAAGCGCGCCGACATCGCGATCCTGCGCACCCTGGGTTCGAGTCCCAAGAGCATCATGGGCATCTTCGTGGTGCAGGGCGCGATGGTGGGCGTCATTGGCACGCTCGGCGGGCTGCTGCTGGGGCTGGGCATCGCCTACAACATCGACGTGATCGTGCCGGCGCTCGAGCGGCTCTTCAATGCGCGCTTCCTGCCGCAGGACATCTACCTCATCAGCCGCATGCCGAGCGATCCGCAGCAGGGCGACATCGTGCCGATCACGCTGATTTCGCTGGCGCTGTCTTTCGTGGCCACGCTGTATCCGAGCTGGCGCGCGAGCCGCGTGAACCCGGCGGAGGCGCTGCGTTATGAATAGCACCGTGTTACCGGTCGACGCGGCGGCCCAGCCAGCCGACAGAGCAGTCCCTCAGGCCAACGGCGTGGTGCTGAAGGTCAGGGGCCTGACCAAGCGCTTCCACGAAGGCCGCATCGACCTGACCATCCTGCACGGCGTCGACCTCGACGTGCGCGCCGGCGAAACGCTGGCCATCGTCGGCGCCTCGGGCTCGGGCAAGAGCACGCTGCTGCACCTGATGGGCGGCCTGGATGCGCCCACGGGTGGCAGCGTCGAACTGCACGGCAAGAACATCGCCCATTCCGACCCCGCCGAGCAGGGCCGGCTGCGCAATGCGCACCTGGGCTTCGTCTACCAGTTTCATCACCTGCTGCCGGAATTCAGCGCGCTCGACAACGTCGCCATGCCGCTCAAGATCCGCCGCATGCCGCCGCAGCAGGCCGCCGAGGCCGCCGCACACATGCTGGCATCGGTGGGGCTGGCCGAGCGCGTGCACCATCGTCCGGCCGAACTGTCCGGTGGCGAGCGGCAGCGCGTCGCCATTGCGCGGGCCCTGGTCACGCAGCCCGACTGCGTGCTGGCCGACGAGCCCACCGGCAACCTCGACCGCGGCACCGCCGACGGCGTGTTCGCGCTGATGCTCAAGCTCGCGCACGAGCGTCGCACCGCCTTCGTGGTGGTCACGCACGACGACGGGCTGGCCAAGCGTTGCGACCGCGTGCTGCGCCTGGCCGCCGGGCGGCTGGGCTGAGGCGAGGCTGGCTGGCAGCGACGACCAAGAAGGACCGAAGACCGGACGCATGCGCACCATCAAGCTGCAACGGCGCTTGTTGCTGATCGTCACGGCCGCGATCCTGCCGCTCGCGATCGTCTGCGGCCTCGCGCTCGATGCGCTGCTGCACGCCCAGCGCGTGCAGACCCAGGCGTCCATCCTGGGCGTGGCCCGGGCGGTGGCCACCACGGTCGACAGCGAACTGCGCATGACCGTCGCCGCCCTGCAAGCGCTGTCGCTCACCGAGCCCCTGGGCGCGACCACGCCGGAGGGCCTGGCCGAAGCCTACGAGCTCGCGGCTGCGGTGCGCGTCTCGCACCCGGAATGGCGCGACCTGCTGCTGGCTGCCGCGGACGGCACCATCCGCTTCAGCACCGAGCGCGGGCTCGACCTGGGTGACGCCAAAGTGATCGAGGCTGCGAGCCTGGCCGAGACGGTGCAGGCGCGCGAGCCCGTCATCGGCCCGATGACGCCCGGCCCGAACGGTCGCATGGCTTTTCCGGTGCGCGTGCCGATCCTGCGCGACGGCGAGGTGCGGCACGTGCTGACCGCGGCCGTCGATCCCGAAGCCATCACGGCCGTGCTGCAGCGGCAAAGCGTGCCGCAGGGCTGGACCGTCTCGGTGTTCGACGGCCGTCAGCGCCGCGTCGCACGCAACGTGGACGACGACCGCCTGCGCGGCACCTTGCCGAGCCAGACCCTGCTCAATTTGTTGACGAAGCTGGGCCCGCGGCGCGAAGGCGTGGGCGCCACCACCAACGTGGAGGGCGTGCGCTCGCAGACAGCCATCGCGCGCATGGACGCGGCGCCGTGGATGGTCGTGGTCGGCGCCTCGGTCGCTTCGTCAGAAGCCGCATCGCGCCGCCTGTTCCTCGCCTATGGCGGCGGCCTGCTGATCTCGCTGCTGTTCGGCGGGCTGGCCGCCTGGTGGATCTCGCGCGGCGTGACGCGGCCCATGGCGCTGCTGCGCGCCCAGGCCGACGCCATGGGGCGCGGCGACACCCTGCCGGCGCAGAAGTCGGGCGTGACCGAAGTGGATGCGGTCGCCGAGGCGTTGGCCACCGCGTCCGAGCAGCGGCGCCGCAGCGAGGCCGAGCGCCAGGAATTGCTGGAGGCCGAACGCCTGGCGCATGCAACCGCGCAGGCGGCGCAGCAGCGGCTGGCCCGCCTTGGCGATGCCAGCACCGCCCTGTCTCAGTCGCTCGAGGAGTCATCGACGCTGGCGGCCATCGCCCAGGTGATCGTGCCCGCCATCGCCGACCTGTGCCGCATCGACCTGCTCGACGAGAACGGCGTGCTGCAGCGCAAGCTCACGCACCATTCCGACCCCGCGCGCAGCGCCTTCATCGCGCAGATGGTGAGCAACCGCACGGCGCCCAGCGACGCGCCGGGCTCCTTTCCCTACGCGATTTCGAGCGGAAAGGTCTTCCTGCTCAACCTCGACGATGTCGAGACCGTCGCCGGCCTCAACCCCGAGCTGCAGGAATTCGCGCGCGTACTCGGCCTGACGGCGGGCTGCATCGTGCCGCTGGTCGCCCGCGGCCGCACCATCGGCGTGATGGCGGTGCTGCAGGCCGAGTCGCAGCGCCGCTTCAGCGCCGAGGACGGTGCGTTGATCGTCGAGCTGGCGCAGCGCGTCGCATTGGCGCTCGACAACGTCCGGCTGCTGCAGGAAGCGCGCAGCGCCCAGCAACTGGCCGAGCAGGCCAACCAGTCCAAGGACGAGTTCCTCGCGATGCTCGGGCACGAGCTGCGCAACCCGCTCGCGCCGATCTCGCTGGCGCTGCAGCTCATCGCGCGGCGCGACCCGCAGGCCTTCGCGCGCGAGCGCCAGATCATCGAGCGGCAGGTCAAGCACCTGTCGCGGCTGGTCGACGACCTGCTGGATGTCTCCCGCATCGTCACCGGAAAGATCGCGCTGAAAGCCGAGCCGGTGGACCTGCGCGACGTGGTGGCCCGCGCCCTCGAGCTCACGCTGCCGGCGCTTCAGCAGCGCGAGCGCATGCCGGACGTGCAGATGCCCTCGACGCCGGTGCCGGTGCGCGGCGACCCGCTGCGCCTGGCGCAGATCGTCGGCAACCTGTTGAGCAACGCGGCCAAATTCACGACGCCCGAGGGTTCGATCCGCGTCGTGCTGACCACTTCCGATGCCGCGGCGGCTGCGCCGCAGGCGGTGCTTCGCGTGGAGGACGATGGCATCGGCATCACCCCCGAGCTGCTGCCGCGCGTGTTCGAGCGCTTCGTGCAGGGCGAGCAGGCATTGCACCGCGCAGCCGGCGGGCTGGGGCTGGGCTTGCCGATTGCGCAGAGCCTGGCGAAGTTGCACGGCGGCGGCATCACGGTGGACAGCGACGGGCCGGGGCAGGGCACGAGTTTCGAAGTGCGGCTGCCGCTGAACGTCGAAGCGCCGCATGAGCCCGCGAGCGCCGTGGCGCCTACCGCGGCCGTCGCCCAACCGCTTTCACTGCTGGTCGTGGACGACAACCGCGACGCCGCGGAGGGGCTGGCGAGCTGGCTGGAGCTGGAAGGACACACGGTGCGGGTGGCGCTGTCGGCCGAGCAAGCGCTGGACCTGTTGAGCGACAAGCCCTGCGATGGCGCGGTGATCGACATCGGCTTGCCGGGGATGAATGGCTACGAGCTGGCCACCCGATTGCGCAGTGACGAGGCCACGTGTCGAATGGCGTTGATCGCGCTCACCGGCTATGGCCGCGATGCGGATCGACAAAAAGCACTGGAGGCGGGCTTCGACGATCACTTCGCGAAGCCCGCGCAGGTGGAGATTCTTCTCGAACGTCTCACCGACGCATGCAGACAGCACCGAGTCGAGCGTCTTGGCACTGAACAGTGATGCTAGCGCTCGGCCAAATTCCAAGCGGGAGGCATCAAAGAGTGATGCCGTTCACTGCCTTGTTGATTTCATATTCGAACAGTCGTGGTGCCATCATTAGGTCTTCCTTGGAATGTTGAGTTCTGGCCAATTGCATCAATTCGTAGTAGCCTTTGAAAACGTCTTGCGTCGAAGCGAGAATCGCCGGCCAAAGGGTCGGGTCGATCGCTTGGTGTTTGCCCTCTGATTGAACTACGCTTGAAATGCAGAATTTTCTGAACATGTATTCGACATCTTCCGCCTCGCATTGAACTTCACTGGTGTCTGGGCCAGCAGGAAACCTGAGTTTCTCGTAGTCGTCGTTGAGGTTTTCCAGATGAATCTTTGATGCACCTTCGAAAAGCTGGGGAAATAAATTGCTATAAATTGTTTTTGTTTTTTGAAATAGTTTGTTATTGTGGTTTTTGTAGTTTTTGTGGATTTTCTGAGGTGTGTAAATTTTCTCTAGCGTTTGTTTTTCGGCGGTCGAGGTTCTCCGCGGAATCAGTTCTCGGAGATCAGATTTTGCTTGTGCTTTCTTGAGTATGCGGTTTGTTTGACGGCTCGACTTCGCGCGCAAAGCTTTGTCGTGTATGCGTTGCTCCTGTTCGCGCTCGTGCTTCGCTCCAGATGCCACATAGTCCCATTTTTTGGTGATCTGGTTGTGCAAGCCATCCAGATATGAAAACGTAGGCGCGCGATCGATATTGTTTTGAGGAACGCCCGAATCCGCTTTCAACACGTTACCTTCCTGCTTCAGTTCGGCCGAAGAAGTTGGCGAATCAGAAGATCGCGGTGACTCACGTGCAATCTTTGACGACTGTGCCGGCTTTTGAGGAAGAGCCAGAGACAAAGGGCTTTTCCTATCGTTCGAGTTTGCATCGATTTTTGAAAGTGAATTGGGGGGCGATAGGTCTCGGTCGTACAACGGAATATTGCGGTTTATCATGACGAATGGGTATCTGAAGTTTTTTAACGGCGACGATGGCTAATCAACATGATCGTAGTGCCACGATAATGTCAATTTTCCAGTGCTCGGACGTCGCGATTGAAATGTGCGTCACCACATCAACGTAGATTTGAATCTGCGCTGTTGCTTTGCACGAAGCTATGTGGCCAGGCTCGATCCGCAAGTTCCAGCAATCTTTGAAATAGTCAAAATGTTGACAATGCTTCAGCGTCACGGCGCTGATTCAAGCTACCCCTCGCTCATCACGATCATCACCCGCGCATCCACCCGGCTCGTTGACAGATACACGTGCCCCACGCCGCTGTCGAAGTACGCCGACTCCTGTGCCTTGAGCGCGATCTCCTCACCCGTTTCGAAATGGATGCGCACGCTGCCGGCAAGCACCAGCACGAACTCCTGCCCCGCGTGGCGCACGAAGTCGGGGAAGTCGGCCACCTTGCGCGCGGTGATCCGGCCGTACAGCGGCGTCATCCGCCGGTCCGGAAACTCGGTCGCGAGCATCAGGTAGTCGTAGTTCTGGCCCGCGTAGCCCGGCGCATCCTCCAGCGTCGAGCGCACGACGACGGGCGCCTTTCGGCCGGTGGACGAACTGCTGCCGAGCCCCGGATTGAACAGCCGCGCAATGTCGATCCCCAGCGCATGCGCCACCGCGCCGAGCTTGTCGTAGCTGACCGAGATCTGGCCCAGCTCGATCTTCGACAGCGTCGACAGCGCCACGCCCGAGCGCTTCGACAAGGCCTGCAGGGTCAGGCCGCGTTCCTTGCGCGCCTGGCGCAGGTGCGCCCCCACGCGAACGCGGTCGAAGGCGTGGGATGGAACTTTGTTGCTCGTCGAATGGGTGGCCAAACCGCCTCCTTGGCGTAATCCCTGAGGTGGGCACAATTCTCGCATGTGAGAATTCTCACATCGGAGAAATTTTCATGTCCCTCCCGTTTCTCGCCCTGCGGCGCGTGCTGCGCGCCTTGCCCATCGTCGTTTCCGCCTGCCTCGCCATGCCTTCGATGGCGGCCGGCTTTCCCGAACGTCCCGTCACCCTGGTCGCGCCTTATTCGGCAGGCGGCGCGGCCGACGTGCTGTCGCGCCTGCTGGCCCGCAAGCTCGAGGAGCAACTGGGCCAACCGGTCATCGTCGACAACAAGCCCGGTGCGGGCACGGCCATCGGCGCGGCCTTCGTGGCGAACGCCAAGCCCGATGGGCACACGCTGCTGATCAGCTCCAGCTCGACCTTCACGCTCAACCCGGCCATCCAGCCCAAGCTCAGCTACGACCCGGCCGGGGGCTTCGAGGCGATCGGCATGGTGGGCTCGGTGGCGCTGGCAGTGCTCGCGCATCCCTCGGTGCGCGCCGACAACGTGCAGGCGCTGGTCGCGGCGGTCAAGGCCGATCCCGACAAGTTCGTGTACGGCAGCTTCGGCAGTGGCACCAGTTCCAACTTCGCGGGCGCGATGTTCAACGCCGCCACCGGACTCAAGCTGAACCAGGTGCCGTACAAGGGCAGCGGGCCGCTGATGACGGACCTGATCGGCGGGCAGGTGCCGTTGTCCTTCGACACGGTGGTCGCCGCGGCGCCGCAGCTCAAGACGGGCAAGATCAAAGTGCTGGCCGTCTCGACCGCCAAGCGTTCCTCGCTGCTGCCGCAGGTGCCGACCATGGCCGAGAGCGGCTACCCGAGCTACGAGCTCAATGCCTGGATCGCGCTGGTCGCGCCGCGCGGGCTGCCGGCCGATGTGAAGAGCAAACTCGAGAAGGCGCTGGCCGCCGCCATGGCGCTCCCCGACACGCAAGACAAGATGAAGGCAGCCGGCTTCGAGCCCGACTACCACCCCATCAAGGACTGGAAGGGCGTCGTCTCGGCAGAAATCGGCCGTATGCGCACCGTGGCCGAGCAGGCTCAGATCAAGGCAGAGTAGCGGTTCTCGCCAACACACCAGAGACAGCACATGGACGATTCGCTTCTCGAACAATCCGCCGTCGCGCTGCGCCGCCTCATCGGCAGCCGTCGCCTGTCGCCGGTGGAGTTGATGCAGGCCTGCATCGCCCGCATCGAGCGACTGAATCCGGCCATCAACGCCATCGCCGCCACCGACTTCGAGCGTGCGCTCGACGCCGCCCGCCGGGCCGAGGCGCAAGTCATGCACGGCGAATCGCTGGGCCTGCTCCATGGCCTGCCGCTGGGCGTGAAGGACCTGCAGGACACCGCCGGACTGCTCACCACCTACGGCAACGTGCGCCTGCGCGCCAACGTGCCCAAGGCCGACAACGGCCTGGTCGCGCGCCTGCGGGCGGCCGGCGCCATCGTCACGGCCAAGACCAACGTGCCCGACATGGGCGCCGGCGCCAACACGCGCAACAACGTCTGGGGCGCGACCGGCAACCCCTTCGACACCACGCGCAACGCGGGCGGATCGTCGGGCGGCTCGGCGGCCGCGCTGGCAGTCGACATGCTGCCGATCGCGACCGGCTCCGACACCGGCGGCTCGCTGCGCATTCCGGCTGCACTGTGCGGTGTGGTCGGCCTGCGGCCCTCGCCGGGGCTGGTGGCCAACGATGCGCGGCCGCTGGGCTGGTCGGCCATCTCGGTGCTCGGGCCGATGGGCCGCACCGTCGACGACGTGGCGCTGCAGCTCGCGGCGAGCGTGGGGCACGACCCGCGCGATCCGCTGTCGTACCCCGTCGACGGTGGTGCGTTCTGGCCGCTCCCGGGCATCGACCTGTCGACCGTGCGCGTGGGCTACACCGAGGACTTCGGCCTGTGCATCGTCGACCCCGAAATCCGCCGCGTGTTCCGGCACCGCGTCGAGATGCTGCGGCCGCTGCTCGCTTCGTGCGAGCCGGTCGACCTGGGCCTCGGCGATGCCGACCGCGCCTTCGACGTGCTGCGCGCCGAAGCCTTCGTCGCCGCCTTCGCCGATACCTACCGCGATGCGCCGGAGACGCTCGGCCCCAACGTGCGCGCCAACGTCGAGATGGCTGCCGCCATCACGCTGGCCGACCGGGCCTGGGCCCACCTCGAGCAGACCCGCGTGGCCCGCAGGTTCGCGCAGGCTTTCGAGCGCTTCGACCTGATCATTGCGCCCACGACGCCCGTCACGCCCTTCCCGTGGACCGAGCTCTACGCGCAGCAGATCGACGGCCAGGCGATGCGTAACTACTACCACTGGCTGGCGCTGACCTACGTCGTCACGCTGGCCACCAACCCGGCGCTGTCGCTGCCTTGCGGCAGCGACGAGCACGGCATGCCCTTCGGCCTGCAGATGATCGGACGCCTGCGCGGCGATGCCGAACTGCTGCGCATCGCGGCCGAGGTGGAGCGCGCCTTCGCGGCCACCGCCGAGGGTGCCCGGACGCGGCCGGACCTGTCGCGGCTCGCGACGCCCAACGAAGCGCTCAGGTCAATCGTCACCCACCCGCCCGGCGCGGCAGCGGCCGACGCGGGACCGGGCATGACGGCCGTCTGAGCCCGTGGCGTCCGACATCGTCGTCCTCGGCGCCGGCATGGTCGGCGTCAGCGCCGCGCTGCATCTGGCGGAGCGCGGCCACGCCGTCACGCTGCTCGACCGCGTCGCGCCGGGCCGCGAAACCTCGTACGGCAATGCCGGCATCATCCAGCGCGAAGCGGTCGAGCCCTATGCCTTTCCGCGCGACTGGCGCGTGCTGCTGGACGTGGCGCTCAAGCGCGGCGCCGACGTCAACTACCACCTGGCCGCGATGCCGGCGGTCGCACCGCGGCTGGCCGCGTATTGGCGTGCCTCGTCGCCAACCAGCCATGCGCGCATCGCGGCCGAGTACAGCCGGCTCATCGCGCATTGCCTGAGCGAGCATGCGAGCCTGATCGAGGCGGCCGACGCCTGGGACCTGGTGGCGAAGAAGGGCTTTCGCCTGGCGTTTCGCACCGAGGAGGCGCTCGACGACAACGTGCAGCGCGCACAGCGCATCGAACGCGAGTACGGCGTGCGGCATGCCGTGCTGGATGGCGCGGGCCTCGCGCAGGCCGAGCCGGCCTTGCGCCAACGCCTGGCCGGCGCATTGCATTGGCTCGACCCGTGGTGCGTCGACGATCCCGGCGAACTGGTCGCGCGCTACGCCCGGCTCCTGCAGCGCCGCGGTGGCCGCGTGCTGCGCAGCGAGGTGCGCGGGCTGGCGCCGCATGCCGGCGGTTGGCGCGTGCGCACGGCCGAAGCGCCCATCGACGCGCAGCACGTGGTAGTGGCACTCGGGCCGTGGGCCGGCCGCTTCATCGAGCCCCTGGGCTATCGGCTGCCCTTGTTCGTGAAGCGCGGCTACCACCGGCATTACACGGGCGGGCCGACGCTGTCGATGCCGATGCTCGATGCGGAGCGGGGCTACGTGCTCGTGCCCGCGGCACAAGGCATGCGCCTGACCACCGGCGCCGAGTTCGCCGCGGACGATGCACCGCCCACGCCGGTGCAGCTGGACAAGGCCGAGCGAATCGCGCGCGAACTGCTCGACCTGCCGACGCCCGTCGAGGCGCAGCCCTGGATGGGCTGCCGCCCCTGCACGGTCGACATGAAGCCGGTCATCGGCCCGGCGCCGCGGCATACCGGCCTGTGGTTCGATTTCGGCCACGCGCACCAGGGCTTCACGCTGGGCCCGGCGAGCGGGCGGCTCATCGCCGACCTGATCGACGGGCGCACGCCCTACGTCGATCCAACACCATTCGCGGCCACGCGGTTCTGAACGGGGCGTTCAGCCTGCAATGAAGAGTGCCGGGTCGACCATGGCACGATTCAGCATCACCGACCAATGCAGGTGCGGCCCGGTCACCCGGCCGGTGGCGCCGACGGCGCAGAAGCGCTCGCCGGGCTTCAGCACGTCGCCCGTCTTCACGTCGATGCGGCTCAGGTGGCAATACATGCTGAGCAACCCGCCGCCGTGGTCGAGCCATACGGTGCCGCCGTTGAAGAAATAGTCGCCCGTGTCGATGACCCGGCCGGCCAGCGGCGCGACGACCGGCGTGCCGGTGGCGGCCGCGATGTCCATGCCGCTGTGGGGATTGCGCTTCTCGCCGTTGAACACGCGGCGCAGGCCGAAGGAGCTGGAGCGCCGCCCCGGCACCGGCACCCGCATGCGCAGTTCGCCGCGGGGGATGGGTTCGCTGAAAGTGGCGGCCACCTGCTTCTGGTGGTCGCGCTCGCGCTCGTAGCGCGCCATGTCCTCGGCCGAGAGGTCGACCTGGCCGGGCTTCACCTTGAGGTGCTGCTCCTGATAGCGCTTGGCCTCTATGGCGTAGGGCAGCTCGCGCGCCTGGCCGTTGTCGCGCAGCACGCGGATGCGGGCTTCACCGGGTTCGGCGGCCAGCGGAATTCCGACCAGCGCCGTCCATTCGATGGGATCGCCGACCACCAGCAGCGGCAGGTCGTCGGCGGTGCGCGCCTGGGGCCTCTGTGCGGCCGGCCCCAGCGAGAGCCGCGCGATGCCGCCCGGCACCGACGACGCATGGGGCCACGGCACGGAGGCCTCCGGCGCTGGCCGGGCGGCGCGCGCGGAGGGCAGGGCAAGCAGGGCGATCGCGCCCAGCAAGGCGTTGCGGCGTTGCAGGGGCGGCTGCGGGTGCGGTGGCAGGGAAAGGGGAAGTCGAGGTCTGGAAGTGGGTGTCACGCCTTGGGCTTATACGCCACCACGTCGATCTCGACCCGCGCGTCGATCATCAGCCGCGCCTCGGTGGTCGAGCGCGCCGGGAAGTTGCCTTCGAAGAAGCCCATGTAGACGCGGTTGAACGCACCGAAGTCGCGTGCGTCCTGCAGCCACACGGTGGTCTTGCACACGTCGGCCAGCGTGGCGCCGGCCAGCGCCAGCGCCGACTTGACGTTCTCCATCACCTGCCGCGTCTGGGCCTCGATGCCGCCGACCACCAGTTCGCCCGTCTTGGCATCGACCGGCACCTGGCCCGACACGTAGACGAAGTCGCCTGCGCGCACGGCCGGCGAAAGAGGGCGGACCTGACGGTCCGAGGCATTGGGCGAGACGCCGAGGAATTCGAGCGGCATGGGGGCTCCTGTGGGTTGACGAAGAAGGTGCGAAGGCAAGCGGGCAAGGGCAGGTCGCCCGCAGGATTGAAATTCTATTTCACTTCAGTCGGGCATCTCTGGGGTTAACACTCATGCAATAGCCGTAGTGTTGCTTCAAAGTGCGGGCCGAACAGAAAGTTTTTTTCATTCCAACGACCCCACGAAGGAGTTTCACATGCAGACCACAGGATCCAGAAGCGGCCTGACCCTCGTCTCGAAGCGCAGCCTGCTCGGCACCTGCCTGCTTGCGGCCGTGACCGTGGCCACGCTCGGCGCACCACCGGCGCAGGCCCAGGGCGCACGCAACTTCGCCACGCTGGCGATGGTGGCCGAGCCACAGACGCTGGATCCGATGGCCTCCACCGCCGACCTGGTCGGCACGATCATGCAGCACGTGTACGAGCCGCTCTACACCTTCGACGCCAAGTGGAACGTGGTGCCGATGCTGGCCGAGGCCATGCCCAAGATCTCGGCCGACGGCAAGACCTACGCCATCGCCCTGCGCAAGGGCGTGATGCTGCACAACGGCCGCGAGCTGAACTCCGACGATGTGATCGCGAGCCTGCAGCGCTGGATGGACCAGTCGCCGCGCGGAAAGGCGGTGGGCAAGGAAATCGAGAGCCTGAAGGCAAAGGGCCCGCTGGCCATCGAGATCGTGCTCAAGCAGCCGTACGCGCCGCTGCTGGCCCAGTTCGCGCTGCCCAGCGGCATGGCCGCGATCATGGCCAAGGACTCGATCGCGCAGCCGCTGAAGGACTTCGTCGGCACCGGCCCCTACAAGTTCAAGGAGCGCCGGCCCGACCAGTACGTGCTGCTCACGAAGTTCGACAAGTACAGCGCCCGCAAGGAAGCGCCCAACGGCTACGGCGGCAAGCGCGAGGCGGCCATCGAAGAGTTGCGCTTCGTGCCGGTGCCCAACGCCAACACGCGGGTCGAAGGCGCCCTGGCCGGGCAGTTCGACTTTGCCGACCTGCTGCCCACCGAGGCACTGTCGCGGCTCGAGAAGGCGGCGGGCAAGACGCAGCCGATCATGACGCCGGCCTTCGGCTTCCCCTACCTGGTGTTCAACACCAAGGAAGGCGTGATGGCCAGCCAGCCCGTGCGCCAGGCGGTGCAGGTGGCGCTGGGTGAGGGCGAAATGCTCGCGGCCGGCTTCGGCGACACGCGCTTCTTCGTGGCCGAGGGCAATCATTTCCCGAAGGGCTCGCCGTTCTATGCCACCGGCGGCGCCGAGCTCTACAACCAGCGCAACGCGCCCAAGTCCAAGGAGGCCGCGGCCAAGGCCGGCTACAAGGGCGACCCGATCCGCGTGCTGACCAGCCGGCAGTACGACTTTCACTACAACATGTCGCTGCTGATGGCCGAGCAGCTCAAGCGCGCCGGCTTCAAGGTCGACCTGAACGTGGTCGACTGGGCCACGCTGGTGCAACGCCGCAACGACCCGAAGCTGTGGGACATCTACGTCACCCACTCGGGCCAATTCCCCGAGCCCATGCTCTCGCCGCCGCAGTTGGGCGACGGCGCACCGGGCTGGTGGGACACGCCGGCAAAGAAGGCGGCGCTCGCGGCCTTCAACACCGAGAGCGATCCGGCCAAGCGCGGCCAGCTCTGGGGCAAGGTGCAGCAGGTGGTGTACGACGAGGTGCCGTACGTCAACGTCGGCAAGTTCAACGGGCTGTCGGCGAAGAGCCCGGCGCTCGACAACTACACGCCCATGACCTGGCCGTACTTCTGGAACACCCGAATCAAGTAACCCCCCAGGCTTGCCCACTTCGTGTGGCCGCACACCCCCCTGCCGGGGGCAACACCAGCGGCCCGGCAGAGCCGGTTCCGCGGTGTTTCTGGAATCGGTCACCGTCGTTCGCCTTGCCGGCTGCAAAGGAGCCAATCAGATGCTGCGCTATCTCTCATCCCGCCTGGCGGGGATGCTGGTCGTGCTCGCCATCGTCGCGGTGCTGGTCTTCGTACTCACGCGCGCCGCGTCGGGCGATCCGGTATCGGTGCTGCTGGGCGACCAGGCCACTGCCGCCGACATCGCCCGCGTGCAGAAAGAGTACGGGCTCGACAAGCCCCTGCCGGTGCAGTTCGGTTACTGGCTGCGCGAAGTGGTGCAGGGCAATCTGGGCCAGTCGATCTTTCTGCAGCGCCCGGTCACGCAGGCGCTGTGGGAACGTGCCGAGCCGACCACGCTGCTGGCGCTGATGGCGGTCGCGATCGCGGCGCTGATCGGGCTGCCCTGCGGCATCGTGTCGGCCGTGTTCCGGGGGCGCGTCGTCGACCAGCTTTTCACCGGCATCGCGATGCTGGGCGCCAGCATCCCGAGCTTCTGGCTGGGCATCGTGCTGATCCAGCTCTTCGCGGTGTCGCTGGGCTGGTTTCCGGCGTCAGGCTACGGCGCACCCGACGCGCCGCTGGCAGAACGCCTGCACGCGCTGGTGTTGCCGGCCACGGTGCTGGGCCTGCTGAACTCGGCGCTGATCATCCGCTTCACCCGTGCCTCGATGCTCGACGTGCTGGGCGAGGACTACGTGCGCACCGCACGTTCCAAGGGGCTGTCCGAAGGCACGGTGGTGTTGAAGCACGCGTTGCGCAATGCGCTGGTGCCCATCGTCACGGTGCTGGGCCTGACCATCGCGCTGATGATCGGCGGCGCCGTCGTCACCGAAACGGTGTTCGGCCTGCCGGGTGTCGGCAACCTGGTGGTCAACGCGGTGCTGCGCCGCGACTACCCGGTGATCCAGGGCGCTCTGCTCGTGATCGCCGCGATCTACGTGCTCATCAACTTTTCGATCGACCTGCTCTACGCAGTGGTCGATCCCCGCGTGAAGGTCTGACATCGTGCAAATGCCTCGCATGCTGCGCCAGCTGATGCATCGCCGTATCGTGCTGGTCTCCGCCCTGGTGCTGCTGGTGATCGCAGTGCTGGCAATGGGCGCGCCCTGGTTCGCCTCGGCCGACCCCAACGACACCGCGGTGCTCGATCGCCTCAAGCCTCCGAGCGCCGCCCACCTGATGGGCACCGACGAACTGGGCCGCGATATGTATGCCCGCATCGTCCACGGCGCGCGCTATTCGCTGGCCATCGCCGCGCTGACCGCCTTGGGCGCGGTGATCGCCGGCACCATCCTGGGCCTGGTGGCCGGCTTCTTCCGCCGGCTCGACGCGCCGCTGATGCGCGTGGTGGACGCGATGATGTCCTTCCCTGACATCCTGTTGGCCATCGCGCTGGTGGCCATCCTCGGCCCTTCGTTGGTCAACGTGGTGTTGGCGCTGGTGCTGGTCTACACGCCGCGTGTGGCACGGGTGGTGCGCGCCTCCACGCTGGTGGTGCGAGAACTGCTCTTCGTCGAAGCCGTGCGAGCGCTGGGCGTGCGCACCTCGCGCATCTTGTGGCGCCACATCCTGCCGAACCTGATGTCGCCGATCCTGGTGCAGGTGTCTTTCATCTTCGCCTATGCAATCCTGGCTGAGGCGGGGTTGTCGTTTCTCGGTGTCGGTGTGCCGCCTGAGATTCCTACCTGGGGAACGATGGTCGCGAGCAGTCAGCAGTATGCGGATCGAGCCTTCTGGGTCGTGCTGTTTCCCGGTCTCGCGATCATCTTCACGGCGCTGTCTTTGCAATTGCTGGGTGATGGTGTGCGTGACTTGCTCGATCCCAAGCTCAAGAAGGCGGGCTGAATGAAGGTGGACCTTTCGGGGCGTGATCCATCAAGTCGGTCGCGGATCGGCCCGCACAACACGCATGCTCCCGTGCCGAGGGCATGGGGTGTCCCCCGCAGCGAAATAAAGGAGGAGGCGAAGCCGGGGGACATTCGCGGAGGGGGACACCCCGTGGCCTCGGCACGCGCCCCCGCCCGTAAAAACAGCCAGAGCGAACGCGAAGCGGAGCCAATGACATGACGACACCAAAAACCCCCCGCCTCACGGTAAAAAACCTGAGCACCACCTTCCCCACAGAAGACGGCCTGGTCCGCTCCGTAGCCGACGTGAGCTTCTCGATCCAGCCCGGCAACACCACCGCCCTGGTCGGCGAATCCGGCTCCGGCAAATCCGTGACGAGCCTCACGCTGATGGGCCTGCTGCCCAAGACCGCCAACGCCCAGGTCAGCGGCCAGACCGCGTTCTGCACCCGCGACGGCCGCACCGTCGACCTGCTCGGCTTGCCCGACCGCGAACTGCGCCGTTTGCGCGGCAACGAGCTCGCGATGATTTTTCAGGAGCCGATGACCAGCCTCAACCCGGTGTTCACCATCGGCGAACAGATCGCCGAGAGCGTGCGCCTGCACAAGGGCCTGGACCGCAAGGCCGCCCTGGCCCACGCGCTGCGCATGCTCGAGCTGGTCGAGATTCCGGCCGCGGCGCGTCGGTTGCACGAGTATCCGCACCAACTGTCGGGCGGCATGCGCCAGCGCGGGATGATCGCGCTGGCCATGGCCTGCGACCCCACGCTGCTGATAGCGGACGAGCCCACCACCGCGCTCGACGTCACCATCCAGGCGCAAATCCTCGAACTGATGCGCAAGCTGCAGGCCGAAACCGGCATGAGCATTTTGTTCATCACCCACAACCTCGGCGTCGTCGCACACCATGCCGACGACGTCGTCGTGATGTACGCGGGCCGCGTGGTCGAGCGTGCTCCCGTGCTGCCGCTCTTCGCATCGCCCGAGCATCCTTACACGCAAGGCCTGCTGGCCTGCCTGCCCGGCAAGGCACAGGCGCGCGGGGAGGGCCGGCCCAAGCGCCTCTTCGCGATCCGTGGGCAAGTTTCCAGCCCCTTGTCCCCGCCACCCGGCTGCGCCTTCGAGCCGCGCTGCGATCTGGCCATCGATGCCTGCCGCCAGGCCATGCCGGCCTTGCTCGACACCCACGGCGGCCGCCAGGCGCGCTGCATCCGCGTGCCGGTGGCCCCACCGCTGGCGAAGGCCGCGTGAATTTCAGGATCAGCCCAATGACGACCGCCACACCCCTCATCGAGGTTCGCCACCTCAAGAAATACTTCGGCACCGGCGAGCGCCCCGTGCGTGCCGTCGACGACGTGTCCTTCGCCATCCGGCCCGGCGAGACCCTGGGCCTGGTCGGCGAGTCCGGCTCCGGCAAGAGCACCATCGGCCGCACCGTGCTGCGGCTCATCGAGCGTACCGAAGGCCAGGTGCTCTACCGCGGCGACGACATCGGACAGCTCGCGGCCGGTGCGATGCGCCGGCTGCGCAGCAAGCTGCAGATCATTTTTCAAGACCCCTACGCCAGCCTCAACCCCAAGATGCGCATCAGCGCCATCCTCGGCGAGGCGCTGGCCACGCACGGCCTCGCCAAAGGGCCTGGCGAGCGCGAGCGCCGCATCGCCGAACTGCTCGAAACCGTGGGCCTGCGCCCCGAGCATGCGAGCCGCTTTCCGCACGAGTTCTCCGGCGGCCAGCGCCAGCGCATCGGCGTGGCGCGCGCGCTGGCGGTCGAGCCCGAGTTCATCGTGGCCGACGAGCCGCTCTCGGCGCTCGACGTTTCAATCCAGGCGCAGGTCATCAACCTGCTGGCCGACCTGCGGGAACGCCTGTCGCTGACCATGCTATTCATCTCGCACGACCTGGACGTGGTGGAATACCTCTGCGACCGCGTGGTCGTGCTCTACCTGGGCAAGGTGATGGAAGTGGCCGAGACCCGCGAACTCTTCGAACGCCCGCAGCACCCCTACACCCGGGCGCTGCTGGCCGCCAGCCCCAAGCCCGATCCGCTGGTGGCGAGCGATCGGGTGCCGCTCAAGGGCGACATCCCGAGCCCGGTGGCGCCGCCCTCGGGCTGTGTATTTCGCACCCGCTGCCCGCATGCCATCGAGGCCTGCAGCCAGACGGTGCCGCCGCTCAACGAACTCTCGCCGGGCCATCATTCGGCCTGCATCCGCACGGAGCTGATGACGCAATGACCACCACGGAAAAAGACATCTTCGACCCGCTCCTCGACACCCGCTTCAAGGGCTATCCGCGCACCCAGCCTCCCAGGCGCCGCAGCCAGATCGGGCAGGCCGGCTGGCACGTGCTGGCCGGCGACCTGCCGCTGCCGCTGGCCGTGCTCAAGCGCGAGGCGCTGGAGCACAACGTCGCCTGGATGCAGACGCAGGTGCGCCGCTGGGGCATCGACCTCGCGCCGCACGGCAAGACCACCATGTCGCCACAGCTCTTCCGCCGCCAGCTCGATGCGGGTGCCTGGGGTCTGACATTCGCGACCGTCACGCAGCTCGCGGTGGGTGTGGCGGCCGGCGCGCGGCACACGCTGATCGCCAACCAGGTCGTCAGCGACGAAGACCTGGCCGGCATCCAGAAGCTGCTGGAGCAACACGCTGGCCTGCGCGTGGCCTTCCTTGTCGACTCGCCCGCGCAGCTCGCATTGATCGAGGCCTGGTCCGTGCGCCACGTCGACAGCGTGCCCTTCGACGTGATGCTCGAAATCGGCGTGCAGGGCGCGCGAACCGGCTGTCGCACGCACGACGAAGCGATCGCGCTCGCCGCACGGTTGCACGAGAGCGAAGCGGTGCGCCTGGTCGGCATCGAGTGCTACGAAGGACAAGGCGCGACCGGCGACAGCGGCCCCGACACGGACTACACCAACACCTTGATGGACCGCGTCGTCGCCGTGGCGCAGCACTGCGACGAGCACGGATGGTTCGCGGCCGACGAGGTGCTGGTCTCGGCCGGCGGTTCCGCGCTCTACGACCTGGTCGCGCTGCGCCTGAAGCCGAAGCTCGGCCGTCCAGTGCGCGGCGTGCTGCGCTCGGGCTGCTACGTCACGCACGACCATGGCAACTACCAGCGCCTGCAAGTTTCCATCGACCAGCGCATGGACTGCGAATGCGGCGACAGCCTGCGTCCGGCCATGGAGGTCTGGGCCCTGGTGCAGTCGCGGCCGGAGCCCGGGCTGGCGATCCTGGCCGTGGGCAAGCGCGACATCTCCTTCGACCTCTCCATGCCGGTGCCCATCGCGCGCGCCGCGCTCGGCAGCCGGTCGACGTCGGCGGTGCCGCCGGGCTGGGCGATCTCGGCACTCAACGACCAGCATGCCTACCTGCGCTGGGATGCCGCCGACGAGCCGCAGGCGCCGGTGGTCGGCGAGCGCATCGGCCTCGGCATCTCGCACCCGTGTACCACCTTCGACAAATGGCACTGGATGCCGGTGGTGGAAGACGACTACCGCGTGAGCGACGCGGTGTGCATGCACTTCTGATGCCCAAGTGCCACCGATGCCGCCCATGACCGGTTCCCTGCTCCAGCGCATGGCCGCGACGCGCGACGGCGCGCCCACCACGCGCCGCGCCATCCTCGACCTGATTCTCGAAGACCCCGACCGCGTGCTCGAGGAAAGCTTCGAATCGCTGGCCGAGCGCTCGCGCAGCTCGGTGCCCACCATCATGCGTACCTGCCGCGACCTGGGCTTCGCGGGCCTGCGCGAGTTCAAGCTGGCACTGGCGCAGGAGCTGGCGCTCGGCGGCTCGCCGCTGCACCGGCGCGTCAACATCGCCGATGCGGCCGACGAGGTGGTCGGCAAGATCGCTCGCAGTGCCGCGGCGTCGGTGTCGGGCGTGCGCAACCAGCTCGACATGGCGGTGCTCGATGCCGCAGTAGCCGCCATCGCGGCCGCGCCGCACGTCGACCTGTACGGCGCCGGCGCCACCTCGTGGTTCATGGCCAACGACCTGCAGGCGCGGCTGTTCCGCCTGGGCCTGTCGGCCAACGCCTGGTCGGACTACCACCTGCAGCAGGTGGCCGGCGCGGCCCAGCGGCCCGGTGGCGTGGTGATCGCCATCTCGCACGTGGGCGGCATGCCTTCGCTGCTCGACGCCGTCGACATCGCACGCGGGCAGGGCGCCCAGGTGGTGGCGATCACGCGGCCCGGCACGGCCTTGGCCGAGAAGGCCGACTTCCTGATCGGCCTGTCGGTGCCCGACGATGCGGTGATGCACGTGGGCATCGACGCCTACCTCGCCCACCTGACGGTGATCGAGATCCTGACCGTGCTGGTGGCGCAGCGCCGCGGCGAACCGGCAGTTCAACGGCTTCAGCGCGCGCGCGAGGCCTTTCAGCGCCACGGCATCGATGCCAGCACGCATCCGCTGCAGAGCTGGGATGGTGGAGGAGTGAAGCATGGCTGAACAGACATCCGATCCATCGAACCACTCCGTCTCCCTCTCGCGCTCTCGGGAGAAAGCGGGAGGTGAGGCCGACACCGTCACCTTGCTCGAAGCCGGCCTCATCGTCGACGGCTCCGGCGGCCCCGGCTGGATGGGCGACGTGCTGCTCGTCGGCGACCGCATCCTGGCCCTGGGCGAGGGCCTGCGCCATCGTCTGCCCGATGGCATCGCGCCCGAGGCGCTCCATGTCGTCGACTGCCGCGCCAAGGTCGTCTCGCCCGGCTTCATCGACGTGCACACGCACGACGACGCGATCGTGCTGCGCGACCCGCTGTGCCTGCCCAAGGTGTCGCAGGGCATCACCACCGTCGTCACCGGCAACTGCGGCATCTCGCTCGCGCCCTACCGCACGCCCGAGGCGCTGCCGCCGCTCACGCTGCTGGGCGCCGATTCCTTCCGCCACGCGACCATGGCCGACTACCGCGCAGCCGTCGAGGCGGCGCAACCGGCGCTCAACGTCGCGGCGCTGGTCGGCCACACCACCCTGCGCTTCGCCACCATGGACGCGCTCGACCGCGCGGCCACCGACGACGAACGTGCGCGCATGGCCGCACTGCTCGATGCCTGCATGGCCGAGGGTGCGCACGGCCTGTCCTCGGGCCTCTTCTACGAGCAGGCCTTCGCCGCGCCGGCCGACGAAGTGACGGCGCTGGCGCGCGTCGTCGCGCGCCATGGCGGCGTCTACGCGACGCATCTGCGCAGCGAGATGGAAAGCATCATCGAGGCCATGCACGAGGCCGGCGACACCGCGTTCACGGCCGGCGCGCCGCTGGTGATCTCGCACCACAAATGCGCCGGCCCGGCCAACTGGGGCCGCACGAAGCAGACGCTGCCGCTGGTCGACACGTTGGCGGAGCGCCAGGAGATCGCGCTCGACGTGTACCCCTACGTGGCCGGCTCCACCGTGCTGCGCGAAGACCTCATCGATGGCGTGATCGACGTGCTCATCACCTGGTCGGACCCACATCCGGGCACGACCGGCCGCATGCTGGCCGACATCGCGCGCGAGTGGGGCGTGGACCAGCGCGAAGCCTGCCGCCGCCTGCAGCCCGGCGGCGCCTGCTACTTCCAGATGCAGGAAGAAGACGTGGAACGCGTCATCGCGCACCCGCGCACGATGATCGGCAGCGACGGCCTGCCGCACGACCGGCATCCGCATCCGCGCCTGTGGGGCGCCTTTCCGCGCGTGTTCGCGCGCTACTGGCGCGACCGCCAGCTCTTCACGCTGGAGCAGGCGGTGCACAAGATGACCGGCATGACCGCACGCAACATGCGCATCGCCGACCGCGGCCTGTTGCGCGCCGGCGCGATGGCTGACGTGGTGGTGTTCGACCCGCGCACCGTCGCCGACACCGCCACCTACGACCGGCCGAAGAGCGCGAGCGTTGGGATCGAACGTGTGTACGTCAACGGCGTGTGTGCCTACCTTGGCGGCGAGCAGGAGCCGGCGGTCCGCGCGCGCGCCGGGCGCATGCTGCACCGGGGCGGGTAGCCTGCGCGCTCGCCCGCGATCTCGGCGGGCCGTGCCGGCCGCTAGAGCATCTCGACCTGAATCCCGCGCAGGTGCCGCAGATGGCGCGGGCCCAACTGCCGGTCGTTGGCGGAGATCAGCGACAGCGGCCCCAGGCCGGACGGCAGCGGCCGTCCGTCACGCTCGTAGAGCACCAGAACGCCGCCGCCGATGTCGGCGTTGTACAGCTCGCACCAGCTGAACAAGGCCCGGTAGCCGTCCCCGCCGAGGGCTGCGATCACGCAGCGCTTGAGTTGCGATCGCGGCTGCGTGGAAAAGCCCGAAGCGTCCAGCACGTCGATGAGGCGCACGCCGGCCAGGCTGTGCACGCGGGTCACCGGCCGGCCGGTGAAGCAGTTGATCTGCGTCGGGCCCATCTCCCGCCGCGGCAGCGCGGCGAGTGCTTCCAGGCCCAGCGTGCGCGGATGGGGCAGGTGGCCGCGCACGGTCAGCGTCGCCGGCGCCTCGGTCGTCGGCGCTTGCGCCTGGTCCATCTCTAGGGTTGCATCCAGCATCGGTTCGCCTCGAAGTTCAGCCTGGGGATGACTCATTGTGGTGAGCCTTCGGGAGCGCGGCACGCCGGCGGATGGATGATCACCATATCGAGGCGGATATAGCGAAACGAGACGAGCGCCTACGCGTGCCGCAGGCAGAGGTGCGAGCCGTGCTGGGGTCGAGGCGGCGCATCGGCCTGCGACAGCGCAGCCACGAAGCTGGCCAGGCTGGCCGTGCGCAGCGGCAGGAATGGAATGCCCAGGCGCAGGCATTGGCGCTTGATGCTGTTGGCCGAGTCGTGGTCGATGCAATCGACCGGAAACAGCACGCGGTCGGCCCAGCCGATCGAGGCGACGAGCTGGCCCTTTCGGTCTTCGAGCCCGCCGTCGTGCCGCCGCAGCTCCCCGCCGCCGCGCTCCACCCATTCGCGAATGGCCTGCGACGAACTCGGGCGGCCGCCGACATAGAGCAGCCGTGTGCCTTTCAGCGTGTCCAGGTCGGCCGCCGTCGATGCTTCGTCGTCGGCCAGCCATCGGTGCAGCTGCGATTCCGCGGCATGCAGTTCGCGCGCGAGCACGCCCAGGTTCGAGCGCAAGCCGTCGCTTTCTTCCTGCAGGCGGCGGATCTCGTCGACCGCCCGCTGAGCCTGCAGCTCGGCACGCTCGCGGCGCTGCACCTGCAGGGTCACCCAGTCGGCGTCCTTGCCGGCGGGCAACGGCTCGCCGGTGGCGGGAGCCGGTTTGGCTTGCTCGACCTGCGTGCGGGTCGCCTTGAGCTGGGCGGCCGTGTGGCGGTGCTCCTGCTCGGCTCGATCGTGCGTTTCGACCAGGCGTTGGTGGCGGTCCTGCAACTGCGCGAGCTGGGCACGGAGCTGCTCGTTCTCCGCCTGCAAAAACACCCGCTGCCGCAGGTCAGCGCGGGTCGAGGCGCCCATCAGGTGCGACAGCATGTGCACTTCGCCGAACACCTGCTGGCGCAGGGCTTCCGGCGTGTGTCGATGCGAGAGCACGGCCCAGTAGGCGCCTGGCACTTCGCCGCGCTGCACGAACTCGCGCCACAGCGCCTCGACCTCGGCCGCGTCGCGGGCCTTGGCAAAGCGCCGCACCGCCGGGTCGTGCAGACGGTCCAGTGCCTTGTGCAGCGCCTTGGCCGCCAGCGGCTCCTTGCTGCACAGGCGCACGGCATCGTGGTGCACGTCGAGTTCGCTCGCACCTTGCACGTCGACGAAGCGCGCGATCACGCGGCGCAGTTCGGCGTCGGTCAGGCAGGTGCCGACCACCGAGCAATGCAGGTGGGTTTCGAGGTCGCCGAGGCGCACGCGCGTTGCGCCGGGCGGCGGCGCAGCGTCGTCCGGCATTGCGGGCCAGGGCGCCTGCTGTGCCGTGGGGTACTTGAGCCGAAAGGCTGGCGCGGGCTCGGTAGGCAAGGTCATGACGGGTTCCGAACGTTTGCGCGAAATATACGGGTGAATATAGCAACACGCAAAGACGCGATCCATGAGATGGATGTGGGTCTACTCCTGATAAGGAAGATTGTATGGGTCGAGAAGCTTGGAATCGCTCGTTTCTCGAATATCGTTATGTCGTCTACGACACAACGAAGAGGCGAACCATGTCCGAAGCCTTCATCCTGCCGCCCCGTGCCGCGGCCTTGCTCGCGTTCCTGGTCGCCGGCTGCGGCGGAGGAGGCGGCGGCAACGGCTGGCCGGTTCTTCCGCCCGCACCGGCGCCTGCCCCCGCGCCGGCTACGTCGCTCAAGCTCGAAGGCTCGATCGACCTGCCGCGGTCCTACACCGCGGCCGACCTCGCGGCCCGTGCGCCGGTGACACAGACCGTCACCTATACCAGCGGCAGCGGCAGCGGCAGCCAGACGAAGATCTACACCGGCGCCAACCTGTGGTCGCTGCTCGCCGACGCCGGCATCCAGCTGGACGCCTCGCGCAAGAACGACGTGCTGGGCCGCTACGTGGTCGCGACCGGCGCAGACGGGTACCGGTCCATCTTCTCGCTCGGCGAGATCCACCCCGAGTTCGGCAACCGCGCCAGCATCGTCGCCTACGCCGCGGTCACCGGCGGAAGCAGCGCGCCGCTCGACGAGGTCGACGGCCCCTTCCGCGTGACCGCGCCCACCGACATCAAGGGCGGCCGCTACGTGTCCAGCCTGGTCAAGCTGCAGGTCCAGCCTTCCGCGGCGCTCACGGCAGGCGTCGGCGGCGGCACTTCCGCTTCGTTCAGGGTGTCGGGCCAGGTCGCCACCGCCGCCACCTACGACATCGCTGCGCTGAAGGGCCTGCCGGCCGTCACGCAGACCGTCGCCGGCACTGCGTATACCGGCGTCAGCCTGTGGACGCTGCTCAACACCATCGGCCTCAAGCCGCCGGCCGGCAAGAACCCGACGCTGGCGATGTACGCCGTGGCCACCGGCAGCGACGGTTACCGCGCGCTGGTGTCGCTGGGCGAGATCGACCCGGGCTTCGGCAACAACGGCGCGATGGTGGCGTATGAAATTAACGGCGCGGGGCTCGGCGCCAACGGCATGGCGCGGCTCGTCATCCCGGGCGAGGTGAAGCAGGGACGGCTGGTATCGAACCTGATCGCGATCGAGGTGCTTGCGGCGACCGGCCCCTGAGGACCGTTCGGCGCTCGCCAGCGCTCAGGCCCGCGCGCCGACCAGGCAGGCCAGCACCAGCGCCGCGAGCCACGCCGTCTCGACCAGGATGAGCGCCACGGGCCGCCAGCCCGCCTTGGCCAGGTCGCGGAACGAGGTCTTCATGCCCAGGGCCGCGACCGCCACCACCAGCAACACCTGCGAGGTCTCGCCCAGGCCGCGCACGGCCGCCGGCGGCAGCACGCCGCTCGAATTGACGGCCACCATCGCCACGAACAGCACCAGGAACCAGGGGACGAGCGGCGCACTGCGGACGGCGCGACCCCCCTCGGCGTGCGGCTGCGCCGCCGCCCGCGCGCGCTTGAACGCGAGCGAGATCGCGAACACGACCACGGTCAGCATCGCCACCCGGAACAGCTTGACGATGGTCGCGATGTCGCCGGCTTCCGGCCCCAGCGTGTAGCCGGCGCCGATCACCTGCGCCACGTCGTGGATGGTGGCGCCGATGAAGATGCCCGCCTCCCGCGCCGGCAGGCCCACGGCGCTCGCGATCAGCGGATACGCCACCATCGCCACGGTCGACAGCAGCGTGACGGCCACCACGACCATGAGCGTGTGCCGCTCTGCGTTCTTGTCGCGCGGCAGCACCGCCGAAATGGCGAGCGCCGCGGAGGCGCCGCAGATCGCCACGGCCCCGCCCGCCAGCACGCCTTGCGCGGACGTGAAGCCCAGGCGCCGCCCGATCGCCAGGCCCAGCACGATCGTCGACACGACCCCGGCGGCGACCAGCAGCGCCGTGCTCCATCCCAGGTGCATGACCTGCTGCGCGGTGATCCGTGCGCCCAGCAGTCCCACGCCCAGGCGCAGGCAGGCTCGCGCGCAGAACTTGATGCCGGGCGTGCTTCGCGGCTCGTGGCTCAGATGGTGCAGGGCGACGCCGATCATCAAGGCATAGAGAAACACCGGGCCGCCGTGCCGCGACGCGACCAGGGCCGCAGCGGCGGCGACGACGGCCGACAGCGCGGAGCCGGGCAGCAGGGTCAGCGCGCGGTTCAATGCCGCGGGCGAAGCCTTCGATGACAGCGAGGGGGCCGATGGAGAAGTCATGCGGCGATCGTAGGAAGTGGTCGCTGATCGGTCCAACGAATTGTTCTGGAGGAAGTGATCGAAAAAATGGGTCAGCATCCGTAGTGGACCAGCGATCCCTGACGACGGCTTTTCGTTGGCATACTGCTGCAGCGGTTTCGTCGGGCCGCGCCATCCGGCAATCGCACCGACTCGAAAGGTATCCCATGAAAATCAGCGCCAGAAACGTCCTGCCAGGCAAGGTCACGGCCATCGTCCGCGGCCCCGTGACGACCGAAGTCACCCTCGAAATCGCGCCGGGTGTCCAGATCACCTCCACCATCACCAGCGCATCCGCGCAGTCGCTCGGCATCAAGGAAGGCGGCAAGGTTTACGGCGTGATCAAGGCGTCGAGCGTGATGATCGCGACCGACGATTGAAGATCGACGGGGTCTCGATCCCGCGGGCGCTGCAGCGATCGGTCGTGGCGGCCGCGATGCTCGCCGGTGCGATCGTCCATGGCACCGGCCATGCCCAGCCCGGCCCGGTCTGCCTGCAGACGGGCACCGGCACACCGTCACCGCCACGCGCCCTGGCCTTGGCGGGCGCCGCGCGGCAGGAGCACCGGGCCTTCGGCGGCCAGACGCTCGATGCCGAGGGCCGGCTCACCGCGTCGGGCGCGTCCGAAGCCGAAGCGCTGCGAGGTCCCTCGCTGCGTCCGGCGCCCTGGCAGCGCGTCATCGGCTACTGGCAGGCCGTGGGCACCCACGGCGGCCGGCTGCCTTCGCAGGTGGCCTACGGCGGCTGGCGGCCGGCCGATCGCAGCTTGCTCCAGCAAGCCCTCAACCAGGCCAGCGCCGAGCATCTGCAAGGCCTCGGTGTCGGGCCGGACCAGGGCCTGACGTCACAGGAACTGCGCGCCCTGCGCATCGCGGTCGACCGCGTCGCGGTGATCGACACGCCGTGGTCGGCCGCCTTCGTGAGCTGGCTCGCGCGCGAAGCGGGGCTGGGACCGGACGAGTTCGCGTTCTCCGAGGCGCATGCCGACTATGCCGGCGCTGCCTGGCAGGCCGGCGCCGCGGAAGCGTCGGGCCAGGCCACCGCCTATGCGATGCGCGCTTGCGACGCGATGCGCACGCCACCGCGCGTCGGCGACCTCGTCTGCCATGCCCGCAGCGACGACGCGCGGGTGGCCGACTTCGCATCCATCGGCCGCCTGCTGGCCTCGCGCGCCACCGGCGGTGCGGCGCTGCCCATGCACTGCGACGTGGTGGTGTCGGTCGACGACGGCGGTCTGGACGCAGTGGGCGGCAACGTGCTGCAGTCGGTCACCTTGCGGCGCTTGGATTTCGTGCCCGGCACGCGGCGCATCGACCCGAGCTACGTGGGCTGCGAAGCGGGCACGGCCGGCTGCGTCGATCGCCACATGAGCCGCGCCCCCTGGTCGCTGCTGCTCCAATGGCGCTGACTTCTCGCTCCCTCCCCCGCTGGGGGAGGGCTGGGGTGGGCGCACCCGGCGGTCGAAGCGGCGCCGATCTCAGAGGATGCGGTTGAACCAGAGCAGCGACAGACCCGCCGACAGAAGCGCCAGCGCCGCGGCACCGAGCGCGAAGAGCGCCGAGATCTCGGTTTCCTTCTTCTCGACGGTGAGCCGCGAACTCAACGTGTTGTAGACCTTGGTCAGGTCGGCGGCGGTGCCGGCGTAGTAGTACTCGGCCTGCGTCTTGTTGGCGATGGACTTGAGCGTTTCCTCGTCCAGCCGCACGCGCATCGACCAGCCTTCGAAGCCGATGGTCTCGCCGTCGACCGTGCCGATGCCCACCGTGTACACGCGCACGCCGCGCTCCGAGGCCGCCTTGGCCGCGTCCAGCGGGTCGACGCCGGTGGTGCGCTGGCCGTCCGTCAGCATGATGATCGCGGCCGAGGTGTACGAGCCCGGCGCGACCGGCACGAACTCCTTCGGGGCCGCCTTGCCGGCCTGGTCCAGCGGCACGCCGCGCTGGCGCGGCGCCTGCGGGCCGAAGTTGGAGACGTCGATGCCCTGGTCGGGGAACAACGTGGCGAGCGACACCACGATGGCGTTGCCGGTGGCGGTGGCGCGCTGGAGCTGGAACGAGTCGATCGCCTGCACCAGGTCTTCGCGGTTGGTGGTGGGCAGTTGCGCCACGTTGGCGCTGCCGGCGAAGGCGACGATGCCGACCTTCACATGGCGCGGCAGGTCCTTCAGGAAGGCCTTGGCCGCGTCCTGCGCCGCCACCAGCCGGTTGGGCAGCACGTCGGCCGCGCGCATGCTGCCCGACACGTCCATCGCCAGGATGATGGTCTGCTGGTTGGAGGGCAGCACCACCACCGCCATCGGCCGGGCGGCTGCGATCAGCATGGCCACCATCGCCAGCAGGAACAGGAAGGGCGGCAGATGGCGACGCACGCTCTGGCGCGCGCCCATGGCTTCGCGCACGATCGACAGGCTGGCATAGCGCAGCGCCAGCTTCTTCTTGCGGCGCAGGAGCCACACGTAGAGCAGCACCAGCAGGGGCACCGCGGCCATGAACCACAGGAACTGGGGCCAGAGAAAGGTCATGCTGCCACCGCCTTGGAAAGGGACGCACCGGTGGCGCGCACGCGGCGCTTGCGCATGTCGGCGAAGCGCACGATGGCTTGCACCAGGTCGTCCTGAGTGGAGAGTTCGAGCGTGTCGACGCCGGCCTTGGCCAGCGTCTCGCGCAATGTGGTTTCGCGCTCCGCGGCGAGGCGTGCGAAGCGCTTGCGGAAGCCGCCGTCGTGGGTGTCGACCCACAGCTGCTCGCCGGTTTCGGCGTCGGTGAGCGGTACCAGGCCGAGGTCGGGGATCTCCAGTTCGAGCGGGTCGAACAGGCGCACGGCCACCACCTCGTGGCGCTGCACGAGCTGGGCGAGCGGGCGGTCCCAGCCGGGCTCGGAAAGGAAGTCTGACACCACGAACACGGTGGAGCGGCGCGGCATCAGCACCGCGGCCGACTTCAGCAGGTCGGCCAGGCGGGTCATGCCTTTTTGCGCCGGCTGCCGTTCCTTCTTGTCGGAGCGCCGTTCCATCGCGTCGAGCAGGTGCAGCACGTGGCGCCGGCCCGATCGTGGCGGGATCACGGCTTCGACGTCGTTGCCGTAGACCAGCGCGCCGACCCGGTTGCCGTGGCGCGTGAGCAGGCGCGCGATCACGCCGACGAAGCCGGCCGAGATCTCGCGCTTGGCCTTCACGCCGGAGCCGAAATCGACCGAACGGCTCAGGTCGAGCACGAACCAGGCGGCCATCTCGCGGTCTTCGGTGAACACGCGTACGTGCGGCGTCTGCAGGCGGGCAGTGACGTTCCAGTCGATGTGGCGCACGTCGTCGTGGTGCTGGTACTCGCGCAGGTCGGCCAAGTCGAGGCCGGTACCGCGCATCAGCGTGCGGTAGTCGCCCTGCAGCAGGCCGTCGAGGCGGCGGATCACCGTCCATTCGAGCCGGCGCAGCGCACGCTCGGCGCCGCCGGCCGCGGCCTCGACGGCCGCGAGCTTCGCGTCGTTCGCCGCCGCGCGGCGGCTAGGCCACCAGCTTTTCATGCTCGAGCGGTTTGGCCGGCGGGGGCACGGCCCGCATGATGCGTTCGACCAGGCTGTCGGGGGTCAGGCCCTCGGACAGGCCTTCGTACGAGAGCGTGACACGATGCCGCAGCACGTCGGGCACCAGGTCGGTCATGTCTTCCGGCAGCGCGTAGCTGCGGCCGCGCAGCAGGGCCAGCGCGCGCGCGCCTTCGGTCAGGTTGATGCTGGCGCGCGGGCTGGCGCCGTAGGTGATGAATCGGCGCATGTCCTTCAGCCCGTGGCGGTCGGGCGTGCGCGTGGCCGACACCAGCCGCACCGCGTACTGGATGAGCGACGGGTCGACGTACACCTGCCGCGCCTCGGCCTGCAATGCGGCGAGCTGGTCGATGGTGGCGACCGGCGTGGCTTCGAGCGCCGGGCCGATGACGCGCTGGACGATCACGAACTCTTCCTCGTCGGTCGGGTAGTCGACCAGCACCTTCATCATGAAGCGGTCGACCTGGGCTTCGGGCAGCGGGTAGGTGCCTTCGGTCTCGATCGGGTTCTGCGTCGCCATCACCAGGAAGGGGCGCGGCACGCGGTGCGTTTCGCCGGCGATGGTGACCTGGCGCTCCTGCATCACTTCGAGCAGGGCGCTCTGCACCTTGGCAGGTGCGCGGTTGATTTCGTCGGCCAGCAGCAGGTTGGCGAACACCGGGCCCAGGGACGTGCTGAAGTCGCCGGTCTTCTGGTTGTAGATGCGCGTGCCGACCAGGTCGGCGGGCACCAGGTCGGGCGTGAACTGGATGCGCTTGAACTGTCCGCGGATCGCGTCGGCCAGCGTCTTCACCGTCAGCGTCTTGGCCAGTCCGGGCACGCCTTCCACCAGCAGGTGGCCGCCCGCCAGCACCGCCACCATCACCCGTTCCAGGAAGCGGTCCTGGCCGACGACCACGCGCTTGACCTGGTAGAGGATCTGCTCCATCAGCTCGGCGGTGCTGCCGGCGGGCGCAGAGGGGACGGAGGGTGTCGCTTCGGGTTCCATGCTCATGCGTTGCTTTCGTCGTCGTTGAGTCAGAAGGGTGGCGAACCGGCGGCCGAGGCGGCGTTCTCGATCGGCACTGCAAAACCGATGCCAATGAAGGTGCGCTGCTGCGTCGGGTTGAGGATGGCGGTGACGATGCCGAGCACCTCGCCGTTCATGTTGACCAGCGGCCCGCCCGAATTGCCGGGGTTGGCGGCCGCGTCGAACTGGATCAGGTTGCCCAGCTCCTGCTTGCCCTCGGGCGAGCGGAAGGAGCGCTTGAGGCCCGACACCACGCCGCCCGACACCGAGGGGCCGATGCCGAACGGGAAGCCGACCGCGGCCACCTGGTCGCCCGGCATCAGGTCGGCGGTGGAGCGCATGGTGGCGGGGATCAGGTCGTCGGGTAGCTTCTGGGCCTGCAGCACGGCCAGGTCGTTCTCGGGCTGAACGCCGGTGATGACGGCCGGTGCTTCCAGGCCATCGGCGAAGGTGACCTTGATCTTCTCGGCGCCCGCGACCACGTGCAGGTTGGTCAGGATGACACCCTTGTCGACGATCACCACGCCGGTGCCGACACCGCGTTCGACCTCGCCCGGGGGCTCGTCGGCCTCGGGCGCCTTGCCCTTGGCGAGGTTGCGGCCCTGCTTCTGGGTCTGTGCTTCGGGGGTCTTCTTCTCGGGGCCGTAGCCGACCACGCGCACCACCGAGGGGCGGATGATCTCCGCGGCGCGGGCATATTGCGAGGGGATGCTGGCCGTCTGCAAGGTGCGCAGCACGGCGGCGTCGATGTCCTTCTGCGTGTACTGCCGGAAGTTCTGGCGCGGCCAGGTCGCGATGGCGGTGGCCGAGGCTCCGACGACGACGGCCAGCAGCAGCGCGAAGCTGCGGCGGCCGGGGTGCCAGCGCGCCTTGGGCGACGTCGATTCGGCTGCCGCGGGTGTCGGCGCGCCAGGCGCCGCCTGAGGCGCCTCGTCGTCGGCGGCCGCCTGCAGCGGCGTGCCGGGCGAGCGGCTGTAGAAAGCAGGCCTGCGCATCGGGACACCTCCGAAAAAGTCCACGCGAGATGGAGTCACGGTAGCACGCTTTCCGCGCCAATGCTTGCGTTCGGGCATCATCTTTCGATGAAGCCCTTGATCGATACGCACTGTCACCTCGACGCCCCGGAGTTCGGCGACGAGATGCCCGCCATCCGGGCCCGGGCGGCCCGACGCGGCGTGGGGCTTTGCGTGATTCCCGCCGTGGCGACCAGCAATTTCGCGATCGTTCGCGAACTCGCGCATGCGCAGGACGACGCCTATGCGCTGGGGATCCATCCACTGTGCACGCCCGGCGCCGGCGAGGGCGACCTGGCCGTGCTCGACGCCGAACTCGAGGCCCGGCGTGACGACCCGAGGCTCGTGGCGGTGGGCGAGATCGGGCTCGACTACTTCGTGGACGGCCTCGACGACGAGAAGCAGACGCACGTGTTTCGCAACCAGTTGCAACTCGCGAGGCGGCACGGCCTGCCCGTGGTCATCCACGTGCGCCGCTCGGTGGACAAGGTGCTGCGGCACCTGCGCGACACCGCGCCGGCCGATGGGTGGCGCGGCATCGCCCATGCGTTCAACGGCAGCATGCAGCAGGCGCGGGCCTGCCTCGACCTGGGCCTGAAGCTGGGCTTCGGTGGTGCGGTGACCTTCGATCGCGCGCTTCAACTGCGCCGTCTGGCGGCTGAACTGCCGCTCGATGCGATCGTGCTCGAAACCGACGCGCCCGACATCCCGCCGCACTGGCTCTATCGCACCCAGGCGCAGCGAGCGGCGGGCGAGCCGCAGGGGCGCAACGATCCGGGCGAACTGCCCCGCATCGCCGAGGTGGTGGCCGACCTGCGCGGCATCACGGTCGAGGCCTTGGCCGAGGCGACCACGCGAAATGCGGTCGCGGCCCTGCCACGTCTGTCTTCGCTGATGCCGCTGTAGTCGCGGACGCTGCAGCCCGCGTAGGCCGAGTTCGCGACATG
Source organism: Variovorax sp. KK3 (assembly GCF_001984055.1). Lineage (GTDB taxonomy): Bacteria > Pseudomonadota > Gammaproteobacteria > Burkholderiales > Burkholderiaceae_C > Variovorax. The sequence goes on from NZ_LYVO01000056.1 coordinate 42,900, forward strand.
CGCGGAGGGTGCTCTGCAGGCCATGTTTGCTGTCATCCTTGCACTCCGGACGGCCGTTCTGGCCTCGTGGCAAGTTCGTCACTCCAACATCGCAAAGGAGCTTTATCCATGAACAAATCCATTCGCATCCTCCCCGCCGCACTCGTCCTGGCATTCGCCGCCGCACTGCCGGCAGCCGCCCAGACCCAGCCCGCAGAGCCCACCATGACCCAGAAGGCCGAGAACGCCGGCGAACGGGCTTGGGACGCCACCAAGAGCGGCACGAAGAAGGCGGTGAACGCGACCGAGAACGCTGGCGAGAAGGCCTGGGATGCCACCAAGAGCGGCACCAAAAAGGCCGTGAACGCCACGGAGAACGGCAGCAAGAAGGCGTGGAAGTCGACCAAGAACACCAGCAAGAAGGCCTGGAACTCCACCAAGAAGGGCACCGCCACGGCCGTCGACAAGACCGAGAACGTGGCGAGCAGGGCCGGCGGCGCGGTGAGCAACACCGCCACGGCAGCGGCCGACAAGACCCGCCAGGTCGGCGACAAGATCGGCGAGAAGATCCCCGGCACCGCGCAGAACGAAGCCGCGAAGAAGCCTTGATCAGATTGCTGCAGACCTTGAGGAAACCCGCCGCCGGCGGGTTTTTTCTTTCAGGCCAGAATTCGCGCCCTGGATGGAACGAGACGACGCATCATCATCACCAACGCGGGCCGAGCCGCCGCTCGTGCTGACCGGGCTGCCGCCCGTGGTGTCCGGCGCCACCGTCGTGCTGATCCTCGGCAGCTTTCCGGGTGCGAGGTCGCTCGCGGAGCGGCAGTATTATGCGCACCCGCAAAACCAGTTCTGGAAGATCTTGCAAAGACTCTGGCCCCATGATCCGCTCCCCACGGGGCCCGACAGCTATCGAAAGCGGAGCGAATGGCTGCTGGCCCATGGCCTGGGAGTTTGGGACGTCTACGGGCGATGCACGCGTACCGGCAGCCTGGACTCGGCCATCCGCGACGCGGTGCCCAACGACATTGCCGGCCTGCACCTGCCGGCCCTGGCCGCCGTCGCCCACAACGGCGGTGAAAGCTTCAAGCATGCGAAGCACACCCGCGGCCTGGGCGTTCCGGTGCACCGCCTGCCCTCGACCAGCCCGGCCCACGCATCGTGGAACCTCGAACGCAAGACGGCTGCGTGGCGCGAGGTGATCGCGCAGTACCTGCCAGTGCAGTTGCCGGCACAGCTGCCGGCGCAGCCGCCCGCGCCATGAAGCCTGGCTTGCCCGAGGTCAACTTCTCCGATTACGGCGACGTGCGCTACCTGCACCTGGGCACCGAATGGGTCCAGGGCTCGATGAAGCTCGACGCGCCCTTCGAGATCGAGCTGGAGTACGTGCAGCGCATGATGGCCTGGCTGCTCTTCGTCGACCCCGCCGAGGTGCCCAAGCGCCACGCCATGCAGTTGGGCCTCGGCGCGGCCAGCCTCACCAAGTTCAGCCGCAAGGCGCTGCGCATGCGCACCACCGCGATCGAGCTCAATCCGCAGGTGGTGGCGGCCTGCCGCGGCTGGTTCAAGCTGCCGGCCGACGATGCCAAGCTGCGCGTGGTCGTCGCCGATGCGCAGGCCGAGATTCGCAAGCCCGTGTGGCAGGGCTCGGTCGATGCGCTGCAGGTCGACCTGTACGACCACGAGGCTGCCGCACCGGTGCTCGACAGCGAGGACTTCTACGCCGACTGCCGGCGCCTGCTCACCGAGGACGGTTGCATGACGGTCAACCTCTTCGGCCGCTCCTCCAGCTTCGAGCGCAGCCTCGAAAAGATCGGCGCCGCTTTCGGCAGCGACGCGCTGTGGGCCTTCCGTCCGACGCGCGAGGGCAACACCATCGTGCTGGCCCAGCGCAGCCCGTCGCGGCCCAAGCGCGCCGTGCTTGCCGAGCGGGCGCAAAGCATCCAGACTCGCTGGAGCCTGCCTGCGCCGAAGTGGCTGCGGGTGTTCAAGTACCTCGCAGAATCATGAGCGCAGTCGCATGAGCGCAGTCACGTCGCCCGCATCCAAGCCACCACGCCACGAAGGTCCGCTGCAGTTGCGGCTGTTGATCGAATGGCTCGCCCGCGACGGCGTGATCTCGCCCGAAGAAGCCAAGCGAACCCTCGCGCGCTGTGCGCAGGCCGAGAGCCGCCAGCCCCCGCTCGTGCGCCTGGCCAACGTCGCCATGACGCGCCAGTCCGACAGCAAGCCGCTCGACCTGGAGATGCTCACCGAATGGCTGGCCGGACGGGCCGGCCTGTCGTACTTGCGCATCGACCCTTTGCGCGTGGACGTGGGCAAGGTGGCCGACACCATGAGTGCCGCCTACGCCGAGCGCCACAAGGTGCTGCCGGTGCAGGTCACCCCCACCGAAGTGGTGGTGGCCACGGCCGAGCCCTTCCTGACCGACTGGATGGCCGAGGTGGAGCGCCAGGCCCGTCGCTCGGTGCGGCGCGTGGTGGCCAACCCGTTGGACATCCAGCGCTACACGGCCGAATTCTTCTCGCTGGCCAAGTCGGTGCGCGCGGCGCAGAAGGCCGGCGGCAGTGCCGGCGGCACCAGCTTCGAGCAGCTGGTCGAACTCGGCAAGAGCACCAAGCAGCTCGACGCCAACGACCAGAGCGTGGTGCAGGTGGTCGACTGGCTGTGGCAGTACGCCTTCGACCAGCGCGCCAGCGACATCCACCTGGAGCCGCGGCGCGACCAGGGCGTGATCCGCTTCCGCATCGACGGCGTGCTGCACCCGGCCTACCAGATGCCGATGGGCGTGATGAACGCGATGGTGTCGCGCATCAAGCTGCTGGGCCGCATGGACGTGGTCGAGAAGCGCCGTCCGCTCGACGGCCGCATCAAGACCCGCAACATCCGCGGCGACGAGGTCGAGATGCGCCTGTCGACCTTGCCCACGGCTTTCGGCGAGAAGATGGTCATGCGCATCTTCGACCCCGACACGGCAGTCAAGGACCTCGATGCGCTGGGCTTCGCGCAGCACGACGCGCAGCGCTGGGAGCGGCTGGTGACCCGGCCGCACGGCATCATCCTCGTGACCGGGCCCACCGGCTCGGGCAAGACCACCACGCTCTATTCCACCCTCAAGCGGGTGGCGACGGAAGAGGTCAACGTCAGCACGGTCGAAGACCCGATCGAAATGATCGAGCCTTCCTTCAACCAGACGCAGGTGCAACCCCAGCTCGACTTCGGCTTCACCGAGGGCCTGCGCGCGCTGATGCGGCAGGACCCGGACATCATCATGGTCGGCGAAATCCGCGACCTGGCCACCGCCGAGATGGCGGTGCAGGCCGCGCTTACCGGCCACCTGGTGTTCAGCACCCTGCACACCAACGACGCGCCGAGCGCCATCACGCGGCTGATGGAACTCGGCGTGCCCAACTACCTGATCAACGCCGTCATGCTGGGCGTGCTGGCGCAGCGCCTGGTGCGCACCTTGTGCCCGCATTGCAAGGCACCCGACGACACCGTCACGCGCGAGCAGCTCGGCGAGTTCGTCAAGCCCTGGAACATCACCGGCTCGGTGCGCGCTTACAAGCCGGTGGGCTGCGTCGACTGCCGCATGACGGGCTACCGCGGCCGCATGGGCCTCTACGAACTGCTCAGCGTCACGGAGTCCTTCAAGACCCTCGTCAACAAAGAGCCCAACGCGGGCGCGCTGCGACGCCAGGGCGTGCAGGACGGCATGCGGCCGCTGCGGCTGGCCGGCGCCCTGCGCGTGGCCGAAGGGTTGACCACGGTCGATGAAGTCCTGAGCGCCACGCCGCCGCTCGAATAAGGCCTCGCGCGCACCTTCGCGCCTCGGGGAAACCCTAGCCCCTCGCTAGGTGGTATCCACATCGAACCTGACCGGAAGCTGACCCCACAATCCCGCTGTTCTAAATTCCTAGGGGACAGTTCGTGAAAATCAAAAGTCAGAAGGACTTTTTCGCGGGCCTGATGTTCACGGTCGTCGGCATCGCCTTCGGCTGGGGAGCAACGGCCTACAACGTGGGTACCGGCGCGCGCATGGGCCCCGGCTACTTCCCGCTGATGCTCGGCATCCTGCTGGCCATCCTGGGTGCGATCGTGATCTTCACGGCGCTCAGCATCGAGACGGTCGACGGCGAACCGGTCGGCGGCATCGCCTGGCGTCCGCTGGCCTTCATCATCGGCGCCAACGTGATCTTCGGCATCCTGCTGGGCGGCCTGCCCAGCATCGGCCTACCGGCCATGGGCCTCATCGCCGCCATCTACGCGCTGGTGCTGATCGCGGGCCTCGCGGGCGAGCACTACAACTTCAAGTCGAGCCTGATCCTCGCCACCATCCTGGCGGTCGGCAGCTACGGGGCCTTCGTGGTCGCGCTCAAGCTGCAGTTCCAGGTCTGGCCTACCTTCATCACCGGCTGAGAACGACCGCGCCATGGAACTCATCAACAACCTTTCCATCGGGTTCACTGCGGCCTTCACGGTGCAGAACCTCATCTACGCCTTCGTCGGCTGCCTGCTGGGCACGCTGATCGGCGTGCTCCCCGGC
>NZ_LYVO01000057.1 GCF_001984055.1 Variovorax sp. KK3
CCGCCGGGGATCGAAAACGTTCCCCCGCTGCCACCTTTGGCCAGCAGGTTCTGCATCGTCAGCCCGTTGACCGTGGTCGTTCCCGCGCCGATGAACAGCCCTCTGAATGCCCCTGCACCGTCGAGCGCGTAGCCGTTTCCGTTGATGATCAGGTTGCGCTCGATCACCGCCAGATGTGCGTTCAATGTGATGTTGTTGGTGAGATTGATGACCGACTCGCTGCCAGCCATGCATGCCGCCAGCCCGGCACCGTCGCTTGCACTGCACGCGGCCATGGCGAGGGGCGAGCCCGCAGCAAGAAGAGCGACGGTCAGTGCCGCCTCCCTGATGCCGCCGCCGCACTTTCCTCGCGGACGTGCGTTCTCGGGCGCTGCCACCCATGCGCCCAAGGCGGCATTCCAAAGACTGCGATGTGTTTTGTTCATCAAGAGACGGGGGTTGGTTTCAAGGCCCGTGGGTGCAGAGGCGCTTTGCAGCAGCCCGGTGCCCAGGTCGGTGGTGCGCCGCCTTTTCTTGTAGGCTCAGTCAGTTGGCGGCGGCCGAATGCTAGGAAGATTCGGTCGCCTTGTTCGTCGAAAGCCAGAAAAAGCGACAAACTGCACAGTCAGCGTCGACCACCGCACGCATGCGAGGGATAGGCCGACCCGTTGGGCGATCCCTGTGCGATGCCGAAAGGCGAGTAAGCCGCGTGCTCGCGGGCGCTCGCAAGCGCCAGCAAGAGCCGGTCAGAAGCCGGTCAGAAGCCTGAGATCGGTCGCGCGTCGCTCGACAGAGAACTCAGAAACGGTATGCCGCCCCCAGCCCCGCAGTCCAGTTGCGCCCCAAGGCCGGTTCGAAGTAACGGGCGTTGCCCTCGTTGACGATGACCGAGCCCACGTAGCGGCGATCGAACAGGTTGTCGACACGCACGAAGGCGTTGAAGTCCCACCGGTCCCAACGCTTGACGTAACCGGCATAGAGCGAGGCCACCGCGTAACCCGGCGCGCGCGCGTTGTTGCGGTCGTTGGCCGCAATCTGGCTGAGGGCACGCAGCTCCGCCCCCGCGCGCCAGCCCTCCGGCGGCACCCAGCCGTACGAGGCATAGAACGCGTGCTCGGCGATGCCTGGAATGCGGCTGCCCGCAGGCACGGTGTTGCCCGCGCTGCAGGGCGAAGGCGAGCAGAAGGCATCGCGGTACCGCGCGTCCAGCCAGGTGTAGGCGAGCTGTGTGCGCCAATGGCCGGGCGTCTCGTGCTGCCAGGCGAGTTCGAAGCCGTCGCGCTTCGTGCGCCCGGCGTTCTGGAAGGTGGCGCGGCCGCCGACGTTGGTGTTGGTGACGATCTCGTCGCGCGTGCGGGTCTGGAACAGGGCTGCGGTCAGCAGGCCGCCGCCGAGCCGCGCCTTGGCGCCGACCTCGACACTCGTATTGACCGAAGGCTGCAGGCCGAAGTTGAGCCCGCCTGTGCCGTCGGCGCGGTAGGACAGCTCATTGAGGGTCGGCGTCTCGAAGCCACGGCCAGCGGAGGCGTAGAGTGCCAGGTCCTGGGTCGCCTGGAAGCGCAGGGAGGCCACGGGCAGGGTCTTGCGGTAGCGCGCGCTGCCGCTGTCGTCGCGGTTCGTGCCGACGATGTAGCGGTCGCGCGACGAGAAGCGCACGTCGCTCCGGCGCAGGCCGGCCTCCAGTGTCCAACGCTCGGCGAAACGCCAGCTGGCTTGGAGATAGGGGTCGAGGTTGCGCACCTCGTTGCGCTCGTCGCGGCGCAGTCGGCCCTGCACGCCCAGGGCGCGCGGCGCAGCGGCCGTGCCGTAGAAGTTCTCGTAGCCGCGCCGCTTCTCGCGCAGGCTGTCGTAGGCCAGGCCGGCGACAAGGTCGAAAGGCCGATCGGCCAGCGTCAGCTTCGAACTCCACCGCAGATCCATGCCGCCGTAGTCACGTGCCAGGTCGATCACGCCGCCGGACTGCAGGGGGTTGGCCTGCGCAGCGGTCGGGATGGCCTGGTATTGCACGGTGCTGCGCTGGCCGCCATACACCATCAGGCGCAAGGCGTTGCGCGCATCGATGTTGCGCTCGTAAGTCAGGCCCACCTGCTGCTGGTCTACGGTCTTGCGGGTGTCGAACTGGGACGCAAGGTCGGCGCCGCGCGGATTCAGGGCGTACTGCTCGGCCGACAACCCCAGCGGATCCTGCGCGAACAAGTGGACGCTGTTGAAGACCAACGTCAGCTTGCTGCCGTCGTCCAGCTTGAAACCCAGGCGACCGTTCTGAATCTCCCGGTCGGCCCCGCTGTGCTCGCGCCATCCGTCGGTATGGAAACGGCTGGCGCTCAGCGTGTAGTCGACGGCGCCACTGGAACCCATGAGCTTGCTGCTCGCGCGCCATGTGCCGAAACTGCCGCCGGCGCCCGATACGCTGAGCGTGGGCGGCCCCTCGCCCTGCTCCGTGAACACCTGGACCACGCCGCCCGACGAATTGCCATAGAGCGCGGAAAAAGGTCCACGCAGGATCTCGACGCGATCAGCCGAGCCGATGTCGATGTTGGAGGTCTGGCCCTGCCCGTCGGGCAGCGTGGCCGGGATTCCGTCGACGTACAGCCGCACGCCGCGCACGCCGAAGGTCGAGCGCGCGCCGAAGCCGCGGATCGAGAGTTGCAGGTCCTGCGCGTAGTTCTGCCGGTTCTGCACCTGCAGCCCCGGCACCGCACCCAGGCTTTCCGACAGGTTGACCTGCAGGCGCGCATCGCGCATCTCGCTGCCCTCCACCCTGTCGACCGAGCCAGGAACGTCGAAGGGCCGCGCCTCGCCACGGGGCGTGGTCACGGTGACCTCCCGCAGCGTGGAAGGGGCCGGCGCCTCTTGCGCTTGGAGGGAGCAGCAGGCGGCGGCAGCGAGTGCGCCGGCCATGGCGGAAGCAGGTTTCATCGCGGCGATTCTGCAGCCTGTGCCGCCAGGCCGCGGCGGGGCAAGACCCTATGGTGCAGAGGCGACACCAGACCTAGCCGGCACTGAACACCATCTCACACGCGCTCTAGAAGACATGTGCCGCGACACCAGCACAAGGGCTCGCAGTTGGTGACCGCCAAGCTAGAACTTCTGCGCAACCGCTTTGAGTGAATCGCCAAACTCTTTCACGATGGAGGAGTATGTCTGGATGGTCAGGCTCATGTTCGTGACGCGCATTTGCAAGCGCATCATGTCGGCGGCGTCCAGATCGCCCGTACCAACAGCAGCCAGCTGCGCCTCCAACTGTTCGTTGGACGCGGAAACCATCTCACTTCCGTCCTCGACAAGTCCATTCAGTGTGAGAGCCATAGCGGTACTCCTAGATGTTCAAAGGGTCTGGATGACTGACAAGACGCATGTGCCTGTCGACAGCGCTCGAAACGCGATGACGGGCGGTAGGCAATGGCTCAAGGCGGTCTGGCGTTCGCGCGCCCCAGCACCTCGATAGCGGCTTCGACCGCCTGCTGCGCACCGGCCAGCTGACGTTGGCGCAGCGGGGATGCAAGATTTCGGCGCTGCACGACGAGTCGCGCCTGGATCGACCTCAGTCTTTCCAAGAGCGTGGCACGCACGCTGCCATCTCTGTCTTCCAGCAATTGCCGTTCGAGCTCCATGAGCGGGGTGACGGTGTTCATGACTACCTCGGGATGACGTAACGTTGTTTGCCTTGAAAGACGATTTCGCTATCGCTGACCGACACCAGCGTCATGTCCGCGATGCGACCTCCAGGGGTCACCATTTCGCCCTTGCCCGTCACGACGTATGGCAACGGGCCTCCGACGACGACTTTGATGTCGATCGGGAGCTTGGGCGTGGCACGACCGATCAGGGAGCGCATGGGCAGCACATCGGCATGCTCCTTGCGAAACGCCGCCTCCAGCTGCAACCAGCGCGCCATCTGCGCGTCATCGAGCGTTCCACTCAGCACGACTTCAGGCTGCTCTTCGAGAATCGTGACGCTTTCGGCCAGGCCGGCCTGTGCAAGCTTGGCCTGCAGTTGCGCCGTCAGCGCTGGCGGCAGAAGCACTGCCGAATCGACACTTCGCACGCCGGCCACGTTCTTGACGAGGCTTGCACCCAGCCCTTCGACAAAAGATGCCTCGCGCGCGACTCCGACAAGGCGTACGGCGCCATCGCGCACAGATTCGACGCGCAGGCGTGCCGGCTGCCCTTCGACCTGTGACGCCACCCATTCGCGGGACGCCGACAGAAGTTCGTCGTCCGCATGAATAGCGAACTGAGGCGCCGTGTCGAGACGCTTCATCGCTTCCAGCACCGCTCGCTTCTCCTCGGCGTTCGCAAGATAGCCGCTCACCTGCCAGGCGCCATCGGTGAGCTGCGCCGCACTCAACCGGCCGGCGAGGTGGAGGTCGTCGAGCACTGTCGCGGGTGTCGGAGATGCGGGAACAGTCACCTGCTGGGATGACTCCCGGCGCGAAGCCGCCACGGGCTCATCGAAAGCGCCGCCCAGACCGACCAACAGACCGAGGGCGACAACGCCCAGTCCTGCGAAAAGCGCGACCCATGCCGCGCGCTTGGGATCGACAGGCATTCTGTCGAACCACTCGGCCGTCGGCGGGGTCAATGGTGGGGCACGATCGATGTCGTCTTCACCTTCTTGCTTGGAGGCTGCCAGCTTGCCCAACTCGGCGAGCGCCTTCGCATCCGGCCATGGGGATTCGCGCGCATCGACGGCGATCCACGCTCCTCCCACCTCGACCGGCTGAGCCAGCGAAAGCTCGCTGCCCTCGGTCAACTCGAGGCCTGCCCCGTCACGCAAAATGCCGTCGCGAGGGGAAACCTGCACACTGTCCTCATTGACGCTCAGCAAGGCGTGCTGGGACTGCATGTGCGCGCCACTGAGGATGATGGTGCACTCATCGGACGACCCGAGCAGATAGTCGCCCGGCGACAACGCAAGACGGCTGCCCGCCTGAGGCCCTGCAAGGACCCGCAACTCAAGCTGATGCTGTTCGATGTTCATGCGGAAAGCGTGTGCAGTTCGGTGCCGATCCACTACATCTCGATGCGCGCCAACGGCTGGATGTTGATCTCGGTGGTCAACTCCTGGTACGACAGCACCGCCAGTTCGTAGATGTCCTGTTCGACCATCTTTCGCATGTACCGTCGGATGTCCATCGACGTCAAAAGCACCGGCCGATGCAAGCTCGTCGACAGGTCACCGACCGTCTTCTTGACGCCGTCCACGAGCTTTTTCGACAGCTGAGGGTCCAGGGCCAGGTATGAGCCTGCGGAGGTCTGGCGAATGGCGCCGCGCACGGCGTCTTCAACTGCCGGCGCCAGAAGGTAGGCAGGCAAGGCATTCTGGCCACTCGAAAACTTGTGGCTGATGTGCCGTTTCAGTGCCATGCGAACGTATTCCGTCAGCAGCACCGAATCCTTCTCCTTCTGCCCCCATTCGATCAGCGCTTCGCACACCGTGCGCATGTTGCGAATCGAAATCTCCTCCGACACCAGCCGCTGGAATATCTCGGCGATTTTGTGAATGGGCATGACGCGCTGCACCTCCTTGGCGAGGTCGGGGAAACGCGCTTCCATGTCGGCCATCAGGGCGCGAGCCTCCTGGATGCCGACGAACTCGGCCGCATACTTCTTGAGCACCTGCGCGATGTGATAGCTCAACAGTTGTGTCGGCTCCAGAAAAGGCACGCCCGCACGCGTCAAAGGATCCTTCAGTTGCGCCGACGACCACACGGTCGGCAGGTTCGGCAGGAACTTCTTGTCGGTCTCGAAAGGAATCGACAGCGCAGTAAGGTTCTGCGTCGTTTCTCGCACCATGAGATGGTCGGGCCGCAGCCGTCCTTGAGACACCGGAATTTCTGCGATCAGGATGGTGTAGTTTTCCGCCGGCAGACGCTCGGAAAAGCGCAACTGGATGCTCGGGAAGACCACGCCCAAGTCGAAGTACAGCGCACGCCGAATCTTGATCAGTTCTTCATTGAGCAGATCGGCCGAGAACGCTCGCTCGAGCTGGGTATGCACTTCCAGGATCAACGGCACGGTCGGGTTGAAGCCGTCCTTGCCGGTGTCGGACGCGGGCCGCCCGCCGGCGGAGGAGCCGGTAGCCGCATCCATTGCTTGCACGGTGGTCACCTTACCCGTCTTGGCATCGACCACTTTTCGCTCGCCTCGCATGAGTGCGTAGCCCACGCCGCTCAGCGTCAGTGCCAGCGCGATAAAGGTTGCAGCAGGCATGCCGGGAATGATCCCGAAGCCCAGCATGACGGCTGCTCCGATCAGCAGAGCACGAGGCTGACTGAGCAGCTGCTTGGCGACGTCTTTGCCGACGTTCGACGGACCACCATCGTCGCTGGTCACGCGCGTGACGATGATGCCGGCGCAGATCGAGATGAACAGCGCCGGGATCTGCGCGATCAGTCCATCGCCGATCGTAAGAATGGAATACACCCGTACCGCGTCTCCAGCGGTCATGCCCTTCTGAACGGTGCCGATGATGATCCCGCCCAGGAGGTTGACCGCGACGATGATCAGTCCGGCAATGGCGTCTCCCTTGACGAACTTCATGGCGCCGTCCATCGACCCGTACAGCTGGCTTTCTTTCTCGACCAGCCCGCGACGGCGACGTGCCTCGTCCATGTCGATCACGCCTGCACGCATGTCTCCGTCGATCGACATCTGCTTGCCTGGCATCGCGTCCAGCGAGAAGCGGGCACCGACCTCCGCAACGCGTTCTGCACCTTTCGTGATCACCACGAACTGCACGATGGTCAGGATCAGGAAGACGACAAGGCCGACCACCAGGTTGCCACCCACCACGAAATTTCCGAAGGTGTGGATGATGTGCCCTGCATCGCCATTGAGGAGAATGAGCCGGGTCGTTGCGATCGAAATCGACAGACGAAAAAGCGTCGTGATCAGCAAGACGGATGGAAAAGAAGAGAACGCGAGAGGATTCGGCAAGTACATTGCCACCATGAGCAGCGTTGCCGAAATGCACATGTTCACCGCGATCAGCGCATCCACCAGCCAGATCGGCAGCGGAAGAATCATCACGAAGATGATGCAAACGATGAGGGCCGCAAGAACCAGGTCGATGCGATTGACAACGACCATCAAAAGGCGCTGCGCGCGCTGCAGGACGGCTTCCACGCTCAACCTTCTTTGGTGATGTTCGCGCGCGAACGAGCGGCCACGTAGAAGCGCATGGATCGGGCCGCCTCGGGCAAGCGACCGCACATGACCAGTGCCTGGCTGCGCAGGAGATGTGTGAGTGCCGACGCGTCTCCTGCATCCAGGAGACGATCGAGCAGGACAAGAGCCTGTTCGGGCCTTGCGCTGCGCAGCAGCGAATGCGAGAGCGACTTCGTCACGGTTGCATCGCCCGGCAGAAGTGCGTGCAATGCAGCCCACAACTCGGCCGCACGCGATGCGAATCCGTAGCGCTGATAGGCGTACGCGAGCAGGCGCAGCATGTCGACGTGCTCGCCACGCAGCGGCAGGATGTCGAGTGATGGAGCGGCGGTCATGTCGGTCACCCCTGCCTCAATGCGAACCTGTACATGCTTTCCTGCCCGCGAAGACTCACCTCGTTGTCCACTACGCGCGCTGCGCGCCCTAGCACTCTCGCTGCGGGAGGATGCCTTTCCGCCGCGATCGGGAGATACATCAACAACTCATCCAGCACTTGCCGAAAGTACGCGGGCGTGAGCATCAGCGCGGAGCCGATAGGCGGACGCAGTTCACCGTCGATGAAATCATCGAGGTTCGGCATCGCCAGCAAGGCATCGAGTTGGGAATGAAACGCCACCTCGGGTGGTGCGACCTCTTCGGCCGGCCGCAAAGTGCTCGGCACGTCACGATCGTGAAGGACGCGATCGATTCCCTTGTCGATCCGCAGCGGCGGAGCAGGAAGGACCTTGTTCATTGAAGGCTCGACTTAGCCGCGGCCATCGAGATCGGCATGCATGCGCTCCAGATCGACCAAGGCGCTCTCGAGCGCGTCGGGCGTGAAGTCACGCTGAGGCATTCGCAATGCAATCACCAACGCATCTGACAGCACGGCGACCTGGGCAGGCCATAAACGGATGCGCGCAGCATCGGCAAGCCGCAGCGCCCGGCGCAGCTTGCGCTCGGCCGAATAGCTCAGCAGTGCACTGCGATAGACAAGCACCAGCGGCGCTTCGGCGACATCCATCGCGATCAAGCCGATGACGCCACCGTCTTCGGTGGCGAGGCGCAGGCTTCCTTGGTCGTCCAACGCCAATTCGGGCAATCCGATGGATTGCCCGAAGACTCGAACGGTGTCGGCCACCCAACTCACTGGTGCACCGTCTCAGGAGGTATCAAGCGTGCAGCGCCGTCTTGCTCCGCGCCGTTCTTCAAATTGACCGCCTCTTCCGCATCGATGGCTGCGTCGAGCACTTCCCGTGCCGCAGCGATGAGCGCGAGGCGATCGTCGTCGCTGCTGTACACATGCATCGGCAAAGCGCGCATGAGGTTCAGCAGTCCTTGCAGACAGATGATCTGGGCGGCTCCCTCAGTGGCGCGCAATCGCTTGAGGAGCGATTCCACCTGCATTCGAGAAGGATATTCGCTGGCGATCATTTCCAGGACGAGGCGCAGCAATGCCGTCGTGTCGAATGGACCATCGTTCATGACAGCGAAGGCGCTTGGCCATGAACCCGCATCTGGCGATTCAGGGAGTCATGCAGTTTCTGCACGGCCTCCAGAACCGTGTTGAAGGCGGTGAAATTGCTGAACCGCCAGTTGAGAACCCGCAAATGCTCCTTGCTGCAGGAACTGACCGGCGCGCGGTAATCCGCGCCCAGGGCTTCGCCGAGTGTGCTCAATACGAAGCGCATCGAACCAATGGGAAACTTCTCTATCAGGCTCAGCAACTGCTTCGCGAAGCCAGGACTTTTGAAGCTCGACAGCGGGCTGCTCGGATCAGAACTGACGGGTTGTTGGATCAAGCCATCGTAGTAGTCCAGTATCTTGGCAGCGGTCGGCGCCCCCGCCACATCCGCGGCACGAAGAACGGAGTCACGGGTATTGAGCAGAGAGAAGACAGTGCCGTGATCGGCCGTCTTCAGATCCTGAACCGTGTCGTCGATCTGCTGGCGCAGACGGCGCATCGCTTCCTCGTTGCCACGTGGCGGGATGCCTTGAGCGCGACGCAAACGATCGGCCAATAGTTGCTTGCCGCCCCCTGCGCCAAAGCACGACCTCAACTCCGCGTAAAGTGCATCGGGATCTCTGGGCAACGGCTGGTGGTCGACGCCAAACCTCTCGGGGGGCTCCGGCGCAGCACCATGCGTGACGTCTATCAGCAACCGCGCAAGCTGGTCGCCGTCGGCTTCACTGAGCTCCTGATAAAGCTCCTCCATGCTCTTGGGCTGACCGCCTTCGCCTTGATCGCCGTAGTTCAGTGGCGTAAGAAGCGCCAAGGCATCTTCATCACCTTCGACGTAGGCCCCAACCGCGTAGGTTGCGAGCAGGCCTTGCCGCATACGCGCGGGCGAGTGTGCACGCGCCGATGGCAGCCGGCCGCCGCGAGCCAAGCCAAGTGCAGTAGCGCGGGCTTCTCTTCCGCCGACCACGTTCATCAATGGAGCAATCTGCGCGGTCGGCATCCATGGAACACGCCGCTCTGCAACGACCGAGACGCTTGATGAAGACCTGAACGCAGCACCCGGCGCAGCATGAGGAAGCCCGATGTGGCCCGACTGCACAGAGACCGAAATCGTGCCGGCGGGCATGGTGGCCGCGTGAGCCGGAACCAACGTCAACGGACTCCCCTTGCGCGTTCCATGCATCACCTCACCATGCCCGGACCCACCCGGCAGCACGGCGCGCGCGTGAGGCGAGATGACGGGGTGTTGAGGAGTGAATCCGTGCGCAGAGTTCATGGCAAGTTGAGACCTCTTGATCCGCTCCTGAGTAACCGGCTCCGCGAGAACGTTCCATGGACCGCAGCGGAGCCCGCCAATGGAACCGTTGGTTTGGCTTTGTTACTGAGAACACAATTCAACCAGCCGGCTCGCCCGCAACGCCACCATGAGCGCCGATCCACAACGTGCACACGCCCAGCGCGTGGTCGAGGAATCCAGACGCCTGATCAGCGAGATCGAGAAAACGTTGAAAGAAGGCGAGCGCATCCTCGCTGAGCGCGGCCTGCACAAGGCGGATGTAGAGCGGTACATCGCCATGCTTCCCCCTGCCGAACGGGAGCGCATTCACCAACACGTGGACGGCGAGCTGGCGAAACTGGCCGAGTCGCACAAGGTCGCGATGGCACACGCCAGCTACAAAAGTTTTGATGCCGACGCCCCTAAGGCGACACGCCTGTTTCGCAGACTCGTCTGAGCCCTCAGGAGCTTCAAGTGCCAGTCGCCCCCACCTCGTCCCCCATGCCGGCGATCAGCGGCATCTTCGATCAGTTCACCTTGGAAGCAGACGTGCAGGCTTTGCAGACACGGTTGATGGACGGGTACAGCAACGCGATCTCGTTGCAAGCCCAGTCCGCGCGCAGCCTGGCATCGCGGCTGCGCGACCTCGACACCCTTTCCAAGGTGCTGGCGCAGCGCCTTGCTGCGAACGGCAACTCTCCCCAGGTGGCGCTGGGAAAGGACAGCGCCGATGCAGCACAAGCACTGAGAGTAATGATCGACGCCGGGCTTGCAACGCCAGATGCACAACTAAAGTACCTGTACATCGTGCAAACGCGGCAGCTCAAGGCCGACGGGTCGACGACCGAATCCATGAGTGTGAGCTGGTCCGCCACCAAGCTCAGCGACGTATCCGACGAGGAAAAGGCCGCGACACTCCCTGCGTCTGTTTGGTCGAAAGCAGCGAGCCAAAGTCCGGATGCCTCCGCGCTCTTCGATGGCGGCACCGGTGCTTCCGCACCCTGCACGCGCGTCAGTCAGACGATCCCTGGCACGCCTGGCGATCAGGTGACCGAAACAACATTCGAGACCTATTGCCTGGAAGCGAACGCGAATCTCGTCGTCTCGAAATCGGACATCGGGCAATGGTGCTCGAGCCTGGACGCTCAAGCGCATCGCTGCTTGCAAGACTTGCGGACCATTTTGGACGAGGTGCGGGACGACCTGCAGGCCTTTGAAAGAAAGGCAAGCACTCAAGCCGATGCAAGCAAGGAAGGACGTCGAGCGGATGATCGACAGGTGGACCTGAAGCGACTGCAGCAGTTCAGCGACGACCTGCTGCGACTGCGACGTCGCACCGAGGACCTGGAAAGCATTCTCAAAAGCAGTTCCGCCACCACCGCGACAAATGAACGGCAACGCGTCGAATCGAACCTGGAGGACGCACCATGACTTACACACTGCCGCTTCAACCTGTCGACAGTTCTTCCGGCAAGCTTCTGAGCGACCTGAATCCAGACGACCCTACTTTCTCGAACGCGAAAGGGATGATGCTGACGCTGGGACGCGCGGCCATTGCGGCGGGTCAAACCGCAGACACCGTCAACGCGTACTTGGAAACGACGAGGATCAGCGCGGACCAGATAAATACGCTGCTGGGCCTCGAGAAGATCTGGGACATCCGCCAGCAGATCATGCAGAACAACTGGCCGACAGACCCCGCGGCCCAGGCGAAGTTGATCCAGGACCTTAGCGCGGACGCCGCCCTTCCACCGTTGCCGCTTCCGGCAGATCCGGAGAAAGCCGGCGATTCGCCTGGCTTGCTGACCGTGGACACGGCCGTGATCGAACGTGCGGCCGCCAGCGCGCAACAGATCCTTGACGACCTGCGCGCAGCACAGGCGGCCTCCGATGCCGACCCGACAAAGCTGAAGATGGCACCCATGCCTGCGCTGGACACCGCTGGCGACGACCGGTTGAGCGTCGCCGTCGACACCTGGATGCGCGCTTTGGGCTTCGACGTCAGAACAGACGCATGGACGACGGCAAACCTGCCCTCGTTGACGGACCCCTCCAAGCGCGAAGTCATAGCCAAAGACACCTTAATTGCGGGGACGGTGCAATGGCCTCCGGGAGAACAGAAGCGTCTGCTGACGACACCCAAAGCGGATTTCTACCTTGTCGCGGAGTCTGATGGAACGGTGACCTCTCTCAACTTCACCGGACTCAGCGACACGAGCAAGCCGATGCAGGCATTGGCGGACGAAGGTTATGACCTGAGCTTTATGCCTGCAAGTTGGCTCACGAGGCTTTATACGCAGACGGGTTACACGTACAAGATGCTTGAGAACGGTACGACGAAGTACCTTGTTCCCAACAGCGCGGCGCCCGACCTGCCCCCAGGTTACACCGAGCCGCCAGAGGCGGTGCTGCTTGCATTCGGCAGAACAGCTGCCTCTTACTGGAGCGACGGGTCCACCGTCTACAGCATTCCGCGGAGCGACGGGGTGACGTTCACCAACCCATGGAGAACACCACCCGAAGGTATCAAGCTCAGCACCGGCGGGAGCTTGAGCGCGGCACTCATTCCTCTCGTCGCCCAAACCGAGGATCGCGCGGTCACCTCGGAGGACGTCGCCAAGTTCACCAGCCAGGCGCTCGATACATCCATGTCGAGGACAAAGGGTGCGATGTCTCAATGGACTGCCTTAGCCCAATCTCAGCAGGTGATGCTGTCCGAAGCCATCAGCGACTACAGCAACGTCATGACCTTCATGACCAACTTGATTCAACGAATCGAACAAACGCTCAGCAGAGTGGCTCAAGCAATCTGACTACAGGAGGCAAAAATGGGTAACGTGAATGTGGCAGTTTCGATTGAAGAGTGGAGGAAATCCAAGCCGGACAACCCAATGCACGCCGTGGCCGCGATGTCGGTCGGCTTGGCCATGCAGATTGGAGATGTCATGAACCAGCAGAAGGACGAGCTCCAACGCAAGGCAGACAGGATCGAGGCCATCAACCAGTTGTGCGATGAGCTGAGAAGCAAGATGCCAAAAGAGACCGCTCTGGAAACGACGGTCAACTTCGGTCCGGACAAAGACCGGATCATTGCGGAAGTATTGTTGTATTGCCCCGAGCTGACGGAAATGATGGACAAAGCCCGCAACGGTACCCTCAAGCGCGGCGACCTTGAAAACACGGTGACATCCCTCGGTGGAGCCACGAACAATCTAACCAGCGACTCTCAAGCTGCACAGGCCGAATCCAGCACGTACAACAACCGCTATGTCGGCGCAATGGAGCAGGCGTCGAACGCCGTGCGTAAACAAGATCAGCTTGGCCAGAATATTGCCAGCGGCATGCGTGGCTGAGACACATGGCCCGTCGCTCCACTTCCTTGGCGGACTTCCGCCTGGACACATTGCCTCTCACCCCACTTGAACGGGCTTCTCTAATAACCGTCATGCGCGCTGGCGGCACGATTGCGAGCCTTCGCGGAATCTCGGCGGATCAGCTCGAAGAGTACTACGCCATGGGCTATCTCAGTGCGACCAATGGTCGACTCGAAGACGCGGAGCGCATCTTCAATTTTGTTGTCATGCACAACCATCTCGATGCGCGTACTCACAAGGCATTGGGGATGGTCCGACACCTGCTGGGCGCGCACGCCCTCGCAGCGAACTCATATGTCGCCGCTTCGGTATTGGACGTGATGGATCCGGAGCCTGTCGTTCATCTGGCCGAATGCATGCTCGCAATGGATCAGGTCGAGAGCGCGGCACCAACGATCGACCATGCAACACAAAGGCTCGCCAGGAGCCCCAATCAGCAACTGCAGCAGCGCATCGAACTCTTGAAGGAGTCGATTGCGAAAAAACGCGCTGCAAACAAAACCGAAACGCACCAAGGAGAAGCCTGAAATGAATGCCGTAGTCAATCCACGACCGGACCCGAATGCTCGCCTCGATCATGTTGCAGAGCCCCAGAACCCACGACAGCCGTCGCCGGAGCGTTGGCCAGACGGCATGGTCTATTTACTGCCGCACGACACGGGGGAAGGGAGTCAAGGCCATCCAAGACTTCGAGGGTTTACGCTCCCGAGGCCCAGCAGCTTCTTCAGCATTGAAGAATGGACCAGCAAGGTGGGCGGCGCCATTGCTCGCATCGAGATCGGCTCGCTTGAAAGCAACAAGCTCACGATCGAGCAACGCAGGGATGCGTACAACGCGCAGGCCTCCGAGCAGCGGAAATGCACCGATAAGCAGCGAGCGCAGGAAGCGCAGATTGCCAAGCAACAGTCTGAGGCGGACATGGTGGGGTGGTTGAAGACGATTGGACTCTTTTTTGCGGCAGGCGCGGCTTACGTATTCTCGGGCCCATTCGGGGGGGCCATCGGGATCGCCTTGACTGTTCTTGCGGTTGCAACGTGCGCCGCTATGTGCGCGGTCAGCTTCTCTGACAATGTCGCCAAATGCATCGACCCGAAGATCGACATCTCGATCAACGCTCTTATCGACTTCTCCATTCGGAACGATGCCATGTACGCATCGCTGAGCGACGATAAAAAGAAGCAAACCTCCGCCGACTTGAGCATGTTTGCTATGGCGATCTCATCAGCATTCATGGCGGCCGGGCCCATGTTCAGCGCGTTCGGCCCGATGGTCCTGTCGGCGCTCAGAGCAGTTGGGTTGCTCGCGAACGGCGCTCGCAGTGCAGCGGGCGCGCTGATGTCAACCGCAGCGAGGGAGGCGGCAAGGAACTTGACGTTAGCGCAAGGCATTTTCGGCACAGGCGCCACAGTGGTGAGTTCCACCGAAGCAATCACCCAGGCCAACCTAGACCTTCAAGTTCAGGACGCCCAGTTCATTGCCGATGGATTCAAGAACCACAGCGAGTACCTCGCCAAGGTTCTCAATACCATGACGGAAAGCATCAAATCAGCCGTGAGTGCCATGACGGACATGACCGTGGCCATGGATGACATGCGCGCAAAGCTGTCGTCGATTTTGGAAGCCAATGGACAACTCCAGCAAGTCTATGCGTGACCGCCATACCGCTTCCGACCATCCGTTCCTGATCATCACTCCACATCATTGAGGCACCCATGTCACTTACCGCACTCGAGCGAAACAGTATTCAAGCCGAGATCAGCTCACTGAATGCCGAAAAGGATCCAGCCAACTTTGCCGCGACCAAGACCGCCTTGTTCGGTGAAATCCAGAGCGAAATTCAGACTGCCGACAACTCGGCAGACCACGTGTGGCTGCAGTTCATGTTGGCCAGGGTCGACGCCTCGACGTTGGATGACGACGAAGTTGATCCACCGCCTCCGCCAAGCAAGGAAACCATGCAAAGCCTCAGCTCGGCGTTTGCATCCTCGGCGCCGGACTTCTACGAGCTGATGGCCGAACTCACCAAGATGCTCCAAGACAATGCAACGCTGCAACGTCAGTTGAAGTTGGCGGCACAAACCTGGATGCTCGACTTGGCCGGAGCTCAAGAAGCCACCGCCAACAAATCGGCCCAATCGCAGGACGATGCCACCAAGACCCAAAGCGGAGTCACGATTGCGATTGCCCTCGTCGGTCTTTTATTTTCTGGGTGGGGTATGGGCACGGCGGCAAAGACGGCCAGCCGGTTCGGTCCGAAGCAGGCCAAACAAGAAGTAGAGTTGAATGCGTTGCATGCGAAGAAAAACGGTGGGCAACGCGAAATCCAGGAAGCGACCGAGAACATTGCCAACCTCAGATCCCAGATCAAGACCCCCCCCGCCGACACTAATCGCAGCAATCTCAAAGACCAGCTTAAGAGCGAGATTTTAAAGCGGAGAAACGCACGGGAGCATGTCGATCACCAAGACGCCCTGATCAGGGCCGGAGAGCGCAAGGTGAAGGACGTAGAGGCCAAGTTGCGGAAGAAGACAGACCTCGTCAGTGGATTGAATACCGCAGGAATGAATGTCTCGCAAGTAGCAAACTCTGTCGGCCCCCTCTCTGCAGCCGAGAAAACTCAACAGGCCGCAGAAGAGACTGCCCTGACCAAATGGATAGAGACTTATGCGCAGATCGCAAGCTCCTCGGCGGAGACGTATAACGGATTCGTTGCCGATACGACGGGCGCTATCCACGACACGATCGATCAGTTTTCGCGATACGCGGGCGCGCAGGCGCAGTTGTCGCAGCAAACCGTCTGAGTTGTCGCAATGACGGCAATTGCACCGCTCGAAGCCACGGAGACGCTCGGCGATCGGATCAAGCGTGCCGTCGCAGACTGCGCAGCCACTCGCCGATTCACTGACGAAGAAGTCGAATCCATTCATGGCGTGGGACAGGCGCTGTTGCGAGGCGGGCAAGCCGATAAGGCGATGAGCATGCTCTTCGTCTGCGCGATGTACCGGCCCCATAGTTCGAAGTACCACGTGTCGCTGGGCAAGTGTCAACGCGCGCTGAACAGGGAGGAAGCAGCGCTGCAGTCATTCATGGCCGCGATCGCGCTCGACCCGATGAACTTCAAGGCCGTGCTCCAGTTCGGTGAGAGCTTGCTGAGAATGCGCCGCGTCGATGAAGCACGCCGCATCTTCACTAGACTCATCGAATGTACGGAGGACATCGAAGAGGCCGCTCCGTCAGCTGCACGCGCGAAGTCACTACTCGGCATCATGGAAATTTCATGATGTCCCCCAGCGCTCGCACCGACGAATCGTCCGAAGTACTGAGCCGCGCAGAACTCCGTCTTCTGGCGGAGATCGGCTTCATGGCCTGTACTACTCGTCATGCGCGGCAGGCCCATGCTATTTTTGAAGGGCTGAATCTACTGCGTCCTGGCCATGCGTCTGTCGTGATCGGCCTGGCCATGGTGAGCATGTGCAAAGGGCAGTTCGAAGATGCCGTGCGCGTGTTGCGTGAGGACGGTTTGCACAAGCATCCGCATGACGAAGACGTTCAGCTGATGCTGGGCATCGCCTTGCTGGAAGCGAAGCGCACGACAGAAGGGCAAAAAGTGCTGCAAGCCTTGGCGACGGCCCCTGGGCCGTCGACACCCCCACGGCGTGTTGCTACTGCCCTGGCGCAGCCGCAGGGCCAGACGCCACTGCAGACACTCCAACCGCAAAGCATCGCGACCGGCGGAATAGCTTCGCACGCCTTCCGACCGAATCGGATCTAGGACATCACCGCTCGCTGATTCGCGACGTCGATCGTTGCTTCGTCGGGACAGCCACAATAGCCGGCACGCCCTTTGGGTTCTTGGCTTCAACAAGACCGAGTACATCTTGCAGGCGAGCAGGTGCAGGTGCAGGCAGCGCACAAGCAACACCAAGTGCACATGCGATGCACAAAAGAAAAGAGAGTTAGCTCGCCTCAGCGAACTAACTCTCTAAATGATGGTGCGGCTGGCAGGAATTGAACCCACGACCCCTTGGTTCGTAGCCAAGTACTCTATCCAACTGAGCTACAGCCGCACAGCTTGCGAGTATAGCATGGCTTCAATCGCCATCCTCGCCCCGCAGCTGGAAGTGGTGGTAGGCCGTCCTGGGCTTGAACCAGGGACCAACGGATTATGAGTCCGCTGCTCTAACCAGCTGAGCTAACGGCCCACGCCGCTTGGATTCTAGTGGGCCGGGACGCTACTTTCGGTGGCTCAGCGCGTTGGAAACCAGCCTGGACGTGATATCCACGATTTGAATCATGCGGTCGTAATGCATGCGCGTCGGCCCGATGACGCCGAGCGTCCCGACCACCTCTCCGTCGACCTCGTAATTGGCGCTGACGATCGAAAGATCTTCGAATGGCACGACCTGGCTCTCACCGCCGATAAAGATGCGGACACCCTCGGCCTGGCTCGACACATCGAGCAGACGCAGCAACTGCGCCTTCTGCTCGAAGAGTTCGAAGGCACGGCGCAGGTGGCTCATGTCGCTGGAAAAGTCGGACACAGAGAGCAGGTTGCGCTCGCCGGCGATAACCACCTCGTCCTGAGCCTCGGTCAACACTTCGGAACTGACCTGCACAGCAGCCTGCATGAGCGCCGCGATCTCGCCGCGCAACTGCTCCATCTCAGACTGAAGTCGATCGCGCACCTGCTCGATCGACAGGCCCGCGAAATGCGTATTGATGTAGTTGGAGGCCTCGACCAGTTGAGACTGCGAATAGTCGACTTCCGGAAAGATGACCCGGTTCTGCACATCACCGTCCGGCGAGACGATGATCACCAACAGGCGCCGGTCAGAGAGACGCAGAAACTCGATCTGTCGAAAAGCCGAAGCACGACGTGGGGCCATCACGACCCCGACGAATTGCGAGAGGTTCGAAAGCAGGTTCGCCGCATTGGCGATGACCTTCTGAGGTTGATCCGCCGCAAGGCTGGGTGCAGTGAAGTTCTCGCGCTGCGCCGTCAGCATGGTGTCGACGAACAACCGGTAGCCACGCGCGGTGGGAACGCGACCTGCCGAGGTGTGTGGGCTGGCAATCAACCCAAGCGACTCGAGGTCGGACATCACATTCCGAATGGTCGCCGGCGACAGTTCCAGCCCTGAAGCGCGAGACAACGTGCGCGATCCCACCGGCTGCCCTTCGGCGATGTAGCGCTCGACCAATGTCTTGAGCAGCAACTTGGCGCGTTCGTCCAGCATTGAAAGATTTTAGTGTTGTAATTTGCGAATGACATCCAGCTTCCGGCGCGTGGCTTTGATCGGCAAGTACCAAGCCACGGGTGCGCGCGTGCAGGTCGGTGTGCCGGACGAGGTCATGGACGACATCGGCGCCTTCCTCGAATCGCAGGGCTGCGAGGTCTGTCTGGAGCAGTCCTCTGCCAGCGCGGCTCACCCCCGCTACGCAATCTTGTCCGTGGAAGAGATCGGCCGGCAATGTGACCTGGGGCTGGTCGTTGGTGGCGACGGCACGATGCTCGGCATCGGGCGACAGTTGGCGTGCTACGGCTTGCCGCTCATCGGAATCAACCGTGGCCGGCTCGGCTTCATCACCGACATCTCTCTCAATGACTACCGGACGGCGCTGACGGCCATGCTCGCCGGCGAGTTCGAAGAAGATCATCGCAGCCTGATGGAGGCCAAGGTCATGCGCAACGGCGCATCGGTCTTCAACGCATTGGCCATGAACGATGTGGTGGTCAACCGCGGCGCGACGTCGGGCATGGTCGAGCTACGCGTTTCCGTGGGTCATCATTTCGTTGCCAACCACCGTGCCGACGGCATCATCGTCGCGTCGCCTACCGGCTCAACCGCCTACGCGCTCTCGGCCGGCGGCCCGCTGATGCACCCCGCGGTGCCGGGCTGGGTCATGGTTCCGATCGCGCCGCATTCGCTGTCCAACCGACCGATCCTGCTCCCCGACGCCGACGAAATCTCGATCGAGCTCGTGAGCGGCCGAGACGCCAGCGCCAATTTCGACATGCAGTCGCTGGCCTCGCTGGCCATCGGCGACCAGGTGGTGGTCCGGCGATCCGAATTTCGCGTGCGCTTCCTCCATCCTCGTGGTTGGAGCTATTTCGACACGCTGCGAAAAAAACTGCACTGGAACGAAGGAGGTTCCTGATCCATGAGCCCGCACGCCCGACCTGTCCACCGCCCGCCCCAGGTGCGCTCGGAGCCACCGGCTCACTCCGGCGGGCATTGACATGGCATTGCGTCGCATCGCCTTGCGCGATTTCGTGATCGTGCGCGCGCTCGAACTCGACTTGGCTTCGGGCTTCACTGTGCTGACCGGTGAAACGGGCGCCGGCAAGTCGATTCTGATCGATGCCCTCCAACTCGCGCTGGGCAGCCGAGCGGACACCGGCGCCGTGCGCGAAGGCGCAGACCGCCTGGACGTCAGTGCCGAATTCGATGCCGATCCGGATCTGGCCGCCTGGCTGGACGATGGCGGCTTCGAGGCCGGCGATGCGCTGCTGCTGCGCCGCACGGTCGACCTGCAGGGACGCAGCCGCGGCTGGATCAACGGCAGCCCCGCCACCGCTGCGCAATTGCGCGAGCTGGGCGACCGGCTGCTGGACATCCATGGGCAGCATGCGTGGCAAAGCCTGACGCGTCCAGAGGCCGTTCGCGGACTGCTCGATGCATACGCCGGCACGGACGACGATGCACTCGGAGAGACCTGGCAGGCGTGGCGCCAAGCCATCGCCACGCTCGAAAGGGCTCGCTCGGCGCAAGACTCGTTGCAGCGAGAGCGCGAGCGCCTCCAATGGCAAGTCGGCGAGGTCATCAAGTTGGCCCCGGGCGCGGATGAATGGGAAGAACTGTCGGCCTCCCATACGCGAATCTCCAATGCCCAGGCATTGATCGATGCCGCGGAAGGCGCGTCCAGTGCGCTGGAGGACGACGAGGGCGGCGCGCTCGCGGCGCTGAGCCGCGCCGTCGCACTGTTGCAGAACTGCGAACACATCGAGCCTGCTTTCAAGGATCTCGGCGAGGTGCTGGCCTCGAGCGTGGCTCAGGCCTCCGACGCCGCACATTCGCTGCATGGCTACCTGCGCCAGGCCGACACCGACCCGCAGCGGCTTGCCGAACTCGACGAGCGCATGGGCCTCTGGATGTCGCTCGCGCGCCGCTACAAACGACAGCCTGCCGAGTTGCCTTCGTTGCTCGCCGGATGGCAGTCGGAATTGCAGGCACTGGACGCACAAAGCGACCTCGAGGCACTGGAGCGCAGCGAGCAGGCAGCCCGACAGGCCTACCTGAAGGAAGCGCGGGCGCTGGGCAAGGCTCGCAAGCAAGCCGCTCCGCGGCTGGCCCAGGCCGTGACCCAAGCGATGCAAGGGCTTGGCATGCAGGGAGGCCGCTTCGAGGTCACCCTGGAAGCCATGCCCGAGCCGGCCCGGCACGGATTGGAAGAAGTTGCCTTCCTGGTCGCAGGCCATCCCGGCAGCACGCCACGGCCGATCGGCAAGGTGGCTTCGGGCGGCGAGCTGTCGCGCATCGCACTGGCGATCGCCGTCACCACCAGCCAGCTGGGCACCGCGCAGACGCTGATCTTCGACGAAGTGGACGCAGGGGTCGGGGGCGCCGTGGCGGAGACGGTCGGGCGCCTGATGAATCAATTGGGGCGCGACCGCCAAGTGCTGGCCGTCACCCATCTGCCGCAGGTGGCGGCCTGCGCCGATCACCACTTGCTGGTCGCCAAGCATCAGACAGGCGCGAAAAATCGCGACGACATCCGCACCGAAAGCAAAGTGTCAGCGCTCGACGACGACAGCCGCGCAAGGGAAATCGCCCGCATGCTGGGCGGCGAGCGCGTCTCGCAGACGTCGCTGGCGCATGCGCGCGAGATGCTGGGCAAGAAGTCGGTGGAGGTGGTGCGATGAGCCTCGAACTCGTGCTGATCACCGGTATGTCCGGCTCCGGCAAGTCGGTCGCATTGCATGCACTCGAAGACGCGGGCTACTACTGCGTCGACAACTTGCCGCCCGAACTCTTGACACCCTTCATCGCGCTGCAACGGGAGCGGCAGGCAGAGCGGGTGGCCATCGCCATGGACGTTCGCAGCGGCGTATCACTGCCGCTGGTGCCGCAGCAGCTCGAATTGTTGCGCCGTGAAGGCGTGTCCCTGCGCTCGCTGTTTCTGGACTCGACCACCGACGCGCTCGTCCGCCGCTATTCGGAGACGAGGCGCCGCCATCCGCTGTCCCGCCATGATGGCCGCACCGACGCGCCCGAACAGCAGCGTGTTCTTGTGCAAGCTATCGAACTCGAACGCGAGCTGCTCGCCGAACTTCGCGACGGCGCCGACGTGATCGACACCAGCCTGATCAGGCCGGCGCAGTTGCAGAGTTACATCAAGGCATTGATCGCTGCGCCCGAGAGTTCGCTCACGCTGGTTTTCGAATCCTTCGCCTTCAAGCGCGGCGTGCCGCTCGATGCGGACTACGTGTTCGATGTGCGCATGCTGCCCAACCCGCACTACGTGCCCACTCTGCGACCTCTGACGGGCCGGGATGCGCCGGTGATCGAATGGCTGCGACAGCACGACGACGTCGCCCGCATGTATGGCGACATCGAGCAGTTCTTGCAGCGCTGGCTCGACGCGTTGGCGCGCGACCATCGCAGCTATGTCACGGTGGCGATCGGCTGCACCGGCGGGCAGCACCGTTCGGTGTTCCTGGTGGAGCAGCTTGCACGCGGCTTCGGCGCGCACTGGACTGCCCTCAAGCGCCACCGCGAACTCGACGCGCTGGGCTGATCAGCTTTCAACCGACAGCAGTTTGCGAACCGGGGCCGGCAGCCCGAGCGAAATCCAATCGGCTGCACGGTACCAGCCGCCCGTTTCGGTCGGCGACTGACAGCCTTCACACTCGACGGACACCGGATGCAGGTGCAGATCCTTATGGGTCAGCACGTGGACGAAAGCATGACCGTCGTGCGCCGTCAGGCGCGCTTCCGGCGCCAACTGGTCCAGCAGCAAGCTCCGGCTCTCGTAGACCGGCAGGCAATAGAGTCCGGCCCAGATGCCGCGCGAGGGACGCTTCTCGAGCCAGATTCGGCCCTCTCGGTCACGCGCCTTCAGCATCCAAAGCGACTGCGCGGTGCGCCGCAGCTTGCGTGACTTGACGGGATAACGCTCCGGTTCGCCTTTACGCCGCGCCTCGCACAGGTCGCTAACCGGGCAGATGATGCAACTGGGCTTGCGGGGAAGACAGACAGTAGCGCCGAGGTCCATCACACCTTGGGTGTAGGCCACCATGTCGGCGCTTTGCGCCTCGGCCGGCAGTAGTTCCGTGGCCAAGGCCCACAGCGCCTTCTCTTGCGACGCGACGGCCAGATCGCCATCGAAGCCCAGCACCCGCGTCAGCACGCGCTTGACGTTGCCATCGAGGATGGCGACACGCTGCTCGAAACAGAAAGCCGCGATGGCCGCGGCTGTGGAGCGCCCGATGCCTGGCAGCGTTTGCAGTTCTTCGGCGGTGTTGGGAAAGGCGCCGCCGAAACGCGCAACCACCTCTTGCGCGCATCGATGCATGTTGCGAGCCCTGCTGTAGTAGCCCAGACCGCTCCACAAGCCGAACACTTCATCCTCGCTGCCGGCCGCCAGCGCCCGGACCGTCGGGAAGCGCGCCAAGAAACGGGAGAAGTAGCCCAGCACGGTCGAAACCTGGGTCTGCTGGAGCATCACCTCCGACAGCCAGACGCGATAGGGGTCACGGGTGTTCTGCCAAGGCAATTCGCTGCGCCCATGGCTGCGCTGCCACGCGACGACGCGCATCGCAAAGTCGAGCGGCAACGGCCGCTCCAACGTCGCCGCCGCGTCAGGCCGCACTGAGTTCGTTACGCGCCGCGGCCGCGTTGGGCGCTTCATTGCTCGTGAGCAGCGCGGTGAATTCGCGAAGGCGCACGTGCAGTTCGGCCAAGCCGCTTTCTTGCGCGGCAAGCTCGGCAAGACGCTCGTCGAGGTTGCCCGCGGCGCTCTGAATGCGCTCGACCGCCTCGATCCGCTTGGTGAAGTTGCGACGGCGCTCCTTGAGTTGCGCATCGAGCTGCGCACCCGCGCCTTTGCTCCAGCGCTCGACCTCGGTCATCGCGGCTTCGTTGACCACGCGCAGTCGGCTGGCGAGCGCGCGCACGAGCTTGTCGCAGAAATCCGGCTGGGCGAGCTTGAGCATGTTGCCGATGCCCAAGTAGTGGATGTGACTGCGTTCGATCTGGCTCAGCTGCTCCTGAAAACCGGCCAGGTCGGGCTCGGCCGGCGCCTGCAGCGCGAAACCATGCTCGGCGTTGAGCTGCCGGAAGGTCGCATGCAGCATCGACTGAATTTCGCCCGTGGTCGCCTGCACTTCGCGCAGGTTGTTGCGCAGGGCGTCGAACGTTTCGCCGTACATCTTGCGCACGTTGAACTTGATGCCCGGCCGCTTGAGCGACGCCGACAGGCGCGCCATGTCGGCTTTCAGGGCCGTGCTGCCCAAGACCGCATACACCTCGCGCAGCAGCTTGCCCTGCACCGAGCGCAGCGCCAGGATACGCGTATTGCTGCCCTCGAACTCGCTCTGTTCCTGCTCGATGCGCGTGCGCATGTGCCGGATGACCGAGACATTCTTGCCGCGCAGGCCTTGCAGTTCCAGCGCCTGCTCCGACAGATCGCGTTGGCGCACCTTGAGGATGCGCGCGGCCTCAGCCTGCAACGACGCAATACCCGAATCGACAGCCAGGCGCAGCATGCGCTCGCGCTTGCCGAGAAGCCCTTCGCCTAGCACGGCTTCGAGTGCGGGCAAACGACTGGCCTGCAACAGCGGCACGTCGCGACGGATCTTGGCTTGAAGGCCCTTTTGGGCGGACACCGGCAGCACCTGCGTCAGTGGCACGCCCAGCAGTTCGGCGGCGCCCTTGCGCTGACGCTGGATCTGGGCATCGATCTGGGCGGGCGTGCTCAGCGTGTCCCACATGGTGTCGATCTTGTTCAGCACCACGATGCGCGTCTCGCCAGGGTCGCCCTCGGTGATGAGGTGCTCGCGCCAGATGGCCAGGTCGGAGCGGGTCACG
Organism: Variovorax sp. KK3; assembly: GCF_001984055.1. Taxonomy (GTDB): domain Bacteria; phylum Pseudomonadota; class Gammaproteobacteria; order Burkholderiales; family Burkholderiaceae_C; genus Variovorax. The sequence goes on from NZ_LYVO01000057.1 coordinate 24,334, forward strand.
CCCGTGTCGGCGCCCAGGATGAAGACCACGGCATGGGCCTGGGGGATCAGGCTCACGGTCAGTTCAGGCTCGGCGCCGATCGCGTTGAGGCCAGGCGTGTCGAGGATGACCAGCCCCTGCTCGAGCAGCGGGTGCGGCATGTTGAGCAGGGCATGGCGCCAGCGCGGAATCTCGACCTGCCCTTCGGCATCCTTCACCGGATTGTCTTCGGGCGATTCGTCGCTCCAGAAGCCCAGCGAGCGCGCTTCTTCCACCGAGACACGCCGGACCTCGGCGACCTTGTTCATGGTCTGCGAGAGCTGCTCGGCATCCTCGACATCGATCGGAATCTCGGTCCAGCGCTCAAACTCGTCGCGCCAGTGCGTCAGTGAATGCGGCTCCAGCCTTGTCTCGATGGGCAACAGGCGCAGGCTGGGCAGGTAAGCCGCGTCGAACCCCAGCTCGGTCGGGCACATGGTCGTGCGACCCGCACTGGCCGGCATGATGCGTCGGCCATACGCAGCAAAGAAGATCGCGTTGATCAGCTCAGACTTGCCGCGCGAGAACTCGGCCACGAAGGCCACCATGACCTTGCTGGTGCGCATCTGCGACTCCAGCTCGCGCAGCCGCTCGGCGACGCTTTGGTCCATGAGCTCGTTCTCGTCCAGCCAGCGCGACAGCCACTTGAGCCGGTGCGCGAAGTTACGTCGCCAGGCGCCATGCTGGTCGAACTGCTGATTGAAGGAGCGAGTCAAGGGGTGTGTAAGGGTTGCTTACAAAATATTAGCACCCGGGGGGCGCTGGCAAGACAGTAGTCTGCCGGGCTTTCAGTACTTTTGACAGATTGGGCAGAAATATGTGGAGCGTTGGCCTTGCCTGATCTGGCGCACCGGGGTGGCGCACACCCTGCACGGCTCACCGGTGCGGCCATAGACGCTTGCCTCGAGCTGGAAGTAGCCGCTTTGTCCGTCGACGTGGGCGAAGTCCCGCAGCGTGCTACCGCCACGCTCGACCGCACGCGCCAGGATTTCCTGCACCGCCGAATGCAGGCGCACTGCGCGCGGACGACTGATTCGGGCCGCCGACAGGCTGGGTCGAATGCCGGCGAGGAACAATGCCTCGGACGCGTAGATGTTGCCGACGCCGACCACCACGTCGCCTGCCAACAGCACCTGTTTGATAGGGGCCTTGCGGCGGCGCAAGCCCTGGTAGAAGCGTTCGACGTCGAATGACGCCTCGAGCGGCTCCATGCCGAGGCCTCCGAGCAACTTCACCGCCGGCGGCGAGATCTCGCTCTCTGCGTAGACCACTGCGCCGAAACGACGGGGATCGTTGAGCCGCAGGGTGCCGCGACTGGTGACCAGGTCGAAATGGTCGTGGGGGCCGGGCGCGGGCAAGTCGAGGTCGAAGCGCAGGCTGCCCGACATGCCCAGGTGCATCAGCAGCAGGCCGTCGTCCAGGTCGACCAACAGGTACTTGCCGCGCCGGCGCACGGCGCGCACCGTGCGGCCAATCAGTGCTGCAGGGTCTGCGGCCAGCGTCCACCGAAGCGGTTTGCCAAGACGCACCGATTCGATGCGCGCTCCGGCGATGCGGTCGGCCAAGCCCAACCGTGTCACTTCAACTTCGGGTAATTCAGGCATGGAGAAAGGCTGACAGCAAATCAAGGCAGGACCGAAGCCCCCTGCGGCCATCGCTCGAAAGCCTTGGATTATTATGGCTCGATGACCCCCTCGCTCCGCCGATCCCGCCTCGCGGCGGCTGCGCTCCTGGCCATGATGACCATGGCCGCGCAGGCACAGCCCCAGTTGCCTGCGCCCGCCGAACCGACCAGCCCCGCGCCCATCATCGAACCGGCGGCGCCGCCTGCCACCACGCTTGCCGCCGCCGCGCCGCGCGAAGAGCCGGTCCGCCCTTCGGCGATGACCGCCGAGCTTTTCTACGAAGTGTTGATGGGCGAGCTCACTGCGCGCTCGGGCGACCCAGGTTCCGGCTACGCGCTGGTGCTGGATGCGGCACGGCGATCGCGTGACCCAAAACTTTTCCAGCGCGCGGTCGAGATCGCGCTGCAGGCGCGATCGGGCGACGCCGCACTGGCAGCCGCGCGGGCCTGGAAAGACATGCTCCCCGATTCGCGCGACGCGCGGCGTTTCGAACTGCAGATCCTGATTGCGCTGAACCGCATCAGCGAAACGGTCGAGCCGCTGCGAGCCGAACTGGCGGCCACGCCGCCGATGGAACGGCCCTTCCTGATGGCCGTGATCGCCCGCAACTACGCCCGTGCCACCGACAAGAAGCTGGCGGTGTCGGTGGTGGAGCAGGCGCTCGTCGACGATCTCAAGAGCCCGGCGACCGGCGGCGCCGCCTGGGCGACCGTCGGCCGGCTTCGGCTCGCGGCCGGCGACGCACCCGGCGCGCTTGAGGCGGCGCGCAAGGGCTACGAAATCGACCCGTCTGCCGACGGTCCGGCTCTGCTGGCGCTCGAACTGGTCGACCCCGCCCAGCCCGAGGCCGAGGCGTTGGTCAAGCGCTATCTGTCCGGAGCCAAGGTTCTCCCCGAGCTGCGCATTGCCTACGCACGCGTGCTGGTGGAGGGACGCCGCTACACCGATGCCACCACCGAGTTGGCCTCGCTGACCCAGTCCCGCCCCGAACTGCCCGAGCCGTGGCTTCTGCTGGGCAGCCTGCAAACGCAGGCCCGCCAAGACGCCGCGGCCGAGGCTTCGCTCAAGCGCTACATCGCGATGGCCGACACGCAGGCCGACAACCCGGAGGCGCGAAGCCGCGGCCAGGCGCAAGCCTTCATCCTGCTGGCGCAACTGGCGGAGCGTCGCAAGGACTTCGTGGGCGCCGAGCACTGGCTGTCTCGCATCGACAGCACCGAGGACCTCGTGGCCGCACAGACCCGGCGCGCCGCTCTGCTGGCACGCCAGGGCAAATTGCCCCAGGCACGCGAATTGGTGCGGAGCCTGCCCGAGCGCACCGAAGAAGACAAGAAGCAGAAGTTCCTGGCAGAAGTCCAATTGCTGCGCGACGCCAAGCAATACCAGGCCGCCTACGACATGCTGGCGCAGGCCAGTTCGGCCAAGCCCGAGGACACCGACCTCATCTACGACAAGGCGATGGTCGCCGAGAAGCTCAACCGTCTCGACGAGATGGAGCGACTGCTTCGCCGCCTGATCGAGCTCAAGCCCGACAACCAGAACGCCTACAACGCCCTCGGCTATTCGCTCGCCGATCGCAAGATCCGGCTGGACGAAGCGCGAACGCTGATCAAGAAGGCCGTGCAACTCGCGCCCGAAGATCCTTTCATCGCCGACAGTCTCGGCTGGGTCGAGTTCAGGCTCGGCAACACCGACGAGGCGATGCGCATCCTCGAAGCCGCCTACAAGCGCCGGCCCGATCCAGAAATCGGGGCGCATTTGGGCGAGGTGTTGTGGGCCAAGGGCCAGCGCGATCGCGCCATGTCGGTCTGGAAAGAAGCCTACCTGGCCGATGCGGACAACGAGACGCTGCAGGAAACGCTCAAGCGCCTGCGCGTGAAGCTTTGAAGCGTCGCCTGGTTTTCTGTGCCGGAGCGGCCGGGCTGCTTCTTGCGGCGGGCTGCGCGGCCCCGAGCGGCGGCGCCAAAGGGCCCGGCGAACCGGGCCAGGCCTGGAGCGGCAGGCTCGCGTTGCGCGTCGACAGTGAACCGGTGCAGACCTTCTCCGCCCTGTTCGAGCTGCGCGGCGACCCGCAAGCCGGCGAACTGATCCTGACCAGCCCGATCGGCAACACCTTGGCCCAGTTGCATTGGGCGCCGGGCGAGGCTCTGCTGAAAAATGGCAGCGAGACGAGGCGCTTCGACTCGGTCGACGCGCTGATCCAGGCAGCGACCGGCGCCGTCATTCCTGTCGGCGCCTTGTTCGGATGGTTGGCTGGCCGTGAAGTGAACGTTCCCGGTTGGCGCCCCGACCTCTCCCAATTGGGTGCCGGGCGACTCCAGGCCACGCGCGAATCCCCGCGTCCTCGCGCGGATCTGCGTATCGCGTTCGAGCGCGCATGAAGGCGATCTACGACCTCCCGGCACCGGCCAAGCTCAATCTCTTTTTGCACATCACCGGTCGGCGGGCGGATGGCTTCCACCTCTTGCAGTCCGTCTTCATGTTGATCGACTGGTGCGATACGCTGCATGTCGAGACGCGCGACGACGGCCTGCTTAGCCGCGAAGACCTGACCAGCCCCCTGCCGCCCGAAGACCTGGTGCTGCGCGCCGCTCGCGCGCTGCGGGCTGCGACCGGAACGCCGCTCGGCGCGCACATCGGCATCGTCAAGCGCGTGCCTTCGCAAGCCGGCATGGGCGGCGGCTCCTCGGACGCCGCGACGTGCTTGCTGGCGCTGAATCGGTTGTGGGATTTGCGGCTCCCGCTATCGAAACTGGAGCAGATCGGATTGACGCTGGGTGCCGACGTCCCCTTCTTCCTGCGCGGACGCAATGCCTGGGTCGAAGGCATCGGCGAGCAGATCACGCCGATCGAAGTGCCTCCTGCGCAGCTTGCCGTGGTCAAGCCGACCGAGGGCCTCGACACCCACCTCATTTTTTCGGCGCCCGACCTTCAGCGCGACACACCTGCTGCTATACTCTCGGGCTTTGCTGCACACGTTGCCGGCAACGATGACAAGGCCTCAGGTCTTGGCTTCGGTCGCAACGACCTGCAGCCGGTCGCAGAGAGACTCTGTCCCGCGGTCACCGATGCCATTCGATGGCTAGGCACCCAAGGACTCCAGGCTCGCATGACCGGCTCAGGCAGTTCGGTTTTCGCGGTCATGCCGCAGAACGCAGAGCTGGAACAGCCGCCCTCGGGCTGGCAGGTTCGCAAGTGCAGCAATCTGGGCTCACATCCCCTGGTGGGATGGGCGGCCTAGAAGATCAGACCACTTTTGTGGTTTGATGCGACGTATATCGGTGGGTGGCTCCGGCTGCCAACCTGTGTAGGGGAGTCGCCAAGCTGGTTAAGGCACTGGATTTTGATTCCAGCATGCAAAGGTTCGAATCCTTTCTCCCCTGCCAAATCCTCATCGTTCACGAGAGTAGTGGCGGCCCCTGACGGGCCATTTTTCATTTTTGCCGGGACGCTCATGCAGGCTCACCATCCTGATTTCATGGTTTTCACCGGCAATGCCAACCCGGGCCTTGCCGCCGAGATCGCGCAGAACCTGGGCACCTCGCTCGGCGCCGCACGCGTCGGCCGCTTCTCAGATGGCGAAGTCACCGTCGAGATCAACCAGAACGTCCGTGCCCGCGACGTCTTCGTGGTTCAGTCCACCTGCGCGCCGACCAACGAAAACCTGATGGAACTGCTCATCATGGTCGACGCGCTCAAGCGCGCTTCGGCCGAGCGCATCAGTGCGGTGATCCCCTACTACGGCTATGCCCGGCAAGATCGCCGCCCCCGCTCCAGCCGGGTGCCGATCTCGGCGAAGGTGGTCGCCAACTTGCTCGAAACCGTCGGTGTCGCCCGCGTGCTGACGATGGACCTGCACGCCGACCAGATCCAGGGCTTCTTCGACATCCCCGTCGACAACATCTACGCCTCGCCGGTGCTCCTGGGCGACCTGCGCCAGAAAAACTACGAAGATCTGATCGTGGTGTCGCCCGACGTGGGTGGCGTGGTGCGTGCCCGCGCGCTGGCCAAGCAACTCAACTGCGACCTCGCCATCATCGACAAGCGCCGTCCGCGCGCCAACGTGAGCGAAGTCATGCACGTGATCGGCGAAATCGACGGCCGCAACTGCGTGATCATGGACGACATGATCGACACCGCCGGCACCCTGGTGAAGGCCGCCGAGGTGCTCAAGGAACGCGGCGCCAAGAAGGTCTACGCCTACTGCACGCACCCCATCTTCTCTGGCCCTGCCATCGAGCGCATCGCCAAGGGCACCGCGCTCGACGAAGTGGTCGTCACCAACACGATTCCCCTCAACGACGGCGCGGTGGGCTGCACCAAGATCCGCCAGTTGTCGGTGGCACCGCTGATCGCCGAGACGATCCAGCGCATCGCCAAGGGCGAGTCGGTCATGAGTTTGTTCTCGGACCAGGAAAACCTCTTCTAGAGCCCTGGCCTGAGCAAAAAGCCGGGCGCCCTTCGCGGCGCCCTTTTCGAAACCGGAGTCGCACTGGTCGCGGTCGGCTCCCATAGGAGTAGTCATGAAATTCGTCGCTTTTGAGCGCGCCAAGCAGGGCACGGGTGCGAGCCGCCGTCTCCGCATCTCGGGCAAGACGCCCGGCATCGTTTATGGGGGCGACGGCCAGCCCCAGCTGATCGAACTCGATCACAACGCGCTGTGGCATGCCCTGAAAAAGGAAGCCTTCCACTCGTCGATCCTCGAGATGGAACTGGGCGGCAACGTCGCCAAGGTGCTCCTGCGCGACGTGCAGTACCACCCCTTCCGCCCGCTCGTGCAGCACGTGGACTTCCAACGCGTCGATGCACGTACCCGCATGACCGTGAAGGTGCCGCTGCACTTCAAGGGTGAAGAAGAATCCACCGCCGTCAAGCTGGACCACAACCTCGTGAACCACGTGATGACCGAACTCGAAGTCAGCTGCCTGCCGGCCGACCTTCCCGAGTTCATCGAGGTCGACCTCTCCAACCTGACGAAGAACGCCACCCTGCACGTCAACGACATCAAGCTGCCGAAGGGCTTGAAGTACGTGAGCCACGGCAAGGGCAACCCGGTCGTCGTGTCGGCCGTGGCCCCGCTGGTCGCCGAAGAAGCGCCTGCCGAAGGCGCTGCCGGTGAAGCCGCTGCCCCGGCTGCCGCGAAGGACGCCAAGGCTGCGCCCGCCAAGAAGAAGTAAATCGCTTCCTGCCATCGCGCCGACGGCCCGCCCTGTGCGGGCCGTTTCTTTTGGTGCAACGCAAGCCCATCATTCGCCCCTCCATAAGCGCCCCATACGCCCTCCATAATCCCGCCCCATGATCAAGTTGTTCGTCGGCCTCGGCAACCCGGGCCCGGAGTACGAAGCCACGCGGCACAACGCCGGCTTCTGGTGGATCGACGCGCTCGCGCGCGATCGCAAGCTCACCCTGGCGCCGGAGCGCAGCTACCACGGGCTGGTCGCCCGCATGCAGATGGGCGGGCAGCCGGTGTGGCTGCTGGAGCCGCAGACCTTCATGAACCTGTCCGGGAAATCGGTGGCCGCCCTCGCGCGCTTCTTCAAGATCGAGCCGCACGAGATCCTGGTGGTGCACGACGAACTCGACGTCGTGCCCGGCCAGGCCAAGCTCAAGCGAGGCGGCAGCCATGCAGGCCACAACGGCCTGCGCGACATCCACGCGCAGCTCGGCACCGCCGACTACTGGCGTCTGCGCCTGGGCATCGGCCACCCGGGCGTCAAGTCCGAAGTGGTGAGCTGGGTGCTCAAGAAGCCGTTGAAAGAACAACGCGAGGCGATCGAGGACGCGATCGTCCGCACGCTGCATGCCTTCCCGGCCTTGGTCGCGGGCGAGATGGACAAGGCGACCTTGCTGATTCACACCAGCAAGCCGCCGCGCCCCAAACCGCCGCGTCGGGAGCCGGGTGAAGGCGCACCGCCCGCTCCGGACTGAGCGGATTCACCTGAAGGGAGAAGGAAGAATGAAGAACCAAGCCACTCGCATCGCCATCCTGCCCATCGCGGTCTGCGTCCTGTGGGCGTCCACGGCCGCGAACGGCACGACCGCATGGCGTTGCGGCAGCAACTACTCCGACCGGCCCTGCGAAGACGGCAAGCCGCTCGCCGTCGGCGACACCCGCGACCCGGCGCAGAAGCGCGAAGCCGATCGCGCGACGCGCGAGGCGCAGTCCGCTGCCGACCGTATGGAACGAGAGCGCCTCAAGCTCGAAAAGGCGCAGGCCAAGCGTCAGCCCGTGCTCATCGACAGCCGGCCTCCGGCACCGAGGCCCGAGCCTGTCGCCATCGCCGCGAACAAAAAGAAGAAGGGCCAAGCCGATCCGGGCTACTTCAGCGCCCACGACCCGGTGGCGACGGCCAAGAAGAAGGCTGAAAAAGCCGCGGACAAGTCCGCATCGCGCCGCGGCAGCGACAAGAGCTAGGCCTGCGCGGCCGCGGGCGGCTGGCCCTCTGCCGCTGCGGCCTTGGCCGCAGCCAGCCGCTCGAACTTCTGCCACAAGGTCTCGCGCGTCTCGACGTGTTCGGGATTCGTGGGAATGCAGGCCACCGGGCACACCTGCACGCACTGCGGTTCGTCGAAGTGGCCCACGCACTCGGTGCACTTGCGCGGGTCGATCTCGTAGATCTCCTCGCCCATGTAGATGGCGTCGTTGGGGCACTCCGGCTCGCAGACGTCGCAGTTGATGCATTCGTCGGTGATCATCAGGGCCATGCCGCGATTATCCGTTGCGGGCATGCTCATTGCGTCTGTCGGGTTATGCTGCGCCCCGCCCCATGAGCCTCTTTCTGTTCAAGCGCTTCGTCACGCTGATCGCGACCCTGATCGGCGCCTCGGTCATCGTCTTCCTCGTGCTCGAGATCCTGCCCGGCAACGCCGCGCAGATGCTCATGGGCCCCGACGCATCCCCCGACGCCGTCGCGGCCCTGGCGGCCAAGCTGGGCCTCGACCAGCCCGCATGGACTCGCTACTGGCATTGGATCGGCGGCCTGCTCACCGGCGACCTCGGCGACAGCTACGCCTACAGCTCGCCGGTGGTCGAACTGATCTTGGAGCGCCTGGCACTGACCGTTCCGCTGGCGCTGCTCGCGATGGCCTTCACCACGGTGCTGGCCCTGCTCGTGGGCGTGACGGCCGCGGCCCGCCACAACAAGCTCGGTGATGTCGGCCTCATGGGCCTGACGCAGGTCGGCATCGCGATCCCCAATTTCTGGTTCGCCATCCTGCTGATCCTGGTCTTTTCGGTGCAGCTTCAGTGGTTCTCGGCCGGCGGATTCGAGGGCTGGGGCGAAGGCATCCTGCCCGGCCTCAAGGCCCTGCTCCTGCCCGCGCTCTCCTTGGCGGTGGTGCAGGCCGCCATCCTCGCGCGCATCACGCGCTCGGCCGTGCTCGAAGTCATGCGCGAGGACTTCGTTCGCACCGCGCGCGCCAAGGGCGTCACCCAACGCGCCGTGCTCTGGACCCACGTGCTGCGCAACGCGATGATCCCCGTCATCACCGTGATGGGCATGCAGTTCTCCGAACTGCTGGCCGGCACCATCGTGGTGGAGAACGTCTTCTACCTGCCCGGCCTCGGCCGCCTGATCTTCCAGGCCATCAGCAACCGCGACCTGATCGTGGTGCGCAACTGCGTGATGCTGCTCGCGGCCATGGTGGTCATCGTCAATTTCGTCGTCGACGTGCTCTATGCCGTCATCGATCCGCGGATCAAGGCCTCCGACATATGAGACCCATCGGCTTTTCAGACCGGCGACCGCCATGAGCGCCGTGCCCGCACAAGTCCCGAGCGCCGCGGCCTTCAAGGTGCCCGGCTTCTGGCGCCGCGCGCTGCACCATCGCAGCTTCGTCATCGGCGCCGCGCTCACGCTTCTGCTGATCCTCGCCGCCGCCATCTCGCTGGTGTGGACCCCGTGGTCCCCCTACGAAATGAACATCGCCGGCAAGCTCAAGCCACCGACGGCCGCGCACTGGCTGGGCACCGACACCTTCGGGCGCGACGTGGCCTCGCTGCTGCTGGTGGGCGCACGCGCGTCCATCCTGGTGGGGCTCATCGCCGTCGGCATCGGCCTGCTCGTGGGCACGGCGCTGGGCCTGCTGGCGGCCGCCAAGCGCGGCTGGGTCGAAGAAGCCATCATGCGATTCGCCGACTTCTCGATGGCCTTTCCCGCGATCCTGTCGGCCATCATGCTCACCGCGGTATTCGGCGCCGGCATCGTCAACGCGATCATCGCGATCGGCATCTACAACATCCCGACCTTCGCGCGCATCACGCGGGCCTCGGCCAATGCGATCTGGTCGCGCGAGTACGTGGCCGCAGCACGGGCCTGCGGCAAGGGCGCCTTCGCGATCACGATGCAGCACGTGCTGCCCAACATCTCGGCCGTGCTGATCGTGCAGTCGACCATCCGCTTCGCGATCGCCATCCTGGCCGAGGCCGCCCTGTCCTACCTGGGCCTCGGCACACAGCCGCCGCAACCGTCGTGGGGCCGCATGCTGAGCGAGGCGCAGACCATGATGTTCCAGGCGCCGCTGCTGGCCGTGTTCCCCGGCATGGCCATCGCATTGGCCGTGCTCGGCCTCAACCTGCTGGGCGACGGCCTGCGCGACCTGCTCGATCCGCGCCTCGCCCGCGCCCGCTGACCCATTCCCGCCCCGCCCATGCCCCTGCTCGAAGTCGACGACCTCCACGTGCAACTGCAGACGCAGCGCGGGCCCGCCGAGGCGGTGCGCGGCATCGGCTTCACGCTCGAGCGCGGGGAAACGCTGGGCATCGTCGGCGAATCCGGCTGCGGCAAGTCGATCACCGTGCAGTCGCTGATGGGCCTGCTGCCGGCCACCGCCAAGGTGACGGGCAGCATCCGTTTCGACGGCACCGAGCTCGTCGGCCTGCCCGAGCGCGCGATGTGCGCGCTGCGCGGCGACCGCATCGGCATGATCTTCCAGGAGCCGATGACGGCACTGAACCCGGTCCACACCATCGCACGCCAGGTCGGCGAGCCGCTGCGGCTGCACCGCGGGCTGTCGCGCGCCCAGGCACGCAAGGAAGCGCTCGCCCTGCTCGATCGCGTCGGCATTCCGGACGCAGCGACGCGCCTCGACGCCTATCCCCACCAGTTTTCGGGCGGCCAGCGCCAGCGCATCGGCATCGCCATGGCGCTCGCCTGCGGGCCCGACCTGCTGATCGCCGACGAGCCCACCACCGCGCTCGACGTCACCATCCAGAAGCAGATCCTCGAGCTGATCCAGGGCCTGGTGGCCGAACGCGGCATGGCACTGATATTGATCTCGCACGACCTGGGCGTGATCGCCCAGAACGTGTCGAAGATGCTGGTGATGTACGGCGGCAGCGTGGTCGAAAGCGGCCCGACCACAGCCGTGTTCGCGGAGCGCGCCCACCCGTACACCCAGGGCCTTTTCGCCGCGCGGCCCGCGCTGGGTGCCGCCAAGGGCGCGAAACTCGCCACCATCCGCGGCAGCGTGCCCGAACTGGTCGACCTGCCTGCCGGCTGCCCCTTCGCCGGTCGGTGCAGCCTTACCATCGACGGCTGCCACACCACGCGGCCCCCAGCCACGCCGATGCCGCACGGCCACGAGGTGCGCTGCATCCGCCTGGGCGAAGCGATCGCGCAGGAGGTCGCGGCATGAGCGTCCTGCTCGAAGTCGACGGCCTGGTGCGCCACTACCAGCTGCCACGCGAGCGCCTGTTCGGGCCGCCGCCGACGGTGAAGGCGCTCAACGGTGTCAGCTTCGCCCTCGAGGCCGGCCGCAGCCTGGGCATCGTCGGCGAATCGGGTTCGGGCAAGTCGACCATCGCGCGCCTGGTCATGGCGCTCGACACGCCGACCGCCGGCACCGTGAAGCTGCTCGGCCGCGATCTTCATGCCCTGCCCCGGGACGAACTGCGCGCTGCGCGCCGCGACCTGCAGATGGTGTTCCAGGACCCGTACGGCTCCCTCGATCCGCGCCAGACCGTCGCCCGCATCGTCGCCGAGCCGCTGGAAGCACTGGCCCAAAGCAGCCGCGCCGAGCAGCGCGAGCGTGCCGGCGAATCGCTCGCCGCCGTGGGCCTGCGCACCAGCGATCTCGACAAATACCCGCACGAGTTCTCCGGCGGCCAGCGCCAGCGCATCGCGATCGCCCGCGCCCTCATCACCCGGCCCAAGCTGATCGTGGCCGACGAGCCGGTGAGCGCGCTCGATGTCTCGGTGCAGGCCCAGGTGCTCAACCTGATGCAGGAGCTGCAGCAGAAGTTCGGCATCAGCTACCTGCTGATCAGCCACGACCTGGCGGTGGTCAACCACCTGTGCGACGAAGTCTGCGTGCTGCACCGCGGCCTGGTGGTCGAGCGCGGCGCGCCGCAACAGCTCTTCGCACATGCCGAGCATCCCTACACCCAGGCATTGCTGGCGGCCGTGCCGCGTGCGGAGCCCGCGGGTGCCGAATGAGCCGCCGACCTGCTTCTGCGGGCGATGCCGCGGCCGTTGGCGTAACCCTGTGCAATGCCCAAGTGCTTGTCCCGAGCCAGCCGGCCCGCGGATGATGTAACGTCATATGTCGTCATTTGTCTTCCTTCCAACAGTCCCAGCCCGGAGTTCCGACCATGTTTAGACGTCGCACCCTTCTGACCACTGCCGCGCTCGCCACCGTGCCGCTCGCCCTGCCACAGGCGGCCCTGGCCCAGAGCCGCAAAGACGCCCTGGTGATCGGCATGACGCTCGAGCCGCCGGGCCTGGACCCGACTACCGGTGCGGCATCGGCCATCGCGGAAATCACGCACTACAACATCTACGAGACGCTGACCAAGATCAATTCCGACGGCAAGGTCACGCCGCTGCTGGCCGAGAGCTGGGAGGTCTCGCCCGACCTCAAGACCTACACCTTCAAGCTGCGCCGCGGCGTGAAGTTCCAGAACGGCGAGCCCTTCAATGCGCAGGCCGTCAAGTTCTCCTTCGACCGCGCCGGCGCCGAGAAGAGCACCAACAAGGACAAACGTACCTTCGCGAACCTCAGCACGCAGGTGGTCGACGAGAACACCGTGGTGCTGATCAACAAGGAGATCGACCCCGACCTGCCCTTCCTGCTCGGCCAGGCGACCGCGATCATCGTCGAGCCCAAGAGCGCCGACAGCAACGCCACCAAGCCGGTGGGCACCGGCCCGTACAAGCTCGACAACTGGTCCAAGGGCTCCTCGGTGGTCGTGAGCAAGTGGGACGGCTACCGCAACCCGGCCGAAGCCAAGCTGCGCCGCGTCACCTTCCGCTTCATCTCCGACACCGCCGCGCAGGCCGCCGCGCTGATGGCCGGCGACGTCGACGTGTTCAAGCCGATCGGCACGCGCGCCGTGGCGCAGTTCAAGAACAACCCGCAGTTCCAGGTCATCCAGGGCGGCTCGCGCGCCAAGACCATCCTGGCGATCAACAGCAAGAAGAAGCCGCTCAGCGACGTGCGCGTGCGCCGCGCCATCCTCGCCGCGATCGACCGCAAGGCCGTGATCGAAGGCGCCGCCGACGGCTTCGGCACGCCCATCGGCAGCCACTACGTGCCCGGCGCGCCCGGCTACGTCGACACGACCGCCATCAACCCCTACGACGTCGAGAAGGCCAAGAAGCTGCTGGCCGAAGCCGGCGTGAAGACGCCGCTCGAACTCACGATGACCCTGCCGCCGCCGCCCTACGCGCGCCAGGGCGGCGAGGTGATCGCGGCCGAGCTGGCCAAGATCGGCATCACCGTGAAGATCCAGAACGTCGAGTGGGCGCAGTGGCTCAGCAACACCTATGGCGGCTCGCACGACTACGACCTCAGCATCGTGTCGCACGTGGAGCCCTTCGACCTGGGCAACTACGCCAAGCCCGACTACTACTGGGGCTACGACTCCAAGGAGTTCACGGCGCTCTACGACAAGATCAAGACCACCGCCAACGCGGCCGAGCGCAACAAGCTGCTGGGCGATGCCCAGAAGCTGCTGGCCACCGACGCGGCCAACGGATTCCTGTATCAACCCCAGTTCCCCAGCGTCGCCAAGAAGGGCGTCAAGGGGCTCTGGAAGGAAAGCCCGATCTTCGTCAACGACCTCGCGGCGCTGTCCTGGTTGTGAGCACGCCGCTGCACGACCTCTCCGCACAGGCGCTCGTCGGCGCCTACCGCGACGGGAACCTGTCCCCGGTCGAGGTCACGCAGGCGGTGCTCGACCACATCGCGCGCTGGGAACCGCAGCTGCAGGCCACCTGGCTGCTGCGGCCCGAGGCGGCGATCGAGCAGGCGCGCGCCTCCGAGGCGCGCTGGCGCCGCGGCGAGCCGCTGGGGCCCATCGACGGCGTGCCGACCACCATCAAGGAGAACATCGCCACGCAAGGCGACCCGATGCCGGCCGGCACGGCTGCCGTCGAGTTGCGGCCGGCCACGGCCGACGCACCGCCGGCGGCGCGCCTGAAGGAAGCCGGCGCGGTGGTCGTCTCCAAGACCACCATGCCCGACTACGGCATGTTGTCCTCGGGACTCTCGAGCTTTCACCGGCTCGCACGCAACCCCTGGGACCTTTCGAAGACGCCGGGCGGTTCCAGCGCGGGCGCGGGCGCGGCAGCAGCCGCCGGCTACGGGCCGCTGCACGTGGGCACCGACATCGGCGGTTCGCTGCGGCTTCCAGCGGCCTGGTGCGGCATCTTCACGCTCAAGCCCAGCCTAGGCCGGATACCGATCGACCCGCCCTACATGGGCCGCGCCGCCGGGCCGATGACGCGCAGCGTCGCCGACGCCGCGCTCATGATGCAGGTGCTGGCCCGGCCCGACGCGCGCGACAGCATGAGCCTGCCGGCCGAGGCGATCGACTGGACGGCCTTCGATGCCGGCACCGAGCGCCTGCGCGGCCTGCGCATCGGCCTGCTGCTCGATGCGGGCTGCGGCCTGCCCGTCGAGCCCGAGATCCGCTCGGCGGTCGAACTGGCCGCCAGGCTGTTCGAGCGCGCCGGCGCCGTCGTCGAGCCGCTGCGGCCCTTCATGACGCAGGCCATGCTCGACGGCATGGATCACTTCTGGCGCATGCGGTCCATGGTGGACATCAACGCGCTGCCGGCCGAGCGACGTGCCAAGGTGCTGCCGTACATCCGCGAATGGGCCGAGAGCGCGGCGGGCTTCGGCGGCGAACACGTTTTCCGCGGCTTCAGCCAGTTCCACGCGACGCGCCTGGCGGCCGTCGCGGCCTGCGCGCCCTTCGACTACGTGATCTCCCCGGTGTCGCCAAACATGCCGGTGGACGCCGAGTTGCCCTCGCCGACCAACGACCCGTTGCGACCCCTGGAACACATCGGTTTCACCGTGCCGTTCAACATGTCGGAGCAGCCGGCGGCGTCCATCAACTGCGGCTACAGCAGTGGCGGCCTGCCGATCGGGCTGCAGGTCGCGGGGCATCGCTTCGATGACCTGGGCGTGTTGCAGGTCGCGCGCGCCTTCGAGTTGATCCGCGAAGCGCAGCGGCCCTGGCCGCAACCGCCGAGCGCCTGAGGCCTGGTTCGGTCATCCGACCATTTCGCCGTTCTACGGCTGGGTGCGGCCTCAGGCGAATTGCGAGGCCAAGACCTCGCGCGCCCGCGTGACGAACGCGGTTTCGCCGCGGCGCGGCGGCAGCAAGTGAAAGGCCACCCGCAGCAGTGCGGGCAGCCCGTGCGGCGGCGCCAGACGTGACACACCCTCGCTCAGCGCCGATTCGTTGAGGCAAGCCACGCCGAGGCCGGCCGCCAACGCGGATTGCAACCCGGCCACCCCCGAGGCCACATGGGCCACGGTGTGAGGCACCTGCCGCCGGCGCAGCAGGTCCACAGTGAATTGATGCAGCGAGCAGGTGTCGGGCAACACCAGCAAGCGCAAGGGCTGGCCGCGCACCACCTGCACGCCGTCCGCTGCCATCCAGGCCAGCGACTCGCGGCGCAGCACGGGCGACTTCGCCTGTGCCTTGTCGCCCTGCCCCAGCAGGCGCATCGACAGGCCGACGTCGAACTGGCCTTGCGCATAGCCCGCTTCGATCTGGCCGCTCTTCAGCACGCTCACGTGCAAGCGCACGTGAGGGTAGCGCTCGCCCAGCCGCGCGAGCAGGCGTGCCAGTTCGCCGGGCCGGAAGTAGTCGGTGACGGCCAGCCGCAGCTCGCCTTCGAGGCTCTCGCCACGCAGGTCGCGAAGGGCCTCGTCGACCAGGGCCAGCAGGCGCTGCGCATGCGCCAGCAGCCGTGCGCCGGCAACCGTCGGCACCACGCCGGCCTTGCTGCGGCTCAGCAGCGACTGGCCGGTGCGTTCTTCGAGCTTGCGCATCTGTTCGCTGACGGCCGATTGCGAGAGAAAGACCTGCGGCGCGGCGGCGGTGAGGCTACCGGCTTCGATCACCGCAACGAAGGTCCGGAGCTGCTCCATGTCGAGCGTGTTCGTGGCCATACCTGTTCCATCCATTCGATCAATCGATGACATCCATCATATCTTCCCGCTTTTCGGATGGATACGCGGCGCCCAGAATGAAGCCCTCAACCTTCGAAAAGGAACGCACCATGCCTCACATCGTCATCCACCTCTCGGGCCAGCCCGACGCGCAACTCACCCGCCGCGTCGTCGACACCGTGGCCGAACTTACCCAGAGCGTGCTGGGCAAGAAGCTGCCGGTCATCGCCACCACCGTGCAGTACGTCGCCGACGACGCCTGGTTCATCGGAGGCCGCACGCTGGCCGAGCTCGGCCAGTCGGCCTTCCACCTGGACATCAGCATCACCGACGAAACCAACACCAAGGCCGAGAAGGCGCGCTACCTGCGCGAGATCTACTCGGCGATGGCGGCGCTGCGGAAGAACCTTCACGAGGTGTCCTACGTGTACCTGATCGACGCCCGCGCCGCGGCCTACGGCTACGGCGGGCTCACGCAGGAATACCGCCACCAGCAGGCCGGCGTGTGAGCAGCGGCCCGAAACCGGTCTTGGCGGCAGAATAGGCCGGATGCAAGACAGCCTGGGCAACCCCGTCACGCTGGACGATCCTTCGAGCCTGCGGGCCGTCGACGCCTTCGTCGAGGGATTCATCTCCTGCGAGGCGAGGGCCGTCGACGTACTGTCGGCGGCGCAGGATCCGAGCCCCCTGGTGCAGGCCTACTGCGCCACGCTGCATCTCTTCGCCGAGTCGCGTGACGCCGTGCAGAACGCGCGGCCCTTTCTCGAACGCGCGCAGGCCGGTGCCGACCGCGCCACCGGGCGCGAGCGGCGCTACATCGAGGCCGTCGCCGCCTGGGCCGCCGGCGACATCACGCGCGCGATCGCCCTGCACCAAGAGCAAGCCCGCGAGCACCCGCGCGACCTGGCGTCGCTCAAGCTCGGCCAGTACCACTGCTTCAACGTCGGCGATTGCCCCGGCATGCTGCGGCTCGCGCTGGTGGCGCTGCCGGCCGCGGCCGACGTGCCCCATCTGCACGGCATGGCCGCCTTCGGCCACGAGCAATGCCACCTGATGCGCGAAGCCGAAGCCAGCGCGCGCCGTGCGATCGCAATGAAACGCAAGGAGCCCTGGGCCCACCACGCGCTGGGCCACGTGATGTTGACCGAAGGGCGCCTGGCCGAAGGCCTGGACTTCCTGCGCAGCGTCAGCGACACCTGGGTCGGGCTCAACTCCTTCATGGTCACCCACAACTGGTGGCACGTGGCCCTGTTCCTGATCGACCTGGGCCGCGACGCGGAGGCATTGGCGGTGTACGACGAGCGGGTGTGGGGCGTGGTCAAGGACTACTCGCAGGACCAGATCGGGGCCGTCTCGCTGCTGGCTCGCCTGGAACTGGCCGGCATCGACGTCGGCGGGCGCTGGGAAGACCTGGCCGTCTACCTGTCGCAGCGGCTCGACGACCACGTGCTGCCCTTCCTCGACCTGCAATACGTGTACGGCCTGGCGCGCGCCGGGCGGCCCGAGGCCGAGCGCCTGCTCCACAACATCGAGGCCTTCGCGCCGAACGCACCCGCGTCGACACGCGCGGCCTGGCAGCGCGTCTGCGTGCCGGCGGCACGCGGCCTGCTGGCCCATGCGCGCGGCGACGCGGCCGGCGCAATCGAGGGCCTGGGCGTGGCGTTGCCGCGCCTGGTGGAGATCGGCGGCAGCCATGCGCAGCGCGACCTGTTCGAACAGGTGTATCTCGATGCCCTGGTCGCCCGCGGGACCGAAAGCACGCTGGCCAGCGCGCAGGGTTTGCTGCAGCAGCAGGTCAACGGGCAACCGCAGTCGCAGCGGCTCCGGCGGCAGGCCGGCCGGGTGTACGCCGCGCTCGGGCTGCCGCAGTTGATGTCCAATCGGTCGAACCACCCCGCATAGGAGCATCGCCTTGCCCATCGAAACCTGGCTCGCCTTCGTCGCCGCTTCCGCGGTGCTGCTCATCATTCCCGGACCGACCATCCTGACGGTCATCAGCTATTCCATGACGCATGGCCGCCGCGCCAACATACCCCTGGTGGCGGCCGTCGCCCTGGGTGACTCGACGGCGCTGGCGGTGTCGCTGCTCGGCCTGGGTGCGCTGCTCGCGGCCTCGGCCTTCTGGTTCACGGTGGTCAAGTGGGCCGGCGGCCTGTACCTGATCTACCTGGGCCTCAAGCTGCTGCGCGCCGGCGCTTCGTCGGCCACCGTGGCGGCCCCGGCGGCGCCGGGCTCGCGCTGGCGCCTGTTCGCCAACACCTGGCTCGTGACGGCGTTGAACCCCAAGGGCATCGTGTTCTTCGTGGCCTTCCTGCCGCAGTTCCTGCGGCCGGGCGAGGACGTGAGCCGACAGCTGTGGATACTGGCGCTGACCTTCGTGGTAATGGCGACGCTGAACGCGACGCTCTATGCGGTGTTCGCTGCCTCGGCGCGCAAGCTGCTGAGCTCGCCGCGCGCGCAACGGCGCTTTCATCTGGCGGGCGGCTCGCTGCTCACGGCTGCGGGCATCTGGGCGCTCCTCGCAAAACGCCCGGCCTAGCTGCGCAGCGGGCTCGAACCCGCCGGCGCCATCGACCTCGGCTCAGGACTTCTTCAGATGCCGGCTCTGGTCGTAGGTCGGCTGCGCCGGCAGGCCGTCGAGGTGCGCCGTGTCCGCCCAGTCGAGGATCTCGATCTGCGTCGGCCGTGCGGCGTCGGCGATGCGAATGCGGTTGAAGCCCGCGTTGGGAATCTCGCTCTGGCGCGGCCCGTTGAGCCCCAGCCCGCGCACCGTGCGCCACACCATGTCGAGCACCCCGCCGTGCGTCACGACGATCACCGTCCGCCCGTCGTATTCGGCGGCGAGCTTCCCCAGCGTTTCCATGGTGCGCGCATGAAACTGGCGCGGCGTTTCGCCCTCGGGCATGGCGTGGTCCTCGCTGAACTTCAGCCAGTCCTCCCAGGCACGCGGATGCTGCGCCTGGATCTCCTCGGCACGCATGCCCTCGACGATGCCGAAATGCTGCTCGCGCAACGCGACCGAGGTGAGGATGTCGAGGCCCAGTTGCTGCGCCGTCGGCGTGGCGGTCTGCTGCGCGCGCATCAGGTCGCTGCTGACCAGGTGCGTCGCCCTCGTCTCGCTCGCCATGCGCAGGCCCAGCCTGCGTGCCTGCTCGTGGCCGGTGTCGTTGAGGGGTACGTCGATGTGGCCCTGGAAGCGCAGCTCGCGGTTCCAGTCGGTTTCGCCGTGGCGAATCAGGATGAGTTCGATGGACATGGAGTACGGCTATTGTCATCGCATCCGATGTCGGCTCGACGACGATGCCGGACGCGGAGAACGGATCACGGAGAATGCGCCGATGCCCCGACTAGTCCTGCTGCCCGGCCTCGCCTGCGACGAGCGCCTCTGGGAAGCCCAGATACCCGCCCTGACCGCCCTGCCCGCCTCGCTCGACGTGCGCGTGAGCGACGTCCACATGCGGCACGACCGCATCGAGACCATGGCCGCGGCGGTGCTGCGCGAACACCCGGGTCCACTGGTGCTGTGCGGCGCCTCGATGGGCGGCATGATCGCGATGGAGGCCGCACGCCAGGCGCCCGAGCGCATCGCCGGACTGGCTTTGCTCGGCACCAACCCGCGCCCCGAGACACCCGAGATGGTCGAGCTGCGCACGTCGGCCATCGAGCTTTTCGAGCAAGGCGAAGCAGCCGACGTGATCCAGTTCAATGCCGGCTTCGCCTTTCATCCCGCGCAGGCGGCCGATGCAGCCCTGGTCAAGCGTTACGTGACGCTCGTGCTCGATGCCGGCGCGGACCAGCTCATTCGCCAGAACCGCGCCTTGATGGTGCGTCCCGACCAGCGGCCGCATCTGCCCTCGCTGCGCTGCCCGGTGCTCATCATGTGCGGCGACAGCGACAAGCTCACCGCGCCCGAATGCTCGCGCGAAATGGCCGACCTGATGCCGCACGCCGAACTGGTGTGGGTCGAGGCCTGCGGCCACATGTTGACCATGGAGAAGCCGGCGTTCGTCAATGCCACGCTGGTGCGCTGGCTGCAGCGCGTGGTGGCGTAGCGCCTAGCTGATCTGCCCGCCGGTCTCGCGCAGGTCTGCGCGCACCGCGAGCGCGGTCGCGACCGAGATGCGCAGTGCGGCGACGATCGTGTCCAGCGCCATGCTCGGCGCGCCCGGATACCGCGCAGCCTGCTCCGGCAAGTAGGGAATGTGGATGAAGCCGCCGCGCAGTCCCGGCGCCGGGCGCGTCGCGATGCGGTGCATCAGGCCGAAGAACAGGTGATTGCAGACGAAGGTGCCGGCACTGTTCGACACCGAAGCCGGAATGCCGGCAGTGCGCAGCTCACGCACCATGGCCTTGATCGGCAAGGTCGAAAAGTAGGCGGCAGGCGCGCCCGGCACCACGGGCTCGTCGATCGGCTGGCAGCCCGCGTTGTCGCAGATGCGGCCATCGTCGACGTTGATCGCGACGCGCTCGGGCGTGATCTCGCTTCGGCCGCCGGCCTGGCCCACGCCGATCGCAAGCACCGGCTGCAATTCGTCGATGGCCGCATCGAGTTCGCGCAGCGCGGCGCCGAAGACGCAGGAGATGCGGCGCGCGTGCACCACGGCACCCTCGCAGCGCCATCCGTCGAGCGCGCGCACGGCCTCCCACGACGGGTTGATCGCGTCCTTGTCGAACGGTTCGAAGCCGGTCAGCAGGATGTTCACGCGCTCGAGCCCCGAAGCTCAGGCACTGGCCGAAATGGCGATGCCTTCGCCGGTCAGGCGCTCGCGGATACGGCGCGCGAAGGCGAGCGCATGGGCGCCGTCGCCGTGCAGGCAGACGGTCTGGGCATTGACCTGGACCTCCGTGCCGTCGATCGCCCGCACCCGGTGATCGCGCACGAGCGACAGCGTCTGCGCCAGCGACTGCTCTTCGTCGTCGATCAGCGCACCGGGCTGGCTGCGCGGCACCAGACTGCCGTCGGGCATGTAGCCCCGGTCGGCGAACACCTCTTCCACGGGCGTCAGCCCGGCGCGCCGGGCTGCATCGATCATGCCGCTGCCCGCCAGCCCGAAGAAGCGCAGGCCGGGGTCGAAGCGGCGCACCGCCTCGCACAAGGCCTCGGCCAGCGCGGGCTCCTTCACGGCCTGGTTGTAGAGCGCGCCGTGGGCCTTGACGTGTGCCAGCGTGCCGCCTTCTGCCTTGGCGATGGCCGCCAGCGCACCGATCTGGTAGAGCATGCCGGCGATGATTTCTTCGTGGGGCAGCTGCATTTCGCGGCGCCCGAAGTTCTCGCGGTCGGGGAAGCTCGGGTGCGCGCCGATCGCCACGCCGTTGCTCAATGCCCAGCGCACGCATTGGCGCATGGTGTTCGCGTTGCCGGCATGCCAGCCGCAGGCGATGTTGGCCGAACTCACGAGCTGTAGCAGGGCCTCGTCGGTGTCGCAGCCTTCGCCGAGGTCGGCATTGAGGTCAATCCGCATGGTGGGGTTCTCCTTGCGTCGGATTGTGCGCCGGCACCATCCACCCCGCAGCGGCCAGGCCCTGGCCGACGTGGGCGAGGTACCGCTGCTGCGCCGACCAGGCGTCGAGCGCCGCCGGCGCATCGACCTCGACCAGGCGCAGGCGACCATTGAGCGGCGCACGCGCGAGCTTCCACAGATCGGCACGGATCACCACGCCGATGCGCGGATAGCCGCCAGTAGTCTGCGAGTCGCCCATCAGGATGATCGGCTGGCCCGAGGGCGGCACTTGGATCGTGCCCGGGATCACGGCCGAGGACAGCATGTCGACGTTGCGCTTGCGCTTGAGCTCGGGCCCTTCGAGCCGGTTGCCCATGCGGTTGCTTTGCGGCGTGATGCGCCAGGGCTCGCCCCACAGCAACTCGCGCGACGCGACGTTGAACTGCTCGAACTCCGGGCCGGGCATGACGCGCAGGACGGTGGCGCCATCGTCGTCCGGCCCCCACTCGGGCGGGCGCAGGCCGAAGGCGCGCTTCGCCAGTCGCGCAGCGTCGATGCCGGCCGGTCCCAAAGCCAGGCGGTCGCCCTTCTTCAAGGCGCGGCCCTGGTGCCCGCCGAAGCCCGCCTTGAGGT
>NZ_LYVO01000058.1 GCF_001984055.1 Variovorax sp. KK3
GTGCTGGGCCTGATCGGTGCCGTGGTGCTGGCCTCGGGCTCGCTGCTCAAGGCCATCTGCATGATCGTGCTGGGCCTCCTGATCGGCCTGGTGGGCACCGACGTGAACTCGGGCGTCGCGCGCTTCAGCTTCGACATCCCCGAACTCACCGACGGCATCAGCTTCATCGCCATCGCCATGGGCGTGTTCGGCTACGGCGAGATCATCGCCAACCTGGCCAAGCCCGACGAGCACCGCGAGATCTACACCGCCAAGGTGCAAGGCCTCTGGCCCACGCGCGAGGACTTCCGCAACATGCTGCCCGCCGTGCTGCGCGGCACCGCGCTGGGCTGCTCGCTCGGCATCCTGCCCGGTGGCGGATCGCTGCTGTCCGCCTTCGCCTCCTACACGTTGGAGAAGAAGTTGCGCCCCCGCGCAGGCGAGATTCCGTTCGGCAAGGGCAACATCCGCGGCGTGGCCGGCCCCGAGTCGGCCAACAACGCAGGCGCGCAGACCTCGTTCATTCCGCTGCTCACGCTCGGCATTCCCGGCAATCCGGTCATGGCCCTGATGGTCGGCGCCATGACCATCCACAACATCCAGCCCGGGCCGCAGGTGATGACCAGCAACCCCGAACTCTTCTGGGGCCTGATCGCGTCGATGTGGATCGGCAACCTCATGCTGATCGTGCTCAACCTGCCGCTCATCGGTATGTGGATCAAGCTGCTGTCGATCCCCTACAAGTGGCTGTTCCCGGCCATCGTGCTGTTCTGCGCGGTGGGCGTGTACTCGACCAACAACAACACCTTCGACGTGTGGATGGTCGGCCTGTTCGGCATCGTGGGCTATGCGTTCCACAAGCTCGGATGCGAGCCCGCGCCGCTGCTGCTGGGCCTGATCCTGGGGCCGATGATGGAGGAAAACCTCCGGCGCGCACTGCTGCTGTCGCGCGGCGACTGGAGCGTGTTCGTCACGCGGCCCATCTCGGCCGGCCTGCTGGTCGCGGCCGCGCTTCTCATGGTCATCGTGCTGCTGCCGAGCGTGAAGTCGAAGCGCGAAGAGGCCTTCGTCGAGGAGGGTTGAGCGGCGTCAGGGGCTCGGCGCGGCGGCGTGGCTGCTGGTCTCTTGATCGCCCGAAAGGCCTGCATCCTTGCCGACCTGAGCCATTCCCCTGGCGCGAGCGATATCGCTCAGCGCCAAGAGAAGAAGATCGCCGTCTTCGGCTTCGAGGACGGCGGTCATGTACTCGGCAATGGCAGCTTCATCCCTCAGATGGCGAACTGCATCGAACGGAAGGAGCTTTTGCCCACTGTGGCTTTGGTCTGCCTCGGGTAATCTTGACATCCGAACCACATGGGGCCTTGACCATGAAGAGCAAGAAGCGCGGCGCTCGATGCGCGGCACGATGTTGCCTTGCGGCGCCGAAGACGGCGAGTGAATGATCCCGCCGCATCCGCTCGTCGTGCAGGCCATTCAGGAGCGGCGCCGGCTGCGCCTCACCTACCACGGGCGCACCCGGCTCGCGGAGCCTCAGTGCTATGGCATCGGCCACAGGGGCACCGAACTCCTTCGAGTGCATCAACTCCAGGGTGGCTCGCAGCGCGAGCCCTTGTTCAACCTCGCTGAGATATCGGATCTCGTCATGCTCGACGAGGTCTTCACGGCGCCCGGCCCGCACTACAAGCGCGACGACTCGGCGATGAAGATCATCTTCTGTCAGTTGTAGTGCGTGCCATCCGGCATGTGGTGGGGTGTGCAACATGCGGCCTCGTCGCAGCCCGTCGACGACCGAGGAACCTTCCTCCGACGGCCGTTACGAATGCCTCGCTCAAGCCACTGCTGCCGTGGTGATCGAACGACGACCACGGCTTGCCGTTCGATCTGGTGCGGAGGGCGAAGCGCGTCTTGCGCCTGAGCGCAACGAAACGAACCCCAGGAAAGTTCACCGCATGATTTCGAACCACAACAGGAGCGCGCGCTGCGTTGTCCCCATCCAGTCCATTCGGCCGACGCGAATGAAGTGCAAGTCGGGCGAATACACATCCTGCAAGTGGGAAGCCGCTGCCCAGTACGTTCAGCATCTCAAGGAAAGCGTTACGAGAGAAACAGCGCCTGTGCTCAATGGCGTCGTGGTCTACAACCGGGTTCCTGCTCCTCCTGGCGCGGAAGATTCAGAGCAGACGAATGCGATCAAGGAACTGGTGGACGAGTGCCTTCAGTTCGGCGGCCAACAACTGCTGCGTGAATTCATACTTGCTGCGCGCTCCGACGTGTTGAGCGTAGTCTTGAGCCACTTCCAGCAGATGGCAGCCGAGTGCAATGCCGGCGGCGACATGATGCATACCATTCTGAATCCCACGGGGTTCTCTGCCGAATCAGCCACGCTGCCGTCCGCGACCATGAACCCACAGCAGTGGGCGCTTCTGTGCAAGGTGTTGAGCGCGATGCCCAGTTTGAAGCATCTGCACCTGGATGGCTTGGGTGTGGCAGGGCTTGGTCTCATCAAGGGTCCTTCTCCCTCGATGGAGCTGGAATCGCTCAGTTTGGTTTTCTCGAATCCGACGACTCAACCCGAGATGCTCGCCCGACTCATGGAGGGCGGCAAGCCGGCCGATCTGAGCATTGTCGGCAAGCCGGCGCGTTCGGCGGAGGGAGACGTGCCTTCGAGTTGCCTTGAGCGAACGTTGGTTCCATCACTTGTCAGCATCAAGATCGCCGGCCAGTTCCAGGCTGACTTCGTTGGCGATTGGATCAGGGAAATGAAGGAGGGGCGCTGCACCGGCGTCGAGCACCTCGACGTGTCCGGCACAAGCGAAGCCGACGCGACCGGCTGGCTGCCGCAGTACGTGTCCGGTGCGAAGAGCCTGACGACCCTGAAGCTGCCCGCGATGAATGAACGTGAACTGGAGAGACTCGCCACAGCCGTCAAAAGCAGCGGGTCATTGCGCAGTGTCGAAATCGAAGGCGTGGCGAGTTCGAATCGCCACATGCAGGTCATTCAACAATGCGCATATCGAAACAAGCTTTCGCAATCCAGCTATGTGTAGGTGGGGGCAGTGAACAGCAATGCGGTGCGAAGTCTGCAGGTCGATGGCGCTAGGCAAAAAGATGCTCGTACGGCGAGGCGGGGTGCGAAGGGGGAGGGCGCGGACGGGCAGAGTGACGGCACTCTCAAGTTGCCTTGTGCTCCTCGCGAAGCACTTTCGCCGCTGCAACCATGGCCTTGAGTTTCCCGATCGCCGCCTCGCGCGGTAGGTACTTCATTCCGCAGTCCGGCGCCAGGATCACGTTCTCCGCCTTCACATAGGGCAGCGCACGGCGGATGCGGGCGACGATGGTTTCCACAGATTCGACTTCGGGCGTCGACAGGTCGATGCAGCCCACCATCACGCGTTTGCCGTCGAGCGGCTGAAGGGCCGCGCAATCCAGGTTCGATTGCGCGGTCTCGATCGACACCTGTTTGCAGCGGCACTGCGCCAACTCGGGCAAGAAGGAATAGCCGCTCGGCCGCTCGTGGATGATGGCCGCATAGCCGAAGCAGATGTGCACGGCCGTCGTGCCCGCGATGCCTTCGAGCGCACGGTTCAACGCATCCAGCCCGTACTGCCTGGCCTTCTCGGGTCGCGCCTGCATGTAGGGCTCGTCGATCTGCACCACGTCGGCCCCTGCGGCGAACAGATCGCGGATCTCGGCGTTGACGGCCTCCGCGTAATCCATCGCCGCCTCTTCCTCCGTTTTGTAGAAATCGTTCTGCGCCTGCTGCAGCATCGTGAAGGGCCCGGGCACGGTGATCTTCACCATGCGATCGGTGTGGGCGCGCAGGAACTTCAAGTCTTCCACTTCCACCGCGTGGCGACGCTTGATGCGGCCGACGATGCGCGGCACCGGGTTGGGGTGGCCCGACCGGTCCAGCGCGGTGCCGGGGTTGTCGAGGTCCACGCCGTCGAGCGCGGTGGCGAAGCGGTTCGAATAGCTCTCGCGGCGGATCTCGCCGTCGCTCACGATGTCCAGGCCCGCCTCCTCCTGCGCGCGGATCGCCATCAGCGTCGCGTCGTTCTGCGCCTCTTCCAGATACTGCGGCGGAATGCGCCACAGCTCGCGCGCCCGCACGCGCGGCGGAAAGCGGCCGGCCAGCTTGGCGCGGTCGATCAGCCAGTCGGGCTGCGGAAAGCTGCCGACGATGGTGGTGGGGAACAGCATGGATGCCTCCGTTGTCCGTTGATTGAGAGTGGGTGGTTTCAAACGCCCAGGTAGGCGTGCTGGATCTCTGGCTGTGCCATCAGCTCGGCGGGCAGGCCTTCGGCGACCACGCGGCCTTCTTCGAGCACGTAGGCACGCTGCGACACCTCCATCGCCATCGCGACGTTCTGCTCCACGAGCAGCACCGACATGCCCTCGGCATTGATGCGGCGGATGGCGGCGAACATGTCGTTGACGATGCGCGGCGACAGGCCCAGCGAAGGCTCGTCCAGCAGCAGCAGGCGCGGCCGCGCCATCAGCGCGCGGGCGATGGCCACCATCTGCTGCTGCCCGCCCGACAGCTCGCCGGCCGGGCTGGCGAGCTTTTCTTCGATGACGGGAAAGAGTTCGATCACCTGGTCCAGCGTCTGGCGCCGCCGCGCCTTGGCCTGCGCGGTGAAGCTGCCCAGCTCCAGGTTCTCGAGCACGCTCATGCCGGCGAAGAGCCGCCGGCCCTCGGGCACCAGCGCGATGCCGGCCTCGCAGAAGCGGTGCGCGGGCAGTTGCGTCAGGTCGCGGCCGTCGAGCACGATGCGCCCGGCCTTGGCGCGCAGCATGCCGGCGATGGCGCCGATCAGCGTGGTTTTGCCGGCGCCGTTGGGGCCGACCACGCACAGCAGTTCGCCGGCGTGCAGGTCGAGCGACACGCCCCAGAGCGCGCGCGCGGCGCCGTAGGCCACTTCGAGGTCGCGGATTTCGAGCATGGTCATGCGGGGGCGACTTGCCCCAAGTAGGCGCTCATCACCTCCGGCCGCTGCATCACGTCGCGCACGCCGCCCTCGGCCAGCAGTTCGCCGTGGTTGAAGACCACGATGCGGTCGGTCAGCGCCATCACCGCGCGCATCACGTGCTCGACGAAGACGATGGTGGAGCCCTGATCGCGGATGCGCCGGATCAGCGCGACCGCTTCGTCGATCTCGCTGGGCGTGAGCCCGCACAGCACCTCGTCGAGCAGCACGAGCCGCGGACGCGAGGCGAGCGCGCGCGCCAGCTCCAGGAACTTGCGCTGGTGGAGGTTGAGGTCTTCGGGCCGCGCCATCGCCTTGTCCTGCAAGCCGGTGAACTCCAGCCACTGGATGGCCTGCCGGTTCGCGCTCTCCGGGTCGTCGACCGCGCCGCCGAACATGGTCGCGATGGCCACGTTCTGCAGCACGCTCAGGTGGCCGAAGGGCCGCGGTATCTGGTACGTGCGGGCGATGCCGCTGCCCGCGATGCGGTGCGCCGGGAAGCCGTTCAAGCAACGGTCCTCGAACCAGATCGAGCCGCTGGTGGGCGTGTAATGCCCGCTCACCACGTTGATGAAGGTCGACTTGCCCGATCCGTTGGGGCCGAGCAGGCCGAGGATTTCGCCGCGGCGGACTTCGACGTTCACGCCGGCCAGCGCGCGTACGCCTTTGAAGGATTTGCTGAGGCCTTCGACGCGCAGCAGTACGTCGGCCGGCGCAGCGGTGATCCTCGCCACCGGTGTGGCCGCGCGTGCGGTGATCGTCGCGAGGTCGGCCGGCGCCGTGCCTTCGCTCCCTCTCCCTCCGGGAGAGGGTTGGGGTGAGGGCACCGGGCCTGTGCCACCGCCGTGCGTGTGCGAACGCCTGCTGCCCTCACCCCCGCCCTCTCCCAGAGGGAGAGGGAGCAAAGCAGGCGAGCGCCGCCACAGGCGCTGCACACGCGCCAGGATGCCGTCGGGCATGAACAGGATCGCCGCGATCAGGATCGCCCCGATCGCCGCCTTGCCCGCCACCGCATGGTCCGCGGCCGTGAAGCTGTAGAGCAGCCCCGTGATCGCCACCGCGCCGACGGCCGGCCCGGCCCAGTGGCGCGTGCCGCCCAGCACGCTCATCAGCACCACCGTCAACGGCACCGTGATCGTGAACACCTCGCCGGCCGTCACGTACGAAAGGAACAACGCATGGATGCCGCCCGCCACGCCTGCCAGCGCGCAGGAGATCGCCAGCGCCATCAGCTTGTAGCGAAAGGTCGGCACACCCATCACCTCGGCCGCGTCTTCGTCGTCGTGGATGGCGAACAGCCCGGCGCCGAACTTCGACACCTGGATGCCCCAGGCGATCAGCAGCGTGACCACGGCGGCGGCCAGCGCCAGCAGGTAGAAGGTCGACGAGGCCGTGGGCCCGATCTTCGGCACCGCCACCGCGGCCAGCGACACGCCGTTGCCGCCGTCGAGCGGCGTGTTGACCACGATCGTGCCGATCACGAAGGTGATGGCCAGCGTCAGCAGCGCGAACAGCTCGCCGCGCACGCCCTTCACGCGGAACACCACCGCGCCGAGCGCCACGCCCAGCACCGCGGCCACCAGCGCTGCGACCGGCAGGGTCCAGAGGAAGGGCCAGTCGTAGCGCGCCATCAGGTTGGCACTGGTGTAGATGCCGGCGCCGAAAAAGGCACCATGGCCGAAGGAGAAATAGCCCGAGTAGCCGGAGAGGATGTTCCAGGAAGTGGCGAGCACCACCCAGTGCAGCACGAGGTAGAGGAACGAGTCGTAGAAGGCGGGCAGGCCGAGTTGCGGGAGAAAGGCCAACGCCGCGCCGGCGGCGAGGATGAAGACCGGTGTTCGCTTCATGCCGCCTTCCCGGGCTTGAGAATCAAGATCACGATCAGCAACGTGAATGACACGATCGGTGCCCACGAAGGCGCCGTCACCGCCATCGTCACCGCCTCGCTCACGCCGATGAGCGTGCCCGCCACCAGCGGCCCGAGCGCGCTGCCCAGCCCGCCCAGCATCACGGCTGCGAACACCACGCCGATCCATGCGTACATCTGCGAAGGCGTCAGCGTGAAGCTCAACGCCAGGCACACGCCCGCGATGCTCGCGAGCGCGGCGCAGGTGCCGGCCAAGATCAGACCCAGCGCCCGTTCGTTCACGCCGAAGGCCGCGGCCACCGGGCCGTCTTGCGCGGCGGCGCGCAGCGCGCGGCCGAGGTCGGTGTAGCGCAGCACGGCCCACACGGCGAACGACAGCGCGACCGCGATCAGCAGCGTGATCAGCTCCGGCACCGGCACGAACAAGCCCGCCACCTTGAACTTGTGTTCGCCGTAGCTCGATTCGAGCTTGCGGAAGTCGGCCGTCCAGATCGACTGGATCACGCTTTCGGCGATGCCGGTGAGCCCGAAGGTCAGCAGCAGCGAATTGAAGGGCGTCACCGAGAAGCGCACCATCACCCAGTGCAACGCGGCCCCCAGCACGAAGAAGAGCGGCACGATCACCGCCAGCGTCAACAGCGGGTCCATGCCCATCGTCGCCATCTGGTAGCACAGGTAGGCCGCCAGAAAGGCGAAGGCGAAATGCGCCAGGTTGATCAGGCGCAGCAGGCCCCAGCTCAGGCTGAGGCCCAGGCCCATCAGTCCGTACAACGCACCGACGAAGACGCCCGAGAGGATGGATTGGGACAGCAGCGAGATGCTGGGGAGGGTGAAGCCTGACATGTCAAGGCGTCAAGAGCTTGGCGCCGCCAGAAGTGACTTCCTTCGGCCACACCACCACCCATTTCCCATCCTGGATCTGCTTGATCCGCATCAGGTCGTCACCGAAGTTGCCGGTGCCGTTGAAGCGCAGCTTGCCCTGCAGCGTGTCGACCTTGTTGGCCTTGAGCCAGGTGCCGATGGCCTTGTCGTCCAGGCTCTTGGTGGCGACCACGCCGGCTTCGAGAATCTGCCAGGCGGTGTACGAAGCTGCGGCCTGCGTCTCCACCGACGTGTCCGGAAACCCGGCCTTGGTGGCACGCTCGCTGTAGACCTTCACGAACTCGGCCGCACCCAGGTTCGAGGTGAAGGGCGGCTGCGCCTCGAAGATGGTCGCCGACAGCGCGTTCTTCGCATCGGGCAAGGCCAGCAGCGGCCCCGGCGCGGGATACAGGTAGAAGTGCAACGGCGGCGTGTAGTCGATCTTCTTCATCGCATCGAGCAGCAGGTTGCCTTCCAGCCCGATCGCGCCCACCCACACGAAGTCGGGCTTCGCGTCTTTCACGCGGTTGGCGATGGGGCCGAAGTCGCGGTTGCCGAAGTCCCATTCGAGAAACAGCACCTCGGTCAGCCCGCGCTTCTTGACGACTTCGCGCGCGCCCGCGCTCATGAACTGGATCGACGGGAACTTGCTGGTCACCACCGCCACCGTCTTCGGCGGCTTGGGCGAGGCCGCGAGAGCGTCGAAGAGCGTGTTGGGCACCGTGGTCGCCGGGTCCGAGCCGATCGACCAGGCGGGAAACTGCATGTCGTACTTGGCCAGAGACGGAATGCCCAGCGTGTGGTGCACCAGCACCTTGTTGTAGCGCTGCGCCACGCCCATCGCGGAGAGGATGGCGCCGGTGGCATACGGCCCCATCAGCAGGTCGACCTTGTCGGCCGTCACCAGTTGCTCGTACAAGGTACGCGCCAGGTCGGGCTTCGATTGGTCGTCCTTCACCACCCATTCCACCGGCCGCCCCAGCAGGCCGCCGCGCTTGTTGAGCTGCTCGACGTAGATCTCGCCCACCAGTTTGTGGATCTGCGCCGTGGCCGACAGCGGCCCGGTCAGTGCGAGCGTGCTGCCGATGCGCACCGGCTGGCCCGATGCCTGCTGCGCCAGCGCGATGCCCGATGCGGCCATCGCGAGCGCGGCCATGGCCGTGCGGCGCGGAATGCCGGGGAGCGGCGAAAGGGGCTGCTGCGTGTTCATGGTCCTCGTCTCCTTTGGTTGTATGGGCGAACGAAACGAATGCGGTGAAGGCGGTCAATCGACCTGCGCGCCGGAGCGCTTGACGAGCCCGGCCCATTTGGTCAGCTCGGTCTTGTTGAAAGGCTGCATCTCGTCCGCGCGCATCGAACGCGACTCGATGCCTTGCTCGCGCAGCCGCTGCGCCACTTCGGACTGGGCAAGCGCGGCCGCGCCGGCCTTGCGAAGCGAGGCCAAGGTGTCGGGCGGCGTGGCCGAAGGCGCGTACAGCATGAACCACGCGACCAGGTCGAAGTCGGCGATGCCCTGCTCCATCAGCGTGGGCACGTCGGTGGCCGCTGCGCTGCGCACCGCGCCGCTGGCGCCCAGCGCGCGCAGCTTGCCGGCCTTCATCTGCGGCAGCACCGCGGCCGGGTGGTAGAACATGAAGTCGACCTGCGAGGCGATCACGCCCGTCAACGCGGCGGCGCCTTCCTTGTAGGGCACGTGGATCATCTTGCCGCCCAGCCGCTGCGCGAGCAGTTCGCCCGCCAGGTGGCCCGAAGTGCCGTTGCCGGCCGAGGCGAAGGTCACGCCGGCCGGCCGGGCCGCGGCCTGCGCCAGGTCCTTGAGCGACTTGATCGGTGACTCGGCCGCCACCACCAGCAGCGTAGGCGTGTAGCCAATGAAAGCCACCGGCGCGAAGTCGCGCAGCGGGTCGTAGGGCAGCCTGCTGAAGAGCGACGCGTTGATCGCATGCGTGCCCACCGTGCCCATCACCAGCGTGCGGCCGTCGGGCGCGGACTTGGCCACCAGGTCGCTGCCGGTCGAGCCGCCCGCGCCGGCGCGGTTGTCGACGATCACCGGCTGCTGCAGGTTCTTGCCGAGCGCCTCGCCCACCACGCGCGCCACCTGGTCGGTGGTGGTGCCGGCGCCGAAGGGCACGATCATCTTGATCGGGCCCTTGTCCTGCGCGGCGGCCGTGGTGCCCAGCAGCACCAGCAGCGCGGCACCGAGGGCTCGCATCGTCGTCCTGACATTCATCTCTGTCTCCGTTCTTGTCGTCGTTCAGTGGTGCTGCTTGAGCGCCGCGCGTATCTCGTCGCTGTGCTCGCCCAGCGTCGGCGGCGGCCGCACCTGGAGCGCACGCTCGCCGTCGAAACTGACCGGCGAGCGCACGGTGCGGAAGAGCCCCATCACCGGATGCTCGGCCGATGTCATCAGCTGCAGGTGCTTCGCCTGCGGGTCTTCCAGCGCCTCGCTGGTGTCGTACATCGGCGCGTGCGGCACGTCTTCGCGTGCCAGGCGGCGGCACCACTCGTCGCGCGGCTGCGTGCGAAAGCGCTCGCCCAGCAGGGTGATCAGCGTCTCCTGGTGGTCGATGCGCGCCTCGCGCGTGGCGAAGCGCGGGTCGTCGAAGATGTCGGGCTGCTCGATCGCCACCGCCAGTCCGCGCCAGAACTTCTCGGGCGACGACATGTGCAGCGCCACCCACTTGCCGTCCGCGCAGCGCAGCACGTACGACTGCGACACGCTGGGCCGGCTGTAAGGCCCCATCACCTCGTCGACCTGAAAGTAATGCGTGAACGCGTCGAGGTTGAAGTGCGCCATGGCCTCCAACATCGACACCTCCACCTTGCGGCCGACGCCCGTGCGGCCGCGCTCGAACAACGCACCGAGCACGCCGTACGCGGCATAGAAGCCGGTCAGCGCATCGGCGATGGCCGGGCCCACCACGCGCGGGTTCTCGGGGTTCACCAGCAGGTTCAGGAAGCCGCTCGCCGCCTGCGCCACCGTGTCGTAGGCCGGCCGCCCCGCGGCGGGCCCGGTCGAGCCGAAGCCGCTGATGGCCACGTAGATCAGCTTCGGGTTGATCGCGCGCAGCCGTTCGGCACCCACGCCCAGCTTCTCCGCCACGCCGGGCCGGAAGTTCTGGATGTACACGTCGGCATCCGCGATCAGCGCGTCGAGCACTTCGCGGTCGGCCGCGTCGCGCGTGTCGAGCGTGAGGCTGCGCTTGTTGCGGTTGTACGTTTGGTAATGCGGGCTGTACAGGCCGTTCTTGAAGGCGCGAAAGGGGTCGCCCGTGCCCGGCTGCTCCACCTTGATCACGTCGGCGCCCAGGTCGCCCAGCAGCATGCCGGCGGCCGGCCCCGTGATGAAGGTGCCCTGCTCGATGACCTTGAGGCCCTGGAGGACGGGGATCATGCGTGCTTCCCGAATCCTGCGGGCACCTCGCCCTCGTATTCCACCTCGCGCGTCGCCTGGTACGACAGCGCGAAGCCGATGGGCTGGCGGATCTCTTCGACCATGTGCGCGATCAGCCCCGCGGTGCGCGCCAGCATCGGCACGCCCTTGAGCCCTTCGACCGGAAAGCCCGCGCCCAGCAGCACCGAGGGAATCGCGCCCGACACGTTGAGCTTGAGCGGCTTGTTCAGCACCTCGGGCAGGAGCCGTTCGGCGGCTTCTGCGATCTGCACGAAGCGCAGGTCGGTGCCGGCTGCCTTGGCCGCGTCGAACAGCGCGCCCACGCGTTCGTCACGTTCCTTGTGCAGCGGATGGCCATAGCCCGGAATGCTGCGGCCCGCCGCGCGCCAGGCCTTCATCACCGAGAGTGCGGCGTCGTCCATCGATCGGCCGGCCTGCATCTGCGCGTCCATCTCGACGTACATGCGCCCGGCGGTTTCGGACGAGCCCAGCACCACCGAGCCGCAGCCCAGGACGCCGGCGGCCACCGCGCCCTGCATCGCGTCGGGCGCCGCGGCGAAGGTCATGCGTGCGGCCTGCACGCTGGGCACCAGGCCGTGCTCGGCAATGGCCACCAGCGTGGCGTTGAGCACCGCCGCCTGGCCCGCGCTCGGCATCTGCCCGGTCAAGAGCAGGAAGAAGTGGTCGACGAAGGAGATCTTGCCGATCAGCTCCTTCGACAGGTCGTGCCCGCGGATCACGATCGTGTGTTCGTCCGAGGTGCAGATGGCCGTGCGCGGCACGGTGGCCTTGCCGATCTTCATGAGAGTCCTTGCGAAGAAATGGAACGAGGGGGAGCGGTGCTCAATGCGGCACCGGTGCGAGCCGCACGTCGAAGCTGGCCGAGTAATAGGGCACGGCCATGTCGCGCCCGTCCACCGCCTTGCCCGGCGGATGCGACTCGAAGTCGACCACCAGGCTGTCGCGCTTGCCGAACACCGCGTCCTGCTCGATGTACGGGCTGCCGCCCACGAACACCTGCGTCGTCAGCGTCACGTGGCCGGGCGCCGACACCTGCAGGTGGATGTGGCCGGGCCGGTAGATGCTGCGTTCGGTGGCGCGCATCATGTCGCCCACCGGGCCATCGTCGGGAATCGGGTAGTAGGCGGGCAGGATCGACCAGAACCAGTAGCGGCCCTGCGCGTCGGTGCGAAACCGGCCGCGCGCCGCCATCGACGGCTCGGCGCTGAGTTGCACGTCGTATTTGCCTTCGCCGTCGCCCGACCAGATGTCGAGCAGCGCGCCTTCGAGCGGCGCGCCGTGCACGTCGGTCACGCGGCCCATGTAGAAGGTCGGCTCGCCGCGCGCGCTGCCGCGGATGTCGGCGCCCAGCGGCTCGTCGGGCGCGCCGGACCAGTAGAAGGGGCCTTCCACCGTGGCCTCGGTCGCCTCGGTCGCGCCCTGCGCCGGTCCGCTGGCGCGCGCCTGCGCCAGCGCCACCACCATCATCGACAGGCCGATGGTGTCCGACAGCAAGATGAATTCGGGCCGCTTGTCGGTCGAGATCTGCCCCGTGGCCTCGAGGAACTTCATCGCCGCCAGCCATTCCTCGGGCTTCAGGTCCACTTCGCGGGCAAAGGCGTGGATGTGCTTCACCAGCGCCGTCATCAGCTCGCGCAGCCGCGGGTCGGGCGTCTTCGCGAAGGCATCGAGCACGTCCTGCGTGATGCTGTCCTGGTTGTAGTCGGCCATGTCGCGTCTCCTGTCTCGCCGTCGATTCGGGCGTCTTCGTCTTCTGTGTGGGCCGGACGATAGGCCCCGGGAAAGCGCGCGGCAAATGATGAATTTCCATGGATATCATCGACGCCGTCGATCATTCGCAGGGGTTTTCATGGAGATGCGCCATCTGCGCTACTTCGTCGCGCTGGCCGATTGCCTGAGCTTCACGCGGGCCGCGGAGCGGGTGCACGTGACGCAATCGACGCTCTCGCACCAGATCAAGCAGCTCGAGGACGAGCTGGGCCAGCCGCTCTTCGAACGCATCGGCAAGAAGGTGGTGACCACCGAAGCCGGCGAACTGCTGCGGGGCTTCGCGTCGCGCGCCCTCAGGGAGGTCGACCAGGGCGTGGCCCTGCTCAAGCCGGGCAGCAACAGCCTCACCGGCCAGGTGCGCATCGGCGCCACCCACACCTTCAACATCGGGCTCATCCCCGAATGCGTGGCCCTTTCGCTCGCGCGGCACCCGACCGTGCGCATCACCGTCGAGGAGCTGGCTGCCGAGGTGATCGCCGCGCGCCTGGTGGCCGGCGAGCTGGACCTGGGCATTTCGTACCGCCCCGACGAGCCCGACGGCCTGTGGTTCGAGCCGCTCTACAACGAAGAAATGGTGCTGGTCGTGGCCACCACCCATCCGCTGGCCGCGCGCAAGCGCATCCGCATGGTCGAGCTGCACCGGCAAGACCTGGTGCTGGTGTCGCGCGCCTTCTCCACCCGCACGATGCTGGAGGAATGCTTTCGCGCAGCCGGCTGCGAGCCGACGGTGGTCGCCGAGATGTCCACCGTGGCGCCGATGCTGGCGCTGGTGGCCCGCACCCAGATCGGATCGATCGTGGCCATCAACGCGGTGCCCGAGGGCATGCCCGGCCTCAAGGTGATCCCGCTCGAAAGCCCGACACCCATCCGCACGCCGGGCATCCTCTGGCGGCTGGGCGAGACGCGGCCCGCGGTGGTGCAGTCCTTCGCGGTGATCCTGCGCAAGACGGCGCTCGGCAACAGCCTGCGGCGCGAAGGGCCGGGCTGATCCCCTGCATCTCGGGCATCTCGGGCATCTCGGGCAACTCGGGCAACTCGGGCAACTCGGGCAACTCGGGCATGCCGCGGAGGGGCGGCCCGATTGACAAGGCTAAAAGTCCTATTAATAATTCTTTCGACTGTCCGGCGCCGCGTCGAAGCGGTGCCCGCGACGGGTCAGGCAAGCGTCACAGAACGCCGAGGAGGCATCGACCAGTTCGCGCGCAGCGGCTCTGGATGGTGGAAGTCCTATTGATCCAACGTTAAGTCCGGAGACAACCATGCGAATCCTCTCGTCCGCCATCGGCCTCGTTCTCGCCGCAGCCGCGGCCGTGGTGCCCCTGTCGGCAGCCGCGCAGGCCGCGCAGCCGATCGTGCTGAAGTACTCGTCGTACCACCCGCAGACCATCTGGTTCACCAGCAAGGGCATCAACCCGTGGATCGCCGAGGTCGAGAAGGCGACCCAGGGCCGCGTGAAGATCGAGACGCTGCCGAAGACCGTCGGCACGCCGGCCAGCGCCTTCGAGGTCTCGCGCGACGGCCTGGCCGACATGTCGATCGTGATCGCCGGCTACACGCCCGGCCGCTTCCCGCTGGCCGAGATGGGCGAGCTGCCCTTCGCCGGCGACGACGCCTCGACGATGTCGCCCGCCTTCGACCGCGTCTACCGCAAGCACTTCGCCAAGGCCGAGGAGTTCAAGGGCGTCGAGGTGCTCAGCATCTTCACCATCTCGCCCGGCCACATCTTCACCACCAAGCGGCAGGTGAAGACCATGGACGACATGAAGGGCCTCAAGCTCCGCAGCCCGGGCGCCACCTCGACGCGCTCGCTCACGCTGATGGGCGCGGTGCCTATCCTGAAGTCCTTCACCGAGGCGCACGAGATGCTGTCCACCGGCGCGATCGACGGCAGCCTGATGCTCAAGGAAACCGTGAAGTCCGGCAACGCGGTCGACCTTCTGAAGTACGGCACGCTGGTGCCGGGCGGCGTGTTCAACGCGGTGCTGGCCGTCGTGGTCAACGCCGACAAGTGGAAGGCCATTCCCGAAGCCGACCGCAAGGCCATCATGTCGGTCTCGGGCGAGGCGCTGGCCCGCCACATGGGCACCGCCTACGTCGAAGCCGACAAGGAGGCGATGGGCCTCATGGCCCAGGCCAAGTACGTGGTCGAGCCGGCCAGCCCCGCGCTGGTGTCCGACATGAAGAAGGCGCTGGCGCCGCAGGAGGCCGAATGGGTCGACCGCGCCAAGAAGAAGGGCGCCGCCGACCCGATGGCCGCGCTCGCCGAGTTCCGCCAGGAATCGGCCAAGGCCGGCGCCGCATCGCGCTGAACGCAGCAACCTGCGACCTGCAACCTGCAACCCGCCCACGACGGAGACGCGCTTCATGGATCTCGGCTTTTTCACCATGCCCCTTCACCCGCTGTCGCGGAACTACCCGGACACGCTGGACGAAGACCGCGAGGCGATCATCCTGGCGGACCAACTGGGCTTCACCGAAGCCTTCGTCGGCGAGCACGTCACCGACCTGTCGGAGCCCATCAGCTCGTCGCTGATGTTCCTGGCTTCGCTGGCCAGCGACACGCACCAGATCAAGCTGGGCAGCGGCACCGTCAACCTGCCGAACAACCACCCGGCGGCGGTGGCGGCCCAGGTCGCGATGCTCGACAACCTGCTGCGGGGGCGATTCCTGTTCGGCATCGGGCCTGGCGGGCTCAAGTCCGACTCCGAAGCCTTCGGCAACCTCGACGAGGACCGCACGGCGATGTTCGTCGAGGCCATCGACCACATCCTCGCCATGTGGCAGGACGAGGCGCCGATCGTGCGCGACGGCAAGTACTGGAAGATCCACATGGATCGCACCTACGTGAAGGAGCTGGGGCAGGGCATGATGCTGCGGCCCTACCAGGGGCGCATCCCCGACATCTTCGCCACCGTGGTCGCGCCGTATTCCAAGGGCATCGTCTCCGCGGCCGAGCGCGGCTGGCTGCCGATCACCGGCGACATGCTGCAGCCCGTGTGGCAGGCCACGCACTGGCCGCTCTACGAAAAGGGCTGCAAGAACGTCGGCCGCGTGGCGGACCGCAACGACTGGCGCGTGGGCGTGAACATCTTCGTCGGTGACGACGCCGCCACGGCCAGGCGCTACGGCGGCAGCGCCGAAGGCCCCTACGGACAGCGCTGGGAAAGCCTGCGCACGCGCTTCGTCTTCAACGGCCGCATGGACCTGTTCAAGTCCGACCTCGACATGCCCGATTCGGCCATCGACGCGCAGTTCCTGGTCGACAACCTCACCATCAGCGGCACGCCCGAGCAGGTGGCCGAGAAGCTGCTGGCCCGCCACGACGCGCTGGGCGGCTTCGGCACCGTGCTCTACGTCGGCGCCGACTGGCAAGACCCGGCGCTCGCGCGTCGCTCGATGGAGCTGATGGCCACGCGCGTGATGCCCATGGTCAACGCCGCGCTCGCCGATCGCGAGCCGCGCACGGGCACCCTCGGCTGACAGCGGCGCCCGGCAAGGTCCGGGCCGCTCTCTCGACCGAGAAGGCCTATTGAACTACGAACCGACTTACACCGCATCTTCCGCGGCAAGGAGACAGACGATGAAGCGCATGCTCGGGGTGGCCGCTCTCTGGTTGGCGATGTCGTCGCCGGCCTTGGCTGAGACCATGATCCGCTACTCGAACTGGCTGCCCGTCAAGCACCAGCTGCATGCGGACGTCATGGCGCCGTGGATGGCCGAGGTGGAGAAGGTCACGCAAGGCCGCGTCAAGTTCGAGATCCTGCCCAAGCTGGTCGGCACGGTGCCGACGCAGTTCGACGTGGTGCGCGACGGCCTGGCCGACATGGCCATCTTCGTTCCCGGCTTCTCGCCGGGTCGCTTCGAGCTGATGGAGGTGACCGAGCTGCCGCTCATGGCCGACGAGCCCCTGATCATGGCGCCGGCGGCGAACGCGCTCTACGTGAAGCACCTCGCCAGGTACAACGAGTTCAAGGGCGTGCACATCGCGAGCATGTTCTCGACCGCGGCCGGCCACATCTACACCGCCAAGAAGCCGATGCGTTCGCTGGCGGACCTCAAGGGCCTGAAGTTGCGCACCTCGCTCGCGAGCAACGCACCGGCCATGATCGCGCTGGGCACGGTGCCGATCCAGAAGGGCACCAACGAGATCTACGAGCTCGTGACCAGCGGCGTCGTCGACGGCACGCTGTGGACCAAGGAAGGGCCGGCCGGCTTCAGCATGGTCAACGGCACGTTGAACCACATGCTCGTAGTGCCGGGCGGCCTCTACAACTCCATCCTCTCGCTCGCCATCAACGAAGAGAAGTGGAAGGCCATCGAGCCGCGCGACCGCGAGGCCATCGACAAGCTCTCGGGCGACGCCCTGGCCAAGGCGGTCGGCGAGGCATACAGCCGTGCCGATGAGCGCGGCTTCCAGATGATGAAGGCCGCCGGCGCGACCATCGTCACGGCCGACGGCGCTTTCCTCGCATCGATCCGGCAGGTGCTGCAGCCGGCCGAGGCGACCTGGATCGCCAAGGCGAAGAAGAAGGGCATGGCCAACCCCGAGGCCGTGCTCGCCGACTTCAAGGCCGACATCGCCGCGCG
Source organism: Variovorax sp. KK3 (assembly GCF_001984055.1). Lineage (GTDB taxonomy): Bacteria > Pseudomonadota > Gammaproteobacteria > Burkholderiales > Burkholderiaceae_C > Variovorax. Next base: position 17,447 of record NZ_LYVO01000058.1, read on the forward strand.
CCAGAAGGCGCTCGGATCGGCGCGCTGAGCCCCACAACATCACGACAGGAGATCTTCATGAAGAGACTCGCGCTCTGCCTCGCCCTCATGCTCTGTGCTGCCGCGCCCGCCTGGTCGCAGACCGTGCTGCGCTATTCGAACTGGCTGCCGGCCAAGCACCAGATGCACACCGAGGTCTTCGTGCCCTGGATGGCCGAGGTCGAGAAGGCGACCGAAGGGCGCGTCAAGTTCGAGATACTGCCCAAGATGGTCGGCACCGTGCCTACGCAGTTCGACGTGCTGCGCGACGGCCTGGCCGACATGGCCGTGTTCGTGCCCGGCTTCTCGCCGGGACGCTTCGACCTGATCGAGATGGCCGAGCTGCCCCTGGTCGCCGACGAGCCCAACGTGATGGCGCCCGCCGTCCAGCAGCTCTACACGAAGCACCTGGCCAAGTACAACGAGTTCAAGGGGGTGCACATCGTCAGCATCTTCTCGACCGCGGCCGGGCACGTGTACACGGCGAAGAAGCCGGTGCGCTCCATGGCCGACTTCAAGGGCGTCAAGCTGCGCACCTCGCTGGCCGCCAACAGCCCGGCCGTCACGGCGCTGGGTGCCGTGCCGGTGCAGAAGGGCACCAACGAGATCTACGAGCTCGTGTCCTCCGGCGTGCTCGACGGCACGCTGCTGAGCAAGGAGGCGGTCGTCAGCTTCAGCCTGGTCAACACGCTGAACAACCTCACGATCATCCCGGGCGGCATCTACAACTCGGTGCTGTCGCTGGCGATCAACGAAGACAAGTGGAAGTCGCTGTCGCCGAAGGACCAGGACATCATCACGAAGCTGTCCGGCGACCTGATGGCCAAGGAGGTCGGCAAGGCCTACAGCAAGGCCGATGCGAACGCCGTCGACACGATGAAGCAGGCGGGCAAGACCGTCATCGTCGCCGAAGGCGACTTCTACAAGCAGATCAAGCAGGCGCTGTCGTACGCCGAATCCACCTGGATCGCCAAGGCCAAGAAGAAGGGCATGGCCGAGCCCGAGAAGGTGCTGGCCGAGTTCCGCGCCGACATCGCTGCGCGCTACAAGGCGCTGGGCATCCCGATGCTCGGGCAGTAGCAGCGCGCCGCGCCTCGTCCGCCATCGCCTCGAACCACGACAAGACAAAGGTGAACCCCTTGGAAGCCACGGTGAATCAGACCCAGGTGCCGCCCCACCTGCACATCGACCCCTACGCGGTGGAGACGTTGCTCGACCCGTACCCGTTCCACCAGGCGCTGCGCGACACGTCGGCGGTCGTCTGGCTGCCGCAGTACGAGGTCTACGCCGTCGGCCGCCATGCGGACGTCGCCGTGGTGATGAAGGACTACGAGCGCTTCTCGTCGATCGCCGGCATCGGCCTGATCGACAAGCGCGACCCCGAGTCGGAAAAGCTGCGCAAGACCAGCCCGATGACCGAGGCCGACCCGCCCGTCCACACCAAGACGCGCGTGGGCATGCAGAAGCTGCTGTCGCCCGTGGTGGTGCGCGGCTGGCGGGCGCGCTACGAGCAGGTCGCCGCCGGCATCGTCGACCGCGTGCAGGGCATCGGCGGTGCCTTCGACGCGGTGCCGGAGCTGGCCGAGGACATGGTCTACACCGTCATTCCCGAATCGCTGGGCCTCGACGTGCCGCGCGAGCACCTGCCCGGCATCGGCGAGATGAACTTCTTCTCGCTCGGCCCCATGAACGAGCTGCGGCGCAAGAGCCTGGCGCGCGTGCAGGACGCGGTCGACTATTACGACCGCGCGGCCGAGCGCGAGAACGTCAAGCCCGGCACCTTCGGCGACGTGATCTACCAGGCCGAGGACGCGGGCGTGTTCGAGCCGGGCATCGGCATCGGGCTGGTGCGCACCTTCCTGCGGGGCGGCACCGACACCTCGATCGCGGCCATCGCCTCGCTGCTGATGCTGCTGGCGCAGAACCCCGACCAGTGGCGCAAGCTCAAGGCCGATCCGTCGCGCCTGAAGATCGCCTTCGAGGAAACGTTGCGCCTCGAGTCGCCGTCGCAGAACCTGTACCGCCTGGTCACGCAAGACATGGTGTTCCAGGGTTTCGAGCTCGAGGGCGGTCGCAAGATCGCCTTCTACCCGGGCGCGGCCAATCGCGATCCGCGCTTCTGGTCGAATGCCGACCGCTTCGACCTCGACCGCGACATCGTCGGCCAGCATCTCGCCTTCGGCGCCGGCGCGCATGTCTGCATCGGCCAGATGATCGCGCGCCTCGTGGTCGAAACGCTGATGCAGGCCCTGATGGCACGCATCGACGACATCCGGCTGGCCGGCGAACCGCAGTGGCGCCCCGTGAGTGCGCTGCGCAGCCTGCGCTCGCTGCCGATCGAAGTCACCTGGCGCTGAAGCCGGCCGCCCGGCCCGGTCGAGCAGCGATGCCGCGGCCGAGCCATCCCCCACAAGGAACGTCCACATGCCCAACGTGAAGTTCATCCTGCCCGACGGTCGCGAGCAGGCCCTGGAAGTCGAGAACGGCACCAGCCTGATGCGCGCCGCTACCTGGGCCGGCATCCACTCGATCGTCGGCGACTGCGGCGGCAACCTGGCCTGCGCCACCTGCCACGTCTACGTCGAATCGACCCACGCCGAGCTGCTTGGCCCCGCCGACACGCGCGAAACCGAAATGCTCGAGTACACCGCGGCACCCCGCTTGCCCAACAGCCGCCTGTCCTGCCAGATCCTCATGCAGGAAGGCCTCGAAGGACTCACCGTGCGGGTCGCCGATCCGCAACTCTAAGTTTTAATCCCAAGACAAGTACTATTGACAGGTAAACCGGCCAACGGGTAGATTGGCCGGGCGGATCACATCACCAACGGGCCAACCGTTTCGCCAGATTCCCACCCCAGCCGGACAAGCGGTCGAAGGAGACAAGGTGCACAAGCTGAAGACAATCATCCGGGCGGCCTCGGTCGGCCTCTTCCTTGCCGCCTCGGCGGCGGCGGCGCATGCGCAGGCGGCGGTCGTCCTCACGTATTCGTCGTGGCTGCCGCCCACGCACTGGCTCAACGTCAACGGCATGCTGCCCTGGATCGCCGAGGTCGAGAAGGCCACCCAGGGCCGCGTGAAAGTCGAGATGCTGCCGAAGACCGTGGGCACGCCGCCCACGCAGTTCGACGTGGTGCGCGACGGCCTGGCGGACCTGAGCCTGATCGTCACCGGCTACACCCCCGGCCGCTTCGAGCTGGCCGAGATGGGCGAGCTGCCCTTCCTCGGCGAAGACCCGACCGTGATGTCGCCGGCCTTCGACCGCGTCTACCGCAAGCACTTCGCCGCCGCCAACGAGTTCCGCGGCGTCGACGTGATGAGCATCTTCACGATCGCGCCCGGCCACATCTTCACGGCCAAGAAGCAGATCAAGACGCTCGACGATCTCAAGGGCATGAAGCTGCGCAGCGCCTCGGCCACCGGCACGCGGGCGCTCAACCTGGTGGGCGCGGTGCCGATCCTCAAGTCGTCGACCGAGGCCTTCGAGATGCTGTCGAGCGGCGCCATCGACGGCAGCCTGATGCTGCAGGAGACGGTGAAGTCGACCAACTCGGTAGGGCTGCTGAAATACGGCCTGCTCATTCCGGGCGGGCTCTTCAATTCCTCGCTGGCCGTCGTCGTCAACAGCGGCAAGTGGAAGACCGTCTCGCCTGCGGACCAGCGCGCGATCATGGCCGTGTCGGGCGAGGCGCTGGCGGCCAAGATCGGCCGCGCCTATGCGGCGGCCGACCAGTCCAGCATCGACGCGATGAAGGAAGCCAAGTACGTGACCGAGCGCGCCGACCCCACCCTGACGGCGGGCCTCAAGAAGACGCTGAGCCCGATCGAGGACGAGTGGATCGCCAAGGCCAAGAAGAAGGGCGTGGCCGACCCGGCCGCCGCGCTGGCCGACTTCCGCACCGCCGTGCAGGCCCGCTGAAGGAGCGACACCATGTATCGCCGAATCGAACGCGCGGCCGTGAACCTGGCCGCGGTGCTGCTCTTCGCCCTCATGCTGCTGACCTTCGTCGACGTCGCCGGGCGCAACCTCTTCAACAAGCCGCTCACCGGTGCGTCGGAGCTGACCGAGATCCTGCTGGCGCTGGTCATCTTCCTGATGCTGCCGCAGGTCGCGCGCCGCAACGAGCACATCGTCATCGACCTGATCGACCAGATCTGCAGCGACACGGTGCGCAGGGCGCTCGACGCCTTCGCCTGCGTGCTCGGGGCCATCATGTTCGCGCTGATCGCCTGGCAGAGCTGGATCCTCGCGAACCGGGCGATGGGCTACGGCGACAGCACGGCCGCGCTGCAGATCCCGGTCGGGCCGATCCTGTACGGGCTGGCAGTCATGGCGGGCATCGTGGCCGTCGCGTCGCTGCTCGCCATCGCGCCGCAGGCCCGCGAGGCACAGCAGGGCGCCGAGGGCGAGGCCGCGCAAGAGCCCGTCGTCGTCTGAACCCACGCGCACGTCAACTCCAATTCACAACATCCAACAGGAGCCACCATGTACGCAGCGGGCGCAGGTTTTCTCTTTTCGTTCGTGCTGATCTTCATGCGCGTGCCCATCGCGGTGGCGCTGGGCCTCACCGGCGTCATCGGCTTCGGCCTGACGGCGGGCTGGAACCAGTCCTTCGTGATGCTCGCGCTGACCACGCGCGAGGCGGCCATGACCTATTCGATGGTCGTGATTCCGCTCTTCATCCTGATGGGCAACCTGATCGCCGGCACAGGCGTGTCGAAGGAGCTCTACAAGGCCGCGCAGGCGTTCATGGGCAAGCAGCGCGGCGGCCTGGCGAGCGCCACCGTGCTGTCGTGCGGCGGCTTCGCGATGGTGTGCGGCTCCAGCGTGGCCACCGTGGTGACGATGGGCAAGGTGGCGCTGCCCTCGATGCGATCGTTCAACTACGACGACCGGCTCAGCGCCGCGACCATCGCCGCCGGCGCCACGCTTGGCATCATCATCCCGCCCAGCGTGCTGCTGGTGATCTACGGCGTGATGACCGAAACCCACATCGGCAAGCTCTACGCGGCTGCCCTGATCCCGGGCTTCCTGGGCATCATCGGCTACATCGCCGCGGTGAGATGGACTGTCTGGCGCGACCCGAAGAGCGCGCCCGGTTCCATCGCGTCGACACGCGCCGAGAAACTCAACTCCCTGCTTTCGATCTGGCCGATCCTTGCCTTGTTCACCTTGGTGCTGGGCGGCATCTACAGCGGGCTCTTCACGGCGGCCGAGGCGGCCGGCATCGGCGCCATGGGTGCCCTGGCGCTGGGCCTGGCTCGCCGCAAGCTCACGATGAAGATGCTGCAGGAGGTGCTGATCGACACCGCCCGCTCCACCGCGGTCATCTTCGGCCTGCTGATCGGCGCACTGGTGTTCACCGAGTTCCTCAACCGCACGGGTGCGCACAACGCGGTGCTCTCGCTGGTCAAGGACCACGGGTTCTCGCCCTTCCAGGTGGTGGTCGTCATCTGCCTGATCTACATCGTGCTCGGCGCCCTCATGGAAGAGCTCTCGATGATGCTGCTGACGGTGCCGCTGTTCTTCCCGGTGGTCACCGGCCTGGGTTACGACGGCGTGTGGTTCGGCGTGCTCGTGATCGTGCTGTGCGAACTCGGGATGATCGCGCCGCCGGTAGGGATGAACCTGTTCGTCGTTCGATCGTTCGCGCCCGACATCAAGATAGGCACCATCGTGAAGGGCATCGCACCCTTCGCGGTGGCCGACATCGTGCGCGTCTTCATCATCGCGGCCTTCCCGATCCTGTCGATGTACCTCCCCAACCTCTTCTACAAAGTCTGAACGCATGTCTGCTCAAGCTGCTGTCCGCGAGGCTGCCTCGACCCTTCGATTCGACGGCCGCGTCGCCATCGTCACCGGCGCCGGCACCGGCATCGGCCGCATCTACGCGCTGCAGCTCGCCGAGCGCGGCGCGAAGGTGGTGGTCAACGACTTGGGCGGCAGCGTGGCCGGGCAGGGCAGTTCGAGCCAGGCCGCCGACGCGGTGGTCGACGAGATCCGCGCGGCCGGCGGCGAAGCCGTGGCCAACCACGACAGCGTGGCGACGCCCGAGGGCGCCGGGCGCATCGTGGCGGCGGCGGTCGAGCATTTCGGGCGGCTCGACGTGCTGATCAACAACGCCGGCAACCTCAAGATGGCGAAGCTGGGCGAAGCGCCCGTGGGCGACGTCGATGCGCAGGTCGGCGTGCACCTGATGGGCTCGCTGTACTGCTGCCGCGCAGCCCTGCCGGCGATGCAGCGCCATGGCTATGGCCGCATCGTGCTGACGAGTTCCGGCTCGGGCCTGGTGGGCTTCGCCGAGCAGGCGGCCTACGGCGCCGCGAAGACCGGCATGGTCGGCTTGATGAACTGCATCTCGCGCGAATACGGCGAGCTGGGCATCTTCACCAACACCATCGTGCCGACCGCGACCACGCGCATGAGCCAGGGCCTGCTGTGGCCGCAAATGGAGAAGTTCCTGCGCCCCGAGCTGGTCGCGCCGGCCGTGCTCTATCTCGCCAGCGAGCGCTGCAGCTCCAACAGCGGCATGTTCGCCGTCGCGGGCGGCCATGTCGCGAAGCTCGAAGTGCACAAGGCGCCGGGCGTCCAGTTCGACCCGACCCAGGCCGTCACGCCCGAGATGGTGGCCGAGCGCTTCGACACGGTGTGCGACATGGCGGGTGCGGCCGAGTTTCGCGGCACGCAGGCCGCCATGGAGAAGATGCTCACGCAGATGGGGGTGATGTAGCGATTCGCCGAGGGGCCCACCGCGCGGTGAGCCAGGTGCCGGCCACCACGCCGGCCAGCCCCACCAGATGCATCGCCTGGATCTGCGCGCCGAAGAGCGCACCGAAGCCGATGCCGAAGATCGGCACCCAGTAGAGCGCCGAGGTCGCGCGGCCGACACCCAGTCGCTCGATCGAGCGCATGTAGACCAGCAGGCCGACGCCGTTCGCACAAGCGCCCGAGAACAGCAGCATCGCCCAGCTCGACCCCGTCCATTGCGCGACGGCGCCGAACGACGGAGCCGCGAACACCAGCGTGTGCATCAGCAGGTACACCGCGCCGATGCCGTGCACGGCGGCACTGAGCACCAGCGTGTCGAGCCCGGGCGCCACGCGCGACGCCCAGGCGCTGCCGCCCGCGAAGGCGAACACCGACAGGAACATCAGCAGGTCGCCATAGGCCAGGCCGGAAAGCATGGCACCCGGCTTGGCAAGGATGGCGACGGCCACGCCTGCGAAGCCCAGCAGCACGCCGAGCAGGCCGAGCGGCCGCGTGCGCTCCATCGATCCCGCGGTGGCCACCAGCATGCCGACGATGGGCGTCAGCGCGGCGATCAGCGCCGTGTGGGTCGTCGAGGTCCGGGCCATGCCCGAAATGGCGAGCAGCTGGTGCGCGTACACGAGCACCGCGGCGCAGGCCGCGAGCCGAAGCCACTGCGCGCGGCCGAGGCGTGCGAGCGTCGGCAGGCGCGCCCAGCAGAAGGGCAGCATCACGGCCGTGGCCAGCAGCATGCGCAGCGTCGCGAGCGGCAGCACGTCGATCTGGCCCAGGAGCAGCTTGACGACCGTGATGTTGATGCCCCACATCGCCATCGTCACCAGCAGCAGCGCGCGCAGGCGCAGCGGGCCGTCCGCGGCCGCGCCCGACGCGGCCGCCACCTCGCCGTTCATCGGGTTATGCCGCGATCGTCCCCTGGAACCCCGGGTCGACCTCCGGCAGCCAGGCCTTCGGAATCTGCACCGGATGCGTCAGCGCGATCTGGCTGAAGGTCTTGCCCAGCGGATCGTTGCGCAGCGATGCCGCGCCGCCGCCGCCGAGCGCTTCGTCGAGCACGTAGTTGTAGGCATGGATGCCCGGCACCTCGTAGCGGTGCACGCGGCCCTTGGCCAGGTGCTCGAACCAGCTTCGCATGGCCGACTCGGTCAGCTGTGCGCCGATGGCTGCGGCGAAGCGCGGCGCGCGGGCAATGATCGCGAGATGCGCGCGGTCGCCCTTGTCGCCGCTGCGCGCGACCGCGATCGCCGACAGCGGCACGGTCACGGTCTCGCCCGCAGGCACGGCAGCGTGCGAAAACCGCGTGCCGTCGGCCGGCACGAACGCGTCGGCCGACGATGCCGGCGCGACCTCGCTGCGCTCTTTGTCGATCACGAAGCTCACCGGCACGCGCGACTTCGGCCACAGGAACGAGAACAGCCGGAAGATCGGCGTCGGCTTCTGGCGGCCGCTGAAGCCGGTCGTGCCGGGCGCGCCGGCGATGCCCATCGGCGCGATTTCGCTCGCCACGATTTCGAGCGCCTTGGCGTTGTCGTGATGGACGGCCAGGCGCACCACCACTTCGCGCGCATCGGCTTTGGCATGGGCGCCGAACGAAGGCTGCTCGCTGCCGAGCACCTCGATGTTGACGCGCTTGAAGTCGCCGTGTCCGGCCTCGGCCATGACCCGCCGCGCGCGCGTGACGATGGCGTCCATGGCGCGCCGGCCCATCGCCACCGCATCGTGGCCGACGAAGGTCAGCGTGGTCGACAGGCGATAGCCGTCGAGCCAGGTGCCGCTGACCTTGTAGGTCGGTGTCGGCGCCCGTCCGCGCGCACCCTGCACGCGCACGCGGTTGTCGCCGGCCTGTTCGAGCGTCACCGACGTGAAGTCGCAGGTCACGTCGGGCAGCAGGTAGTTGGCCGGGTCGGTCACCTCGTAGAGCATCTGCTCGGAGACGACCAGCGGCGTGATGAGCCCGCCCGTGCCCGCCGGCTTGCACAGCACGAAGCTGCCGTCGGCTTGGCACTCGGCGATCGGGTAGCCCATGTCTTCCCAGCCCGGCACCTTCCACCAATCGGTGAACAGGCCGCCCGTGGTCTGCGTCGTGCATTCGAGGATGTGGCCGACCAGGCTGCCCGCGGCGAGGCGGTCGTAGTCCTCGGGCTTCCAGTCGAAGCGATGGATCAGCGCCGCCAGCGCGAGCGCGCTGTCGGCGCAGCGGCCGGTGATCACCACCTCCGCGCCCTGGCGCAGCGCCTGCACGATCGGGAACGCGCCGAGGTAGGCGTTCATGCTCGTCAGGCCCTCGGGCAGCGGCGCGTTCGAGAAGGCTTCGCGCACGCCCGCGGCGCTGACCTCCGCGCGATGCGGCAGCAGGTCGTCGCCTTCGATCACGGCCACGCGCAACGGCACGCCGGCCGCGTCCGCGGCCACGCGCAAGGCCTGTGCGCAGGCTTGCGGATTCATGCCGCCGGCGTTGCTCAGCAGCAGGGTCTTGCGCTGCTTGAGCGTCTGCAAGTGCGGGCCCACGGCCTTGACGAAGTCGGTCGCATAGCCCATCTCGGCATTGCGGCTCTTCGCGCTGGCCATGATGGAGAGCGTGAGCTCGGCAAGGTAGTCGAACACCAGCACGTCGACGTCGCCGCGCCGGATCAGTTGTTCGACGCCCTTGTTGCTGTCGCCCCAGAAGGCGCTGGCGCCGCCGATTCGCAGCGTGTTCTCGTTGGCCATCACGGTCCTTTCAATGCATGGTCTTTCGAGATCGAAGTTTCCTTGTTAGCATAACGTCCTGTCAATAGTACTTCTCGAACTTCCATCGACCATGAGACACGTCGCGGCATGGCCATCCTGCTGAACTCCGAGACCCGCGTGCTCGCGGTCAACGCCACGGGTGCCTACGGCGGCGGGCAGGTGCGCGCGATGCGCGGCTTCGGCACACAGGTGGTCGCGCACGTCGCACCGGGCCGCCGCGGCGAGATCGACGGGCTGCCGGTGTTCGACACCATCGCAGCGGCAGTGCAGGCCACACAGGCGACGGCCGCCGCGGTCTTCACCCCGGCGGCGGGCGTGCGCGATTCGATCGACGAGGCGGCGCGCGTGGGGCTGAAGCTGGTCTTCGCGGCAGCGGAGTTCGTGCCCGTGCACGACGTGCTTCGCGCTGCGCAGCGGGCACGCGAGGCCGGTTGCTGGCTCGTCGGCCCCAATTCGAGCGGCATGGCATCGCCCGGGCAGGCCGTGCTCGGCGCCATCCCGCCGGGCATGACGCTGCCGGGCCGCATCGGCGTCATCGGCCGCAGCGGCACGCTCACCATGAATGTCTGCCGCGCGCTGAGCCTCGCCGGGCTGGGCCAGAGTTCGGTCGTGCACATCGGCGGCGACGTGGTGTGCGGGCGCAATCCGCACGAATGGCTCGGCCTCTTCGCGGCCGATGCGCAGACCGACCTGGTGGTCTACCTGGGCGAACCGGGCGGCACCAAGGAGTACGCGATGCTCGACGCGGTGCGCGAGGCCGGCAAGCCGGTCGTGGCATTGGTGGTCGGGCGCCACGTGCCGCCGGCCCGCCGCATGGGCCATGCCGGTGCGATGGTGGGCAGCGCGCGCGAAACAGCCGGCGCCAAGATCGAAGCGCTCGCGGGTGCGGGCGCGCACGTGGCGAAGTCGCCCGCCGAGGTGGTCGAGATCGCGGCACGGCTGTTGCGCCGGCCTGTCCAGCGTGCGATGGAGTCGTTCGCATGAACCTCGTCGAGTTCGAAGCCAAGGCCTTGTTGCACCGCGCCGGCCTGCCGGTGCCTGCCGGTGCCGTGGCCGACGAATCCACGTGCATTGCAATCCAGGCGCCTTGCGTGCTCAAGGCCCAGATCGCGGAGGGCGGACGCGGCAAGCGCGGGTTGATCATCCCCGTGCCCACCGGCGACGACGGCGCATCGCAGCTGGCGCTGTTGCGCGACCGCATGCGGGCCCTGGGGCACGACGCGCCGCACGTGCTGGTGGAGCAAGCCATCGCGTCCACGCGCGAGTTCTACGTGTGCTGGCGCATCGACGACGTGGCGCAGGACCATGTCTTGCAGTTCTCGATGCACGGCGGCGTCGAGGTCGAATCGCAGGCCCACACGCTGCACGCCTTTCACGTCGCGCCTTGCCACGTGCCGGCCGCGCACGAGTTCCTGCACTTCTTCGCGCAGGCCGGCGTCGAGGGCCGCACCTTGGGCGCGCTGTGTCGCTTCGCCGCGGCGAGCTGGCGCGTGTTCGTGCACGAAGATGCCGAGCTGCTCGAGATCAATCCGCTGGCCGTGCTGGCCTCGGGCGAGGTGATCGCGCTCGACGCCAAGCTGGTGCTCGACGACAACGCATCGCCGCGCCACCGCGACTGGCCGTCGCTCCATTCGGCGCGCCTCGCGGATCGACAGGCCACGGCGCTCGAACGGCGCGCCGCCGCCAACGGCTTCGCGTTCGTGGAACTCGACGGCGAGATCGCGATGCTCGCCGGCGGCGCGGGCATCGGCATGGCCATCCTCGACATCCTGGCAGACGCCGGCATGCCGGCGGCGAACTTCGCCGATGCCTCCGGCGGCAGCGGCGCAAACGTGTTCGAGACGCTGGGCCGCATCACCTTCGAGCGCGCCGACCGGCCGGACGTGAGCGCGATCCTGATGTACTTCACGCTGGCCGCCACGTCGGTGGCGACGGTGGTGAAGGGCGTCATGGCGCTGCTCGATGCCGGCGCGCCGCCCAAGCCGCTGGTGATCGGCCTGCTGTGCTCGGGCGCCGGCGAACGCGAGATGACTTTCGCACAGGCCCGTGACGCCTTCGCGGCGCGCGGCCTGCGCTGCGAGCCCGGCCTCCCCGAGGCCTTGGCGGCGCTTGCACAGGTGCGCCTGGCGCGCCGGGGCACGACCGACCCTGCAACCCCACACGACGGAGCGAACCGATGAGCACAGAGAACTGGATCAAGGACAAGGAAGGCAGCCTCGCAGGCGGCGACCTGCTGGCGGCATGCGAAGGCGGCGTGCTTCGCCTCACGCTCAATCGGCCGCAGCGCCGCAACGCGCTCACCGACGCCGTGCTGCTCGGGCTGCGCGATGCCTTCGCGGTGGCCGGCAAGGACACGACGCTGCGTGCCATCGTCCTCACGGGCGCCGGCGATAAAGCCTTCTGCGCAGGCGCGGATCTGACGCCCGGCGACACGCCATTCCAGCCCGACTTCGCGCGCCTGACCCTGCCGATGGCCGACCTGATGCGCGCGGCGCACGACTGCCACGTGCCGATCATCGGCCGCATCAACGGCGTGTGCATGGCGGGCGGCATGGGCCTCTTCGGCCTGTGCGACATGGCCATCGCGGTGGAAGAGGCGCGCTTCGGCATGCCCGAGGTCAAGGTCGGCATCTTCCCGATGCAGATCCTCAACGTGCTGCGCGATCTGATCCCGCCGCGCTTTCTCAACGAGATGTGCATGACCGGACAGCCCATCGATGCCGCGACCGCGTTCTCGATCGGCTTGCTCAACAGGGTCGTGCCGGCCGCGCAGCTCGACGCCACGGTCGACAAGCTCGTGCAAGACCTGCTGGCCGTGTCGCCGATGGCCGTGCGGCGCGGCAAGTACGCGCTGCGCGCGGTCGAATCGATGGCGTTCGCGGAGCGCGTGGCCTTCACCGAGACGGCCATCAGCGCGATGATCCAGACGCAGGATGCCCGCGAGGGGCTGGCCGCCTTCAACGAGAAGCGGCCGCCGCAGTGGAAGAACCGCTGAGGCCTGCTTTTGCGCAGAGTCGTTCGGCGGCGCTCAGCCGGCCTTGATCATCTCGGTGGTGTCCCGCTCGATGCCGAAGCGGTCGCTGCGGAAGGTCAGCAGCGCGTAGTAGAGGATGTCGCCCTTGGCGTCGAGGAACACGCGCCGGATGCGCGCGACGGGCGCCGACAGCGGGCACTTGAGGAATTGCGACTCGTCGAGATCGGCCGCGCCCACGGTGACGCGTTCATGGCAGCGGTGCAGCGCGCCGCGCGACTTGTCGCGCACCAGGCGCGCGATCTTCACCTGCTCTTCGCCCACCTTGCCGAAGCGCTTGTAGATCGGCAGCGAAATGAAATGGGTCGACGCCGAGTAGGGCTCGCCGCTTTCGAAGTCGATCTTGCGCACGCGCATGTAGGCGCCGCGTGCCTTGCCCAGGTAGGGGTCGCCCAGGTAGGTCTCGGGCACCTCGTCGCGGCTGATGATGGTGATCTCGTACTGCGGCGTGACCGACGACACCATGTTGATCGACAGGAACAGCGGGTTCTTGTCTTCGGCCGGCGTGTAGGTCACGTGGGTGCGGCGGCCACGCTGGCTGGACACCAGCCCTTCCTTCATGAGGATCTGCATCGCCTGGCGAACGGTGACGCGCGCCACGTTGAAGTCGGCGGCCAGTTCCTCGAGCGTGGGAATCTCCTCGCCATTGGGCCAGGCCCCGCTTTTCACGCGCTCGCGCAGGATGCCCGCAAGCTGCGCATAGAGCGTCACCGGCCCGGGCTCGAGACGATAGGAGGGAGTCTGATGGGGGGATGCCGGCATGGGTCGGATTCTAGAGGGGACATGCATCCTTGCCAGCTTCGCAGCCCGCCTGCAATCCGGCCAAGGCCCATTGACGGTACCTTGGGATCGACTAGATTGCAGGCCATGAATCGACATCGCGACGCCTTCGCTCTTCGCCGCTCCGCACTCGCGTCTGCATTCGCGTCCACCGTCGCCATGCTCGCGCTGGCCGCCATGCCTGCATGGGCACAAGACCCCGGCGCCCGCGTCGCGCGCATCGTCGTCGGCAGCGCGGCCGGCGCCAGCTCCGACACCGTCGCGCGCTTGCTGGCCGAGAGCTTCACGCGCACCCTGGGCCGCCATTTCATCGTCGACAACAAGCCGGGCGCGTCGAGCAACATCGCGGCCGACCTGGTCGCCAAGTCGCCACCGGACGGCAACCAGCTGCTCCTGATCTACAACGCGCATCCGGCCGTCGGCGCACTGTTTCCTCACCTGCCTTTCGACCCGATCAAGGACTTCCGATCGGTCGGCATGGTCGGCACCACGCCCTACGTGCTGGTGGCCACGCCGACACTACCGGGGCGCGATCTCGGCGAAGCGCTGGCGCAGGCCAAGGCCGTCGGGAAGCCGTTGACCTTCGGCTCCACGGGCGCGGGGTCGCCGCAGCACCTGACCATGGAGCGCCTGCGCAAGGAATCGGGCGTGGACATCACCATGGTTCATTACAAGGGCGGCGCGCTGGCCGCCAACGACGTGATCGCCGGGCACGTGAACATGGCCCTGGCCACGCCGAGCCTGGCCCTGCCGCAGCTCAAGGCCGGCCGCGTCAAGGCGCTGGCCGTGACCAGCGACAAGCGCCTGCCCGAGCTGCCGCAAGTGCCCACCGTGACCGAGGCAGGCATTCGCGGCTTCGTGTCGGTCGGCTGGTTCGCGCTGCTGCTACCGGCGGCGACGCCCGATGCCGTCGTGCAGCGCTACAACGATGCGCTCAACACGGCCCTGAGCAATGCGCCGTTCAAAGACCGCTTCGAGGCGCAAGGCATCACGCCGACCCCTGGCGCACCCGGGGTGCTCGACCGGCAGATGCAGGCCGACGCGAAGATCTGGACCCGGCTGATCAAGGAGCTGAACATCACGCCCGAGTGATCTGCATTGCCCTCGCACAAGGGCACTCGAAGCGGCCGCCCGTCGAATAAAGCCGGTTGACTGGTCTTTAGGCTTACTCTATCCTCAGGACAGTCAAACCTGCAGGAGAACCCGCGATGCCCGGATTGGTCATGACGCCCTTGCGTCAACAGATTCATGACTCCGCCAAGAAGATCTGCGATCGATTCGACGATGCGTACTGGCTCGAACGCGACCTCAAGCACGAGTGGCCGGTGGCCTACCACAACGCCGCCAAGGAAGCCGGCTGGCTCGGCATCACGATCCCCGAGGAGTACGGCGGCGCCGGCCTCGGCGTGACCGAGGCCGCCTTGCTGATGCAGGTGATCGGCGGCTCGGGTGGTGCGATCGCCGCCTGCTCGACCATCCAGGCCGGCGTGTTCGGCCCGCATGCCGTCACCGTGCACGGCACCGCCGAGCAGAAGCAGCGCATCCTGCCGCGGCTCGCCACCGGCCAGGACCAGGCCTGCTTCGGCGTCACCGAGCCCGACGCGGGCCTCAACACCACCGCCATCACCACGCGCGCCGTGCGCAAGGGCGACCGCTACATCGTCAACGGCCAGAAGGTGTGGACCTCGACCGCGCAGGTCGTCAACAAGATCATGCTGCTGGCCCGCACCACACCGCTGGAGGAATGCGCGCGGCCCACCGACGGTATGACACTCTTCTGCACCGACTTCGATCGCAAGGCGATCCAGGTGCAGGAGATCGAGAAGCTCGGCCGCGCCGCGGTCGATTCGAACTCCATCTACATCGAAGGCCTCGAGGTGCCGGTCGAAGACCGCATCGGCGAGGAAGGCAAGGGCTTCAAGGTGCTGCTCGACAGCCTGAACCCCGAGCGCATCATCATCGCTGCCGAAGTGGTGGGGCTGGGCCGGCGGGCCTTGCGCAAGGCGGCCGAGTACGCGAAGGAACGCGTCGTGTTCGGCCGGCCCATCGGCAAGAACCAGTCGATCCAGCACCCGCTCGCGGAAAGCTGGATGGCGCTCGAGGCGGCCGACCTCATGACCTGGCACGCCGCCACGCTCTACGATTCGGGCCAGCCCTGCGGCGCCGAGGCGAACACCGCGAAGTACCTCGCCGCCGAAGCCTCCTTCGACGCCTGCGACCGGGCGGTGCGCACCCACGGCGGCTTCGGCTATGCCAAGGAATTCCACGTCGAGCGCTACCTGCGCGAGACCATCCTGCCGCGCATCGCGCCGGTCAGCCGCGAGATGATCCTGTGCTTCATCGCGGAGCGTGAGCTGGGCCTGCCCAAGTCCTACTGATGCGGGCCAATCGACAGATCGTGCTCGCGGCGCGGCCGCGAGGCCTGCCCCGGCACGAAGACTTCCGGCTCGCCGAAGCGCCGATGCCCGCACCGGCCGACGGCGAAGTGCTGATGCGCCACGACTGGCTCGGCCTGGCGCCGGCCGCGCGGCTGCGCATGGACGAAGCGGGGTCGTACAGCGCACCGATGGCATTGGGCGACGTGGTCTACGGCCAGGCCATCGGAACGGTACTGGAAAGCCGCCATCCCGATTTCAAGGTGGGCGACATGGCCATGGCCATGCGTGGCGGATGGCAATGCTTCTCGGCGCTGCGCGGCGGCGACCTCGTCAAGATCGATCCGCAGCTCGCGCCGCCGCCGGCGTGGCTGGGGCCGTTGGGCACGTCGGGCCTCGCGGCCTACATCGGCCTGCTCGAACACGGGCGGCCCAAGAGCGGCGAGACGGTCGTGGTCAGCGCCGCGGCCGGTGCCGTGGGCTCTGTGGTGGGACAAGTCGCGCGCATCCAGGGCTGCCGTGTCGTCGGCATCGCCGGAGGTGAGGACAAATGCCGAGCCGCTGTCGACGAGTTCGGCTTCGACGCCTGCGTGGACCACCGCGACCCCGGGCTACCGCAAGCCCTGGCACGCGCCTGCCCCGACGGCATCGACGTGAGCTTCGAGAACGCGGGCGGTGCGTCGCGCGACGCGGTGTGGCGGCTGATGGCGCGCGGCGGCCGCATCGTCGTGTGCGGCCTCATTTCCGAATACAACGCACCCGAAGCCACCGGCCCCGGCTGGTACCGCCTGCTCACGCAGCGCCTGCAGATCCGCGGCTACATCACGTCCGACCACCTCGACCTGCGGCCCGCCTTCGAACGCGACATGGCGCGCTGGTGGGCCGAGGGCCGCATCCGCATGCGCGAGGACGTGAGTCAGGGCCTCGCCAGCGCGCCCGCCGCTTTCATCGGCATGCTGCTAGGCCATAACCGGGGAAAGGTGCTGGTCTCGCTCGCCCCGGACCATGCGTCGGCGGCTTGACGCAGCTCACTCCGGCTTGATGCCCTGCTCGGTGATGACCTTCTTCCACATGGCCGCGTCTTCGCGCATCTGCCGTTCGAGCACCTCGGGCGTGCCCGGCGTGGCCACCAGGTTGGCGGCCTTGAACTTCTGCAGCACCGCGGGGTCGGCCAGCACCCGGTTGAGCGCGTCGTTGTACAGCTTGACCGTGGCCGCCGGGGTGCGTGCGGGCAGCAGCATCGCGTACCACCCGTCGGTGACGAATCCCCGGTAGCCCAGTTCGTCGATGGTCGGCGCATCCGGCATCTGCGGCAGCCGCTGCGGGCTGGTGACGGCCAGCACCTTCATGCGCCCGGCACGCACCAGCGGCTCGCAGAACGCGATGGTCGACAGCGTGAAGTCGACGTGCCCCGCTGCCACGTCGGTCTGCCCGACCGATGCGGTCTTGTAATGGGCCATGCGGATGTCGACGCCGGTCTGCTGCTTGAGCCGTTCCAGCATCAGGTGCTGCGGCGTGCCGATGCCGATGGACGCGAACGAGAGCGACCGGTTCTGCGACTTCGCCAGCGTCAGCACCTCTTTGAGATTGGCTCCCGGCAGCGAAGGCGTCGCCACCAGCGCATAGGGCGTGGTGGCGACCATGCCCACGGCCTGGAAGCTGGTCACCGGATCGAAGGGCAGTTGCGGATGCAGTGCGCCTGCGATCGGATGCACGTTGAAGGTGACCAGCGCCGTCTGGCCGTCGGGTGCCGACTTGGCCACGAAGTCCGCGGCGATGTTGTACGAGGCGCCGGGCTTGTTCTCCACGATGATGGTGCGGCCCAGCACGTGGCCCATCTGCTCGGCCAGCAAGCGCGTGAGCACGTCGGTGCCGCCGCCGGGCGCGCTGCCGGTGACGAACTTCGTGACCTGCTGGGCGCGGGCACCGGCCGCACCCAGGCCGGCGAGCAGGGCGACGGTGGCGATTCGGCGATTGCATGTCATGGCGTTTCCTTGAAGTGGCGTCAGCCCTTGGCAGGCCGACGCGAGATGCCGTCTTTCATCAGCTGCGCGATCTCGGCTTCGCTGTAGCCGATCTCGCCGAGGATCTCGGCGCTCTGCTCGCCCAGCAGGGGCGGCGCGCGGTAGTTGCCAGGCGGCGTGCCGTGCCATTCGCTGGGCACCGCCATCTCGCGGATCGTGCCGACGTGCGGATGGTCCGACTCCGAGAAGAAGCCGATGTCGCGCAGGTGCGGGTCGTCCAGCAGGCTCTGGAAGGTGTTCATCGGGAACACCGGAATGTCCGCCTCGGCCAGCGCTTCCTGCCACTGCGCCGTGGTGCGCAGCACGAGCTGGTCGCGCACGAAGGCGTTGAGTTCCTCGCTGTGCGCGGTGCGCGTGGTCATGGTGGTCAGGCGCGGATCGGTGCCCCACAGGTGGCCCATGCCCACCACTTCGAGAAAGGCCTTCCAGTGGTGGTCGTGGTAGATCGCGCAGCAGACCCAGGCGTCCTTGGTGCGATAGGGCTGCCGCGCCTTGGCCAGCAACCGCGGGTAGCCGAACTCGCCCTGGGCCGGCACGAACTTCTGGCCGTACAGATGGTCGCCGAGCACATAGGGCACCATGGTCTCGAACATGGGCACGTCGACTCGCTGGCCCTTGCCCGTGCGGTCGCGGCTGTAGAGCGCCGCCAGCACGATGCCGAAGGCGTACAGGCCGACCGATCGATCGGCGATGTTCACGGGCACGTAGTGCGGCGCGTCGTCGGTGTTGGCGGCCACGGCCCACGGCACCGCCGTCGCGGCCTGGATCAGATCGTCGAAGGCGGGCGAGCGCGCATAGCGCCCGCGCTGCGAAAAGCCCACCATGCTCACGTAGACGATGCGCTCGTTGACCTCGGCCACGTCCTCGTAGGTCAGGCGCAGCCGCTTCATGCCGTCGGGCCGCACGTTGGTCGTGAGCACGTCCGCGTCCTTCACCAGGCGCAGGAAGGCCTCGCGGCCGGCGGGCTTGGCGAGGTCGAGCACGATGCTGCGCTTGTTGCGGTTGGTCGCGAGGAACACGGGGCCCATGCCGACGTCGCCCTGCGGGCCGATCTTGCGGGTGGCGTCGCCGACGCCGGTCTCGACCTTGATCACGTCCGCACCTAGGTCCGCCAGCATCTGCGTGGCCGACGGCCCCATCAGCACGGCGGTGAGGTCGACGATCTTCAGGCCCGAAAGCGGCCCGGTGGATGGCTTGGCGTGCGGCATTTTGAAAGTCGTATTCTCAATGTAGTCTGCTTAATGTACCATTATCAGGACTTTCGGACGAGTAGTTCTCGCCCAACCCGAGCGGACCGCGCATCGCGGTGCTGCGCCTGCCACACGAAGGAGCCAAAGTGACCCAGAACGCCATGTGCAGCATGTTCAACATCGAGATTCCGGTCTTCGGCTTCTCCCACTGCCGCAACGTCGTGGCCGAGATCACGAGGGCAGGCGGCCTGGGCTGCCTGGGCACCGCCTACTACACCCCCGAGGAACTCGAGTGGGAGCTCAAGTGGATCGACGAGCAGGTGGGCGACAAGCCCTACGGCGTCAACCTGCTGCTTCCGCAGAAGTACGAAACCGTCGGCGAAACGACGCTCGACCCGGCGCGCCTGTCGCCGGAGCACGTGAAGTGGCAGCGCGAGCTGCTCGACGCCGCCGGCATTCCCCAGCTGCCGGCCGCGGAGCGCGACGAACTCATGAAGGCCGAGCTGGGCCGGCTTCACATGACGCCCGAGTTCGCCAACGAGCTGCTCGACGTCGCGTTGCGCCATCCCAATGTGAAGCTGGTGGTCAGCGCACTCGGCTCGCCGCCGCGGCCGATCCTGGAACGGCTGCATGCCCAGGGCATCAAGGTCGGCGCCATGACCGGCAAGGTCGAGCACGCGCTCAAGCACAAGGAGGCCGGCCTCGACCTGGTGATCGCGCAAGGCACCGAGGCGGCAGGCCACACCGGCGTGGTGAGCTCGATGGTGCTGTGGCCCGAAGTGGTGGATGCGGTCGCGCCCATGCCCGTGCTGGCGGCGGGCGGCATCGGCCGCGGGCGCCAGATGGTCGCGGCCTTCGCGCTGGGCGCGCAAGGCATCTGGTGCGGCTCTATCTGGCACGGCACGCGCGAGAGCGACCTGACCGACGAGATGAAGCAGCTGCTGTTCAAGGCCAAGTCGGGCGACGCCGTGCAGACGCGCTCCAAGACCGGCAAGCCCGGCCGCATGCTGCGCAGCAAGTACACCGAGGCCTGGGTGCAGCCCGATGCGCCCAAGCCGCTGCCCATGCCCTGGCAGAGCGTGCTGAACGTCGAGGCGCGCCTGCGCATCGACCGCGCGCGTGCGCTCGACTACATGACCTGCCCGGTGGGGCAGATCGTGGGCACGATCAACCAGGAAAGCTCGGTGCGCCAGGTGATCTACGACATCCTCGCCGAGTTCGCCGACACGATGGAAGGCATGGGCGAACGATCGGGCCTGGTCTGAGGCGTCCGTTGCTCCCGGCGCCTCAGTTCCCCTTGCCGCCATTCGGCGGATAGGCCGAAGGCGCCGCGTGCAGCAGGGGCCTCGGATCGCCGGCCTGGCGCGGCGTCCCCGGCGACACGGCCAATGCGTAGCTGACGTCGCGCTCGACCACGAAGCGGTCGCCCCGGTACACCAGCGCACCCAGGTACACCAGCAGCCGATCGGCGGCGAAGAAGGCGCGCGTGACGTGTGCGACCGGGCTGCCCACCGGAATCTGCAGCAGGGTCGCGTCCTCGTAGGTCGCCACCGAGATCGAGGTGCGCTCGATCGCCGAGCGCAGCGGCGGCCGTGCGTTGTCGCGCACCAGCCGGCTCAGCTTGATGCGGCGCTCGGCGTCCTTCGGAAAGCGCTGGTACAGCGACAGGGCCACGTAGTTGTCGGACACGGTGTAGGGCACGCCGTTCAGCCCGTCGACCTTGCGGATGCGAACGTACTTGCCGGCCGGCGTGCCGAGCCCGGCGAATTGCGGCGGCAGCTGGTCGAACGCCTGGTGCGACAGCACCTCGATCGAATAGCTGCTGCTGTCGGCGTCGACGTCGCCGTCGGCATCGGTCGAACGGGTGGAAGAGAACAGCGGTGCGTCGACGGTCGCGGGGTCGAAGGTCACGCAAGTCCTGCGGCCACGCTGGCTCGACAGCAGGCCTTCTTCCACGAGGATCTGCACCGCCTGGCGCACCGTGACGCGCGCCACGGCGAACTCCTCCACCAGCTGTTCGAGCGTGGGGATCTCGTCGCCCGGCTTCCAGACCCCGGTCACGATGCGGTCGCGCAGGATGCTCGCGAGCTGGGCATACAGCGTGATCGGGCCGGCTCGCAACGGCGCATGGTTCATCGTGCGCGGGATATCGGCGGCGGCGAGCGTCATCCAGGTCTCCTGAAAAAGAAAGACTAATGACATGCTTATAGCACTAGCCTAGACTTCGATCTCCTATCAGTACCCCCAACACAACAACAGCATGACGTTCCAGCATCACAGCGCCGAGCTGCGGCTCCACTGCGGAGACGATGCCCTGGCGGCGCTGCCCCGCGAACTCGATCGCCTGGGCTGCCGCCGGGCCGTCGTCTTCTGCGGCACCACCCTGAGCCGGCCGGGCGGCGCGCTGGACCTCGTCGCGAAGGTGCTGGGCGAGCGCATGGCGGGCGCCTACCGCGGCGTGCAGGGTCACAGCCCGGTCGGCAGCGTGGAGGAGGGCGCCGCCTGCCTGGCCGACACGCAAGCCGATGCGGTCGTGGCACTGGGCGGTGGCTCGGCCATCGTGACGGCGCGTGCAGCCGGCATCCTCGCGGCCGAAGGCGGCCGCGTGGAAGACCTGGCGAGCCGCATCGCGAGCGGAGGGCGCACGCACAGCCCGCGGCTGGAGAAGCCGAAGCTGCCTCAGTTCGTCCTGCCGACCACGCCCACCACGGCCTGCGTCAAGGCCGGCAGTGCGGTGCACGGCGGCGACGGCGAGCGCCTGGCGCTGTTCGACCCGAAGACCCGCGCCAAGGCCGTCGTCATCGACCACGCGCTGCTCGCAACGGCCTCCGAGCCGCTGGTTCGCGCTGCCGCGCTGAACGCACTGGCGATGGCGGTCGAAGGGCTGGAGTCGGAGAGCAGTGACCCCTTGTCCGACGCGCTGCTGATCCACGCGCTGCGCTTGCTGGCGCAGCACCTGCCGCCCGAAGGCGATGGCGCGCAGGACCCGCAGCGGCGCGCGCAGCTGGTGCTCGCGGCTGTCATGTGCGGGCGGGGCACTGACCAGGCCGGCGGCGGCCTCGCCTCCGTGCTGGGCCATGCGATCGGGCATCGCAGCCACGTGCCCAACGGCATCGTCAACGCGATCGTTCTGCCGCACACGCTGCGCTTCAACCTGCCGGCGACGCGCGAGCGCCTCTGGAAGCTGCGGGCCAGTCTGCCAGGCGCCGATGCGGCGGCCGACGCAGGCGATGCACAGCATTCGCACCCTGCGATCGACGCGCTCGACAACCTGCTCCGTGGTCTCGGACTGCCTGCAGGCCTGCGAGACACGGGCCTTCGACGCGAGGACTTCGACGTGGTCGTGAAAGACGCAGGCGCAGACCACTTCCTGCGGCGCAATCCAAGGCGCGTGGAAAGCGATGCACAGCTGCACGCACTGCTCGATGCAGCCTGGTGAGCCTGTGCCGCGCGACCAGCATGCATCGCTCAAACTCCTACAAGTACTATTGACAGTTCTTTAAGACCATAGTCGAATCAAGCCCTGGCGAGCCCCTTGCCTTCAGCCACCCTCATTCCGAAGACCAGACAGGAGACCCGATGTCACAGATTCCACTCCAGCACGGCGTATTTCTCGCTCCCTACCATCCGAACGAGGAAAGCCCGACCACCTGGCTGCGCCGCGACATCGAGCTCGCACAGCACCTGGACAAGCTGGGGTTCGCCGAGCTGTGGGTGGGCGAGCATCACTCGGGCGGCTACGAGATCATCGCGTCGCCGGACCTCTTCATCGCCGCCGCCGCCGAAGTGACGCGACGCATCCGCTTCGGCACCGGCGTGATGACGCTGCCGTATCACAACCCGCTGATCGTGGCCAACCGCATGGCGCAGCTCGACCATCAGACCATGGGCCGCGTGTCCTTCGGCTTCGGCCCGGGGCTGTTGATGTCCGACGCGCTGATGATGGGCATCGACCCCGACAAGACGCGCGACATGCTGCTCGAAGCCATGGACGTCATCGTGCGGCTGCTGCGCGGCGAGACCGTCACGGCCAAGACCGAGTGGTTCAACCTGGTCGAGGCGCGCGCCCATCTGCTGCCCTACTCGCAGCCGCTCGAGATGGCGGTCGCCAGTGCCGGCACGCCTTCGGGCGGTCGCGCCGCGGGCAAGTTCGGCATGTCGATGCTGTGCGTCGCCGCGTCGCAGGTCGGCGCCTTCGACGTGCTGGCCAGCAACTGGAAGATCGCCAACGAGGTCGCCGCGCAATACGGCAACACGATGGACCCGTCCAAGCTGCGGCTGGTCGCCCCAATGCATATCGCCGAAACCCGCGAGAAGGCGCGCGAGAACGTGCGCCATGGCCTCGACCGCTGGGTGCGCTACTACGACATGGCCGCGCCCAACCCGTTCCCCAAGGACGGCCGCGATCCGGTCGACGTGCTGATCGACTCGGGCCGTGCCGTCATCGGCACGCCCGAAGACGCCATCGCCATGATCGAGCGGCTGCGCGCCAAGCAGGGCCAGTTCGGCGTGTTCCTCGCGCAGCACGTGGACTGGGCCGACTGGGACCAGACCATGAAGTCCTTCGAGCTCTATGCGCGCTACGTCATCCCGCATTTCAACGGCACCAATGCCAACCGCATCGCCACCTACAACGTGATGGCCGAGCGGGTCGAGGAATTCAAGGCGCTGCGTCGCGGTGCGGCCGACAAGGCCTTCGCCCAGCACGAGGCGGCCCCGCGCAAGGTGGGCTGAGCGTCGATGAACGAGCTTGCAGGCACCGGGGCCGCGGGAAGCACGGTCACCGAGTTCAGCTCGGTCGACTTCCGCCGCTGCCTCGGCGAGTTCATCACGGGCGTCACCGTCATCACGACCGTGGGGCCGGACGGTCGCCGCTACGGCATGACGGCCAACTCCTTCAGCTCGGTGTCGCTCGACCCGCCGCTCATCCTCTGGAGCTTGCGGCTCAACGCGTCGAGCTTTCCGATCTACAGCACCGCCGACCACTTCGTGGTCAACATCCTGGCCGAAGACCAGATCGGCCTGTCGCAGCGGTTCGCGAAGTCGAACGTCGAGCAGTTCGAGGGTGTGTCGCACACGACCAGCGCCAACGGCATTCCACTGCTCGACGGCTGCGTCGCGCAGCTCGAATGCCGGCGCGAGGCCACGTACCCGGGCGGCGACCACGTGGTGTTCCTCGGCCGCGTGCTCCGCATCCGCAACAGCGGCCGGCAGCCACTCGCCTTCCGCAGCGGCAAGTACCAGGTGGTGCATGCGCACGAACCGGTGTCGCCGGGCGATGCGGACCAGGCCAACGTCGCCACGCTGTCGGCCATCCATGCGGCCCGGCCGCTCACGGACGAACTGGGCCGCGAGACCGATCGCACGGTCGGCATCTCGGTGTGGGGCAACATGGGTCCCACCATGATCTGGTGGCGCGAGTCGAGCCGGCCGCTGCGCACCAGCGTGCGCTGCGGGCTGGTGGTGTCTCTGCTCGGCTCGTCCACCGGCGCCCTGTTCGCGGCCTTCGCGCCGCGCGAGGTCACCGGTCCGCTGCTCGACCAGGAACTCGAACAGCAGAAGCGAACGGAAGGCCCGGAGGACGGGCGGCGCTTCCGCACCCGCGACGACGTCGAGAAATACCTGCGCGAAGTCCGCGCGCGCGGACTCGGCACCGTCACCAACGCCATGACGCCGGGCGTCAACGAGCACCCGGTGACGGCCGTGGCCGCACCGGTGTTCGACGCCAAGGGCGACATCGTGCTGGCCATCGCGATGCTCGGCGACACGAAGGAGTTTCGTGTCGACGACGGTGCGATCGAACGGCTGCGCTCGGTGGCCGCGGGCCTTTCGATGCGCCTTGGCTACAAGGCCGAGTACCAGCGGCATCGGTGAGCACGCCGATCCACGTCCCCTCCGGGCACAACCCTCCATCCCCGATCGAAGGAACACACATGAACTATGGGCTCGCAGGCCGCGTCATCGCGGTGACCGGTGGCGCTTCAGGCATCGGCCTGGCGGTGGCGCGCGAGGCGCTTCGGCAGGGCGCGCGCGTCGCCCTGCTCGACAGCTCCACGCAGCAGATCGATTCGGCGCTGACCGAACTCAAGGCCCTGCCCGATGCCGCGGTCGTGGCGCATGCCGTCGACGTGCGCGACCAGGCCGCCTGCCAGAACGCCGTCGACGCCATCGAACGCGACTTCGGCCCCATCGAAGGCCTCGCCGCATGCGCCGGCGTCTCGCGCCCCGAACCCGCCGAGCTGATGGCCGACGAGACCTGGGACCTGGTGATCGACATCAACCTCAGCGGCGTGTTCTACAGCGCCCGTGCGGTGGGCCAGCGCATGCTGGCACGCGGCCGCGGCGCGATCGTGACCATCGCATCGACCGACGCGCTGGGCGGCCATGCGGGGCGCGCGCACTATGCGGCGTCCAAGCACGGCGTGGTCGGCCTCACCCGCTCGCTGGCGATCGAATGGGGCCGCCGCGGCGTGCGCGTCAATGCGGTCGCGCCCGGCGTGGTCGATACGCCGCTGCTGCGCAAGGTGGCGCCGCCCGAGCACGTGCAGAACGCGATGGTCGACCGCGTGCCGATGGGCCGCTTCTCGCGCGCCGACGAGCAGGCGCACGCCACCTTGTTCCTGCTGTCCGACGGCGCTTCGTACATCAACGGCACCACGCTCGCGGTGGATGGCGGGCTGACCGCCGGCTACTTCACGCGCTGGCACGGCGCCGACCTCGGCTCCAAGGCGATGCTCGAGAAGGGCGTGTACGGCCCCCCCGACAGCCCGCCCGCCGCATGAAGGAGCCGCACGTGCCCAACGAGATTTCCAGGCGCATCGCACTGCTGACAGGCGGCACCGGCGGCCTCGCGCAGGCCACGGCCGAACGCTTCGCGGCCGAGGGCATCACCGTGGTCATCGCCGACCTCGACGCGCAGCGCGCCGGCGAAGCGGCCGATGCGCTGCCGGGCGACGGCCACCGCGGCATCGGCATGGACGTCGCCGACGAGGCCTCGGTTCGCGCGGTGTTCGAGCAGGTCGAGAGCGAACTCGGCCCGGTCGCCGTGCTGGGCTGCTTCGCCGGTCGCCTGAGCACCCGCTCCGCGCCCGGCCGCGTGCTGCTGACCGAGCTCACGCTGGACGAGTGGGAAGGCGTCAACGCCGTCAATGCGCGCGGCACCTTCCTGTGCATCCGCGAAATGGCGCGGCGCCGCGCCACCGTGCCGGTGCCGCATGGCCGCATCATCACCATCGCGTCGCTGGCCGGCCAGCAGGGCGGCCTGGCCGCCGGTGCGGCGTACAGCGCATCGAAGGGCGCCGTGCTCGCGCTGACCAAGGTGTGCGCGCGCGAACTCGCCAGCCAGGGCATCACCGTCAACGCCATCGCGCCCGGCCCCATCGACACGCAGATGCTGCGCTCGACCGTGCCCGTGGAACGGGCCGGCGAAAAGTACGAGCACCTGCAGGGCATTCCCCTGGCCCGCGTCGGCCTGCCGGGCGAGATCGCGGCCGCGGTGGCCTGGCTCGCCTCGGTGGACGCCGGCTTCGTCACCGGCGCCACGATCGACGTGAACGGCGGGCTCTACATGCGCTGAACAACCGGTGCCGTCGGCGCCGGCATCCACACATCAAGGATCTTCATGGAATTCTCCGGACCCCTGGCAGGCGTGCGCGTGGTGGACATCACCGCGGTGCTCATGGGCCCCTCCGCCACCCAGATGCTCGCGGACCTGGGCGCCGACGTGGTGAAGATCGAACCGCCGACCGGCGACGCGACGCGCAAGATCGGCCCTGGCGGCGACGAGCGCATGGGGCCCATCTACCTGGGCCTGAACCGCAACAAGCGCAGCCTGGTGCTGAACCTCAAGACGCCCGAAGGCGTGGAGGTGCTGCGCAAGCTCGTGGCCGAGGCCGACGTGCTGACCTACAACGTGCGGCCGGCCGCGATGGAGCGCCTGGGCCTGACCTACGAGGCGCTGAGCCAGCTCAATCCGCGCCTCATCTACGTCGGCATGTTCGGCTTTTCGCAGCGCGGCCGCTACGCGCCGTCGCCGGCTTTCGACGACCTGATCCAGGCCGCGACCGCCATGCCGAGCGCGATGGCGCCCAGCGTCGACGGCACGCCGCGCTTCATCCCGATCAACCTGGCCGATCGCTCGGTGGGCCTCTATGCCTTCGGCGTGATCGCCTCGGCGTTGTACGCCCGCGAGAAGACGGGCCGCGGCCAGCGCGTCGACGTGCCCATGTTCGAGACCATGGTGCCCTACGTGCTGGGCGACCATCTTTATGGCGAGAAGTTCGTGCCGGCGCGCGGCGACTTCGGCTACCCGCGCCTTCTGTCGTCGGCACGCCGGCCCTTTCGCACGCTGGACGCGCACGTGTGCTGCGTCATCTACCAGGACCACCACTGGAAGGCCTTTCTCGACATCCTGGGCATGGGCGAGATGTACGACACCGACCCGCGGCTCGCCAACATCACGGCGCGCACGCAGCATGCCGACGAACTCAACGCCTTCGTCGAGCAGCACCTGGCGACAAAGACCACCGCGCAATGGCGCGAGCTGCTGAAGTCCGCGGACATCCCGGTGTTTCCGGTCCACACCTTCGAGACGCTGCTCGACGATCCGCACCTCAAGGACATCGGCTTCTTCCGCGAGCAGGACGTGCCCTCGCTCGGCGCGATCCGCGAGACGGCGGTGCCGAGCGAATGGCACGGCACACCGCCGTTGAACTACCGGCCGCCGCCGACGCTCGGCGAGCACAGCGCCGAGATCCTGCGCGAGCTCGGTTACTCGGACGACGACATCGAGGCGCTGGCCTTCCAGGGCGTGACGCATGCCGATGCGCGCGCTCCTGCGCGAAACGAAGCCGAGCCGATCTGAGCGGAGCACGCGGCATGCAGCTGTTCGATTCGACGAGCTCGCCATTCGTCCGCAAGGTCAACATCGTCATCCACGAGCTGGGGCTGGGCGATCGCGTCGAACGGCTGTCGCAGAACGCGCATCCGGTGCAGCGCGACGCGCATCTGGTGGGCTTCAACCCGCTGGGCCAGGTGCCCGCGCTGGTGCTCGACGACGGCAGCGTGCTGTGCGACAGCCGCGTGATCTGCGAGTACCTGGACCGGTTGGGCCAGGGCCGCATCTTCCCGGCGGAAGGGCCGGCGCGCTGGCAGGCACTGGCCTGGCAGTCGCTGGCCGATGGGCTGCTCGACGCGGCGATCCTCATGCGCTACGAAGCCAATGCACGGCCGGCCGAGTACCGGTGGACTGGCTGGGAGGCCGCGCAATGGGCCAAGGTCGCGTCGGTGCTGCAAGCGCTGGAGCGGGCCGCACCGTCGTTCGACACGCGGTGGGACATCGGCATCATCAGCATCGCCTGCGCCTTGGGCTACCTGGACTTTCGCTTCCCCGAGCGGGCATGGCGCACGGAGCATGCAGCGCTGGCGCAGTGGTACGCCCGCGTGGCACTGCGTCCGTCGTTCGACGCCACCGCGCCGCGACCGCGCACCTGATTTCTCTTTTCTCTTTCGGGATCGACATGGAAATACATTGGACCGATGGCGCGCTGTCGCTGCAGAGGCCCGAGGACTTCAAGGCCTTCAAGGTCGTCATCCACGCCGCGCCGAGCATGAACGACAAGGTCATGCAGGACTTCGATGGCACGGCGCGCTTCGAAGGCGATCAGGTGTGCTGGGTGTCGCAGCAAGCGCTGCGTGGGCTGGCGGGCGCGCTGGCGACGCCGCAGTGGCTGGAGAACCTGGACGCCATGGTGTCGAAGGCGCGGTCCCACGGCTGGATCGACGATGCCACGGGCGACATCCGCGCGCATGTGGAGCGGGCTTGATGCCCAACCTTTTCCATCGCTGAACAGAGAGTGCCGCCGCTATGAAAATCCTGGTTCCCGTGAAACGAGTCGTCGACTACAACGTCAAGGTGCGCGTCAAGAGCGACGGCACCGGCGTGGACATCGCCAACGTCAAGATGAGCATGAACCCCTTCGACGAGATCGCCGTCGAA
>NZ_LYVO01000059.1 GCF_001984055.1 Variovorax sp. KK3
GCGCATCGACGCAGCCGGCGCCGTCGCAGGATCGGATGCGCGGGCGCATGTCGCGAGGCCGTGCAGCGGGGTTGTTGTACACGCCAGGGTAAGGATACGGGTAGGGATAGCCGTAGTCGACCACGCCCGTGTCGTCGCGCCCGGCGATGGCGCTCCCGCCGCTGTTGCCGCGTCCGTCGATGATGATGGGGCCCGACGAGGTCGTCGGCGGTGGTACCGCCGGTGCTGCCGGCTCGCGCCGCAGTGCGCTCGCGCGGGCGGCTGCCTCTGCCTCTTGCGCCTGCCGGCGCCGCTCGATCTCTGCCTCGCTCAGCGGCGCAGGCTCCTGAATCGGCACGCGACCCACCTGCTTCGTCCCTGCCGGGCAGCGGCCGTCGGTGTAGCTCACGTTGCCGGCCTCATCGGCGCAGCGGATCACCTCGGCGGCCGCAGGCAGCGGCGCGAGCAGGGCGGCGACGGCAAAGGCGAGGAGCGGACGCATGGGTTGCCATTGTGCGCTGGGCGATGAAGGACGTCACTTCAGGATGAGGGGGCGGGCTGTAGCTCGGTAGCGCCGCCCTCGTTCGGGTTGGGGCTTTTGGCACAAGTTGGATACATAGAATCGAGCGACTTGAAACCAGTCCAGTTCGTTCATGACCGTACACACCGTCGAACTCGAATGTGTCAGCAACGACTTGGCCGCGCTCGCAGGGTACGAGACGTTGAATCAGGCGTAGGAACAGGTCGATTGGAATGCCGCGCCATCAGCAGGCGTGAACCTACACCCGCCACCGCCCCGTCCCGCACAATAGCCCCCGCATGAACGAAGTCCCCGAAGCCATCGTCTGCGAAGGCTGCGACGCGGTGTATCAGCGTCGCAAGCTGCGCCGGCGCGAGGTGTCGCACTGCAGCCGCTGCGGTGCCGAGCTCGACCGGCATGCCGGCGACCAGGCCGCGCGTGTGCTGCCGCTCACCGTTGCCAGCCTGATCCTGTTCGCCATCGCCAACCTGTTCCCCATCGTCGAGATCGAACTGCAGGGCCTGCACAGCGAAACCACGCTGGCCGGCGCGGTGCTGGTGCTCGGCCGCGAGGGCATGTCGCCGGTGGCGCTGCTGGTGCTGGCCACGACCATCCTGTTTCCGCTGGTGCAGCTGTGCATCCTGTTCTACCTGCTGGCGCCGATGGCCCGCGAACGCCGGCCGGCCGGCTTCGACGTGCTGGTGCGAATCCTGCAGGTGCTGCGGCCATGGGGAATGATCGAAGTCTTCCTGCTCGGCGTGCTGGTCGCGATCGTCAAGCTGTCGAGCCTGGCGCAGGTGATCGCGGGGCCGGCGCTGTGGGCCTTCGTGGGGCTTACCGTGCTGCTCACGGCGGTGCTGGCCTTCAATCCGCGCACCTTCTGGGAAATGGCCTTCGAGCCGCGCCCGGGCCAGCAGGCATGACCGATTCAGAGCCGCCGTTGCGCACCGCCGCCGAGATGGGCCTGCGCGCCTGCCCGCATTGCGGCACCGTCTGGCGCGACGCCGCCGAGGGCGAGCCGTGCGCGCGCTGCCGCACGACGCTGCACCGGCGCAAGCCCCAGAGCCTGCAGCGTACCTGGGCCTACCTGATCGCGGCCTGCTTCATGTACGTGCCGGCCAACCTGCTGCCGGTGATGATCACCACGAGCCTGCTGGGTTCGCAGGACGACACCATCCTGAGCGGCGTGATCTACTTCTGGATCTCGGGTTCCTACGGGCTGGCGGCGATCATCTTCATCGCCAGCTTCCTGGTGCCGCTCTTCAAGCTTACGTCGCTGGTGCTGCTGGTCATCATGGCCCAGCGGCGCAGCAGCGCGAGGCAGCCGGAACGCGCCAGGCTCTACCAGATGCTCGAAGTCATCGGCCGCTGGTCGATGCTCGACGTCTTCGTGGTGGCCTTGCTGGCCGGCCTGGTGCGCATCCAGGGCTTCGCCGAAATTACCGCGGGCGTCGGCATCGGGGCCTTCGGTGCGGTGGTGGTGCTGACCATGCTGGCCTCGCTGAGCTTCGACCCGAGGTTGACCTGGGACACCCGCGACGTGATGCAAGACGACCCGAAACCCGACCCGAACCGCGACCAGGAGCCCGACCCCCGCATGCCGACCAAGGAACGCACCGCATGAGCGACGACGTGGACAACAAGCCTCCGCTGGCCCAGCCGAGGGTGGTGAGGCGCCGCAACTGGCTGCCCTCGCTGATCTGGCTGATCCCGATCGTGGCGGCGCTGGTCGGCATCGCGCTGGTGGCGCGCATCCTGATCGACCGCGGGCCCGAGGTGGTGCTGACGTTCAAGTCGGCCGAGGGCCTGGAGGCCAACAAGACCGCCGTCAAGTACAAGGACGTGCAGATCGGCACCGTGCAGAGCATCCGCCTGGCCAACGACCGCTCGCACGTGCGCGTGCTCGTGCAGCTGACCAAGGAGGCCAAGAGCTTCACCGCGCAGGACACCCGCTTCTGGGTGGTGCGCCCGCGTCTCGACACCTCCGGCATCTCGGGCCTGGGCACGCTGCTGTCGGGCGCCTACATCGGCGCCGATGCGGGCAGCTCGGAAGAAACGTCCGGCGAGTTCACGGGGCTCGAAGTGCCGCCGATCGTCACGCGCGACGCTTCGGGGAGGCAGTTCCTGCTCCGGGCCCGCGACATCGGCTCGCTCGACTTCGGCTCGCCGGTCTACTTCCGCCGCATCAAGGTCGGCCAGATCGTGGCCTACGAGCTCGACGGCGATGGCCGCGGCGTCACGCTGCGTGCGTTCATCAATGCGCCCTACGAGAAGTTCGTCGGCGTCAACACCCGCTTCTGGCATGCGAGCGGTGTCGACGTGAACCTCAGCGCCAACGGCGTGAAGCTGCGCACCCAGTCGCTGGCCACCATCCTGCTCGGCGGCATCGCCTTTCAGGCGCCCGAGGACGTCATGGGCCCGGCCGCCCAGGAAAACACCGCCTTCGCGCTGGCCGAGGACGAGGCCACCGCCATGAAGGCGCCCGACGGCCCGTCGCAGACGCTGCTGCTGTACTTCAACCAGTCGCTGCGCGGCCTTTCGCCGGGCGCAACGGTCGACTTCCGCGGTGTCGAACTCGGCGAGGTCAAGTCCATCGGCGTCGAGTTCGATCGCCAGGAGCGCGAGTTCCGCATGCCGGTGCTGATCCAGGTCTATCCCGACCGGCTGCGCCGCGGCGAATCGAACGAACCGCGCCACACCCAGCTGGAGCGCCTGAAGTTCCTGGTCGACAAGGGCTTGCGCGCGCAGCTGCGCACCGGCAACCTGCTGACCGGGCAGAACTACGTGGCGCTCGACTTCTTCCCCAAGGCGCCGCCGGCCAAGGTCGACCTCACGCAGAACCCGATCGAGCTGCCCACCGTGGCCAACAGCCTGGATGAGATCCAGGCGCAGGTGGGCGACATCGCGCGCAAGCTCAACAAGGTGCCCTTCGAAGAGATCGGGCAAGACCTGCGCAAGGCCATGGCCACGCTGAACAAGACGCTCGTGAGCGCCGAGCAATTGGCCAACAGCCTCAAGAACGACGTGAGCCCCGAGATGACGGCCGCCATGAAGGACGTGCGCAAGACGCTCAACAGCGCCGAGAAGACGCTGGCCGACGATTCGCCGCTGCAGACCGACATGCGCCAGACCCTGCAAGAGGTGACGCGCGCGGCCAGTTCGCTGCGCATATTGACCGACTACCTCGAGCAGCATCCCGAATCGCTGATCCGCGGCAAACCGGAGGACAAGAAGAAATGAGCAAGCACCCGTCTCGCGGGTTCGCCATCGGGGCCGTTGCGGCCATCGCGGCCCTGCTGGCATTGGCCGGCTGCGCCGCGAACAACCCGCCGCAGTACTACAGCCTGGCCGAGTCCGATTCGTCACCGCGGGCCATGGCCAGCGGGGCGAACGGCTTCATCGAGCTCGCACCGCTGGCCATGCCCGAGCGCCTGGCGCGTCCGCAGATGGTCGTGCGGGAGAAGGGCGCCGACGCCGGCGCGCAGGTCCGAATCCTGGATCAGCATCGCTGGGCCTCGTCCTTCGAAAGCGAACTGCGCGATGCCTTGTCGAGCGCCATCGCGCAGCGCCTCGGCGCCGTGGACGCGACCCGGAGCGCACGCCCGCGCATCCAGCCCGGCCTGCGTATCGCCGTGCAGGTGCAGCAGTTCGATGCCGTCGAGGGCAGCCGCGTCGATGCCGGCTTCGGCTGGACCTTGCGCCGTACGGAAGAGGGCGCGCCCATCGGCTGCCAGCTTTTCGTGTCCGAACCGGCGCCGGGCGGCATCGAGTCCCTGGCCCTCGGCACGCGCCGGGCCACCGCGCGGCTGGCCGACGCCATCGCACGCAGCGCCAAGGCGCAGCAGGCCAACGCCGCCGATCCCTGCGCGGCCTGACACCATGCGCAGCGCCGAGGGCTTCGCGCTGTTCGACACCGCGATCGGCGCCTGCGGTATCGCCTGGGGCGCGCACGGCATCGTCGGCGTTCAGCTGCCCGAGGGCGGGCAAGGCGCCACCCGGGCCCGCATGCAGCGGCGCTTTCCGCAGGTGCCGGAAGTCGCGCCGCCCGCCGTCGTGCAGAACGCCTGCAATGCCATCCGCGCCTTGCTCGACGGCGAACCGTTCGACCTGGCCGAGATCGCGCTCGACTACGACGGGGTGCCCGACTTCCACCGTCGCGTGTACGAGATATCCCGCCGCATCGTGCCGGGCCGCACCCGCACCTACGGCGACGTCGCGGCCGAGCTGGGCGACAAGACCCTCTCGCGTGCCGTCGGCCAGGCCCTGGGCCACAACCCTTTCGCTCCGGTCGTGCCCTGCCACCGCGTGCTGGCCGCGGGCGGCAAGCCGGGCGGCTTCTCGGCGCACGGCGGCGCCGTGTCCAAGCTCAGGATGCTGGCCATCGAGCAGGCGCGCCCGCCGGAAAGCGACACCGGCTCATTGTTCTGAACGGCGCGCGCCGCTACGGCTGCAGCTTGATGGGCTTGTGCTTGAACACGGCGCGGATGACGCCGTGGTCGTTGGTGCCGTCGGCCTTGTGGTCGTCGAAATTGAGATGGTCGTTGTTCACCGCCATGCCATCGAAGAGCCAGCGCCGCTTGCGGCTGTTGTCGTAGAACTGCTCGCTGACCAGGATGTGGTCGAGCGACTCGCGCAGGTCCTGGTGCACGTGGGTGTAGTAGACGTCGCGCGTGTCCCGGTACTCCTGCAACGTCTGCGCCGTGTAGAGCGCCACGTCGCCGCCGCCCACCGAATCGCCGACCAGGTACCTGGGCTGTTCGGTCAGGATGTTCGCGGTATTGCTGTGCTGGCCGTCGTTGATGTCGCCGAGCACGATGACCGGCGTGTCGTTGCCCTTCAACTGCGCGGTGAGCAGAAAACGCAGCGCCGCGGCTTCGGCGGTGCGGCGGATCGTGGACAGCGCCGCGCCGAGCGCCGTCGCATGCATGGCGTAGGCGGCGCGGTCCCCCTTGAACCAGGGTTCGTTGAAGACCTTGGTCGGCGCCTTCGACTTGAAGTGGCACACGTAGACGTGGACCTCCGGTTCGTCCTCCCGCGGACGGATCGTGAAATGGCACACCGGCCTGGAGAAGCCGCTGATGCCCACGTCGATCAAGGGCGTCTGAGGATCATCGCCCCGGGACTGGAGCTTGAACTTGTCCGGGAAGGCGCTGATCCAGTCCGGCTCGCCGACGAGCAGCCCCTTGCGCACGATCGCTGCGCAGACGATGTGCGAACCATCGGCATCGGTCGGCGCGACGACGTCGTATTCGTCCGTCTGGCCCGCCTCGTCGAGCGCGCGGTGCAGCGAGGCGGCGTGCCACAGTTCCTGGAAACCGAAGATGTCCGACTTCAGGATGCGCAACTGCCGCGCCGTCCACGCGATCTTCAGATCGTATTCGTCCTGCGTCCAGCCATCCTTGTCGGCGTAGAGAGGCAGGCCCGGCTCGTTGAGGTTGTACAGATTGAATGTGGCCAGGCTCAATTCCTTCAGCTTCATCGGGGCCTCCTCGGTCGAATGGAATGAATTCAAGGTAGCCGTGCTTCGTGACAGCACTGCGAACCCCATTGCGCGAGGCGTCGACCGACCACGCGTCCGGTGGGTCTAGCACAGCAGCGCGCATTGCGCACGCGGCCGACCTTTGCCGGCGTCGTCACAATCGGGCGATGATTTCCTCGCGCTTCTTCAAGATCGCGCTGGTGCTCGGCCTGCTGTCGGCCATCGGCCCCTTCGCGATCGACATGTACCTGCCCGCCCTGCCCGAGATCGGCAGCAGCCTGGGCGCCGGCATCGGCCCGGTGCAGGTGAGCCTGACCGCCTTCTTCATTTCGCTGGGCGTCGGCCAGCTGCTCTACGGCCCGGTGTCGGACATGGTGGGGCGCAAGCCGCCGATGTACTTCGGGCTGGGCCTTTTCGCGCTGGCCAGCATCGGCTGCGCGCTGGCCACCGACATCCACACGCTGATCGCGCTGCGCTTCGTGCAGGGCCTGGGTGCAGCGGCCGGCATGGCGATTCCGCGCGCGGTGGTGCGCGACCTCCACACGGGCAACGACGCGGCGCGGCTCATGTCGCTGCTGATGCTGGTCTTCAGCGTCTCGCCCATTCTGGCGCCGCTGGCCGGGAGCGCGGTGATCGCCTTCGCCGGCTGGCGCGGCGTGTTCTGGGCGGTGACGCTGGCCGCCGTGGCGGGGCTGGCGCTGACGGCCGCCACGCTGCGGGAAACCCGGCCCGCCGAGGAGCGCGTCGAGAGCAGCCTGGGCAGCGCGCTCTCCGGCTACTGGGTGCTGCTGCGCGATGGGCACTTCATGGGCCTGGTCCTCATCGGCGCCTTCGCGATGGCGGGCTTCTTCACCTACCTGGCGAACTCCTCGTTCGTGATGATCGACCACTACGGCCTCTCGCCCACGCTCTACAGCGTGGCCTTCGGCATCAACGCCGCCGCGTTCTTCGGTGCGGCCCAGCTCAACGGCCTGCTGTGCGAGCGCTTCGGCATCGTCCGCGTGGTCAAGGCCAGCGTCACGGCCTGCGGCATGGTCATGGTGGCCATGTGGCTCTACTACCTGGCCGGGGGCGACCGCCTGGCCGTGCTGATCGTGTTGTACTTCGTCGCCAGCGGCTTCATGGGCCTGGTCATTCCCACGACCGCCGTGCTGGCGCTCGAGGAGCACGGCGCCATCGCAGGCACGGCCTCGGCCCTGATGGGCACGCTGCAGATGCTGACCGGTGCAGTGGCCATGTCGGTGGTCGGCCTGTTCACCGACGGCAAGCCGCTGCCCATGGTCACAGGCATGGCGGCCGGCGCGCTGATCGCGCTGCTGGTGTGCTGGTTCACGCTGGGCGGGCGCCGCCCTCAGGGTTATGCGGCCCGCTGATGCCGCGGCACTCGCCCAGGCGCCCGTCGCAGACGGGCTGCCGTCGCCGCAACGCGGCTGGGCGATGCTGGTCATCATCCTCGGCATCACGGTCGCGGTGCTCGACGGCACCATCGTCAACCTGGCGCTGCCCGGCATCGCGCGCGAGCTCAAAGCCGATCCGGCACACGCCATCTGGGTCGTCAACGCCTACCAGATCGCCACGCTGGTGATGCTGCTGCCGCTGGCGTCGCTCGGCGACCTGATCGGCTACCGGCGCGTCTACCTGGTCGGCATGGCCCTGTTCTCGGTGGCCTCGCTGGGCGCGATGCTGGCCGATTCGCTGGCCACGCTGATCGCCGCACGCGCCCTGCAAGGCCTGGGCGCGGCGGGGCTCATGAGCGTCAACACGGCACTGGTGCGCCTGGTCTTCTCGCGCGAGCAGCTCGGCCGCGGCATGGCCATCAACTCGGTGGTGGTCGCGGGCGCCTCGGTCGCCGGGCCCTCGGTGGCGGCGGCGATTCTTTCGGTGGCCTCGTGGCCCTGGCTGTTCGCGCTTAACCTGCCGCTGGGCGTGCTGGTGCTCGCGCTGGGCTCGCGGGCGCTGCCGGCGCCACGCCCGGCCGCCGCGGCGGAGGGCTCGCGCTTCTCGTGGGTCGACGTGCTGCTCAACGTCGCGATGTTCGCGCTGATCTTCGTCGGCGCCGATCGCCTGGGCGTCCGCAGCGGAGCAGGGCAGGGGCCCGAAGCCGGCGCCTGGATGCTGCTGGCCGCCGGCGTGGCGGTCGGCTTCTTCTACCTGCGGCGCCAATGCGCGCTCGCGCTGCCTTTGTTCCCGGTCGACCTGTTGCGCATTCCCGTGTTCGCGTTGTCCATGGGCACCTCGGTCGGGGCCTTCTGCGCGCAGATGCTGTCCTTCATCGCGCTGCCCTTCCTGCTGCTCGACATCTTCGGCCGCACGCACGTCGAAGCCGGCTTGCTGATCACCGCCTGGCCGCTGGCCATCGTGGTCATGGCGCCCATCGCCGGCCGGCTGATCGGCCGCTACCCCGACGGCTGGCTGGGCGGCATCGGCCTGAGCCTGCTCGCGCTGGGCCTGGTGCTGCTGGCCGCGTTGCCGGCGCATCCGGCCAACGCCGACATCGTGTGGCGCATGGCCCTGTGCGGCCTGGGTTTCGGCCTGTTCCAGTCGCCGAACAACCACACCATCGTGACCTCGCCGCCGGCGCACCGCAGCGGCGCCGCCAGCGGCATGCTCGGCACCGCGCGCCTCACGGGCCAGACGCTGGGCGCGGTGCTGCTGGCAGGCATTTTCAGCACCTGGGCGCCCCACGAGGGCCGCGGCCCCTTCATCGCGCTGGGGCTGGCTGCGGCCTGCGCGGCGGTGGCGGCGGTGTGCAGCATGCTGCGGGTGCGGCAGGCGAGCGTCGGCCACGCCTGAGGCTTGGCGGCGACGAGCACTCCGGCAGATGCGCGTGATGCTCGACACCGACGTGCTGCTCCGCGCGCGGGTGTGCTGAGTAGCTCCAACGCTGCCACCTCGGAAACCCGAAGCGTTTGGACGCAGCCGCTCTCGCACCGATACTCCCCCCCATGAGTCAGATCGGCAAGCCCCCGGGCGACGACACCCTGATCCGGCACGGCTGCGACGCCGCGCCTTGTCCGCCGTCGTCTAAGCCCTGGGTGCTGGCCGCGGCCATCATCGGGTCGAGCATGGCCTTCATCGATGGCACCGTGGTCAACGTGGCGCTGCCGGCCATCCAGCGCGACCTGCAGGCCACGGCTTTTCAGGCGCAGTGGGTGGTGGAGTCCTACGCGCTCTTCCTGGCCGCGCTGCTGCTGGTAGGCGGCTCGCTCGGCGATCTGTTCGGGCGGCGGCGCATCTTCGCGCTCGGTGTGGTGCTGTTCGCGCTGGCTTCGGTGGGCTGCGCGCTCGCGGGCAGCGTGCAGCAGCTGATCCTGGCGCGTGCGGTGCAGGGCATCGGCGGCGCGCTGCTGGTGCCGGGCAGCCTGGCGCTCATCAGCGCCAATTTCGCGGAGAAGGAACGCGGCCGCGCCATCGGCACCTGGTCCGGCGCCAGCGGCATCACGGCCGCCATCGGGCCGGTGCTGGGCGGCTTTCTGGTCGACCACTACTCGTGGATCTGGGCCTTTCTCGTCAACGTGCCGATGGCGCTGGCGGTGCTGTGGATCGTGTGGCGGCACGTGCCCGAAAGCCGCGGCAGCGCTGCCGGCAGCGGGCTCGATGCCTGGGGTGCGCTGCTCGCGACCGCCGCGCTGGGCGGCATCGTCTATGCCTTCATCGAAGCGCCCACCCAGGGCTGGGGCTCGGCGGCCGTACTGGCGGCGCTGGCCGTCGGTATCGTGGCCAGCCTGGTCTTCGTCCAGGTCGAGCGCCGCGTCGCCGCGCCGATGCTGCCGCTGAAGCTGCTGCGCATGGGCAATTTCGGCGGCGCCAACCTGCTGACGCTGCTGCTGTATGCGGCGCTGGGTGGCGGGCTGTATTTCTTTCCGCTCAACCTGATCCAGGTGCAGGGCTACTCCGCCACGGTGGCGGGCGCGGCCCTGCTGCCTTTCATCCTGATCATGTTCGCGCTCTCGGGCTGGGCCGGGCAGCTGGTCGATCGATTCGGGTCCAGGCTACCGCTGGTGGTGGGGCCGACCATCGCCGCGGCCGGCTTCGCGCTCTTCGCGGTGCCGGGCGTCGGCGTCAATTATTGGACGGCGTTCTTTCCAGCCGTGGTGGTGCTGGGCTTCGGCATGACGGTGACGGTGGCGCCACTCACGACCACCGTGATGAACGCGGTCGGGCCCGAATCGGCGGGCGTGGCCTCGGGCGTCAACAACGCCGTGTCGCGTGCGGCCTCGGTGCTGGCGATCGCCGTGTTCGGCGTGGTGATGGCGTCGGTCTTCGATGCGGCCCTGGCAGACGGATTGCGCGACGCGGGCGCTTCTGCGCAGGCCAGTTCATTCCTGCAGGATCAGCGCAGCAAGCTGGCGGGGGCGGAACTGCCGCCAGGGGTCGACGCGGCCACCGCAGCGGCGCTCAAGGGCGCGGTGGCGGCGTCCTTCGTTGCGGGCTTCCGGTGGGTGATGCTGATCTGCGCAGCGCTCGCATTGCTGAGCGCTTTGAGCGCGTGGCTGATGATCGGAAAAGGGCCGAGCCGCGAGGGCGTGCCCGTCGCCGCGCCGCGATAGCGCCGCCGGCGAGACCCACGTCGCTCACTCCGCCGCCGGGTCGACCTTTCGCGAGTCGAGCAACGCCCGAACGCGCGTCGCCAGTTCCTCGATCGTGAAGGGCTTGCCGATCAGGTGCACGCCAGGGTCGAGCACACCGTTGTGCACCACCGCGTTGCGCGTGTAGCCGGTGGTGAACAGAACGGGCAGGCCGGGTCTGCGCTTCAGCACTTCGTCGGCCAGTTTGCGGCCGTTGATTTCGGGCATGACGACGTCGGTGAACAGCAGGGCGATCTCGGGGTGCGCATCGATCAGCTTCAGGGCCGCCGCGGCACCATCGGCTTCGAGCACCCGGTAGCCGAGTTCGACCAGCGCATCGACCGAGAACTGCCGCACCGCGGCCTCGTCTTCCACCACGAGCACCAGTTCGCCGCTGTCGCCGAGCGCGATCTCCGGCGTGGCGTCCGGCTTCGCTTCTTCGCTCGGCGGATTGGCCAGGCGGGGCAGGTAGACCTTCACGACCGTGCCCTGGCCGAGTTCGGAGTAGATCTTCACGTGGCCGCCGGACTGCTTGACGAAGCCGTAGACCTGGCTCAGCCCCAGGCCGGTGCCGCGGCCCACTTCCTTGGTGGTGAAGAACGGATCGAAGGCCTTGGCCACGACCTCGGCCGGCATGCCCGAGCCCGTGTCGCTGACCGCCACCATCACGTACTGCCCCGCCGGCACGCCCAGGTGGTTGGCGGCATAGCGTTCGTCGAGGTGGCAGTTCGCCGTCTCGACCGTGAGCCGGCCGCCGTCGGGCATGGCATCGCGCCCGTTGACGGCGAGGTTCAGGATCACGCTCTCGAGCTGGTTCGGGTCGGCATGCGAGCGCCACAGGCCGCCCGCCAGCACGGTTTCGAGACGGATGGCGCCGCCCAGCGAGCGGCGCAGCAGGTCGGACATGCCGGCCACGAGCTTGTTGGCATCCACCGACTCGGGCTTGAGCGGCTGCTGGCGCGAGAAGGCCAGCAAGCGCTGGGTGAGCTGCGCGGCGCGCCGGGCGCCGTCCTTGGCGGCATCCACGTAACGCTTGGCGCGCGGGTCGCCGTCGACGGAACGGCGGCCCAGGAGTTCCAGCGATCCGATCACCACGGCCAGCATGTTGTTGAAGTCGTGCGCGAGGCCGCCGGTCAGCTGGCCGACCGCTTCCATCTTCTGCGACTGGCGCAGCGCTTCCTGCGTCTTGATGCGCTCCGCGAGTTCTTCGGCGACGCGACCCTCCAGCGTCTCGTTGAGCTGGTGCAGCGCCTGCTCGGCGCGGCGGCGCTTCGTGATGTCCTGGAACAGCACCGCGACCTGCCGACGCTCCGGCGGGTCGATGCGAAAGGCCGCCAGTTCCAGGAAGCGGCCGGTCGCGACCAGCTCGCGCTCGAAGCGCACCGGTTCGCCGGTGACGAGCACGCGGCGGTAGGTCTCGACCCATTCGGCGGCCTCGTCGGGCACCATCTCGCGCACCTTCTGGCCCACCACGTCGGGAATGCCGGCGTTGGCCGCATAGGCCGGGTTGGCCGAGACATGCACGTAGTCGCTCAACGGACCATGGGGCCCGTCGAAGAATTCGATGATGCAGAAGCCCTCGTCCATCGTCTCGAACAGCGCGCGGAACATGCGCTCGCTTTCGCGCAGTGCCGTCTCGGCGGCTTTGCGCTGCGTGACGTCGAGCATCGCGCCGATCATCCGGCGCGGCTCGCCGCGTGCGTCGCGCAACACGGCGCCACGGTCGAAGATGTCGGCATAACTGCCGTCGACGCGGCGAAAACGATACTCGTCGGACCAGCCCGTGCCGCCGCCCTCGATCACGGCGTGGATGCTCGCGTCGATGCGTGGCCGGTCGTCGGGATGGATGTGCTCGAGCCACCAGTCCGCGGAGCTTTCCTCGCGCTCGTGGCCGAACAGGGTCGCGAGCGCCTTGTTCCACACCACGTGGCCGTCGGACATGCGCCAGTCCCAGATCGCGTCGTTGGTGGCCAGCACGGCCAGCCGGTAGCGCTCTTCGCTCTCGTGCTCCTGCGCGCGGCGCAGCGCGGCCTCGGCCTCCTTGAGCCGCTGCTGGTCGTGGATGCGCTCCGTCACGTCGACCGCGAACTGGTAGACGCCGAAGGTCTCGCCGCCGTCGTGCCGCAGCGTGCTGAAGCTGACCTCGTAGGTACGAGGCTGCGAAGCGGGGTCGCCGAAGGGCACCAGCGTCGTGTGGTCCTTGCCGGCCAGGGCCGTGCGCCATGCAGCCTCCCAGGCCTCGGCATGCGGGGCGAGATGCTCGAAGACGTTGCCGCCGACGCCCGGCTCGGCGTCGTAGACCGCTCCCAGCCCATGGCGTGCCGCCCGGTTCAGCGCCAGCCAACGCCCTTGCGTGTCCACCACCTGCACCATCGCTTCGGTGGACTCGACGATGGTGGCGAAGAGCTTGCGCTGCGCCAGGGCGTCTTCCATGCGGCGCACCAGGGTCCGGTTGGTGTCCTGCAAGGCTTCGTGTGCCTGGCGGCGGCCGGTGACGTCGGCGGCCGTGCCGAACCATTCGACGATCTCACCGCGCTCGTCCAGCACCGGGATGGCGCGCGACAGCGTCCAGCCGAGGCTGCCGTCGACCTGGATCACGCGATGTTCCAGCTCGAACTTGCTGCGCGTGCGGATGGCCTGCTGGATGGCCGCATTCACCTCGGCGCGGTCGTCGGGGTGGATGTAGTCGTCCGCCCACTCGGCGCTGGGCGTGGGCGTGTCTGCCACGAAACCCTGGCCGTTGAGTTCGAGCATGCGGGTCCAGTCCGCGCTCATGCGGTAGATCACGTTGGTGCTGGCCAGCGTCAACGCCTTCAGCCGCGATTCGCTTTCGGCGAGCTTGCGCTGGGCCAGCATGTTGGCGGTGGTTTCCCAGACGGTACAAGCCACGCCGCGTACGACTTCGTCGTCGTCGCGCAGCGGCGAATACGAGAAGGTGAACCACGCCTGCTCGCTACGCCCCTCGCGGTTGACGAGCAGCGGCAGGTTCTCCCGGTACAGGGCCTGGCCCGACAGCGTGGTCGCCACGAGCTCGCCCACGTCCGCCCAGATCTCGGCCCATACCTCGCGCACAGGCGCACCGAGCGCACGCGGATGCTTGCTGCCCAGCATGCGGGCATAGGAGGCGTTGTAGACCAGGCTCAGTTCGGGGCCCCAGGCCAGCCACATCGGAACGGGCGCGTCCTGCAGCATCGACACCGCGGCGCGCAGGGCTCGCGCCCATTGCTCCGGCGGCCCGAGCGCAGAGCGGGACCAGTCGTGGCCGCGCATCAGCGCCGCCATGGCGGCTGCATCGGCTGGCTGGTTCGCCTCATGGGGCGTCGAGCTGCCCGGGCCCTCTCGCATGTGGCTGCCTTTCGTGGTTGCGATGGTGGCGGGCCGCCATGGTGCGGGGCCCGGGCCCTATCTTACGCAGCCGCCCGGCAGCCCTGGGTCGGGAAGCACGGCCACCGGACGTGCCTTCCTATGCCCTTTGGTTAGCCCACATGGCCAATACCCAATCCCCAGCCCCCCGCCCACACTGCGCCTCGTGATCGCCCGTTCACCGACGTTGTCGGACGCAGGAGAAATGGCCATGATCTCAAGACGCTGCACTGCGGCGACGCTGGCGCCGCTGGTGGTCGTCATGGGGCTTGCGGCCTGCTCGCGCGGGCCGGAGCCGGGCAAGGTGCTCGACGAGGCCTTGCAGGTGGGACGCCAAGGTGCGTCGTTTCCGCACGCCACCGAGGACTACTTCCGTGACATGGACGGCGGCGTCGCCCTCTCGCCGGAGGAGGTGAAGGGCCGCAACATGTGGCTGGTATGGAGCGGCGGCAACGACCGCTTCTGGTCGAAGATGACCGACTACACGTTCGGCGCCTTCGACCTGCTGAAGATCGTCAGCTCGCATCCGAGCCTGGGCTATTCGCGCGCCAACCGCTGGAGCTACTTCGGGCTGGTCAACGAGCCGTGCTTCGATGCCGCCGCCGCGCCCGACAAGGCCCGCCGCGGCCTCTGGCTCGACGTGCGCAGCAAGGACTGCGGGCCCGACCCCTTCGAGAACGAGAGCAAGTACCCCGGCGTGAAGACCGGTTCCCGCGGGCAGAACCTGGGCGACGGCAGCACGCAGCCGGTGGGCTCGTTCTACGGCTGGGGCACCGGCATTGCCGGCCTGCGGCTCTTTCCCAATCCGGACTTCGATGCCAAGGCCGCGAAGGAATGGGATGCCGACCGCTACTACACCGACCCGGCCTACTACAACCGCAAGGACCTGGTGCGGCCCTACCGCGTGGGCATGTCCTGCGGCTTCTGCCACATCGGGCCGAGTCCGACCAAGCCGCCGGCCGACCCG
Organism: Variovorax sp. KK3; assembly: GCF_001984055.1. GTDB lineage: Bacteria > Pseudomonadota > Gammaproteobacteria > Burkholderiales > Burkholderiaceae_C > Variovorax. The sequence continues at coordinate 14,877 of NZ_LYVO01000059.1, forward strand.
AACGCGCCGAAATTCGAGAACCTGAGTTCGTCGGTGGGTGCGCAATACATGTGGGTGGACCGGCTCTTCATCCACAACGCCAACAAGCCCGAGGGCCGCACCAACTACATGTTCCAGCTGGCGCACACCTACCGGCCGGGCACCATGGACACGTCGCTCGTGTCGACCGACAGCATCAACAACCCGCGCACCATGAACGCGGTGTACGAGTTCGGCGGCCGCATGGGCATGGCGAAGCGAATCGGGCAAGAGAAGCTGGCCGGCGGCGAGCTCGACAACCGGCAGTTCAACGACGTCGTCGCCAGCGGGCCGCTGCTCGACTTCTTTACCAAGCCCGACACGGTGCGCACGCCGCACGTGCTGAAGGACGGCGCCGATTCGGTCGGCCTGCTCGGCGCGCTGAACCGCGTGTACCTCAACATCGGCCTCTTCAGCGAAGAGTGGCTGCTGCACTTCAACCCCGTGGTGGGCGGCAAGACCATCACGCCCATACCCATCGCCACCGCGAAGAAGAACTCCGGCTACTGGCAGGCGACCGAGGCCGGCACACCCGACACGGCCTTGTTCTTCCTGAAGGCCGCACAGCCCGACCACCTGAAGGACGCACCGGGTGGCAACGCACACCTCGATGCCGACGCGGCCACCGTGGAGCGCGGCAAGACCGCCTTCGCCGACACCTGCGCACGCTGCCATTCGAGCAAGGCGCCGATGCCCCCGCCGGCATTGGATCTGACGGCCGCCAAATGCGCAGGCCCGGGCTACCTCGACTGCTTCAAGCGCTACTGGAAGTGGACCCAGACCGACGAGTACAAGGCCCAGATGCGCACGGTGGTGCAGGCGCCCGACTTCCTGCAGGGCAACTATCTGTCGACCGATGCCCGCGTCCCGTCGACGCTGTTGCGCACCAACATCTGCAGTCCGCTGGCCACCAACGCGCTGGTCGGCAACATCTGGAACGACTTCTCGTCGCAGACCTACAAGAACCTGCCGTCCGTGGGCAGCGTGACCTTGCGCGACCCGTTCACCGGGGAAGCGCGTGCCTACGCCATGCCGGCCGGTGGCCGCGGCTACACGCGCGTGCCTTCGTTGATCAGCGCCTGGTCGACGGCGCCCTTCTTGTTGAACAACACGGTCGGGCCCTTCGACATCGACCCGTCCGTCGATGCGCGCGTGCGCAGCTTCCAGGCCTCGATCGAGCAGATGCTGTGGCCCGAGCGGCGCGAGCGCGACCCTGTGCTGGGCGAGAAGGCCGGCGGCCTGATCGACCGCACCACCGAGCGCAGCACCGTCACCGTGCCCAGCGGCTTCGTGCCCGAGGCGCTGCAGCCGATGCAGGGCACGCTGCACCGCTGGCTGCCATGGCTGGTGAAGGAAGAGGGCGAGATCGTGCTCGGGCCCATTCCCAAGGGCGTGCCGGTGGCCCTGCTGGCCAACCTGAAGCTGCGCGCCGAGGGCGACACGCTGCACGAGAAGGCCACGCACGTGCGCGACGCGGGCAAGTTGCTGGTGGAGCTCAAGCAGGCGCTGAAGAGCGCGCCCGACAATGCCGACGACGACCAGCTGCGCTCGCACTTCGCGCGCCTGCGCGAGCCGATGATGCAGCTGAGCAAGTGCCCCGACTTCGTGGTGAACCGCGGCCACTACTTCGGCACGGCCGAGTTCAACCGGCAAGAGGGCCTGAGCGAGGACGAGAAGAGCTTCGGCCGCGAACCCGAACTGAGCGACGAGGACAAGCGCGCGCTGATCGCTTTCCTCAAGACCTTCTGAGCTTCCGAGCGACTGCCCGAACCAGATGCCACCACCCGACAACGGCGAATGGGACTACGTGATCGTCGGCTCCGGCCCCGGCGGCGGCACGCTGGCGGCGCGCCTCGCGGAAACCGGCATGCGCGTCTTCCTGCTCGAGGCCGGCGGCGATCCGCGCGCGTCGGCCGCGCGCATGCCGGAAGACTACGACGTGCCCGCCTTCCACGCCTTCGCCTGCGAGAACCCCGCCATCAGCTGGAACTTTCGCGTGCGCCATTACGACGACGAGGCGCGGCAGGCCAGGGACTGGAAGTACGAGCCGGGGCAGGGCGTGCTGTACCCGCGCGCCGCGGCGCTGGGCGGCTGCAGCACGCACAACGCGATGATCTTCATGCTGCCGCATGCGTCGGACTGGGACCGCATCGCGCGGCTGACCGGCGACCGCTCGTGGCGCGCCACCAGCATGCGCCGCTACGCCCGCAAGATCGAGGACTGCAACCACCGGCCGCTGTGGCGCGCGCTGCGGCACGTGGGCCTCGACCCCACCGGCCACGGCTGGGGCGGCTGGCTGCGCACTGAGAAAGCGATTCCGCTGTCGGTGCTCGGCGACGACGGCCTGTTGCGCGTGCTGCGCGACACCGCCAGCGTGTTCACGCGCAGCCTGCCCACGCCGCTGCTCAGCACGCTGCGCTGGGTGCGCGGCGGGCTGGGCGATCCGAATTCGCGGCGATGGCGGCCGGGCAGCTTCGAAGGCCTCTGCTACACGCCGTTGTCCACCTCCGCGCACCACCGCGTGGGCATTCGCGAGCGGCTGCTCAAGGTGGCGGAGTGGCATCCGAAGCATCTGCACATCGAGCTCGACGCGCTCGCGACGCGGGTGCTGTTCGACGAATCGGGTGCCGCCTGCGGTGTCGAGTACCAGAAGGGCGCGCACCTGTACCGTGCGCACGCGTCGCCGAACCCATCCGAGGGCAAGCGGCGCGAGGTGCGGGCGCGGCGCGAGGTCATTCTGTGCGGCGGCGCCTTCAACACGCCGCAGCTGTTGATGCTCTCGGGCATCGGGCCGGCCGACGAGTTGCGCCGCCACGGCATCGCGCTGCGCACCGATCTGCCCGGCGTCGGCCGCAACCTGCAAGACCGCTACGAGATCGCCGTGACGCACCGCATGCGCCGGCCCTGGGAGGTGCTGGCCGGTGCGCGCTTCGACCGCCACGACACGCTGTGGCGGCGCTGGCAGGAAGGGCGCCTGGGCATGTACGCCAGCAACGGCGCAGCGCTGGGCGTGGTGCAGCGCTCCGCCGCGGCCATGCAGCCGGGCGACGAGCCCGACCTGTTCAGCATGGCGCTGCTGGCGCGCTTCGAGGGCTACTTCCCCAAGTTCTCCGAACTGGTGCGCGACCAGCCGGACCAGCTGACCTGGGCCGTGCTCAAGGCCCATACGCGCAACCGCGCCGGCACCGTGCGCCTGCGCTCGGCCGATCCGCGCGACATGCCGGTGGTCGACTTTCACTATTTCGACAGCACCGACGATCCACGGGGCGACGACCTGCGCGCGGTGGTCGAGGCGATCCGCAGCGTGCGCCGCATGACGGCGCCGCTGCTGGCCAAGGGCTGGATCGCCGAAGAGGTCGCGCCCGGCCCCGCCGTGCAGAGCGACGAGGCGCTGGCCGACTACGTGCGCGATACCGCCTGGGGCCACCACGCCTCCTGCTCCTGCGCCATCGGCCCCAGGGAGCAGGGCGGGGTGCTCGACGGCGACTTCGCAGTGCATGGCGTGGCCGGGCTGCGCGTGGTCGACGCCTCGGTGTTTCCGCACATCCCGGGCTTCTTTCTGGCGTCGGCGGTGTACATGGTGGGCGAGAAGGCCGCCGATGCGGTGCTGCGCGCGGCGTCGCGTACACCACTTTCGGCACATTGACGGCCACCGGGCCGCAGGCCGACACTTTTGCAGGACGAGTCTTCAGGGGGTCTTCAATCGAGGAGATGGCGATGGCCTACGATGTACAACAACTGCTCGACATGTCCCAGCAACAGCTCGACGCGCTGTTCACCGCCAGTCCGCCCGGCGATATACCCGAGGGTGAGGCCGAAGGCACCGCGATCATCGCACCCGGTACGCGCTACACCGAGTCGATCGCGAAGATGATCAATTTCTTCGGCTGGCAGGGCAAGGTCTTCGACCCCGCCAACGGCGTGCTCAAGAACAAGGTGAGCCCTTTCGGCATCCAGGCGATCGTCGCCAAGGTCTACAAGGGCGAGAGCTGGATGGACCAGAAGGAATGCATCGTGCTCGACTACTCGACGACGTCGGTGGTGGCGCACTGGATCCGCGACGAGATCCGCCTCATATCGCCGGGCTTCTACCTGGGCAAGGTGTACTGGGGCAAGGAACGGCTGATCGACTTCAGTCTGCGGTTCTAGCCCTGCAGCCACGGAGCCCAGGGTGCAGTGACGCCGCAATCGCATTTCGTGGTGGTGGCGGCCATCTCACCCGGCCGCGAGGCGAGCCTGCGCAAGCTGCTGGAGTCGATGAACGACAAGCCGGGCATGGCCGACCCCGCGAATCCCATGCTGCCCTTCGGCGCATTTCCGACGCTGCATTTCGCGCGCTTCGCGATGCTCGGCGACGAGTCCATGGCCGACCTGGACGTGTTCGGCCTGCCGCGGCCGCGGCTGCCCGCCTACCTGCTCTTCATGGGCGACTGCGACGGCCCCGCGCTGGACCTGCTGGCCGACATGGTGCAGCGCGCCGGTGCAGGCATGCGGCGCATCTTCGCGCACTGCCGCGGGCTCGACATTCGCGACGACCTGCTCGAATGGATGCTCGAGCACGACCGCCCGGTGGCCGCGCCCTACGTCAACCGCATCGGCCGCACGGTGCAGCAGGTGCATGAAGAAAGCGCCTTGCAGCGGGCCTTGTCGGCGCGGCTGCGGCGCGGCGTGCGCGACCCGGTGACCGACCCGCAGGCACTGCGGCGCAGCCTGCTGAACCACGTGCGCACCCAGCAGGCAGCCGGCCACCTCTTGCTGACGCCGCCCGAGCCCACGCCGATCGGCTGGTGGATCGGCAACGCGCTGCATGCGCTCTCGCTGCCGGTGGCGCTGCTCGTGCTGTGGCCGCTGCTGATCGTGGCGCTGCCTGTCGTGCTCTGGCTGCTGCGCCGGCACGAGAAGCGCGATCCCGAATACTGTCCGCGCCCGAGCGCCGCCGCCGTGCTCGACATGCAGGCGCTGGAGGACCACGACCTCAGCAACAGCTTCACCGCCCTCGGCGCCGTCAAGCCGGGCGCGTTTCGACGTGGGCTGGTGCAGGTGCTGCTGTGGGCGATCGCCTGGGCCTGCCGCCACGTCTTCGGCCGCGGCCACCTGGCACGTGTGCGCACCATCCACTTCGCGCACTGGGTCTTCCTCGACAACAAGGCGCGCGTGCTGTTCGCCAGCAACTACGACGGCAGCCACGAGGCCTACATGGACGACTTCATCAACAAGGTGGCGTGGGGCCTGAACCTGGTGTTCAGCAACGGCTTCGGCTGGCCGCGCACCGACTGGCTCATCAAGCGCGGCGCTCGCCGCGAGCTGCCCTTCAAGCACTACCAGCGCGGCCACCAGCTGCCCACGCAGGTCTGGTACAAGGCCTACCCCGGGCTCACGCTGAGCGACCTCGAACGCAACCGGCGCATCCGCGAAGGCTTCGAGCGCGTGGGCATGAGCGACGCCGAGGCGCTGGCCTGGCTGAGGCTGCTATGAGCACCGCACCGCCAGTGGAGTTCGAGGACATCCAGGGCCTGGTGCGCTATGGCTACAAGAAGTTGCCCGAGGCCTGCTTCCTGTTGCTGCACATCCGCGATGCGGTCGGTGCGCGAAGCTGGTTGAGGCGTGCCGACGTCGCGACCGCGGTCGAGCGGGCGCAACTGCCGGAGACTGCGCTGCAGGTCGCCTTCAGCGCACCGGGGTTGTCGAAACTGGGGCTCGCGAAGGACGTCGTCGACGGATTCGCACCCGAGTTCCTGGCCGGCATGGGCGGCGATGCCAGCCGGGCGCGGCGGCTCGGCGACGTCGGCGCGAACGACCCTGCCGCGTGGCGCTGGGGCGGCAACGCCTACGACGTGCCGCACCTGATGCTGATGCTCTACGCCCGATCGCCGGATGAGCTCGACGCCTTCCAGGCCCGCGTGCTGGCCGAGTCCGGCGGCGCGTTCACGCTGATGGAAGACGGGTGCCTGCGCACCGCCACGCTGGGGCCGACCGAGCCCTTCGGCTTCGTTGATGGCATCTCACAGCCGGAGCTCGACTGGGAGCGCAGTCGCCCGGCGCGCGACGAGGAGCAGTTCGAGTTCACCAACCGCAGCTGCCTGGGCGAGTTCCTGCTGGGCTATCCCGACGAATACGGCGCCTACACCGACCGGCCCCTGCTCGCGCCCGAGCGCGACCCCGGCGAATGGCTGGCGCGTGCCGAAGAGGCGCCGGAGCAGGCGGACCTGGGTCGCAACGGCAGCTACCTGGTGGTGCGTCAATTGGCGCAGGACGTGGGCGGCTTCTGGCAATTCGTCGACCGCGAGTCCGGCGGCAACCCCGAACTGCGTCGGCGCGTGGCGGAGGCCATGGTCGGGCGCAGCATCGCCACGGGCGAGTCCTTGATGGGACCGGGCCAGGAGCGCATCGACGGCGTCGACATCAAGGAGCAGGCGCGGAACGGCTTCACCTACGCGGCCGATCCCGAAGGCCTGCGCTGCCCCATCGGCGCGCACGTGCGGCGCGCCAACCCGCGCAATGCCGACCTGCCGCCCGGCTTCGACAACCCGCTGTCGCGACTGTGGCGGCGCCTGGGCTTCGGCGCAGACCCGCTGCGGCCGGACCTGGTCGCCTCGGCACGCTTTCACCGCCTGCTGCGGCGCGGTCGCAAGTACGGCGGCGAGCCGGGCCAGGAAACCGGGCTGCATTTCGTCTGCCTCGCAACCAACATCGGGCGGCAATTCGAGTTCGTGCAGAGCGCGTGGCTGGCCGGCACGCGCTTCGACGGCCTCTCCGGCGAATCCGACCCCTTGCTGGGGCATCGGCAGCCGGGGCCCGACGGACGGCCCACGGACGGCTTCTCGATACCCATCGCCGACGGCCCGGATCGCCGCATCGCCGGCCTGCCGCAGTTCGTGACCGTGCAGGGCGGCGCGTACTTCTTCCTGCCCGGCCTGCGGGCGCTGCGCTACCTGTCGGAGGTGGGGGAACGATGAACGACCAGAACGCCAACCCCGACTCGAACGCCAGCCGGTCCGCGCCGCGCGCCAACACCGGCTCGGCGCTCAAGAACTTCATCAGCGATTCGGGCATGGCCCTGCTGCAGCTGGAGCGGCGCTTCGATCCCTTCGTGCGCCCGGCCTTCGACGCGCTGCTGCGCGATCCGCTCGCGCGGCTGACCACGGCGCTGATCAACAGCCGCCGCACCGACGAGGGCCTCGCCATTGCCGAAGAACGCTTGCTGCCGGACGAAGAGAAGTTCGTCGACTCCATCGTCGAGAGCTTCACGCAGCAGATGCGCGACCTGTGGAAACCTGGTGGCTTCGAGCGCGGCGGCAACACCAAGACGCAGGGCCTCGTGCGCGCCGAGTTCACGGTGCACGACGACATCCCGCCGCACATGAAGCGCGGCATCTACGCGAAGCCGCAGACCTTTCGCGCGTGGGTGCGCTTCTCGGGCCCGGGCCCCTACATCACGCCCGACATCGAGGACGTGGGCTTCATGAGCATCAGCATCAAGCTCCTGGGCGTGCCGGGCCCGAAGCTGATGGACGACGAACAGCACACGCTCGACATGTTCGGCGTGTCGACGCCCACCTTCGTCACGCCGGACGTCAAGGCCAATGCGGCGCTGCAGATCGAGAGCGTGAAGAACGCGCAGCTCTTCTACTTCGTGAATCTGCGCGAGTCGCACATCCTCGACCTGGTGATGCAGTCGCTCTTCATCAAGACGCAGTCGAGTCCCTTCGAGGCGCCGTATTTCAGTTGCGTGCCCTACCTGATGGGCGAGGGCCAGGCCATGCAGTACTCGGTGTGGCCGACGTCGGCGAAGCGCACGCCCATTCCGCGCCTGCCGCTGCGGCCGCCCGACGACTACCTGCGCATCGCCATGGTCAACACGCTGGCCGAGCGCGACGTGGAACTCGACATCCGCCTGCAGATGCAGACCGACCCGCACCGCATGCCGATCGAGAACGCCGGCGTGCTGTGGCCCGAGAAGCTGTCGCCGCGCGTCAGCGTCGCCACGCTGCGCATTCCGCGGCAGCGCTTCGATTCGCCGGCGCAGATCGCGTTTGCGAGGAGGCTTTCGTACAACCCTTGGCATACCATCGCCGAGCACCGGCCGCTGGGCAACCAGAGCCGGGCACGGCGGCGCATGTACTGGGCCTTGTCGCAGCTGCGGCAGGGCATGAACGGGGTGCCGCATTACGAGCCGGACGGGAACGAGGTGTTCGACTAGCCGACGGCCTTCGCGGGCGCCGCGTGCGTCCCTCGGCGTGCCCGGCTCAGACACGGAGATCGCCGCATGCAATGGACAGAACTCTTCGGCTACCTGGGCGCGCTGCTGACGCTCACCACCTTCTCGATGAAGACGATGGTGCACCTGCGCATGGCGGGCATCGTGGCCAACCTGGCCTTCATCAGCTACGGTGCGTTCGGTGCGGTCTACCCCGTGCTGCTGCTGCACCTGGCGCTGCTGCCGCTGAACGTGTGGCGGCTGAGGCAGCTGCTGCAACTCACACGCCAGATCCGCGAGATCGCGGGCAGCCGGCTGTCCATCGAGTGGCTCAAGCCTTTTTCGCGCCGGCGTGTGGTGCAGGCGGGCGACACGCTCTTCAACCGTGGCGACGATGCGGCCGAGGTGCTGTTCGTGCTGAGCGGCCGCTTCCGCGCGGTGGAAGCAGACGTCGCCCTGGGGCAGGGCGAGGTCATCGGCGAACTGGGCCTGATCACCAAAGAGCACCGGCGAACGCAGACGGTGGTCTGCGAAGAGAGCGGCGCGCTATTGGCTGTCACCTACGACGAGGTGCGGCAGATGTACTACCAGAACCCGAAGTTCGGCTTCTTCTTTCTCGAGCTGGTGGCCGAGCGCCTGATGCGGGACGCGCGGCAAGGCGCGCAATCAGGCGCGCCCCGCATGGATCACCTGGCCGCGAAGCAGTAGAGGCGGCCCGAGCCGCCGGTGCGGACCAGCGCTTCCTGGCTGCAGCCGGCCGACTGGTGCGAGAAGTTCCACGACGTGGCCCACGCTTCCGGCATCGGGCCGTTGCGATCGTGGTGGCCGACCACGGCAGAGCCTTCGGCGCCGCTCTTGGTCCAGGCGCCGCAGGTGGTGTCGGTCTGCGGTGCGAAGGCACTGCCGTCGGCACGCGAGCCGGTGAGGATGTCGTGCTCGTTGGGGTTGTCGCCGCGCCCGCGCACCGGGTTGCCGCGCTCGTCGAGGGCCGTGGCCTTGCTGATGTTGTTGCCGTCGTGCAGATGCGCCAGGTCGCGCGCGATGAGGTCGCCCTTGGCGTTGTGCCAGGGGCCGGTGCCGATGCGGTCGCGCGCGTTGACGGCGGCCACGCCGGGCGTGCTGCCTTGCGGAAAGGTGGGAGGCACGCTCAGGTAGGCGCGCCAGGTCTTGCCGCCGGCACCGGCCGTGCCCGCGAGCCGTTGGCAAAGCGCATCGGCACCCGCGAGGCCGCCGAGGTCGGCCCCCTTGCCGCTGCCGGTACTGCTGATGAAGAAGCTCATCGATTGCCCGCCGGTCGGCCCGGTGGCACAGGCGGTGACGAGGGCGACCGTGGCGCCGGCGAGGGCCACGGCGAGCAATGCAGACTTGGGCATGAAGGATTCCTTTGGACGTTTTCGCGAAGCCCGTATTGGGCATCGCGTCGCGTGAAAGGCGCCTAGGACGAACCCGAACGGATGGTGCCGCGCGTCAGGGCACCGCCACCTTCACATGGCCTTCGGCGAAGAAGCTGCGCAGGTTCTCGAACACGAGGTCGGCCATGGCTTGGCGGGTCTCGTGCGTGGCGCTCGCCACGTGCGGCAGCAGCACTGCGTTGTCGAGCGCGAAGAAGGCCTCGGGCACCTGCGGCTCGCGTTCGAACACGTCGAGGCCGGCGCCCGCGATGCGGCCCTCGCGCAAGGCATCGAGCAGCGCGGCTTCGTCGACGACCGAGCCGCGCGAGATGTTGATGAGAAAGCCTTTGGGCCCGAGCGCTTCGAGCACGCCGGCATCGACCAGCTTGCGCGTCTCGGCACCGCCCGCGCTGGCGACCACGAGGAAGTCGGCCCACCGGGCCAGGCCGTGCAGCGTGGGCTCGTAGGCGAAGGGCGCATCGGGCAGCGCACGGCGATTGTGGTAGCGCACCTCCATGTCGAAGCCGCTCGCGCGCCGGGCGATGACGCGGCCGATGCGGCCCAGGCCCAGGATGCCGAGCTTCTTGCCCGAGATGCGCGTGGTCAACGGGTACTGGCCCGCGAGCCATTCGCCGCGGCGCACGAAGCGGTCCGATGCCGAGAAGCGTCGCGCCGCGTCCATCAGCAAGCCGAAGGCGGTATCGGCCACGCAGTCGTTGAGTACGTCGGGCGTGTAGCCGATCTGGATGCCACGCTCGCGCGCATGCGCGACGTCGATGGTCTCGTAGCCCACGCCGAAGCTGGAGATCACGCGCAGGTTGGGCAAGGCGTCGATCAAGGCGCGGTCGGCGCCGTAGCGGGCCGAGCTGGTGAGCGCGACGAACGTGTGGCCGTGCTCGGCGAGCCAGGCGGTGTTGTCCTGCTCGGCGTCGAGCAGGTGCACGTCGAATTCGGCGGCCAGCGCGCTTTCGAGTTGGGGCAGCAGGCGGCCTCTTTGCAGGATGCGCGGGCGTGTCGTGTTGCTCATGTCTGGTCGCGTGGTGTTCATTCGGGTTGGATGCCGGCCGCCTTGGCGACCTGGGCCCATTTGCCCATCTCCTTCGCGATGAAGGCGGCGAACTGTTCGGGCGTGCCGCCCACGGGCTCGACGCCGGCATCGGTCAGGCGTTGCTTGATGTCGGGCAGCGCCAGGATGCGTGTGACCTCGGTGGCGATCTTGTTCACCACCGGCCTCGGCGTGCCGGCTGGTGCGAGCAGGCCGCCCCAGGTGCTGGTCTCGTAGCCGGGCAGGCCGGCCTCGGCCATGGTCGGCACGTCGGGCAGCATCGCGATGCGCTTCGGCGTGGTCACGGCGATGGCGCGCAGGCCACCGGCTTTCACCTGCGTGCTGATGGCGGCCAGCGTGTCGAACATCAGCGACACGCGGCCGCTCAGCAGATCGGGATGCGCGAGCGTGCTGCCCTTGTAGGGGATGTGGATCATGTCGATGCCGGCCATGCTCTTGAACAGCTCGCCCGAGAAGTGCGGCGCGCCGCCCGATCCGCTCGATGCGAACGACAGCTTGCCGGGGTTGGCCTTGCCGTAGGCGATCAGCTCCTTGAGGTTCTTCGCGGGGAACGAGGGCGCGACCACGAGCACCAGCGGCACCACGTGGGTCTGCACCACGGGCTCGAAGCTCTTCAGCGTGTCGAAGGGCAGCTTCTTCACCATCGACGGGTTGATGGCATGGCTGCTGGCCACCAGTGCGAGCGTGTGGCCGTCGGGCGCGCTCTTGGCGACGAAGTCGGTGCCGATGATGCCGGTGGCGCCCGTCTTGTTGTCGACCACCACCGGCTGGCCCCATTGCTCGACGAGCTTCTGGCCGATCAGCCGTGCGGCCAGGTCGATGGCGCCGCCGGGCGAGGCGGGCACGACGATGGTCATCTGCTTCGAAGGAAAGGCGGCCTGCGCGCGAGCGGGCAGGGCGCCTGCGAGTCCCAGTGCGGCCAGGCATGCGGGGGTGAAGGCGAAATCTCTGCGGCGGATCATCATCGAGCTATCTCCAGGCATGGTGGGCAACCTTCATTCGACGCGCACGTTACGCGCCTTGATGACGCGCGCGTAGCGGTCTTTCTCGGCATCGATGGTCGACTGCAGCTCGGCCGGCGTGGTGCCGCGCGGCGTGGCGCCCTGGGCGATGAGCTTTTCGCGCACGTCGGGCAGCGCGACGACTTCCTTCACGGCGGCCGAGAGCTTGTCGACGATGGGCTGCGGCGTGCCCGCGGGCGCGAGCAAGGCGACCCACGAACCCGACTCGGCATTGGCCACGCCCTGTTCCGCGAGCGTCGGCACGTCGGGCATGCTGGGCGAGCGCGCTGCGCTGGTGACCGCGAGCGCACGCAGCTTGCCCGACTTGACGTAGCCGGAGGTCTCGAGGATCGACGCGAACAGCATGTCGACGTGGCCGGCCATCAGGTCGGCCATGGCGGGGCCGCCGCCCTTGTACGGCACGTGCACGAGCTTCGCGCCCGTGGCCTGCTGAAAGATCTCGGCCGTGAGGTGCGGCGAGCCGCCGCTGCCAGAGCTGGCGAACGTGTACTTGTCGGGCTCGGCCTTGGCCAGCGCCACCAGTTCCTTCGGCGTCTTGGCCGGCACCTTCGGGTTGACCACCAGCGCGAACGGCAGGTCGGCGAACAGCGAGACCGGTGCGAAGGCCTTGTCGGGGTTGTAGGGCATCTTGGGATACAGCGACTGGTTGATCGCCTGCGTGCCTACGTTGCCGACCAGCAGCGTGTAGGCGTCGGGCTTGGCCTTGGCCACGGCCTCGGCGCCGACCAGGCCGCCGGCGCCCGTGCGGTTGTCGATGACGAAGGACTGCTTGAGCTTCTCGCCGAGCTTCAACGCGAGCAGCCGTGCCGCGATGTCGGTGCCGCCGCCGGGCGCGAAGGGCACGACGATGGTGACGGGGCGCTCGGGGTAGGCGCCTTGCGCGTGGACGGCGAAGGGCGCCAGCGCGGCAAGGGCCAGTGCCGCGATCGAGCGGCGCTTGAACGTGCAGGTGTGGGTGCAGGTGTGGGTGCGGGTGTGCATGCGTGCCTTTTGAAGGAGGTGTGTCTGCGGTGCGTTCGTCATTCGGCCGTTGCGCCCGACTTCTTGACCAGCTCGGCCCAGCGCGGGATCTCGCGTGCCATGAAATCGCGCAGCTCGTCGGGCGAGCTGCCGACCAGTTCCATCGCCAGCTGATCCTGCAGCTTGGCTTGCACGTCCGGTTGCTTGAGCGCGGCCACGATCTCGGCGTTGACGCGGTTCACGATGGGCCGCGGTGTGCCCTTGGGCAGGTACACGGCCTGCCACGACGACATCTCGAAGCCGGGCACGCCCGACTCGATCATCGTCGGCAGTTGCGGCAGCAGCTTGATGCGCTTGCCGGTGGTCACGGCCAGCAGCTTGAGCTTGCCGCTCTGCACCAGCGGCAGCGCGGCCGTGACCTGGTCGAACATGAAGGGCACGAGCCCGGCCGCCACGTCGGTCATGGCCGGCGGCGTGCCTTTGTAGGGCACGTGCGTGAGCTTCACTCCGATCAGGTCGGCGAAGAGTTCGCCGGCCAAGTGGGTGGACGTGCCGGCGCCGGACGATGCGAAGTTGCGCTTCGACTCGTCCTTCTTCAGCAGCGCGATGAGTTCGGGCACCGAGTTGACGCCGAGCTGCGCGTTGACGATCAGCACGTTGGGCAGGCGCGCCACCAGCGACACGGGTTCGAAGTCCTTCACCGGGTCGTAGGTGAGCTTCTTGTACAGGCTGGCGTTGATGGCGTGCGTGCTGATGGTGCCGCCGAACATCGTGTAGCCGTCGGGCGCGGCCTTGGCCACGTAGGCGGCGCCGATGCCGCCGCCCTGGCCCGGGCGGTTGTCGACGACGACCGATTGCTTCAGGGCGTCGCCCATCTTGTTGGCGAGCGTGCGTCCGACGATGTCGGTCGAGCCGCCGGCCGTGAAGGGCACGACGTAGGTGATGGGCTTGCCGGCGGGCCAGTCGGCGGCCGGTGCGGCGAAGGGAAGAAGGGCGGGCAGCACACAGGCTGCCGCACGCAGGGCGCGGCGGAAGAAGGTCATGGCTTGTCTCCGGGTGTCGTGGGGTGCGCGCGCTTCAGCGTCCGTTCGCCTGCCGCCAGGCCGCGAAGTCGGTGCGCGACTGCTCGTCGGTCGGCGGGTAGAGGCCGAGGATCGATCGGCCTTCCATCACCTTCTCTTGCACGAAGTCTTCGAACGCCGTCATCTCGGTGGCCTCGGCCGCGACCTCGTCGGCGATGTTCGCGGGGATCACGATCACGCCTTCGGCATCGCCCACGATCACGTCGCCCGGAAACACCGGCGCGTCGCCGCAGCCGATCGGCACGTTGATGTCGATGGCCTGGTGCAGCGTCAGGTTGGTCGGCGCGCTGGGGCGGCTGTGGTACGCGGGAAAGGGCAGCTTCGCGATCTCGGGGCTGTCGCGAAAGCCGCCGTCGGTCACGACACCGGCGGCGCCGCGCTTCATCAGGCGGCTGATCAAGATGCCGCCGGCCGAGGCGGCGCGCGCGTCCTTGCGGCTGTCGATGACCAGCACCGCATCAGGCGGGCATTGCTCGACGGCCTGGCGCTGCGGATGCTGGCGGTCGGTGAACACGGCGATCGTGTTGAGGTCTTCGCGCGCCGGGATGTAGCGCAGCGTGAAGGCCTCGCCCACCATGTTGGGCAAGCCGGCATTGAGCGGCCGCACGTCCTGGATGAACTGGGTGCGCAGCCCGCGCTTGAAGAGCGCGGTGCACAGGGTGGCGGTGCTGACCTTCATCAGCTGCGCGCGGGTGTTGGGATTCACTGGCGTTGTCTCCTTGGAAGCAGGTCGATCAGAAGATGTCGGGCTCGGGCACGGGCTTGCCGAAGCTGGTCTCGAGGAAGTCGAAGTCGCAGCCCGCATCGGCCTGCAGGATGTGGCGGCCGAACATCCAGCCGTAGCCGCGCTCGTAGCGCGGCGGTGGCGGCGTCCAGGCGGCGCGGCGTGCGGCGAGCTCTTCGTCGCTGACCTCAAGGTGGATGGTGCGCGCCGGCACGTCGACTTGGATGCGGTCGCCGGTCTTCACGAGCGCGAGCGGACCGCCGACGGCGGATTCGGGCGAGCAATGCAGCAGGCAGCCGCCGTAGCTGGTGCCGCTCATGCGCGCATCGCTGAGGCGAAGCATGTCCTTCACCCCCTGCTTGAGCAGCTTCGTCGGGATCGGCAGCATGCCCCATTCGGGCATGCCGGCACCGCGCGGGCCGGCGTTGCGCAGCACCATGATGTCGTCGCCGGTCACGTCGAGGTCCGGGTCGTCGACCGCCTTCTTGAGGCTCGGGTAGTCGTCGAAGACCAGCGCGCGGCCGGTGTGCTGCAGCAGGTGTGGCGCGCAGGCGCTGGGCTTGATCACCACGCCGTCGGGCGCGAGGTTGCCGCGCAGCACCGCGAGCGCGCCTTCGGCATAGATGGGGTTGTCCAGCGGGCGGATCACGTCGTCGTGATAGACCTCGGCGCCGGCGATGTTCTCGCCCAGCGTGCGGCCGTTCACAGTCATCGCGTCGGTGTCCAGATGGCCGCGGATGCGCTCCAGCAGGGCCGGCAGCCCGCCCGCATAGAAGAAGTCTTCCATCAGGTATGCATCGCCGCTCGGCCGGATGTTGGCGATGACGGGCACGCGCCGGCTGGCGGCATCGAAGTCGTCCAGGCTCACGGGATGGCCGGCGCGCCGCGACATGGCGATCAAGTGGATGATCGCGTTGGTCGAGCAGCCCATCGCCATCGCGCAGGCGATGCCGTTCTCGAAGTTGGCGCGCGTCAGCATCTTCGCGGGCGTGAGGTCGTCCCACACCATCTCGACGATGCGCCGGCCGCACGCGGCGCTCATGCGCACGTGGTTCGCATCGGCCGCGGGAATGCTCGACGCGCCGGGCAACGCCAGGCCCACGGCCTCGGCGATGCCCATCATCGTGGCGGCCGTGCCCATGGTCATGCAGGTGCCGTGGCTGCGCGCGATGCCGGCTTCCATCTCGTGCCAGGCCTGGTCGGTAAGGTGCCCGGCGCGGCGTTCGTCCCAGTACTTGAAGGCATCCGAGCCCGAGCCGAGCACCTTGCCGCGCCAGTTGCCGCGCAGCATCGGCCCGGCCGGCAGGTAGATGAACGGCACGCCCATGCTCAGCGCACCCATGGTCAGGCCGGGGGTGGTCTTGTCGCAGCCGCCCATGAGCACGGCGCCGTCGACCGGATGGCTGCGCAGCAGCTCTTCGGTTTCCATGGCGAGGAAGTTGCGGTAGAGCATGGTGGTGGGCTTGACCATGCTTTCCGACAGCGAGATGGCCGGCAGCTCCAGCGGAAAGCCGCCGGCCTGCAGGATGCCGCGCTTCACGTCGTCCACCCGTTGCTTGAAGTGCGAGTGGCATTGGTTCGCGTCGCTCCAGGTGTTGACGATCGCGATGACCGGCTTGCCGGCCCAGTCGGCCGGGGCATAGCCCATCTGCATGACGCGGGAGCGGTGGCCGAAGGAGCGGAAGTCGTCCGGTGCGAACCACCGGGCGCTGCGCAGGGAATCGTAGGTGCGCTTCATGGGGTGTTGGGGGCCGTGGGGCTGGCCTTGTCTCCTTGTGTGGGCTGGATTGAAACATTAATATATTAGTGCGTCAATGCCTAGAATCTGCGCCCGATGAGCACCCTCCAGAAAATCCGGCTCGACCGCACGCGGCTCGCGGCACCCCAGGTGCTGGAGCAGTTGCGCGAGGCCATTCTTTCGATCGAACTGGCGCCGGGCACGGTGCTGGTGCGGCAGGAACTGGCCGAGCTGTTCGGCGTGAGCCAGACGCCGGTGCGTGAAGCGCTGCTGCGGCTGAGCGAGGAGGGCCTGGTCGAGGTGTACCCGCAGCACGCCACGCTGGTGAGCCGCATCGACCTGGCGGCGGCGCGGCAGGCGCACTTTCTGCGGCGGTCGATCGAGCTGGAGATCGTGCACCAGCTCGCCGAGCAGGCGCCGCCCGCGCTGGTCGGGCAGCTCGAAGCGCAGATCGCGCTGCAGGCCGCGCTGGCGGCGGCCCAGCAGTACAGCGATTTCGTCGAGGCCGACCGGCGCTTCCACCAGCTCATGTACGAGGCGGCAGGGGTTCCGGGCTTGTGGGACACGGTGAGTCGCATGTCGGGCCACGTCGACCGCTTGCGCCGGCTGCACCTGCCCACGGCCGGCAAGACCGAATCGATCCTGCGCGACCACCGCGCGATCGCGCAGACCATTCAGCGCGGCGACGCGGCAGCTGCGCAGGAGGCGGTGCGCACGCACCTGTCGGGCACGCTCAGCGCCGTCGCCGAAATCTGCGAGCGCTTCCCCGATTACATCGAGGCCGGCGCCGGCGAGCCTCGGTAGCCGGGCGCCGATCCGTGATCTCCGTGGCGAAAAGGGGCCCGGCGAGCCGCCGGGCGCCACGCCATGGCACGAAGCGTGCGAAATGAACACACGTGAACCACCGCGCGGCCCTTAGGATCGCCCCCAAGGAAGTTATGCATGGAAACGTTTGCAATGGATTCGCCAAGCACCGCTGCGGATGAAGACCTGGATGCACGCCTCGGCGTCATCACGGCGAAGGAGCGTTTTCCTTCGGGCGAGGTGTCGGTCGACCGTGCCATCGGCGACCTGCTCGTGATCGTGCGTGACCTGCTGGGCCTGCAGGTGGCCTTCGTGAGCGAGTTCGTCGACGGGGCGCGGGTGTTCCGGCACATCCAGTCCATCGACTCGGCCTTGCAGATCCGTCCGGGCGACTCGGCGCCGCTCGAGCACACGATTTGCCAGCGCATCCTGGACGGGCGCCTGCCCAACGTGGTGCAAAGCATCACCGACGTTCGCGAAGAACAAGGCCTGCCCGACGCTTTCGACGGCATGGGAACGCACATCGGCGTGCCCGTCCTGCGCGCCGACGGCACGGTCTACGGCATGCTGTGCGCTTTCAATGCCGAAGGCGAGAGCCTGCTCGACGAGCGCGACCTTCGGCGCCTCGAGCTGGCAGCGTCCACCGCGGCGCGGCTTCTGGCCCGCGCGGACGGCCGCGAGTTTTCCGACCCGGCGCTGGCTTAGCGCGCCGAATAGCGGCAGCATCGAGCCGCATTCCCCAGATTCGATGACAAACCCTTCAGCTCCTCCCGGCGACGCCATGGTGGCCGTGGCCAATGCCGGCTCGTCCAGCCTCAAGTTCTCCCTTTACCGTGCGCAAGGCGAAGTGCTCGCGCCGGTGCTGCGCGGCCTCGTCGAAGAGATCGACACGGCGCCCCGCTTCACGGCGCGCGATCCGGCGGGCCGCGTGCTCGCCCAGCGGACCTGGGCACCGGGCGAGGCGATCGGCCACGACGCTGCGCTGCGGCACGTGATCGGCGCCGTGCGCGAACTGGTGCCCGGCGTCTCGCTGCGCGGCATCGGCCACCGCGTGGTGCACGGCGGCATGGACTTCGCGCAGCCCGCGCTCATCACGCCGGAGGTGCTGGGGCGGCTCGAAGCCCTGTCGCCGCTGGCGCCGCTGCACCAGCCCAGCAATTTGGCGGCCGTGCGCCTGGCCTTCGAATTGCTGCCCGGCGTGCCGCAGGTGGCCTGCTTCGACACCGCCTTCCACCGCAGCAACGCCGAGCTGGCACAGATGTTCGCGCTGCCGCTCGCGTTCTACGAGGCCGGCGTGCGGCGCTACGGCTTCCATGGGCTGTCGTACGAATACATCGCAGAGCGGCTGCCGGTGGTTGCGCCGATGCTGGCGCAGGGCCGCGTGATCGCGCTGCACCTGGGCAACGGCGCCAGCCTCTGTGCGCTGCAAGGCGGCCGCAGCATCGCCAGCACGATGGGCTTCACAGCGCTCGACGGCCTGCCCATGGGCACCCGCTGCGGCAACATCGACCCGGGCGTGCTGCTGTACCTGATGAACGAGCGCGGCATGGATGCGAAAGCCATCGAACAACTGCTGTACCGCGAGTCGGGCCTGCTGGGCGTGTCCGGCCTGTCGAGCGACATGCGCGTGCTGCTGGCCAGCGACGCGCCACGGGCGCAGTTGGCCGTCGCGCTCTTCGTTCACCGCATCGTGCGCGAGATCGGCTCGCTCGCCGCGGCGCTGGGCGGGCTGGACGGGCTGGTGTTCACCGCCGGCATCGGTGAGCACGCGGCCGAGATCCGTCGCCGCGTCGGGGCCGGCGCGGCCTGGATGGGCCTGGCGATCGACGACGACGCCAATGCGGCTGGCGGGCCCTGCATCAGCACGGCGGCCAGCAGTTGCTCGGCGTGGGTGATCCCGACGGACGAGGAACTGACGATCGCGCGCCACACGCTGGCGTTGCTGGGCCGAGGCGGACGATAGCCCTGGACCGCACGCGCGCCGCTGCAGGAAATCGACTTCAAGCTGCAGGAAGTTCGGCCTACCGCACGCGGGCCCTGCACGCTTCACCGTGACCTTCGGGCATCCGAGGACTCATCAGGACACGACGCCATGAAAGATTCGCTGACCCCCGCCGCCGAACTCGCGAAGAAGGCGAAGACGCCATTCCCAGGCGCCTCGCCGGAATACGAGTCCGCACGCCAGGCCCTGCTGGCCGAAGAGATCGAATTCCGCCGCCACATGACGCGCCTGGGCGAACGACGCCGCGCGCTGCCGCCCGGCCCGGTCATCGACAAGAACTACCGCTTCAAGGACGAGCAGGCCTTCGAGGTCGGCCTGGCCGATCTCTTCGGCGACAAGGACACGCTGGTCACCTACTTCTGGATGTACGGCCCGCAACGCGAGCGACCGTGCCCCATGTGCACCAACTGGCTCGGTTCGGTGAACGGCAATGCGGCCGACATCAAGCAGCGCGTGGCGCTCAAGATCCTCGGTCGCTCGCCGGTGGAGCGCCAGTACGCCTTTGCGCAAGAGCGCGGCTGGCGCGACTTGACCTTCGTGCAGACGGTTGGCGACGACTATGCCAAGGACCTCGGCGTGCTGCTGCCCGACGGCAGCGAATACCCGGCCCTGATCGTCTACCGCCGCGACGGCGACAAGGTGCGCCTGTTCTGGGCCAGCGAGATGACGAAGGAGATGGCCGACCCCGGCCAGGACCCGCGCGACGCGCCCGACATCGCGTCGCTCTGGTCGCTGCTCGACCTGACGCCGCACGGCCGCGGCAACGACTGGTATCCGAAGCTCGCGTATTGACCCGCGCGGCGCGCCTCAGATCAGCCGCCGGATCGCCTTCTTGCGCCACACGAAGCGGTAGTAGCTCGCCTGCAGCGTGAGCATGGCCGCAAAGGCCACCGGGTACGCCACCCAGATGCCGTTGAGCCCCATGCGGTGGCTCAGCCACCAGGCCACCGGCACTTCGATGATGGCGATGCAGAAGATCGAGATCGAGGTCGGCACCAGGACCGAGCCGCTCGCGCGCATGATGCCCGACAGCGCCGCGCCCATGCCGAAGATCACGGTGCTCCACAGCATGATGTGCAGCAGCGTCTGCGCCACCTCGATCACCGGCTCGCTGGTGATGAAGAAGCCCATCAGCGGCCGCGAGAACAGGTAGCCCAGCAGCACCAGCCCGCCGGTGAGCACCAGGTTCATCATCAGCGCCGTCCGCGCGATGGCGCCCAAGCGCTTGACCTGCCCGGCGCCGATGGCCTGTGCGCCCAGCACCGAGGCCGCGATGGCGATCGAGATGGCAGGGAATTGCACGTACGCCACCACCTGGTTCACCGCACCGTAGGCGGCGGTGGCCTCGGAGCCGTAGGTGTTGACGAAGGAGAGCAGGGCGAGCTCGGCCAGCGAGACCACGATCATCTGCACGCCGGTGGGCACGCCGACCTTGAGCACCGCCTTCAGCAACGCGGGCCGCACGCGCAGGTGGCGCAGGAAGCCCGCGTCGGGGGCCAGCGGGCTCTTCTTGCGCCGCAGGTGAAAGGCCAGCCAGGTGGTCGCGACCACGAAGGAGATCACCGTCGCCCAGGCGCCGCTGGCCACGCCCATCATCGGCAGGCCGAACCAGCCGCGGATGAGCGCCGGCGTGATCACCAGGCCCAGGCCCGTCGAGATCATCAGCGTGTAGAGCGGCGCCACCGTGTCGCCCACGCCGCGCAGCATGGCTGTGGAGAGCAGGAACACGAACAGTCCGGGCATCGCGATCAGGATGATGCGTGCGTAGCGCGTGGCATCGGCCAGGATGTCGGGCGGCGTGCCCAGCGCCGCGAGCATCGGCTCGGTGAAGGCGCCGCCGAACACGGCGACGGCGAGCCCGAAGAGCACGCCCACGGTCAATGTGGTGCCGGCCACCGCGCGTGCCTTCTCGGGCTCGCGCGCGCCCCAGGCCTGGCCGATGAGCACCGAGGCGCCGGCGCCCAGGCCGATGGTGAAGGCGATGAAGAAAAACATGATCGGGAAGAAGCTCGACACCGCCGCCAGCGCGCCCACGCCGATCATCTGGCCCAGGTAGACGTTGTTGAGCGTGCCCGACAGCGACTGCAGGATGTTGCTCAGGAGCATGGGCGCCAGGAAGAGCAGGAAGGTCTGCCACAGCGGCCGCGTGGCCACGGCGGCGGCGCGCGTGTCCATCTTCGACGACAGCTGCGGCGGTACCGGGTCGGTGACCGTGGCCGGCGGCGCGACGACCTCGCCGGCGCATTCGACGTCTTCGGGCTCCAGGGGCGGGGCGGGGACCGTGCGGTTCATGCCGCGCTCCAGGCCGCGGCGGCCAGTCGTTGCAGGTAGGTGCGCAGGTCGTCGGGCCAGGGCGCGACGAGCGTCTCGAAGCGCGCGCGCTCGCCGGCGAACAGGGCGCGCGCGGCGTCCTCGAAGCCGGGCAGGTCGCCCGCCATCGCGCTCATGAAGCGATAGGCGGCTTCGCGCGACGCGCGCTCCGCGTCGCGGTCGGCGTGCACGCGGCGGGCTTCGTCGACCAGCCGTCGCAGCGCGACCGAGGCGCCGCCGGGCTGGCGGCTGAGCCAATCCCAGTGGCGCGGCAGCAAGGTGACTTCGCGTGCGACCACGCCGAGCTTGGGGCGGCCGACGCCGCGGGTGATGGGTTCGTCGCCGCCGCCGACCTCGGGGAGGGGCGGGGCGCCTGCCGGGCGCAGATCGAGGTCGAGCCGTTCGCCGGTGCTGTCGTCGAAGACGACCGCCAGATCGGCATCGGCACGCGCGTGCAGCACGGCGAGCAGCTCCGCGCGGGTGCCTGATGCGATGCGGCTCAGGCCGGCGAAGGCGGTCAAGGTGGGTTCTGAATCAGGGGATGACATTGCTGCGAATAATACCCGGGCGAAACAGAGTTTGCAATCTACCCGGGTGAAAACTTGCGTCCGGCGGTGGACGCGATGCCCTATGGCAAACTTGGCCGCTTCCGTTTTCTTCTCACCCCACGCCCGGCACGCTTCCTGCGCGCCTCCGGCCAGCCACTCCCCAGACATGCAGAAAATCACCCGCCAGCTCGCTGCCGAGATCAAGGTCGGCGAGCATCAGGTGAAGGCCGCCGTCGAACTGCTCGACGGTGGCGCCACCGTGCCCTTCATCGCCCGCTACCGCAAGGAGGCCACCGGCGGCCTCGACGACGTGCAGCTGCGCGAACTGGAGGCACGCCTGTCGTACCTGCGCGAGCTCGAAGACCGCCGCGCCGCCGTGCTCAAGAGCATCGAGGAGCAGGGCAAGCTCACGCCCGCACTGCGCGCGGCCATCGAAGCCGCGCCGACCAAGCAGGAGCTGGAAGACCTTTACCTGCCCTACAAGCCCAAGCGCCGCACCAAGGGCCAGATGGCGCGCGAGGCCGGCATCGAGCCCCTGGCCGACCGCCTCTATGCCGACCCGACGCTGGTGCCTGCCGACGAGGCCGCAGCCTTCGTCAAGCCGGCGGCCGACGGCCTCGACTTCTCTACCGTGCAGCTGGTGCTCGACGGCGTGCGCGACATCCTGTCGGAGCGCTGGGCCGAAGACGCCGCGCTGGTGCAGAAGCTGCGCGAATGGCTGTGGGCCGAGGGCCTGTTCAAGTCCAGCCTGATGTCGGGCAAGGACGAGAACAACGCCGACATCGCCAAGTTCCGCGACTACTTCGACTACGACGAGCCGATCGGCCGCGTGCCGTCGCACCGCGCGCTGGCCGTGTTCCGCGGCCGGGCGCAGGACATCCTCGACGCCAAGCTGGTGCTGCCGGTGGAGCCGGAGCCCGGCAAGCCGTCGATCGCCGAAGGCAAGATCGCGCTGCACCTGGGCTGGAGCCACGCCGGCCGCGCCGCCGACGACCTGCTGCGCAAGTGCGTGGCCTGGACCTGGCGCGTGAAGCTGTCGCTGTCGACCGAACGCGATCTCTTCACCCGCCTGCGCGAAGACGCCGAGAAGGTCGCCATCAAGGTCTTCGCGGACAACCTGCGCGACCTGCTGCTGGCCGCGCCGGCTGGCCCGCGCGTGGTGATGGGCCTCGACCCGGGCATCCGCACCGGCGTGAAGGTGGCGGTGGTCGATGCCACCGGCAAGCTGGTCGATACCGCCACCGTGTTTCCGCACGAGCCGCGGCGCGACTGGGAAGGCTCGCTCCACACGCTGGGCAAGCTGTGCGCCAAGCACGGCGTCAACCTGATCGCGATCGGCAATGGCACGGCCAGCCGCGAAACCGACAAGCTGGCGGCCGACCTCATCAAGCTGCTGGCCAAGATGAGCGCCCAGGCGGGCGGCCCGGCGCCTGCCGTCGACAAGGTGGTGGTAAGCGAGGCCGGCGCGTCGGTGTATTCCGCCAGCGAGTTCGCCTCGCAGGAAATGCCTGACGTGGATGTCAGCCTTCGTGGAGCTGCCAGCATCGCGCGCCGGCTGCAGGATCCGCTGGCCGAACTCGTGAAGATCGATCCCAAATCCATTGGCGTGGGCCAATACCAGCACGACGTGAACCAGAGCGAATTGGCGCGCACCCTGAGCGCAGTGGTCGAAGACTGCGTGAACTCGGTGGGCGTGGATCTCAACACCGCAAGCGTGCCGCTGCTGTCGCGCGTCTCGGGCCTGTCCGCGGGCGTGGCCAAGGCGGTGGTGCGCTGGCGCGAATCGAACGGCGCCTTCGCCACCCGCAAGCAGCTGCTCGACGTGACCGGCTTCGGCGGCAAGACCTTCGAGCAGAGCGCGGGCTTCCTGCGCATCCGAGGCGGCCAGAACCCGCTGGACATGACGGGCGTGCACCCCGAAACCTATCCGGTCGTCGAACAGATGATCGAGAAGACCGGCAAACCCATCGCCGAGCTGATGGGCCGCGCCGAGATGCTCAAGACGCTGAAGCCCGAACTCTTCGCCAACGAGAAATTCGGCGTGATCACCGTCAAGGACATCCTGGGCGAACTCGAAAAGCCCGGCCGCGACCCGCGCCCCGACTTCAAGGTGGCCCGCTTCAACGACGGCGTGGAAGACATCAAGGACCTGGTCGAAGGCATGGTGCTCGAAGGCACCGTGAGCAACGTGGCGCAGTTCGGCGCCTTCGTCGACCTGGGCGTGCACCAGGACGGGCTGGTGCACGTGAGCCAGCTCTCGCACAAGTTCGTCAACGATGCGCGCGAGGTGGTCAAGACCGGCGACATCGTCAAGGTGAAGGTGATGGAAGTGGACGTGGCACGCAAGCGCATCGGCCTGTCGATGAAGCTCGACGCCGCGCCGGGCCGCCGCGACGGGCCGCGCGAGAACCGGTTCGAGAACGCAGGCCGGGGCCACCAGGGCCCACGCCGCGACAACACGCCGTTGCCCGCGGGCCAGATGGCGAGCGCCTTCGCCAAGCTGCAGGGCCTGCGCAAGTGACGACGAGCATGGAGCGCAGCACGCATGCCGATTGAGCCTCGCAACGCGCCCATTCGCGGCGGCACGCTACCGGGCCAGGCCGATGCCCATGCGCACGCCGGCGTGCGCGACCTCCATGCCGACTGGCTGAAGGCCGCTGCCATCGTGGGCGTGGTCTGCATCCACGCCGGCACGCCCGTCCAGGACCTGTTCCGCTTCGGCGTGCCGGTCTTCATCGGCCTGTGGGCCTACTACCTCGAGAAGGCGCTGGCGCGGCGGCCCAAAGAGACCCACGGCGCCTACCTGCTGCAGCGGCTGGTGGAACTGGGTGTCGCCTACCTGGCCTGGACACTGCTCTACATCGAGAAGTTCTACGAGGGCCGGCTCGACACCACGCCGCTGCACACCGTCGTGGGCGGCTGGTTCGGTGGGTACGGGTGGTCGGGCCAGTACTACTTCGTCATCCTGTTCCAGCTCACGCTGCTGTTTCCGTTGCTGCGGCGCTGGATCGCCGATGCGCCAACGCTCCCAGTGATCGCCGCCGGCGTGGCGCTGAACGTGGCGGCCGGCTACTGGCTGTTCGAGCACCGGCTGATTTCGGCCGTGGGCGACCGGCTCTTCATCTACTGGATTCCGTATGTCGCGATGGGCATCGCGCTGGCTCGGGGCGAGTTGGCCCGGCGGCCCGGCCTCGCGATCGTCGGCGGCCTGCTGCTGCTGGCCGCACCGCTCGAAAGCGCGCTGTTCACCGAGCACTCGGCCTACTTGTCGTTGACCGTGACGCTGGCCTCGCTGCTGCTGCTCGCGAGCGCCGTGTCGGCCGATCGCGCGCGCATGGCGGTGCCCGCGCAACCGCCGGGGTTCGTCGGCCGGGCGGTCGCGCTGGTGGGCCGTCACACTTTCGCGATCTACGTGGCCAACGTCGGCATGCTGGAGGTCTGCAAGGCCACCGGCTTCACGGCTTTCGCCGAATCGCATGCCGGCGACTGGGGCCTGATCGCCGTGGTGGCCGTCGCGCTCGCGGGTGGCCTGGCCATCGGGTGGCTGCTGCAGGCGCTGGGCCTGGGCGTGCTGGTCGGCAAGCGCTGAAGACCGCGGCCGCGATGAAGGCGCTGCGCATCTACGCGGGCCCCGCGGCACGGGCGCACATCGCCGCGCAGGGCCTGGCGCCGGCGGACGTGCGTACCGTGCCGGGCGCGGCCGGCGGCCCCAAGGGGCTGATCCTCGGGCCCATCGACCGCTTCGTCTTCAGCGACTGGCTGCCGCAGGCCAGCCAACCGGTGGACCTCGTCGGTGCCTCCATCGGCGCCTGGCGGCTCGCCTGCGCCTGCCTCGACGATCCGAAAACGGCCTTCGAGCAATTCGAGCACGGCTACATCCACCAGCGCTTCGACGTGCCGCCCGGGCAGAAGCGGATGAGCGCGAAGCAGGTCAGCGCCCAGTTCGGCGAAGGCCTGCGCGACTTCTACGGTGCCCGTACACCCGAGGTGTTGACTCATCCGCGCTACCGGCTGCACGTGATCACCGCGCGCGGCCGCCATATCCTGGGGCGCGAGGGCAGGGCGCGCACGCCGGCCGGCTACCTGGGCGCCTTCATCACCAACAGCGTGCATCGAAAGAGCCTGGGCGCCTGGCTGGAACGCGTGGTGTTTTCCAGCCCCCATGCGTCGCTGCCTTTCGGCACGCAGGACTTCCGCACACGGCAGGTGCCGCTGGCCGAAAGCAACTTCGCGCTCGCGCTGCAGGCCTCGTGCTCGATCCCCTTCATGCTGGAGGCGGTGCACGACATCCCGGGCGCGCCGCCTGGTGCGTACTGGGACGGCGGCATCACCGACTACCACCTGCACCTGAACTACAGCGCGGCCGACGGCATCGTGCTGTACCCGCACTTCCAGCAGGCGGTGGTGCCGGGCTGGCTGGACAAGGGCCTCAAGTGGCGGCACAAGCCCACGCGCTTTCTCGACCGCACGGTGGTGCTGGCGCCCGACCCTGAATGGGTGCGGGGCCTGCCGAACGCGAAGCTGCCGGATCGCAACGACTTCCTGCGCTACGGCAACGACACGCAGGCCCGTATCCGGGACTGGGGCATCGCCGCGCGCGAGGCGCGGCGGCTGGCCGATGAATTCGCCGACTGGCTGCGGCGCGGCAGCCCGGTGCAGGACGTGCAGCCGCTCTGAATCGACGGCCGGCTACATTCGGGGCTGACGTCAATCCCGGAGGATCTCTTCACCATGAATGCCACCCGAATCATCGGCCTCATCCTGATCGTCGCCGGCATCGCCGCCATCGGCATGGGCGGCTTCAGCTTCACCAAGGAAACCCACCAGGCCAAGATCGGGCCGATCGAGCTGTCGGTGAAGGAGAAGGAGACCGTGAGCTTCCCGACCTGGGCCGGCGTGGCCGCGATCGTGGTAGGAGGCGCCCTCGTCGTCTTCGGTGGAAAGAAATAGCTCTCCCCCAGGCTCCCCCACTTCGTGTGGTCCGCCCACCCCCTCACCGGGGGCAACACCAACGGCCCGGCGAAGTTGGTTCCGCGGTGTTCCCGGCTGCATCGTGCGAACGATCAACTCACGGCGTTGATCATTCCTCCGGCACGTACTTGTTGCCCGCCGCCTTGTACCGATCGATCGCCTTGCTCAGGTCTTCCAGCTCTGCGCAGGCCGGGTTGCACAGGCGCTGCAGCCGGCCCTGACGCTCCTCCGCCTTGGGCAGGTTGCCGAGGATCAGGTAGAGCTCACCCGAGTATTCGAGCGCGCCGCGGTGGTTGGGGTCGATGCGCAGCGCGGCGTCGTAGTGGCGCTCGGCACCCGCATAGTCCGGCGTCTTGCCTTTGCGCAGGCTGTAGCCCATCAGGTTGTTCCAGTCGGCGCTGGCGGTGTCTTCGACCTTCTTGAGCTCGGCGATGGCGCGCTGCCGGTTCCTGGCCTCGATCTGCGAGCGCGCTGCCGCCAGCTTCAGGGCCGGCGGCGTCGATTCGTTGTCCGCCGCGTAGGCCGGCAACTGGAACGCGGCGGCGAGGGCCGCGCAAACGAGCAGATGGCGATGGGTCGGGATGGCGGTCTTCATCCGCTCATTGTGCGGCGCGCGCGCTGCTTTGCGCAGCCTCTTCGGGGTCCGGCACGTACTGGTTGCCTGCGGCCAGGTAGCGCGCGATCGCCTTGCTCAATCGCTCCTGCTCGAAGCAGGCGTTGTTGCAGACCAGCTTCAACGTGGTCAGCCGCTGCTGTGCCTTGGGCAGGTTGCCGAGCACCAGGTAGAGCTCGCCCGAATACGACAGCGCGCCGCGGTGGCTGGGCTCGATGCGCAAGGCCGCGTCGTAGAAGCGCTCGGCCGCCGCATAGTCGGGCACCTTGGCCTTGCGCAGGCTGAAGCCCATCAGGTTGTTCCAGTCGGCATCGTTCGGCGCATTCACGCCTTGCAGTTCGGCGATGGCGCCCTTCCAGTCGCGCGCCTCGATGAAGGCGCGGGCGTTCGCCAGGCGAATCGCGGAAGGCAGCGATGCCGAGTCGACGGCGTACGCCGGCATGGCCAAGGTCAGCATGCCGGCGAGCAGCATGCAGGCGGTGTAGATCGAGACGATGTTCATGGCGATTCCTCGTGGGCTGCGTCGTTGCCATGAAGCGTAGGCGGCGTCAACCAAGGGGTCTTGAATATTTGCGCCATGCGACCCACGAGCGCCGGGCCGCTGCGGGCATTCAGACGCTGAGCTTGCCGAAGCCCGAGTCGCGCGCCAGCACGATCGCCCGGCCGCGGCTGTCGACCTCGAGCTTCGAGAAGACGCTGGTCAGGTGATTGCGCACCGTCTTCTCCGACAAGCCCAGCGTGGCCGCGATCTGTGCGTTGTCGCGGCCTTGGGCCAGCAGTTCCACCAGTTCGCGTTCGCGCGCGGTCAAGGTCTCGAAGACGGGTGCGCGTGACGGCGCGGCCTCGGCCAGGAAGCGCTGCACCTCGTCGAGCCAGTGGGCCCAGCCCGGCTCGTGGCCGACGATCAGGTGGTTGCCGCTGTCGATCGGCACGAAGCGCGCGCCCGGAATCGCGCTGGCGATGAGCCGCCCCTCCGCGAAAGGCACGCGCACGTCGCGCGTGGAGTGCAGCACCAGCGTCGGGCAGCGCACTTCGGCCAGATGCTGCACGACGTCGATGTGATCGAACTCGCGCATGAAGCGCGCCGCGTTCGACGGCGATGTAGATATGCGCTCCAGTTCGTTGAACCAGCGGTGCTGCTCGGGCGTGCCGCCGGGGATGAACTGGCTGGTGAAGAACTGCCGGAAGGCTGCGTCCTGCTTGCCCCAGCCCAGCTCGGCCAGCTTGCGCATCATCTCGGCCTCTTCGCGCTGTTCGATCGAAGGGTTGCGCACCAGGCGCCCGCGCGCATAGCCGCCGTGCAGCACCAGGTGGCTCACCCGATCGGGATGCCGGGCCGCGTAGGCGATGGCGATGGAGGCACCCTGCGAGATACCGAGCAGCCCGAAGCGCTCGGCGCCCAGTGCGTCGACCAGGGTTTCGAGGTCGCGCAGCCAGCTGTCGAAGCTCAGGTCGGCCACCTCCCAGTCCGACAGCCCGCAGCCGCGCTCGTCGTAGCGCACGAAGGTCGACACGGCCGACAGCCCGTGTAGCGCATGGCGCCACACCGGGCTTTCCCAGTCGAATTCGAGGTGCGACAGCCAGGTGGCCGCCTTGATCAGCAAAGGCCCCTGGCCCGAGAGCGCATAGGCGAGGCGCACGCCGTCGTGGCCGCGGGCGAAGCGAATCTGCTGGCGTGGTGCAAGGAGCTTGTGCACAGCCCCCGAGTGGAAGGCGTTTGCTCCGGACGGTCAATAAACCGGATGGCCGGCGTGCTCAACCGGCTTGCCGGATTGCCGCGAGCGCCTGGGCCAGCGCCACCACCGACAGCGGTGCCGAACCCTCTGCCTTGTTGTTGATCGCCACGTAGGCCGGATGCCCCGCACCGGTGGTGCCGGCGATCACGCGCGCCAGGGCATCGCGGGTCTGGGGATCGGGGTCGACCAGCTTGTCGAAGGGCTCGTAGAGCTTCTTGGCGCCTTCGTAGCCGTAGGCGCCGTGCAGACGGTTCAAGTTCCACCGGCACACCAGCGGCCCAGGCCACAGCGCGCGCAGCAGCGGCAGCTGGTCGGCGATGGGCGGCATCTTCGGATGCAGGCCGAGGCAGTACGTGGCGCCGGCCTCGCGCAGCACCTGGGCCAGCGCCGGCGTCAGCAACTCGGGATTGCGCAGCTCGAGGGCGACCACCGCGTCCGGTGCCTGCGGCCGCAGTGCCGGCAGGGCGAGCAGCATGCGCCGCAGGCGTTCGAGCACGTCCGGAAGCTGCGCCAGCATCGCGCCGGGTAGCGGGCTGATCTGGAACACCAGCACGCCCAGCTTCGCGCCCAGGCCGGTGAGCGCCGGCGCGGCGAACTCCTGCGCTGCCAGCACCGGGTCGAGAAAGGCCGGGTTGGCCTGCATGCCGCGCCCGTCCTCGTCGCGCACCAGTGCATCGGCCACGAGGCTCGGCGCCTTCACCATGAAGCGGAAGTCTTCCGGCACCGCGGCCGCGTAGGCCGCGTACTGGCTGGCCGTGAGCGGCCGGTAGAAGCCGCGGTCGAGGCTCACGGTGCGAAGCAGCGGATGCTGCGCATAGGCCGCGAGTCCGTGCTTGGAGAGCACCGATTGTTCGTAGTCGCCGTTCCAGACCAGGCCCGCCCAACCGGGAAAGAA
This sequence comes from Variovorax sp. KK3, assembly GCF_001984055.1. GTDB lineage: Bacteria > Pseudomonadota > Gammaproteobacteria > Burkholderiales > Burkholderiaceae_C > Variovorax. Next base: position 44,954 of record NZ_LYVO01000059.1, read on the forward strand.
CCACGAAGAAGTGCCCAGGCGCAACTGCGGTGGCAGGTCGGCCGCGAGCGCCTGGGCACTTCTTCGTGGTTCTTTCCCGGTTGGGCGGGCCTGGTC
>NZ_LYVO01000060.1 GCF_001984055.1 Variovorax sp. KK3
CGGGGGAGGGCGACATCACGGCGCTCATCGGTGGATCGCCGTCTGCGGCGCCTCGTTGCCGCGTGCATGGCCGCGGTACATGCCTTCGGTGTTGAAGGGCATGCAGACATTGCCCGCGCGGTCGACCGCGATGAGCCCGCCGCTGCCGCCGATGGCCGGCAGCGACTGCATGACCACCGCCTGCGTGGCCTGCGCCAGCGACTCGCCGGCGTAGCGCATGCGCGCGCAGACGTCGTAGGCCGCGGCCACGCGAATGAACATCTCGCCGCTGCCCGTGCAGGAGACGGCGGCGCGCTGGTCGTCGGCGTAGGTGCCGGCGCCGATCAATGGCGAATCGCCGACGCGGCCGACCCGCTTGTTGGTCATGCCGCCGGTGGACGTGGCGGCCGCCAGGTGCCCCTGCAGGTCGAGCGCCACGGCGCCGACCGTGCCGAACTTGCGGCCCTCGTCGAGCGGCGCACCGGGCAGGGTGGTGGTGGCGGCGGTGGCGGTGGCGGCCGACGCCGCGCCGTCGTGATCGAGCACCACGCGGCCGGCAGCCTGCGCGCGATGCAACTGGGCGCGTCGCGCCTCGGTGGAGAAGTAGGCCGGCTCCACCATCTCCAGCCCGCGCTGGCGCGCGAAGGCTTCGGCGCCGGCGCCGGCCAGCAGCACGTGGGCGCCGTCCTCCATCACCGCGCGGGCCGCGCGCACCGGGCGGCGGACGTGGCTCACGCCGGCCACGGCGCCCGCACGCAGGTCGGCGCCGTTCATCACGGCGGCGTCGAGTTCGTGCGTTTCGCTGGCGGTGAACACCGCGCCGTGGCCCGCGTTGAAGAGCGGGCAGTCTTCCAGCATTTCGACCGCGAGGCACACCGCATCGAGCGCCGAGCCGCCCTTCAGCAGCAAGGACTGGCCGGCCTGCACGATGGCGCGCAGGGCCTCGTGGTACGCCTCGGCCGCCGCTGCGTCGAGCGCGGCGGCACTGATGGTGCCGGCGCCGCCGTGAATGGCGATGACGGGTGTGCTTCTCATCGGGTGTTCTTCTTTCTGGAGGACCTGGTGAGCCGGACCGGTGCCGGCCCGGGCTTGATTCTGGCCCCGCCGTGCGGATCGCGCAGATCCTTGGCGCCGTGCAGCCAGGGCATGACGGTCTGCACCACCTTGCTGGCGGCCTGGAAGGCGCCCGGCGCGCGCAGGGCGACGGCGCTGGTCAGTGCTTCGACCAGCGCGAGCACGCTGGTTTCGCAGTTGGGGCGAAAGCGCGTTTCGGTCTGCGCATAGAGCGTGATGTCGGCCAGCGGCGCGAGCGGCGAGCTGGGCCGGTCGGTCAGCGCCAGCACGCCCACGCCCTGCTTGCGGGCGATCTGGGTCAGGGCCAGCGTGTCGGTCAGGTAGCGCGGAAAGGTCAGTGCCACCAGCAGGTCGCGCGGCCCGCCGCGGGACAGCGCGCGGGCGCCGTGCGTCACGCCGCTCATCGATGGCAGCAGCCGCACGTCGGCGCAGTAGGCGTCGAGCCCGTGGTGCAGCAGCCCGGCCAGCCAGGCGCTGGCGCCGAAGCCGGCCACGAACACAGTGCGCGCGCCGAGCACGCGCTCGACCGCCGCCTCGCACGAGGCTGGGCTCAGCGCATGACGGGTGCTCTCGATGTTGCGCTGGCTTTCTTCCAGCGACATCGCGAACACCTCCGCCACCGTCGACGGGTTGGCCAGGTTGCCCCGCAGCCGCTCGACCGGCGCCACCAGCGGCTCGAAGCCGCGGACGAGCTCGGCCCGGAAGCTCGCGTAGCCGTCGAAACCCAGCGCCCGCGCGAACCGGTTGGCCGTGGCCACCGACACGCCGGCCATGGCCGCCAGCTCGTCGATGGGCAGCGTGGCCACCTGCAGCGGACGCTCCAGCACGTAGTCAGCCACCTGGCGGTGCGAGCGCGTGAGCTGCGGCAGGGCCTGGGCGATGCGCTGCGGGACGGTGACGGCGTGGGCGGGTGGCATGCGGCTGCATCGAGTGCATCGAGGGGAGCGGAATGCTCCCTCAAGGTGCGGAAAATGTAAACGGAATTACAACAAGGTGCGCGGGAAGAAAATTTTCGATCATCGCGGCACGATAAGCAAGCGACGGGCCAAGCAGGCCGATCACGACGCGAGTTCGATGGTGCAGCGTCCAGCGTCTGCCCTGATCAATCTGGCCTCGAGAGCATCTAACGCGTGCGGCGCCGGCGACGCACGCCGACAGCGAGACCCGTTCTTTGCTGCGCGATTTGCGCGCATAGCTCGACGAAGAGGGCGGCCGACGGCGATGGGGAGCGATTCTTCGGGGTGATCGCGCAGATCGTCCGATAGGCCGCCGCGCTGTGCATTCGCAAAGGCACCAGGCCCACAAGCCCGATGTTCTCGATCAACGACTCGGGCAGTTCTCCGATCCCGAGATGGGCCGCGATCAGTCCCAGCATGGTGCCGACGTGCGCGACTTCGAACGCCGGCCGCAAGCGCACGTTGTGGCGTGCGAACTCGGTATCGATCAACTGTCGCACGCCGCTGCTGCTGTTCATCACGATGTGCGGATAGGCTTGCACGTCGCGCCATCGCACCTCCGCACGCTGCGTCAGCGCGTGGCCAGCCGGGCAGATCACCACCAGTGGATCGCGGAACAGCTCCAGTTGCACCAGGTCGTCCGCCTTCTGCATGAACGGCGCAAGGGCGAGGTCGGCGGTGCCGCTTCGAACCATTTCCACGCACACGTCCGAGAGCACATCGTGGAGTTCGATGTCGACGTCCGGATGGCGCTGCGAGAAGCGCGCGATGACCCCCGGCGCGAAACTCGCGGCCATCGACGGCGCCGCTGCAACTACCAGTCGGCCGCGCTTGCCGGCGACGAAGTCCTGCACGCGAATGAGCGCCAATGCCATGTTTTCCGTCATTGCGGCGGCCATGCTCATGAACTCGTGGCCCACCGGCGTCAGAGCCACCTTGCGCGTGTGCCGGTCGAACAAGCGGGCGCCCAACGTGTCCTCCAGCCGCTTGATGTTGGCACTGAGGGCGGGCTGCGACAGGTGGCACAACTTGGCTGCCTGGCTGAAGCTCATGGTTCTGGCGACCGCGAGGAAGACCTCGATCTGGCGAAGCGAGACATTCATACTTCAGATGGATAAATACATAACAAAATGAGAATAGACGGATAAATAGGCGGGAATTATCTTCGGTTGTCTGCTCCAACCCGAATGGGAAATCGCCATGAATCACACCGCCGATATTTCGGTCGTTCCGTCCGTCCGTCCCACCGGCGCCGCGCTCGGCGCCGATGTCGAGGGCATCGATCTGAACGATGCGCTGTCCGCTGAGCAGGTGACTGCCGTAAAGGCCGCCTGGGCGCAGCATCAGGTGCTGCGCTTTCGTGGCCAGCAGTCCCTGGACGTCCAGGGACTGGCCGCGTTCTCGCGCCACTTCGGCCCGCTCGACCGGCGTCCGACCGCGAGCGGCGGCATGAGCAGCGTGCACGACGCGCTGCCACCTGAAATCACCGTGATCTCCAACGTCAAGGTCGAGGGCAAGCCGCTTGGTGCGCTGGGCGACGGCGAAGCCGTCTGGCATGCCGACATGACCTACAACCCGCACCCGCCGAAGGGCGCCTGCCTGTACGCGGTTGAAGTGCCACCGGCGGGCGGCAACACCCATTTCTCGAACATGTACCTGGCCTATGAAACGCTGCCGGAGGAGTTGAAGCAGCAGATCGAGGGCCTGAGCTGCGTCCACGACGCCAGCCGGAACAGCGCCGGCGAACTGCGCCTGGGATTCGCTGACAACACCGACCCGCGCCAGACGGTCGGCGCGCAGCACCCTCTGGTGGCGGTGCATGCCGTCACCGGGCGCAAATGCCTGCTGCTTGGGCGGCGTCGCAATGCCTATGTGCCCGGATTGCCGCTGGAGCAGAGCGAGGCCCTGCTGGACCGGCTCTGGGCCCACGCCACACAGCCGCAGCTGACCTGGACCCAGGTCTGGAGCGTCGGTGACGTCATGATGTGGGACAACAGCTGCACGATGCACCGTCGCGACTCGTTCGACCCCGCTTCGCGCCGACTGATGTATCGCACGCAGATCGCCGCCAGCGTCGCGTCATGAGCGCAGGACACCGCATGAAGATCGACAGCGTGTGCGTTCGCCAATTGCACTTTCCGCTGGTCACGCCGTACAAGGTGTCGCTGCTCACGATGCGCGAGTTCGATCCGTTCGTCGTCGAGGTTCGCGACACCGAAGGCCGCAGCGGATTCGGCGAGGCACTGATCGTGCCGGGCTACACCACCGAAACGGTCGAGGGCTCATGGCGACTTTGCTGCACGCTGGCCGAACGCATCGCCGGGCTGGATGCAGCCGACGCCGCGGCGGTGGCCCGTTCCGAAGTCCACGCCGGTGTCGGCGCGGCCAGCGCCGTGCTGGCTGCACTCGACATGCTCGCCGGGCACGAGGTCCTGCGTCCCGTCGAGCAGGTGTCGGTGCCGCTGCTCGCACCGTTGCATTCCGAGGACCCCGGTGCATTGGCGGAAGAGATCGAACAGGCGCTGGGGCGCGGCTTTCGCACACTCAAAGTCAAGGTCGGATTCGCATGGCAGCGTGACCTCGATCAGGTCGAGACGATCCAGCGCCTGGTGGCCGGGCGGGCCACGTTGCGGCTCGACGCCAACCAGGGATTCGACTCGGCCGATGGCATCGCATTTGCCAAGCGCCTGACGCCGCAAGGCATCGAGCTGTTCGAGCAACCTTGCCTGCTGGACGACTGGCGCGCCAATGCCGCTGTGGCGGCGGCCTCCAGGGTGCCGGTGATGCTGGACGAATCGATCTATGACGAGTCCGACATCGACCGCGCTGCCGGCGTGGCCGGCGTCGGCTTCGTCAAGCTCAAGCTCAAGAAGATCGGAAGTGTCGACATGTTGCTGGCCGCCCTCGGGAGGATCCGCGCACTTGGCCTGACGCCAGTGTTGGGCGATGGTGTCTCGCTCGAGATCGGCTGCTGGATGGAAGCTTGCATCGCGGTTCGCGCCATCGACAACGCCGGCGAGATGAACGGCTTCCTGAAAACCCGCGAGCGGATTTTCGAGAACCCGCTGCCGTTCGCGCAGGGCGCCATTCAGATCCCTGCCGGTTATGCACCGCGCATCGATCGCGACATGCTGGTACGCAGCACCTTGCGCGAATCGTCGTTCGCCGCGCGCGCCGTCGTTGCCTGAACCGAACAACAGTGCGTTTGCCGCACGAAATGGAGACACCATGACCCGGTCCATGACAAAGATCCTCGTCCAGCTCGCTTCGGCTGCCTTGTTGCTGGCGGCAGGAGCAGGGGCCGCGGCGGCGACCTTTCCCGCCAAGCCCGTGGTGCTGATCGTCGCCGGGGCGCCCGCCGGCGGTACCGATGCCATCGCGCGCATCGTGTCGGCCGAGCTGTCGCAGTCGCTGGGCCAAAGCGTGGTGGTCGAAAACCGTGCCGGTGCCGGCGGCATCATCGGCACCAAGGCCGTGGCGGGCGCGCCCCCCGATGGCCATACGCTGTTGATGGGCCATGTCGCCACGAATGCCATCGTGCCTGCACTGATCAAGCCACGCCCGTACGACCCCGTCGCCGATTTCGTGGCCGTTGCGATGGTGGGCAGCGCACCCGACCTGCTGGTGGTGTCGTCCAAGAGTGGCATCGACAACCTGGCCGATCTGCTTGCCAAGGGCAGGGCCACGGGCAGCCTTAGCTACGGATCGCCCGGCGTGGGGCTGCCGCAGCACATCTCCGGCTTCGCGCTGGCAAAGGCCTCCGGCGTACCGATGCAGCACGTGCCGTACCGCGGCAGCGCGCCGGCCATCACGGACCTGATCGGCGGCCAGATCTCGATGATGTTCGTCACACCCGGTGCCGCGGTGCCATACCTGAAGTCCGGCCAACTGAAGGCCATCGCCGTCACCTCGCCCAAGCGCAACCGTTTCTTTCCGGAAGTGCCCACCGTGGGCGAGCTGGGCTTTGCCTCGGTGGAGCAAACGGGCTGGTTCGGCGTGTTCGCACCGGCTGGCACCCCTGCCGCGGTGGTTCAGGCGCTCAGCACCGAGATCGGCCGTGCCGTCGGCAAGGCCGAAGTGCGCGCCAGGCTTGAAGCGATGTACCTGGAGCCGGCGACGGATCCGTCCTCGCGCACGTTCAGCGCCTTCGTGAAGGCCGAAGTGGACAAGTGGGCGGGCGTCGTCAAGACGCTCGGCGTCAGCGCCGAATGACGCACCGCTTCGACAACACGAACCCAAGGAGACTTCCATGCAATTGAACATCGGTATAGGTGCCCCGTTGCGGCTGGCCACGGCCGCCGTGGCGCTGCTGGTCGCCTTTGGCTCGCAGGCGCAAGGCGACTACCCGGCTCGCCCGGTGCAGGTCGTGGTGGCCTATCCCGCAGGCGGTGGCACCGACACTCTGGCGCGTCTCATCACGAACGAACTCACGAAGGACCTCGGCCAATCCTTCGTGGTGGTCAACAGGCCCGGTGCGTCGGGACTGATCGGCACCAGTTCGGTGGCGCGGGCCGCGCCGGACGGCTATACCCTGCTGCTCGACACCGGCAACGTCACGCTGCGCCCCGCCATCGAGCCGAGCACGCCGTTTCGGCCCAAGGACTTCGCGCCGATCGCGTTGCTCACCGAATCCCCGGTGGCGCTGGCCGTGAATGCCGACCTGCCCGTGAACTCGGTGCCTGAGCTGATCGCCTACAGCCGCGCCAATCCGGGCAAGGTCAACTACGCGTCAACTGGCCCCGGCTCGCCTCAGAACCTGGTCGGTGAACTCATGAAGAAACAGGCTGGAGTCGATTGGGTCCAGGTGCCCTATCAGGGCGGTGCCGCCGCCCTCAACGATCTGAACGCCGGACGCGTGCAAGTGATGTTCAGCAATCCGGTTCCGCTGATGCCCTACGTCGCCACCCACCGACTCAAGGTGTTGGCCGTGACTTCGCGCGAGCGACTTCCTGCGCTCGACAGCGTGCCCCACATGGCTGAAGCGGGGCAGCGCGATTTCGTCATCGGCTTCTGGAATGGCGTGCTCGCGCCCGCCGGCACGCCCGCGCCCATCGTGAAGAAACTGGGCGACGCCTTGCTGAAGACCGTGGCCCTGCCGCATGTGCGCGAGGCACTGGTGCGACAGGGCAGCGTGCTGACACCACTGGGCCCCGCTCCTTTTGCCAAGTACATGACCGAAGACAGCGCGCGCTGGGAACGCATTGCCAAGACCATCGACTACAAACCCGCTCAATGAAAGATTGCGAATGAAGCTTGGATCGTTCTGGATGGGCGGCAAGCCCGGCTATGGCGTTGTGACCGACGGGGGCATCGTCGATCTCGGGACCGCGCTGGGCGATCGCTACGCCGATCTGCGCAGCCTGCTGGCAGCGCCGGAAGGCCTGGCGCGGGCGCGCGAATACGCGGCCGGCCGCAAGGCCGACGCCGCGTTCGAAGAGGTGGGCTACCTGCCCGTCATTCCGAACGCGGCCAAGATCTTCTGCATCGGGGTCAACTACGCCGACCATCTCGATGAAACGAAGCTCCGCTCGGCCGCCCACCCCACGGTGTTCTTGCGCTACGCCGAGTCTCAGGTCGGCCACCAGCAGCCGATGCTGCGACCGCGCGAGTCGACCCAGTTCGACTTCGAAGGCGAAGTCGCACTCGTCATCGGACGCGGCGGAAGGCGCATCGCCGCGGCCGATGCGTGGCAGCATGTGGCGGGGTTCAGCTGCTACAACGACGGCTCGGTGCGAGACTGGCAATTCCACACCACGCAGTGGGGCCCGGGCAAGAACTTCGCGGCGTCCGGCGCATTCGGCCCGTGGATGACGACTGCCGACGAGTTCGACTTGAACACCACCCCGCTCACACTGACCACACGGCTCAACGGCGATGTAGTACAGCAGTCCGACACCAGCTTGCTGATCTTCTCGGTTCCTGAACTCATCACCTATTGCTCGACCATCCTGCCGTTGGCGCCGGGCGACGTGATAGTGACCGGCACGCCCGGCGGGGTCGGCATGGCACGCCGTCCGCCGCTGTTCATGAAGCCCGGAGACGCTGTCGAAGTCGAAGTGAGCGGTGTCGGCAAGCTTCGCAATACCGTCGAGGCTGATTGAATCGACCCCTTACGCCAACGGTTGCTCGTGCTTCGTGCCGTCGCCCGCCCGCCGCGAAAACGTGTCGAGAATGAGCTGCGTGGTTTCACGCGGAGCATCCCAATGCGGGAAGTGGCCACAGCGTTCGAACCAGTGCATTTGCGCGTCCGGAAACATGGACAGTGCCCGCTTCGCTTGGCGCGGGAAACAGACCTTATCCTGGCGGCCCCACCCGATGACGAGTGATGCATCGATGCTGCCGCGGGGAGCGCCTTTTTGTTCTTCGCCATAGGCCAGTCGATGCAGCAATTCGTCGAACGAGCGTGAGTGTGCATAACTGCGCATTTCGTCGAGGACGACGTCGGGATCGAGCGCCCAAGGTCTTCTGGAAAACTGTGCCAGCAGCATGGTGCGTGCAATCTTGTTGCAGGTGATGGTCGGCATGAGCGGCTGCAACATGCGCACGGCGCGAATCGAGAGCCAGATCGAGGAGAAGAAGGCGTGGCGCTCCCAGCCGCGCCAGAAGCCTCCGGGATCGAGGGAAACGACGGACCCCAAGACGCCGCCGCGGCGCGCCAACTCGAGCACGAGCCTGGCGCCCATCGAACTGCCGACCGCGTCCACGTCGCGCAGGCCCTGTGTGTCGATAAACGAAGTGACTGCATCGCACAGCGAGCGAATCGAAGTTTCACCGCGCAAGGGCGGTGTGGCGCCGAAGCCAGGCAGGTCGACGGCAATGACGTCGTGGCGTGCAGCCAGTGGTTTCCAGATGGTGGACCAGGATCGGGCGCTGCCGCCCAGCCCATGGATGAGCAACAGCGGCTTGCCTGTGCCTGATCGCAGGTGATTCATATTCATGGGTTGATCTCATGTCGGAACGACATCGCGGACTTGTCCGGATGCGCGGTCTTGGACGATCATGCGCCTGATGCAACGTGAAGCGCGTCGGCCATGACGACATCCGGGAACACGGTGCGGGCCTCCCGAGCAGCCGCGCGCGGCCCGCCAACGCTTTCAAGCCGCTCAAGCCCGCGGCCCTTTCTTCTTCGCCGCACGAACCTTGCCCGCCGCAGGCACATCCCCCGGCCCGCTGCGCAGCGCCGCGCGCAGCGTCTCTTCCACCTTCAGCGCAGCGAACTCCGTCTGCACCGCATCCACCATCTTCGCGCTCGCCACCGACACCTTGCGGTTGCTCGGCCAGGCCACCACCCAGGCGGTCTCGAAGCCCTTGATCGGCGCCAGCGAGACGGAGCCGGCCTCGTACTCGCGCAGTGCCGCCGAGAAGGGCACCACCATGTAGGCGACGCCGCGGCACACCAGGTCGATGCTCAGGTGGAGCGGCTGCACGTCCATCAGCACGTTGAGCGGCAGGCCCAGCCGGCTCGCTTCCTTGCTGAGGCCGCTGGTCACGCGGTTCGAGCGCGAGATCAAGAGCGGATGCTTCGCGACGAACTCGAGGTCCACGGGCTGGTCCATGCGCAGCCCCGCGCGCGAAGGGCCGCCGACGACCAGCGGCTCATTCACCAGCAAGCGCGTGCTCAGCGCCTTGCCCTCGGCGTCGTTGCGCAAGAAGATGCCGACGTCGCAGACGCCGCGCGCCAGCGAATCGGCGATCACGTGGGACAGGTTCTCGATCACGCTCAGGCGCACCTTGGGGTAGCGGCGCAGGAAGCCTTCGAGCACGGCGCCGCCGATCAGCACGCGCGTCGATGGCGTCATGCCCAGCACCAGGTGCCCCGATGGCACCTCCGACTCGGCCTGCAGGTCTTCCTTCAGCTGATGCACGTCCTGCAGCAGTTGCCGCGCACGTTCGCCGAGGATCTCGCCGGCCCGCGTGAGCACCACGCCGCGCGAGGTGCGCTCCAGCAGCTTGGTGCCGGTTTCCTCTTCGAGCAGCTGCATCTGCCGCGTGAGCGCGGACTGCGAGATGTAGCGTACCCGTGCCGCCGCAGCGAAGCCGCGGTGCTCCACGATCGAAAGAAAGTAGCCCAGTTGGCGCAGGTCCATGCGCGCCAGTATAGGAAGCGCCCACCGGAATTTTCGATAGGCACCTCGCGAACAGAGTACGTTTGTTTTAAGTAAAAACGCGAATCTCGGCCTCAGCCATCTAATTATTGGATAGCCGACTCGCCCAAATTGAATTTCCTCCCCCTTGGGCATTGGATGACACTGCCATCGAGGACGCGGCGATGCACCGCTTCCATCCAAGGCACGAGAGACAGAGACAGGAGACATGACCATGCTGACCCGGCAACAGATCACCAGCTACGAGGAGCAGGGCCTGCTCGTGCTGCCTTCGTTCTTCGATGCCCAGGAAATCGGCGAACTGATGGCCGACATGCCGCGCATCTGCGAGCTCCAGCGCCCCGAGATCGCGCGCGCTGCCACCGGCGAGATGCGCACGGCGCTGGCCTTGCACCGCTACAGCGAGCCGTTCCGCCGCTTCATGCACAACCCGCGCCTGCTGGAAATCGCGCGCCAGCTCATCGACGACGACGTGTATTGCCACCAGTACAAGATCGTCTGCAAGGACCCGATGGGCACGCTCGACTTTCCCTGGCACCAGGACTACGGCAACTGGCAGGACCTCGACGGCATGCCCGCGCCCCGTGCGCTGAACATCTCGATCTACCTCGATCCGGTCACGGAGTTCAACGGGCCCGTGGCCTTCATCCCGGGTTCGCACAAGCGCGGCCGCATTCCTTCGCTGGCCGAGCAGCCTGCGGGCTTGGAAGGCATGACCACACTGGCGCGGCTCAATCGCGGGGTGATCGAAGACCTGGTCAACGAATTCGGCATGGTCTCGCCCAAGGGGCCGGCCGGCACGGTCGCGATCTTCCACGGGCTCACCGCGCATGCGTCCACGCCCAACATCAGCCCGTGGACGCGCCACATCCTGTACTTCACGGCCAACGGCGTGCGCAACGCGATCCGCCAACCGACCCGCCCCGACTACGTCGCGCATCGCACCTTCGATGTGCTCGAGCCCGAGCTCGCCGCGGCTTGATGCATGAACACGGCAGGAGACAAGGCATGGACTCGCGCATGAACAACACCCAGGCTTCCACCACGAACCGGCGCGGCTTCCTGGCCGGCAGCGCGGCGATGGCCGCCGCCGGCGCACTGCCGCTCTTCAGCATTCCGCGCTATGCGCGTGCGGCAGAGATCAACCTGAAGTACGGCAGCGAGCTGCCGCTCGAGCATCCGCAGGTGGTGCGCATCAAGGAAGCGGCCGAGGCCGTGGGCAAGGAAACCAATGGCCGCGTGAACATCGAGGTGTTCGCGAACGGCGCGCTGGGCAGCATCACCGACATGATTTCGCAGACCCGTTCGGGTGCGATGCAGATGCTCAGCGTCGCCATGGCCAACATGACCACCTTCGATCCGAAGGCGTCGCTCAGCATTCCCTACGCTTTCAGGGACTACGACGCCGTGTGGGCCGCGATGGACGGAGACGTGGGCGCGCATTCGCGCCGCGTGATCAGCCGCTTCGGGCTGCACGTGTTCGACAAGATGTGGGACCACGGCTTTCGCCAGATGACCTCGCGCGTGAAGCCCATCGCCTCACCCGACGACCTGAAGGGCGTCAAGATCCGCGTGGCCGTCGTGCCGATGTACGTGTCGCTCTTCCGCTCGCTCGGCGCGGCGCCCACGCCGATCAACTTCAGCGAGCTCTACACCTCGCTGCAGACGCGCGTGGTCGACGGCCAGGAGAACTCGCTTGCGCTCATCGACAGTGCGCGCTTCTATGAAGTGCAGACCTTCGTGTCGATGACCAATCACATCTGGGAAGGCTACGTCACGGTCTTCAACGACGCGGCGTGGAAGAAGATTCCCGCCAACCTGCAGGACACCATCGCGAAGAGCTTCGCGCAGGCCACGCTTGCGCAGCGCCAGGACATGGTGGCGCTGTCGGGCAAGCTGCAGGCGCAGCTTCAGACCAAGGGCATGAAGTTCAACCAGCCCGATCCGGCGCCGTTCCGCAAGGCCTTGACCGACGCCGGCTTCTACAAGGAGTGGCGCGAGAAGTTCGGGCCCGAGTCGTGGGCCGTGCTCGAGAAGTACAGCGGCAACCTGGCCTGAGCGGCCGGCGGCACGGCAAGACAACCTCAGTCAACACAAGACAAGCCCTCCAAGGAGACCCGAATTGCTGACCCGAGAACAGATCGAAAGCTATGAACGCGACGGCTACCTGGTGCTGCCGGAGCTGTTCACGCCCGAAGAAATCGCGGTGGTGCGGCGCGCCGCATCCGACGTCTACGCCATGGACCGCCCCGAGATCTGGCGCGGCAAGGGCGGCGAATTTCGCCTCGCTTTCGGCGTGCAGCACTACCACCCGGTGTTCGACCTCTTCCTGCGCCACCCGCGCCTGGTCGAGCCCACGCGCGACCTGCTGGGCGGCGATGTGTATTGCCACCAGTACAAGCTGATCAACAAGCAGCCCTTCGGCAAGCTCGACTTCCCCTGGCACCAGGACTTCGCCAACTGGAACGTCTTCGACGGCATGCCCGAGCCGCGCGCGCTGAACATCTCGGTGTTCCTCGATGAAGTCCACGAATTCAACGGCCCGGTGATCTTCATCCCCGGTGCGCACAAGGAGGGCCTGATCCACGCCGACGTGCTGCCGATGGATGGCGTGGACCAGGACGGCGCGCACACCATCACGGGCAAGGAGCTCGAGCGGCTCGCGCGCGCCAACGGCATGGTCGCGCCCAAGGGCAAGGCCGGCACGGCGGTGCTGTTCCACCCGTACATGCCGCACGCCTCATCGCCGAACCAGTCGCCCTGGCCGCGCAGCACCATCTACCTCACGAGCAACCGGGTGGACAACCACATCCGCAAGCCCACGCGCCCCGAGTACGTGGCGCACACCGACTTCACGCCGATCGTGGAAGTCGCCGACGACGCACTCCTCACCTACGAGGAAGCGGCGGCCGCCTGACGACCGGCGCCCCTCCACCGAATGACGAACACCCCGCCGCGGCGGGAATGGCCGAGCCATGCCTGAAAACTTCGAAGCCCGAACCGAGCGAGCACCGGATGCCGACAAGGCCGCGGTGATCGCCGCCGACGACGCGCGCCTCGCGGCCATGTGCGGCAACGACCTGCACGCGCTCGGGCAGTTGCTCGACGACGGGCTCTCGTATTGCCATTCCACCGGCGCCGTCGAGGACAAGTCGCAATACCTCGATGCGCTGCGCAGCGGAAGGGTGAAGTACGTCTCGATGCAGCGCGACATCGCGCATCTCGGGCGCTGGGGCGCGTGTGCCGTCATGCAGGGCACCGTCGGCGTCACGGCCGAGGTCGCGGGGCAGCCCTACCGCACCCGGGCCGCTTTCACCGCCACCTGGGTCGAAACGCACGGCGCCTGGCGCATGGCCGCCTGGCAGGCCACACCGTCGACACACGCCTGACTCATCACCATCGGAAGGACGAACAATGAACGCCGCTGGAGACATCATGGACGCCCATCAGGCCCCAGGACCTGGCAGCACCCTGCCGCCATCCGCCTTCGCCGTGTCGGTGAGGGCCGCGACCGGCTGGCTGGTCAAGGGCATCGAGGCGGTGTGCGCGCTGATCCTGGTGGTCGAGATCGGGCTGCTGTTCACGGGCGTCATCTGCCGCTACGTGCTGCACTACCCGCTGGTGTGGTCCGACGAGCTCGCCTCCATCCTCTTCATCTGGCTGACCATGCTGGGCGCCGTGCTGGCCTTGCACAAGGGTTCGCACATGCGGCTGACGGCCTTCGTCAACCGCCTGCCGCGATGGGCGCCGCTGCTGGGCACCATGTCGCTGCTGCTGACCGTGGTGTTCCTCGCGGCGCTGATGCATCCGGTGTGGGAGCACGTGCAGTCCGAGTCGATCCTCACCACCACGGCGCTGGGCATCCAGAACACCTGGCGCGTGTCGTCGCTGCTCGTCGGGCTGGCGCTGATGCTGCTGCTGAGCGGGCTCGACCTGGCCACGCGAACCAACTTCAAGCAGCTGCTGGTCTGCGCAGCCATCGCGGCCGTGGTCGGTGGCGCATTGTGGGCGGCGGGCCCGTCGCTGCGCGGCCTCGGCAACTACAACCTCGCGATCTTCTTCGTCGTGCTGGTCGGCCTGTGCGTCGCCGGCGGCATGCCGATCGCCTTCGCCTTCGGTATCGCCACCGTCGCCTACCTGGGCTTCACGACCGACGCGCCCATGAGCATCGTCATCAGCCGCATGGACGAAGGCATGTCGCACATCATCCTGCTGGCCGTGCCGCTGTTCGTGGTGCTGGGCCTGCTGCTGCAGATCACCGGCATCGCCAAGGCGATGATCGAGTTCCTGGCCTCGCTGCTCGGGCACGTGAAAGGCGGACTTTCCTACGTGCTGCTCGCCGGCATCTACGTGGTCTCCGGCATCTCGGGGTCGAAGGCCGCCGACATCGCCGCCATCGCGCCCGCGCTGTTCCCCGAGATGCAGAAGCGCGGCTACAACAGCGGCGAGATGGGTGCGCTGCTCTCGGCCTCCGCGGCGATGTCGGAGACGATTCCGCCGAGCCTGGTGCTGATCACCATCGGCTCGGTGCTCGGCGTGTCGATCTCGGCCCTGTTCACCGGCGGCATCATCCCCGCGCTGGTGCTGGCGCTCGCGCTGGCCGTCGTGGTCTGGTTCAAATCGAAGGGCAACGCACCGGCGGTCGCCAAGAAGGCGACGCGCAAGGAAGTGCTGCGCCTGCTCATGGTCGCCGTGCCCGCGCTGTCGCTGCCGCTGGTGATCCGCGGGGCCGTGGTCGAAGGCATCGCGACGGCCACCGAGGTCGCCACGGTCGGCATCGTGTATGCCGTGCTGATCGGCGTGCTGGTCTACCGCACCTTCGACGCGCGGCGCATTTATCCGATGCTGGTGGAAACGGCCACGCTCTCGGGCGCGATCCTGCTGATCATGGGCACCGCCACCGCCATGGGCTGGGCGCTGAGCCAGTCGGGCTTCTCGCGCCAGCTGGTCGCCGCCATCTCGGGCGTGCCCGGCGGCGCAGCCGGCTTCCTGGCCATCAGCATCGTCGTCTTCATCGTGCTGGGCTCGCTGCTCGAAGGCATCCCTGCCATCGTGCTCTTCGGGCCGCTGCTGTTCCCGGCCGCCCGCGCGCTCGGCATCCATGAAGTGCACTACTCGATGGTCGTGGTGCTCGCCATGGGCATCGGCCTCTTCGCGCCGCCCTTCGGCGTGGGCTTCTTCGGCGCCTGCGCCATCGGAAAGATAGATCCCGACAAGGCGGCGGGCTATATCTGGCCCTACATGGCCGCGCTGCTCGCGGGCCTCGCACTCGTCGCTGCATTCCCCTGGCTGTCCACCGGGCTGCTGTAGCCCGCCATCCCCTCGATCTCGCACCCATGGCCATCACCCAACTCTTCGCCCGCGGCGCCTCTCTGCATCCCGCCCGCATCTGCCTGCAGGACGAGACAGGCACCCGCACCTACGCGCAGGTGCGCGATCGCGTCACGCGCCTGGCGGGCCGCCTGAACGCCGCCACCGGCCAGCCGGCCGGCGAGAAGTGCGCCGTGTATTCGCCCAATGCGGCCGTCGCCGTGGAATGCCTGATCGGCATCCAGTGGGCCGGCGCCGTGTACGTGCCGCTCAATCCTAAGAACCACACGCAGGAAAACGTCGCGATCCTCGACAACTGCGACGTCACCACGCTCTTCTTTCACAGCGCGCTCGTCGCGCAGGTCGAGCAATTGCGCGTGGCCTGCCCGCGGCTCACGCGCTTCATCGCCATCGACAAGCCGGTGTCGAACGCGCTCTTCCTCGACGAGTGGATCGCCGACGCCGCACCGCGCGCGACGCCTTTCCCCTTCGAGCCGAACGACGTGGTCGCCATCTACTCCACCGGCGGCACCACCGGCCTGCCCAAGGGCGTGATGCTGACCAGCAACAACTGGGACATCACGGCCGCCAACTTCCATGCGCATACGCCGGTGAAGAAGCCGCCGGTGTTCCTGGCCGTGTCGCCGATCACGCATGCGGCTGGCACCTTCGCCTTCATGGTGATGGCGATCGGCGGCAAGACGGTCATCCTGCCCGGCTTCGACGCCGAGGCGGTGCTGGCGGCGATCGAGCGCGAGCGCGTCACGCACGTCTATCTGCCGCCCACGGCGATCTACATGCTGCTCGAGCACCCCTCCATCCGCGCACGCGACTACTCGTCGCTGGAATACTTCATCTACACCTCCGCGCCCATGGCGGTGACCAAGCTGCGCGAGTGCCTCGACATCTTCGGCCCCGTGATGATCCAGTTCTGGGGCCAGACCGAGGCGCCGAGCTTCTGCACCTGCCTGGCGCGCGAGGACCACCTGGACCTCACGCCCGAACGCGAGAAGCGGCTGCAGAGCTGCGGCCGCCCGACGCTGCTCACGCCGGTGGCCGTGATGGACGAAGAAGGCCGGCTGCTGGCGTCGGGCGAGAAGGGCGAGCTCGTGGTCAACGGCCCGCTGGTGATGGCCGGCTACTACAACAACCCCGCCGCGACGGCGGCCGTCTCCACCTACGGCTGGCACCGCACCGGCGACGTGGGGTACGTCGACGCCGACGGCTACGTGTTCATCGTCGACCGCAAGAAGGAAATGATCATCACCGGCGGCTACAACGTGTACCCGCGCGAAGTCGAGAACGTGCTGCTGGCCCACCCGGCCATCCAGGAATGCGCCGTGGTCGGTGCGCCGCACGACAAGTGGGGCGAGGCGGTGACGGGCGTCATCGAGCTCAAGACCGGCAGCACGCTCGAAGCCGGCGAACTCATCGCCTGGTGCAAGTCGCAGCTGGGCAGCGTGAAGGCGCCCAAGTCGGTCGAGTTCTGGCCGCAGCTCCCACGCACGTCGGTCGGCAAGGTCGACAAGAAGGTGATCCGCCAGCGCTTCTGGGAAGGCCTGGAGCGCGCGATCTGATTTCCATTCAACGCCAACAAGGAATCCAATGACCGATGTCTACGTGATCGCGACGGCCTGCACGCCGTTCGGCAAGTACCCCAACAAGAGCTTCAAGCAGCTCACGCGCGAGGTCTACACCGCACTGCTCGCCGACGCCGGCCTGGCCGACGGCGAGCGCATCGAGACCTCGTGGTTCGCCAACGTGAAGATGGAGATGTTCAAGCAGCCCAACATCCGCGGGCAGGTGTGCTTCTCCGAACTCGTGGCCGAGGGCCTGTTCCCGCAGTACGCGCCCATGTTCAACGTCGAGGGTGCGTGCGCCACCGGCTCGCTCGCCTTCCATGGCGCCTGCAAGGACATCCTGAGCGGCGAATCGGAACTCTCGCTGGCCATCGGCGTCGAGAAGACCTTCATTCCCGACGACCCGAAGCGCCAGTACGAGCTGTTCACCGGCGGCCTCGACCAGATGAACCCCGAGGTGTGGGAAGACTACTACCGCAAGGCCGGCGAGAAGATGGGCCGCCCCTGGTCGCTCAACGAGGGCGGCGGCACGCTGAACATGGACACCTACGCGATCCAGGCCGCGTACCACATGAAGAAGTACGGCACGACGCAGCGCCAGTTCGCAATCGCGGCCTCGAAGACGCACCACAACGGCAGCCTGAACCCGCTGGCGCAGTACCAGTTCGAGGTGAGCGTGGAGAAGGCGCTCTCCGATCGCGAGATCAGCTACCCGCTCACGCGCTCGATGTGCGCGCCCATCGGCGACGGCGCGGCCGCCGCGCTGGTCTGTTCGAAGAAGACGCTGGACACGCTGCCGCCCGCGGTGCGCGAGCGTGCACTCAAGGTCGCCGGCCGGGGCCTGGCCAACGGCAAGTACCGCGACATCGACGAGCCCGGCGTGAGCCACGTCGCGGCCAAGCGCGCCTATGCCAACGCAGGCATCGGCCCGCAGGACATCGACCTGGCCGAGGTGCACGACGCCACCACCTTCGGCGAGATCTTCCAGCCCGAGATGCTGGGCTTCTGCGACCTGGGGGGCGGCGGCAAGCTGCACGAATCGGGCGCGACGGCCATCGACGGCCGCATTCCGATCAACACCTCCGGCGGGCTGATCTCCAAGGGCCACCCCGTCGGCGCGACCGGCCTGTCGATGATCCACGAGATCGCCACGCAGTTGCGCGGCGAGGCCGGAAAGCGCCAGGTGAAGGGCGCCCGCACCGGACTTGCCGAGAACGGCGGCGGCACGCTGGGCTTCGACGACGCGATCTGCGCCATCACGATCCTGCAGCGCCCGTAACCACGCCATCCGCATCCATTCGACCCTCACCCGCACAACCAGGAGACACGACATGAACACGACACCCGAGATCTCGCGCCGCCGTCTGCTTACCGGCTCGCTGCAAGCCGGCGCCGCCATGGCTGTCTTCAGCATTCCCCGCTTCGGCCACGCGGCGGAATTCAACTACAAGTTCGGCAGCAGCATGGCGGCCAACCATCCCTCGACGTTGCGCAACGAGGAGGCCTTCAAGAAGATCCGCGAAGAAACCGGCGGCCGCGTGGACATCCAGTCCTTCCCGGCCGGCGCGCTGGGCAGCGACATCGACATGGTGTCGCAGGTCCGCTCGGGCGCGCTGCAGTTCATGTACCTGCCGCAGGCCCACCTGTCGAGCATGGACCCGCGCGGCGCGCTGCACAGCGTGCCCTTCGCGTTCAAGGACTACAACGCCGTGTGGGGCGCGATGGACGGGGAACTGGGCACCTACATCCGCAGCATCTACACCAAGGTCGGCCTGCACGCCTTCGACAAGGCGAGCGACCACGGCTTCATGCACATGACGACGCGCTCGAAGCCCATCGTCACGCCCGACGACATGAAGGGCCTCAAGGTGCGCGCTTCGGTCGTGCCGCTGTACGTGTCGCTGTTCCGCGCGCTGGGCTCGGCGCCGACGGCGATTCCCTTCCCCGAGCTGTACGTCGCGCTGCAGACGCGGGTGGTCGACGCACAGAACAACCCGCTGCAACTGCTGGAGATCGCCAAGCTCTACGAAGTGCAGAGCTACTGCTCGCTGACCGGCCACACCTGGGAGGGCTATTACAGCTGCGCCAACGGCAAGGTGTGGGGCGCCCTGCCGCCGGACCTGCAGGCCGTGGTGAGCAAGCACATCAACCAGGCCACGCTCAACGTGCGCGAAGACCTGGTCAAGTTCAATGCCAGCGTCGAGGCCAGCCTCACGGCGAAGGGCATGAAGTTCAACCGGCCGGACCGCGAGCCGTTCCGCGTTGCGCTGCAGAAGGCCGGCTTCTACAAGGAATGGCGCGAGAAATTCGGCGCCGAGGCATGGACCGTGCTGGAGCGCTCCAGCGGCAACGGCCTGGCATAGGAGTCGCCGCCATGCAACTCACGCACGCGCAGCTGGCCACCTTCGACAAGGAAGGATGGCTGTTCTTTCCCGAGATCTTCGATGCCGAGGAAATGGCGGCGCTACGCGAGGAGGCGACCCGCGTGCTGGCCGAGCCGCGCGAGGAGATCCGCCGCGAAAAGTCGGGCGCGCCGCGCACGGCCTTCGCCGTGCACCGCTACAGCGAGCTCTTCGAGGCCCTGGCGCACGACCCGCGCCTGGTCGAGCCGCTGGAGCAGATCTTCGGCGAGCAGGTGTACATGCACCAGTTCAAGATCAACGCCATGACCGCCTTCACGGGCGAGACCTGGATGTGGCACCAGGACTTCCCGTCCTGGCACCGCTTCGACGGCATGCCCGCGCCACGCGCGATGAACATCGCGCTCTTCGTGGACGAGGTCAAGCCGATCAACGGCGCGCTGATGCTGATCCCGCGCAGCCACACGCACGGCGCGCTGCCCGATGCCTACGACGACATGACCACCTCGCACCCGGGCTGGTACCTGACGCAGGGCACCGTGTCCGACATGGCCAGCGAAGGCGGCATCGTCGCGCCCACCGGCAAGCCGGGCGGCCTGCTGATGTTCCACGCGAACATGGCCCACGGCTCGCCGCCGAACATGACGCCGTATCCGCGCCGCATCGTGTACCTGACGCTGTCGGCCGTGTCGAACCATCTGGTCGGCCAGCAGCAGCGGCCCGAGTTCATCGCGCACACCGACTTCACGCCCGTGCAGGCCGGACGGCCCGGCGATCTGCGCGACATGATCCGCCGGCGCAGCGGCATCGCGGAGCCCGCATGACCGACATGCCGCCGCTCGCGCAGCGCCACTTCGGCACCGTTTTCGAACGGGCGCTGGCCGCGTATCCGCACAAGACGGCGATCCGCGACCCTGAGCGCGCGCTGAGCTACGCGCAGCTGTACGAAGAGGGCATGCGCGCGGCCGGCGGCCTGTCGCGACTGGGCGTCGAACGCCAAAAGGCGGTGCTCTTGATGCTGGACAACCACGTCGACTTCGTCGTGCTGTGGTGCGGCCTGAGCCTCACGGCGCGCATCGAGGTTCCGATCAACACCGCCTACCGCGCGAACCTGCTGGCGCACATCATCGACAACTCGGCGGCCAAGGTGCTGGTGATCGAGGCCGGGTACCTCGACCGGCTCGTCGAGGTCGAAGCCTCGTTGACGGCGCTCGAAACGGTGGTGGTGCGGGGCCACAGCGACGTGACGCTGCCCGCCCGCTGGAAGCGGCTGGCCTGGGAGGCGCTCTCCGCCGGCGAGCCCGACGGGCCCGCGACGCTGCATCCGGCCGACGTGATGGCCATCCTCTACACCTCCGGCACCACCGGCCCGTCGAAGGGTTCGGTCAACACGCACGGCCACGGCTACACCTACGCGCACCCGTCGAACTTCGGTGCAGCGGGGCTTGACGACGTCGCGCTGGTGCCGCTGCCGCTCTTCCACATGGGCGGGCAATGGGCCGCCGTCTACAACGCCTTCATCGGCGGCGCGACAGCCGTGGTGCTGCCGAAGTTCAGCGCCTCGCTCTTCTGGCAACAGGCCGCGCAGTACGGCGCGACCTACGCGTTCCTGCTCGGCACCATGACGCACTTCCTGCTCAAGCAGCCGGCCTCGCCGCACGACCGGGCCCATGCGCTCAAGAGCATGCTGCTCGTGCCCGTTCCCGCCGAGATCGACGATTTCACGCAGCGCTTCGGCGTCGACCGCATCGCCGCCGCCTTCGGCTCCACCGAGGCCGGCGTCATCGCGCACGCCCCGCTGGGGCGGGGCCGCGCCGGCGCTGCCGGCTGGGTGCGCGATGGCATCGAGACCTTGATCGTCGACGCGCAGGGCCTGGAGGTCGCGCCCGGCGAAGTCGGCGAACTGTGGGCCCGCGCCAAGGAGCCCTGGACCATGATGAGCGGCTACCACGCGATGCCCGAGGCCACGGTCGCTGCCTGGCAGAACATGTACTTCCACACCGGCGACGCGGTGCGGCAGGCCGAGGACGGGCAGCTCGTTTTCGTCGACCGCGTGAAGGACGCGATCCGCCGCCGGGGCGAGAACGTCTCGAGCTTCGAGGTGGAGCGCGAGATCAACGCCCATCCCGACGTGGCCGAGTCGGCGGTGATCGCGGTGCCCAGCGAGTTCGTCGAAGACGAGATCAAGGCCTGCGTGGTGCTGCGCGAGCGCTGCGACCTGCAGCCGCACCAGCTTCACAGCTTCCTGGAGCCGCGCCTGCCGCGCTTCGCACTGCCGCGCTACATCGAGATCCTGTCGCAGCTGCCCAAGACGCCCACCGAGAAAGTGCGCAAGACCGAGTTGCGCACGGCCGGCGTGACCCCCGCCACCTGGGACCGCGAGCGCCACGCCGCGCGCCCTTGAACAGGGACAGACCCATGAGCACCATGACCCCCGGCGAGATCCACGCCCGGTTCGAACGCGACGGCGTCGTGCGCCTGCCGCAGGCGCTGGAACCGAAGTGGCTGCAGCAAGCCGAGCGCGCCTACCAGTGGAGCATCGACCACGGCAGCCGCAACGCGTCGAACTACAACAAGGACGACAGCAGCAAGTTCTACGTCGACACCGGCAACCCCGAGGCGACGCCGGTGTATGCCGACTTCCTCACGCAGTCGCCCGTTCGCGGGCTCGTGTCGGCGGCGTGGGCGAGCCCGCTGGTGCTCTACGCCTTCGAACAGGTCTTCTACAAGGAAGGCGGCTCGGTGCGCAGCCAGCGCACGGGCTGGCACCAGGACTCGTCCTACCTCTCCTTCGAGGGCCACCACCTCGCCGTCATGTGGATCACCTTCGAGCCGGTGGCCCGCGAACATGCGCTCGAGTTCGTGCGCGGCTCGCACCGTGGGCCGTTGTTCGAGCAGCGCGGCGCGGAGCAGGCCACGCGGCCGCTCGTGCCGAAGATCGAGGCCGACCGTGAGCAGTTCGACATCGTCGGCTGGCCGATCGAGCCGGGCGACGTGCTGCTGTTCCATCCCGCCACGCTGCACGGCGGCGGCGGCACCGAGGCGGGCAAGCGCCGGCGCACGCTGTCGCTGCGCTTCGTCGGCGAAGACACGCACTTCGTGCCGCGCCCGGCCGGCAAGGACACACCGCCGAGCTTCCTCGAACTGAACGAGCGCCTGCGCGAAGGCGACCCGTTCCGGCATCCGAGCTTTCTGCAACTGCATCCGCGCCAGGCCGCCTGACGACGGAGCCGAGGAGACCACGACATGACCCCGACGATTTCACGCCGCGCGCTGCTCAAGGGCGGTTCCGCATCGCTGCTCGCACTGCCGTTGGTGCGCGCGCATGCGGCCGATGCGCAGTTCAACTTCAAGTACGCGCACAACGCGCCCGTCAGCCATCCGCTGCACATCCACGCCGACAAGGCCTGCGCGCAGATCCGCGAGCAGACCGGTGGCAAGGTCGCCATCGAGGTGTTTCCGAACAACCAGCTCGGCGGCGACACCGACATGCTGTCGCAGCTGCGCTCGGGCGCCATCCAGTTCCAGACGCTGTCGCCGCTGATCCTGTCCAACCTCGTGCCCAGCGCGTCGATGAGCGGGCTGGGCTTCGTGTTCTCCAACTACGACCAGGTGTGGACCGCGATGGACGGCGACCTGGGCGCCTACGTGCGGGCCCAGATCGCGAAGACCGGCCTGGTCGCGATGGAAAAGATCTACGACAACGGGTTTCGCCAGATCACCACGAGCAACCGTCCCATCCGCACGGCCGAGGACGTGCGGGGCTTGAAGATCCGGGTGCCGGTGAGCCCGCTGTGGACCTCGCTGTTCAAGGCGCTGGGCGCCGCGCCGGCCGGCATCAACTGGGCCGAAGCCTACCTGGCGATGCAGTCCAAGGTGGTCGACGCGCAGGAGAACGCGCTGGGCATCGTCTCGATCGCCAAGCTGTGGGAAGTGCAGAAGTACTGCTCGGAAACCAACCACGTCTGGGACGGCATCTGGTTCCTCGCCAACGGCAAGGCATGGCAGTCGATGCCCGCCAACCTGCAGGAGGTCTGCGCGCGCAACTTCAACGAACAGGCGCTGGCGCAGCGCGTCACCAACCGCCGGCTCAACGAGTCGCTGGCCAGCGAGCTGCAGGCCAAGGGCATGGTGTTCAACAAGCCCGACCTGCCGAGCTTCACTGCGGCGCTGCGGCGCGCGGGCTTCTACCAGGAGTGGAAGCAGAAGTACGGCAGCGAAGGCTGGGCGCTGCTCGAGAAGCACGTGGGCAGCCTCGCATGAGGACGGACCGCCCCTGACACCGCTGACACCACCGACGCCGATCGCTTCCACCGAATTCCCGAAACGCACACGAGGACACCCCTTGCACTTCCAGTTTCCCGAGCACGTCCAGCAACTGCAGCGCAGGATGCGCAGCTTTCTCGACGATGAGATCCTGCCGCACAACGCGGCGTTCGAGCGCATCGCCGCGGAGGGGCGCTTTCCCACGGAGGTGGTCGAGCCGCTGAAGGCGAAGGCGCGCGCCGAAGGGCTGTGGAACCTCTTCCTGCCCGGCCTGCGCGAGGACGAGCCCGGCACGCGCCTGAGCAACATGGAGTACGCGCCGCTCGCCGAGATCATGGGGCGCATCCCATGGGCATCCGAAGTGTTCAACTGCAACGCGCCGGACACCGGCAACATGGAGCTGCTGCACCTGTTCGCCACGCCCGCGCAACGCGACCGATGGCTGGTGCCGCTGATGGACGGGCGCATCCGGTCCTGCTTCGCGATGACCGAGCCGGACGTGGCTTCGTCGGACGCGACCAACATCGCGACCACGATCCGGCGCGACGGCGACGAATGGGTCATCGACGGCCGCAAGTGGTTCACCACCGGCGCGATGCATCCCAGCTGCAAGCTGGCGATCGTGATGGGCGTGACGAACCACGAGGGCGATGCACCCAAGCATCAACGCCATTCGATGGTGCTGGTGCCGCTGGACACGCCCGGCGTGCAGGTGGTGCGCAACGTGCCGATCATGCATCACCATGCGCCAGAAGGTCACTGCGAAGTCGCGTTCACCGGCGTGCGCGTGCCGCTGGCCAACCTGGTGGGGGAAGAGAACGCCGGCTTCGCGCTGGCCCAGGCGCGGCTCGGTCCGGGCCGCGTACATCACTGCATGCGCACCATCGGGCAATGCGAACTCGCGCTCGAGCTGATGTGCGACCGCGCGCTCGCGCGCCGGGCCTTCGGCAAGAACCTCGCCGACTTCGCGAACGTGCAGGACTGGATCGCCCATTCGCGCGTCGAGATCGACCAGGCCCGGCTCCTGGTGCTGCAGGCCGCGTGGAAGATGGACACGCTGGGCAACAAGTCGGCCCACATCGACGTCTCGGCGATCAAGCTGGTGGCGGCCCAGTTGCAGACCCGCGTGGTGGACCGCGCCATCCAGGTGTTCGGCGCGATGGGCATCACGCCCGACACGCCGCTGTCGTACCTCTGGTCGTGGGGCCGCGCCATGCGCTTCTTCGACGGGCCCGATGAAGTGCACCTGCGCACGATCGCGCGCCACGAACTCGCGCGCGCGAAGGAGCGCCCGGGTTCGACCGCCGTCTACCTGCGCAAGGCATAGGCGCATCCATCATGGCCTACCCCGACAAGCCGAGCGAGGGCAGCGTGCTGCACTGGCGCGAAGGCGGCATCGCGCATCTGCGCTTCAACCGGCCGCAGGCGTTGAACGCCATCGACGTCGACATGGCCACGGCCTTCGGCGCAGCGTGCGAGGACATCGCGGGCGACCCGGCGGTGCGCGTGGTGTGGATGTCGGCGGAAGGCCGCGCCTTCATGGCCGGTGGCGACATCGCATCGATGGCGGCCGACCCCGTGCCCGTGGCCGACCGGTTGATCGCAGGCATGCACGGCGGCCTGCAGGCGCTGGCCGGGCTCGATGCACCGGTCGTCGCGAGCGTGCACGGCGCGGTGGCGGGGGCGGGCCTGGGCGTGATGCTCGGCGCGTCGGACCTCGTCATCGCGGCCGAGGGCACGCGCTTCTCGGTGGCCTATCCGCTGATCGGCGCGAGCTGCGACTGCTCCACCTCGTGGTCGTTGCCGCGGCTCGTGGGCCTGCGCAAGGCGCTGGAACTCGCGCTGCTCTCCGACACCGTGTCTTCCGACGAGGCGCTGCGCCTCGGGCTGTGCAACCGCGTGTTGCCGCCGGCGGAACTCGAGGCGGAAAGCCGCAAGCTGGTCGAACGCCTCGTATCCGGCCCCACGCGCGCGTTCGGCCGCATTCGCCGGCTCATGCGTGCCTCGATGGCGTCGACGCTTTCCGATCAACTGGAGGCCGAGGCCGAGGGCTTTCGCGCCTGCGCCGCGACCAGCGACTTCGCCGAGGGCGCGTGTGCGTTCCTCGCCAAGCGGCCCGCTCGCTTCAGCGGGCAGTGACGGGCGGTGACATGGCGAACCTGAACATCGTCGAGCGGCCGTGGACAACGTGAACGCGGAAGCAGGCTTCGAACCCGGCGCGCTGCGCGCATGGCTGCGCGAGCAGATGCCGGAGCTGCAAGGCGCGATGCGGCTCGATCGCATCGGCGGTGGCCAGTCGAACCCGACCTTCTTCGTGAGCTTCGAGCGCGGCCCGCAGCTCGTGCTGCGCAAGCAGCCCGCGGGCGAGCTGCTCAAGTCCGCGCATGCCGTCGACCGCGAATACCGCATCCTGCGCGCGCTCGCACCGACCGACGTGCCGGTGCCGCAAGCGCTTTTCTATTGCGACGACCGCGAGGTGATCGGCACGCCTTTCTACGTGATGGAGCGGCTGCAAGGGCGTGTGATGAGCGACTACGCGCTGCCCGACATCGCTCCCGGCGAACGAAGCGCCTATCTGTTCGCCATGGCCGAGACACTGGCGCGGCTGCATGCCGTCGATTGGGCCGCGGCGGGCCTGGGCGACTACGGCAAGCCAGGCGCCTATTTCACGCGCCAGATCTCGCGCTGGACCCGTCAATGGCAGGCCTCGAACACCGCGGAGAACGCGGACGTCGACCGGCTGATCGAATGGCTGCCCGCGCACATCCCGCCGGGCGACGAGACCACCATCGCGCACGGCGACTTCCGGCTCGGCAATCTGATGTTCCATCGGACGCAGCCGCGCGTGATCGCGGTGCTCGACTGGGAGCTGTCGACCCTCGGCCATCCGCTCGCGGACGTGGCCTACAGCACCTTGCCGTGGCGCACGGCGCCGGACGTCTTCGAGGGCGTGCGCGGCCTGGATCTGCAGGCCTTGCAGCTGCCCGGCGAGCGCGAGTACTTGCGCGTGTACCAGCAAGCGAGCGGGCGACGCGACGAGGTGCAGCCCTTCCACCATGCCTTCTCGATGTTCCGCTTCGCGGTGATCCTCGAAGGCATCAAGGCGCGCGCGCGGGCCGGCAATGCCGCGGCGGATGACGCGGTGGCGGTGGGCGGGCTGTCGTCGCGGTTCGCCCGCTACGGCGCGGAGATTGTTGCCGCCGAGGGGTAGTGCGGTGGTGCGAAGGTGCGGGCCGCCGGGTCCGACATCAGTTGAGCATCGGCACCTTCGCATCTCGGATCACGCGCGCCCAGCGCTGCGCCTCGGTGTCGAGAAACACGCGCGTCTGCGGCAGCCCGAGCGGCGCGACCGCGAAGCGCTGCTTGGCGAAGGCCTCGCGCACGTCGGGCCGCGCGAGCACCTTGCCGGTAGCGGTGTTGAGGCGCACCAGAACGGCCTGCGGCGTCTTCGCGGGCGCCATCAACATGCCCCACGACGCCACCGAGAATCCCGGCAGGGTCTCGGCCACGGTCGGCACCTGCGGAAACTCGGGCAGCCGCTCGGTGCCGGTGAAGGCGATCATCCGGAGCGCGCCCGATTTGGCGTGCTGCTCCACCTCGGTCACGTTGCCCAGCAGCAGCTGCACGCGGCCCGAGAGCAGGTCGGGGATCATCTGCGGCGAGCTGTAGGGCACGTGCGTCAGCTCCACGCCGGCCATCGCGGCGAACATCTCGCCGGCCAGGTGCGAGTTGCTGCCGAGGCCGTGCGAGGCGAAGGACACCTGCCCCGGGTGGGCCTTGATGTAGGCGATCAATTCGCTCACGGTGGTGACGGGCAGCTCCTTGCTCACCACCATCACGTTGGGCACCGTGGTCACCAGCGACACCGGCACCAGGTCTTCCATGGGCCTGTAGTTGAGCTTGAGCAGCTGCGAGCTCACCACCTGCGCGCTGCTGGCCGTCAGCAGCAGGGTCTGGCCGTCGGGCGGGGCCTTGGCCACCGCCTCGCCGCCGATGTGCCCGGTCGCGCCCGTGCGGTTGTCGACCACCACCGGCTGGCCCAGTTCGCTGGCCAGCCCGGTGGCCAGGATGCGCCCCAGCACGTCGACGGCACCGCCGGCCGCGAAGGGAATCACCAGCTTGATCGGCCGATCGTTGGCGATCGGCTGCGACCACGCACCGGTGGCAACGAGAAGGGCCAGCGCGCCGACGGCTGCGCGGCGATGCCGCTGAAATGGGGTGCTCATCGAATGTCTCCAGTTTGAATGTGTTGTCGTGTCCGGCGCGTCAGCGGTGGCCGCCGAGCGTGATGGTGCGAATGGGGTCGCGCCCGTCCCAGTCCACCGCGGCATCGGCCACCATGTCGAACACCTTGCGCTTGGCGGCGGTGAGGCATGACAGCTCGACAACGGTGCCCGGGTGTGCCTCCTGTTCGAAGTAGACGAGGCGGCCTGCCGGCTCGACCGATGCGCCGGACATCGCCACGCGGAAGCCGGCCGTCTCGGCCTTGGCGAGCATGTCGTCGAAGCCTTGCTCATCGACCCAGAACGCGATGTGCTGCAGGCCGGTGTGGCCGGCCGCCGTGAAGTCGCGGTACATCGAGGGCGCATCGTTGAGCTGCTGGATCAGTTCGATCTGCACCGGGCCGCACTGCGCGAAGCCGGCGCTGATGCGCATGTCCGATGGCTTGCCGCGGTAGCGGAAGTCGATGATCTGCGTCTCCGGCAAATGGAAGAAGGGGCCGACGCGCAGCACCTCGGTCCAGTGCCGCATGGCGGCGTGAATGTCGGGAACGACGTAGCCCATCTGGCGGATGGGACCGAAGAGTGCGCTCATGGTGGTTCGATCGTTGGGTTGAAAGGGTTTGCTTCGTGTCGATGAGGAAGGTGTCGGCGAGCGTTCAGTTGAGCATCGGCACCTTGGCCTCGCGCACAACACGGGCCCAACGGTCCGATTCGGTCCGCAGGAAACCGGCCGTCTGCGCCACGTCGCGCGGCGCGGCCACGAAGCGCTGCCTGGCCATGCTGGCCTGCACCTCGGCGCGGCCCAGCAGGCGAACGCAGGCGTCGTTGAGCTTGCGCACGATGTCCGGCGGCGTCTTCGCGGGCGCGAGCATCATGCCCCACGCACCGACGTTGTAGCCGGGCAAGGTTTCGGCCACCGTGGGCAGATCGGGAAACTCCGACAGGCGCGTCGGGCCGGTCACGGCCAAGGCACGCAGCGTGCCTTCCTTGATGTGCTGCTCGACCTCCGGGATGTTCGCGATCTGCACCTGGATGCGTCCTGCCAGCAGGTCCGGGACGAGTTGCGCGGCGCTGTAGGGCACGTGGACGATGTTCACTCCCGCCATCGAGCCCAGCATTTCGCCCGCCAGATGCAGGTTGCTGCCGAGCCCGTAGGAGCCGTACGACAGCTTGCCCGGGTTGGCCTTGGCATAGGCCACCAGCTCGGCGATGGATCGCACGGGCAGGTCTTTGTGGACCACCACCATGTTGACGACCGTCACCACCAGCGCGACGGGAACCAGGTCTTCCAGCGGGCGGTAGTTCAGGCGCATCAGGTGCGGGCTGACGGCCATCGAGCTGCTGGCCGCGAACAGCAGCGTGTAGCCATCGGGCGCCGCACGCGCGACTGCTTCGCCGCCGATGTGGCCGGTGGCGCCCGTACGCGTTTCCACGACGACCTGCTGGCCCAACTCGGAGGAGAGGGCGGCGGCCAGGATGCGGCCCACCACGTCCAGCGCATTGCCGGCCGGGAACGGCACGACCATCTTGATGGGCCGTGCCGGGTAGGCGTCTTGCGCGGCCAGGGACGCGCCGGGCGCGAGCGCCGCCGCGGCGGCCCAGGCGAGCGCGGTGCGCCGATCGATCTTCTTCATGTTGTCTCCATGTCCTTGTGTGCTGCAAGTCGGTGAGATGCCGGTGGGTGCCGGCATGCGTTCAGCGCAGCAACTGCCATCCGCCATCCACCGAGAACTCCGAGCCGGTGATGTACGACGCCGCGTCCGAGACGAGGAAGGCGATCAGCCCGGCCACGTCTTCCGGCGCACCGGGCGCGCCGAGCGGCATGCGCCGCACGGAGTCGCCTACCGCGTCGCTGGCGCTCTCGGAGGCGCGCGCGCCGAGCTGCGTGGTGATGCTGGTCAGCATGCGGGTCGCGATCATCCCGGGGTGGACCGAGTTGCAGCGCACACGCCGGCCGTCCTGCCCACCGGCCAGCGCGACGGACTTGGTGAGCTGCGTCACCGCGCCCTTGCTGGCGCCGTAGGCCACGCCCTGGGTGGTCGGGTAGTACGCGCCCACCGACGATAGATTGACGATGGCGCCGCGGCCCGCCGCGGTCATCACGGGCATCACCTCGCGGCAGCCCAGGAAGGTGCCGTCGAGGTTGACCGCGAGCACGCGACGCCATTCGGCGAGCGTCGTCTTCTCCAGCGTGCCGGCCACGACGTCGCCTTCGATGCCAGCGGCATTGACCAGGATGTCCAGGCTGCGCGGCCCCCGTGTCAGCGACGCGACGGCCGCCTTCCAGTGCGCCTCTTGCGTGACGTCGAGCGCGAGGAACTCGCCGCCGATCTCCTCGGCCAACGCCTCGCCGCCCACGCCGGGCAGGTCGCCGATGGCCACGGCGCAGCCCTCGCGCCGCAGCGCCCTGACGGTGGCTGCCCCGATGCCGCGTGCGCCACCCGAGATGAGCGCAGTCCTTCCTTGCAACGATGTCATCGGCGGTCTCCTGTCGTCCTGTTTCATCGGCGCGGCCTCAGTCGACACGGAGCACCAGCTTTCCGAAATGCTTGCCGGCCTTCATGTGCGCCTGCGCCTGCGCGGCGTCGTCCAGGCCGAACACCGTGTCGACGACAGGCCGCAGAAGCCCCTGCGCGAAGGCCGGCAGCAGGAAGTCGCCGGCCTTCTTCACCAGCTCCGCATGCTCGTCGACGCTGCGCGAGCGGAAGCTCACGCCGATCAGGCGAATGCGCTTGCGCGAGTGCTCGTCCAGGTCGAGTTCGCCGGTCCATCGGCCCAGGCGGCCGACGTTGACGATGCGCGCCCGTACGGCGGCGCAGCGGATGTCGCCGGGCAGCGTGTCGCCGCCGATGTTCTCGATCACGACGTCGGCGCCATGCCCGCCGGTCAGCGAGAGCACGGCCTCGGCGAAGTCGGTGGCCTTGCTGTCGATGCCGTGTTCCAGGCCGAGCGCGGCCAGCCGCTCCAGCTTGTGCGCCGAGGTCGAGGTGCCGATGACACGGCCCGCGCCCAGCAG
The DNA here is from genome assembly GCF_001984055.1 of Variovorax sp. KK3. GTDB lineage: Bacteria > Pseudomonadota > Gammaproteobacteria > Burkholderiales > Burkholderiaceae_C > Variovorax. The sequence continues at coordinate 30,870 of NZ_LYVO01000060.1, forward strand.
CTTGGCGACCTGGATGGCCGCGATGCCGACGCCCGAACTCGCGGCCTGCACCAGCACGGTTTCGCCTTCGGCCAGCTCGCCGTTGGTCACCAGCGCATCGTGCGCGGTGCAGAAGGTGGCCGAGGTGGCGGCCGCATCGGTCCACGACATGCCTTCGGGCACCGGCATCGCGAGCCGGTGGTGGATGCAGCAGTACTCGGCATACGCGCCCGCAGCCATGCCCATCACGCGGTCGCCGACCGCGAAGCCGCGCACGCCGTCGCCGGTGCCCACGACTTCGCCGGCCATCTCCAGCCCTGCGATGGCCGCCGAGGTATCGCCGCCGCTGCCGAAGTGGCGGGCGGCCCGGTAGAGGTCGGCGAAGTTGACGCCGGCGGCGTGCACGCGCACGAGAAGCTCGCCGTCGCGCGGCACCGGGCGCGGCAACTCGCGCATGACGAGTTCGGCCTGGCCGTCGACCTGTTCGATGCAGACGGCCTTCATGCGGCACCTGCCCGTTCGAGCGCCGCCGTGCCCGGGTTGCCGCGTGGCAGCGGCTCTGCACTGACCGCCACGAAGCAGACGCGGCACGGCCTGGCCGACCGGTTGGCCCATGCATGGCGCGTGCCGCGCTGCACGAGGATGTCGCCGGGCTTCATCAAAGTTTCGCCCACGTCCATCATGGCGACGATCTCGCCCTCGAGGACGACCGCGAAGTCCAGCGTCTGCGTGCGGTGGAATGCCGCATGGCGCGTGCCTTCGTTGGCCATGACTTCTCCGCCGCCGAACTGCGCGAAGGTGGCGTTGGCGTCGTCGGCGGACCAGTTCAGCTCGCGGTCCGGTGGGAAATGCACCACGCGGCAGATCACGCCATCGGTGGCCGGCGCCAGCGAGAAGGGCAGCAGGGCGCCGTCGGCATTGCCGGCGTTCGAAGGCGGCAGCCCGTCGCAGCGCCAGATCTCCGCCATGCCCATGCTCGGCGCGTGATCGGCCTGCACCATCACGGGTGCGTCACCGTCGCTCACGATGACGGAGCGTCCCTGGGCATCGTGCCCGGTCACGATGCGGCGCGGGCGTTCGATCCACGGCTTGTCCACTTCAGACCCCCATCTCGAAGCTGAAGCCGATGCGCTCGAAGGCCTGCTTCGCCTCCGCGCCGAAGCGCTGCTCGATCTGCTGCCCGACGGCGGGCGCGTAGTAGATGTCGTTGAGCGCTTCGGCGCCCTGCACCAGCACCAGCAGCAGCGCGTCGTCGTTCGCCTTGTTGATGAACTGGCGCCCGGTGCCGGCCGGCACGGCGATCAGGTCGAAAGGCTGCAGCAGCGTGGCGTGCTCCGCGTCGTCGCCCCAGCGCACTTCCCATTGGCCGGTGAGCGCCATGAAGGTCTCGTGCGTGTCCATGTGGGCGTGCAGCAGGGGCCCGTTGCCGGGCGGGCACTTGACGATGCTCACCGCCAGGCCGGGCGCGCCCACCACGGGCGCCGCGGCGGTCATGCCCTTGTCGCCGGGCGGGGACATCAGCATGTAGATGGTCTTGGCAGCCAGCATCTCGAAGGCGGCCTGCGGAATGCCGCGCTTCTCGTACTCGCCTTTCTGCGGCTTGAGGTCGGCAAAGCGCGCGATGCGGCTTTCCATCTGCGCGGGGGTCACGGGAATGGTCTTCATGGAACTCGGTCGGGAAGTGGTGGTGTGGCCCAAGTCTCAGCCGCGCCGATGCAATGCGCCATGGGCAGAGGCCGATGGCGCCATCGGCGCGGGTGATCACCGATGACGCATGCTTGGGGGTACGGTGCAATGCACGCGACTTTCAACGACCCCATGCCGACCCCCGACATCGACCTGCACCTCTTGCGCTGCCTCGACGCGCTCGTCACCGAGCGCCACGTGACGCGCGCCGCCGACCGCCTGGGCATGAGCCAGTCGGGGATGAGCACGGCGCTGGCGCGCCTGCGCACCGTGTTCGACGACCCGATCCTCGTGCGCACGCCGTCGGGCATGCAGCTGTCGGAGAACGCGGCCGAGATCGCCGGCGCCGCGCGGCGCGCGCTCAACGAGATCGACTTCGCGATGGCGCGGCGCGGGCCCTTCGACGCGGCCACGTCGTCGATGACCTTCAACCTGATGGGCAGCGACTACTTCGGCCTGATGATCCTGCCCGGCCTGATCGAACGCGTGCGCGCGCAGGCGCCGCACGTGCTCGTCAAGGTGGCGTCGCCGCAGCCCGCCCGCATCCGCGAGTCGCTGGCCAACAGCGAGACCGACCTGGTGATCGGCTTCTTTCACGACATCGCCGACGGGCTCTACCAGACGGTGGTGGTGCAGGAGACGCTGTGCTGTGTGGCCAGCAAGCACCACTCGAGCATCCAGGGCGGCCTGTCGCTCGACGACTATGCCGCGGCCGACCACGTCTACTTCGGCTCGCCGCCCGAGATGGTGTCGTCGATCGAAGTGATGCTCGAGCGCGCCTTGCCGCTGCTGGGCATCCAGCGGCGAAGCTGCGTGCAGGTGCCGACCTTCGGCGTGATGCCGCGCATCCTGGCACGCACCGACCTGCTCGCCACCATGCCGCTGCGGGTGGCCGAGAGCTTCGCGCAATCGCTGCCGCTGCAGGTGCTGCCGCTGCCCTTCGAGTTGCCCTCGTTGCCGGTGCGCGCCATCTGGCACGAGCGCATGCACGAGAACCACGCGCATCGCTGGCTGCGCGGCCTCGTGCAGGACGTCGGCCGCAGCCTCTGAAAGCCCTGCGGGCGCTCAGGCGAAGTCGACCGAGATGCGGCCCAGGCCCTCGATGGAGGCTTCGAACCGATCACCTCGCGCGATGGCGACCATCGGCCCGAGCGCGCCGGTCAGCACGATGTCGCCCTGGCGCAGCGGTTCGCCGCAGCGCGCGGCCTGCCGCGCGAGCCACAGCGCGGCGTTGAGCGGATGGCCCAGGCACTCGTGGCCGGCACCGGTGGACACCCTGTCACCGCCGCGCGACATCGTCATGCGCGCGTCGCGCAGCGACAGCTGGTCGAGCCGCCGCGGGTCGGCACCGAGCACGAAGCCGGCGGCCGAGGCGTTGTCGGCCACGGTGTCGAACAGGCGGATGTCCCAGCCGCGCACGCGGCTGTCGACGATCTCGAGCGCCGGCAGCGCGTAGGCGGTGGCGTCGATCAGGTCGACCAGGGACGGCTCGGCTTCGACGATGTCCTTGCCGAGCACGATTGCCACTTCGGCTTCGAGCTTGGGATGGATGTAGTCGGACAAGGGCACGGTGGCGCCGTCGCCGTAGGCCGTCGAGCGCCACAGGTAGCCGTAGTCGGGCTGGAACACGCCGAGCTGCTTGCGAACCGACGCCGCGGTGAGCCCGATCTTGCGGCCGATGGTGCGATCGCCGCCGGCCACGCGGCGCGCGCGCACCTGGCGCTGCACCGCATAGGCGTTGGCTTCGTCGGCTGGCCAGCCGAGGCTTTCGGCTTTCAGCCTCAGCGGTTCGCAAGGCTCGCGGCTGTCCGTGGCGTCGAGGAGCGCCTGGGCGAGAACATGGGAAGGATCGTGATTCGGGGATGACATGCAGGGCCGTTCGTTGAGGGGGTGTCGAAGGCTTCGCATTCCATCAGTCCGCCGTGCGAGCGGCAATGCGCGCCGCGCGATTCCGCCATCGTTGCCGCGGATGGCGGCATCACGCGCGGCCGATTGCCCGGGCGCCTGCGCGAACTTACGGTAGCGGCTCCTCAACACAGCTGCGCATGCGCTTTCTCATGATCGAACTCGTCTCGCTCTTCCCTCCTGGCCCGCTCGAAGGGGCGTCCGCATGAACCGGCTCGACATGAAAGGCCGCGTCGCCATCGTCACCGGCGGCGCACAGGGCATCGGCCTTGCGGTCGCGCAGCGCATGCTGCAGTCGGGAGCCACCGTGGTGCTCTGGGACACGAATGCCGCGCAGCTGGCGACGGCCCGCCGCGGCCTGGTGCCGCTGGGCGAAGTGCGCACGGCCGTGGTCGACGTGACCGACGACAAGGCCAGCGCGTCGGCCGTGGCCGAGGCCGTCGAGGCGCACGGGCGAATCGACATCCTCGTCAACAGCGCCGGCATCACCGGCGGCAACGGCCCCACGCTGGAACTCGACCCGCAGGTGTGGCGCCGCGTCATCGAGGTCAACCTGGTCGGCACCTACCTGGCCTGCCGCGCGGTGGCGCCGCACATGGTGCGCCAGGGCTACGGCCGCATCGTCAACATCGCCTCGGTGGCCGGCAAGGAGGGCAATCCGAACGCCTCGCACTACAGCGCATCCAAGGCCGGCGTGATCGGCTTCACCAAGTCGCTGGGCAAGGAGCTGTCGCGCACCGGCGTGCTGGTCAATGCGGTGACGCCCGGCGCGGCCAGGACGCCGATCTTCGATTCGATGAAGCAGGAGCACATCGACTTCATGCTGTCGAAGATCCCCATGGGCCGCTTCCTCGGCGTCGACGAGGCCGCCGCCATGATCGCCTGGCTGGCGACGGAAGACTGCGCATTCAGCACCGGGGCGGTGTTCGATCTGTCGGGTGGGCGGGCGACGTATTGAGCGGCCCGTTCGTCGGGCTATGACTTTCGTCGGATGGCGGCTGTGAAGTTCTTGGCGTTTCAATATCCTTTCGTGCAAACCAAAGCATTCATTTGCGTGAGAATTCGGACACCCAAGACGGCTGCGCGAGCGGCCGGATTCCAACACCACCCACCCGCCCCCGTGCGCTGCGACTTATGCGAAGTGACACCGAGTACCGCCACCTGCTCCAGAAATGCCGGGCCGCCCGCGAGGAAGGGCTCGACACCCTGTCCAGCGGAGAACGCCTGGCCGCCGCCCTGGTGCTGAACCGCCCCGAGTGGCTGGCCGCCATGGGCGTGACCATCGCCGAGGCGATCGACCGCATCGGCCTGATCAGGTGCTCGATGCTGCTCGAAGTGCAGCGCGACCTGGTGGCGCAACCCGCCTAGTTGCCGCGCCGCCCGGGGCGCGAAGCGGGCGGACCGACCCATCGGGCGGGCCAGGCGCCCAAGGCGACCATCTGCCGCAGCACGTCCTGCAGCAGCGCGCCGACGGCCGCTTTCGCCAGGCTGTCCGGCCGTGTCGCGTTGGTGCTGCAGACCACGCGCCTGAGCATGGCGGGGCTGTCGATCACGGCCGTGCGCAGGCGGCCCGCGGCCACTTCCTCGGCGACGGCGCCCAGCGGCAGGATGGTTTCGCCGATGCCCGCTTCCACGACGCGCTTGACGATGCCGAGCGATTCGATCTCGGCCACCACGTTCAGCTGCAGGTTCAGCGGCGCGCAGGCCTCGTCGATGATGCGCCGCAGGCCGTGGTCGCGGCCGGGAATCAACAGCGGGCGGCCGGCCAGCGCCGTCAGCGCGAGCTTCTTCGGCATCTTCCCGCTCGCCGCGCCCGACACCAGCACGAGCCTGTCGTCGAGCAGCGCGCGCTTGGCGAGTCCGGGCTCGGGCTCGTCGCCGTACATGAGCGCCAGGTCGAGCCGGCCCGACTGCAGCCATTCGCGCAGGAAGCCGCTGTAGGCCTCGACGATCTTCAGCCGCACTTCGGGCAGCTGCGCCCGGCATGCGGCGAGCACGGGCATGGTGGCCGTCAGCGCCACGGTGGTGGTGAAGCCGATCGCGACCTCGCCGCGCGGCACGGAGCCGTAGTCCTGCACGGCCGTGCGGGCGCGTTCCAGGTCGGCCAGCACCACCCGGGCATGGTCGAGGAACACCTTGCCCGCCTCGGTCAACGTGATGCCGCGGCTCGACCGGTCGAAGAGCTGCGTGCCGATCTCGCTTTCGAGCGCGGCGATCTGGTGGCTCAGCGCCGGCTGGGCCACGTGCAGCTTGGCCGAGGCCTTGAGCAGGCTGCCGGCCTCGCTGGCGCCGATGAAGTAACGGAGTTGTCGCAGTTCCATGGCGTCGGGCCAATACGGTCTGGGTCGACGCATTATGGGCGTGGCTATGCGAAATCGCGATAGCCGGTAGCCGCATTCGGTATTTCCGTTATATCGGCGGGCAGCCCAGAATCGCGTTTCCAGGAGACACCTTCATGACCCTCGACATCGAGCACCTGCGCACGTGGATCGGCCAGACCGCCCGCGTCGACGACGTGGTGACGCCCGTTCCGCTGCACGCGCTCACGGCCACGCTCGACCGCGACGATCCGCCGTTGGCGGCCGACGACAGCCTGCCGCCTTGCTGGCACTGGCTCTACTTCCTGCCGATCCACCGCCAATCCGAGATCGGGCCCGACGGCCACCCGAAGCGCGGTGGCTTCCTGCCGCCGGTGCCGCTGCCGCGCCGCATGTGGGCCGGGAGCCAGCTGCAGTTCAAGGCGCCGCTGAGGGTCGGCCAGGCCGTCGCGCGCAGCTCGCGCATCGCCGACGTGCGGATGAAGGAAGGCCGCACCGGCCCGCTGGTCTTCGTCAACGTCGACCACGAGATCCGGGCCGACGGTGAACTGGCCATCGTGGAGCGGCACGACATCGTCTACCGCGACAACCCGAAGCCCGGCGACCCCGTGCCCGCCCTGCAGGCCGCGCCGGCCGATGCCGAATGGACGCGCGAGATCGTGCCCGACGACGTGCTGCTGTTCCGCTATTCCGCGCTCACCTTCAACGGCCACCGCATCCACTACGACCGCAAGTACGTGACCGAGGTCGAGGGCTACCCGGGCCTCATCGTGCATGGCCCGCTCATCGCCACGCTGCTGCTCGACCTGCTGCGGCGCCAGTTGCCCGAGGCGACGGTGAAGTCCTTCTCGTTCCGCGCCGTGCAGCCGATCTTCGATATCGCGCCGTTCACCGTCTGCGGCCGGCGGGAGGATGCCGAGACGGTCAAGCTCTGGGCTCGCACGCCGAGCGGCCACCTGGCGATGGAAGCCATGGCGCAGTTGCACTGAACCCCCACGAATCCACGCAGATCAAGGACACCGATGTTCAACGAACCCGACGACTACCAGGAAATCCGCGATGCCGTGCGCGGCATGTGCCGCCAATTCCCCGACGAATACTTCCGCAAGGTCGACGAGCAGAAGGCCTACCCCGAGAAGTTCGTCGACGCACTGATGGAAGCCGGCTGGCTGGCCGCGATGATCCCCGAGGAACATGGCGGCACCGGGCTCGGCCTGGGCGCGGCCAGCGTGATCATGGAAGAGATCAACCGCTCGGGCGGCAATGCCGGCGCCGTGCATGGCCAGATGTACAACATGGGCACGCTGCTGCGCAACGGCAGCAAGGCGCAGAAGGAGAAGTACCTGCCCGGCATCGCGGCCGGCAAGCTGCGCATCCAGTCGATGGCGGTGACCGAGCCCACCACCGGCACCGACACCACCAAGATCAAGACCACCGCGGTCAAAAAGGAAGGCCGCTACGTCGTCAACGGCCAGAAGGTCTGGATCTCGCGCGTTCAGCATTCCGATTTGATGATCCTGCTGGCACGCACCACGCCGCTGGCCGAGGTCAGGAAGAAGTCCGAAGGCATGTCGATCTTCATCGTCGACCTGAAGCAGGCCATCGGCAACGGCCTGACCGTGCGGCCCATTCCGAACCTGGTCAACCACGAGACCAACGAGCTGTTCTTCGAAAACCTCGAGATCCCCGAAGAGAACCTGATCGGCGAGGAGGGCCGGGGCTTCAAGTACATCCTCGACGGGCTCAACGCCGAGCGCACGCTGATCGCGGCCGAATGCATCGGCGACGGCTACTGGTTCATCGAGCGGGCCCGCAAGTACGCCAACGAGCGCATCGTGTTCGACCGCCCGATCGGCAAGAACCAGGGCGTGCAGTTTCCCATCGCCGATGCCTTCATCGAGGTGGAGGCCGCCAACCTGATGCGCTTCGAGGCGGCCCGCCGTTACGACGCCCACCAGGACTGCGGCGCGCAGGCCAACATGGCGAAGTACCTCGCGGCCAAGGCCAGCTGGGAGGCGGCCAACGTCTGCATGCAGACCCACGGCGGCTTCGGCTTCGCGAACGAATACGACATCGAGCGCAAGTTCCGCGAAACGCGGCTCTACCAGGTCGCGCCGATCAGCACCAACCTGATCTATGCCTACGTGGCCGAGCACATCCTCGGCCTGCCGCGCTCCTTCTGACCCGCGAGGTTCTTTCATGACACGACCCCTGGATGGCGTGACCGTCGTCACGCTGGAGCACGCCATCGCCGCTCCGTTCTGCACCCGGCAGCTGGCGGACCTCGGCGCCCGCGTGATCAAGGTCGAGCGGCCCGGCGTCGGCGACTTCGCACGTGCCTACGACGAGCGGGTGCAGGGCATGGCCTCGCACTTCGTCTGGACCAACCGTTCGAAGGAAAGCCTGACGCTGGACGTCAAGCATCCCGCGGCGCGGCCGGTGCTGGCCCGGCTGCTGGAAGACGCGGACGTGCTGGTGCAGAACCTGGCGCCCGGCGCGGCCGCGCGGCTGGGCTTGTCCTTCGAGGCGCTGCACGAGAAGCACCCCAGGCTCATCGTGTGCGACATCTCGGGCTACGGCGACGACGGGCCTTACCGCGACAAGAAGGCCTACGACCTGCTGATCCAGAGCGAGTCGGGCTTCCTGTCCGTCACCGGCTCGGACGCGGAGCCCGCCAAGGCCGGCTGCTCCATCGCCGACATCTCCGCCGGCATGTACGCGTACTCGAGCATCCTGGCCGCACTGCTGCAGCGCGGCAAGACCGGCAAGGGCAGCCGCATCGACGTGTCGATGCTCGAGAGCATGGTCGAGTGGATGGGTTTTCCGATGTACTACGCGTTCGAAGGCGCGGCGCCGCCGCCCCGCGCGGGCGCCGCCCACGCCACGATCTACCCTTACGGCCCCTTCCCGGCCAGCGACGGCACGGTGATGCTCGGCCTGCAGAACGAGCGCGAGTGGGGCGCCTTCTGCAAGTCGGTACTCGAGCGGCCGGCGCTGGCGGCCGACGAGCGCTTTGCATCCAACACCAGACGCGTGGCCCACCGCGGCGAACTCCGCGCAGTCATCGTGCAAGCCTTCGCCTCGATGACCATGGCGCAGGTCGTCGAGCGCCTGGAGGCCGCACAGATCGCCAACGCCAGCGTCAACGACATGCACGATGTCTGGAACCACCCGCAGCTGAAAGCGCGGGGACGCTGGACCGAGGTCGCCACGCCCGGCGGCCCCATCCCGGCGCTGCTGCCGCCGGGCACCACCGAGGCCTACGCGCCGCGCATGGATGCCGTGCCAGGGCTCGGCGAGAACACCGACGCCATCCTGCAGGGGCTGGGCTGGACGCGCGAGGACATCGCGTCCATGCGCAGTGCGGGCGCCATCTGACATTCGACATTCACGAACCGGAGACACCTGACATGGCACCGAACCAGAACCTGAAGTGGAAGACGGCCTTCTTCACCATGGCAGGATGGGCCCTGGCCTGTACGGCGAGCACGGCCTGGTCCCAGGCCTACCCCACCAAGCCGATCACGCTGGTGGTCCCGTTCGCCGCCGGCGGCCCGACCGACGTGGTGGCACGAACCCTGGGCGCGGCCATGACCCGGACGCTCGGCCAGACCGTGGTGGTGGAGAACAAGACCGGTGCGGGCGGCACCATCGCCGCCGCCTACACCGCACGGGCCACGCCCGACGGCTACACATTCCTGATCCACCACAACGGCATGGCCACCGCGCCGGCGCTCTACCGAAAGCTCAACTACAAGCCGCTGGCCGACTTCGACTACGTCAGCCAGGTCATCGACGTGCCGATGACCGTGGTCGGGCGCAAGGACCTGCCGGCCAAGGATTTCAAGGAACTCATGGCCTACGCGAAGGCGAACGGCGACAAGATCAACCTGGCCCATGCCGGCCTGGGCGCGGTGTCGCACCTGTGCGGCGTGCTGCTGCGCCAGGCGATGGGCGTGTCGATGACGACGGTGCCCTACCAGGGCACCGGCCCCGCCATGAACGCGCTGCTGGCAGGCCAGGTCGACCTGCTCTGCGACCAGACCACGTCGACCACGCCCTACATCAAGGCCGGGTCGATCAAGCTCTACGGCGTCACCACCGCGTCGCGCCTCAAGACGCTGCCCGACACGCCGACGCTCGCGGAGCAGGGCCTGAAGGACTTCCAGGTCGTGGTGTGGCACGGCATCTATGCGCCGAAGGGCACGCCGAAGGAAGCCGTCGACAAGTTCGGCGCCGCGCTCAGGACGGCCCTGAAAGACCCCGCGGTCGCGCAGCGGCTCGCCGAGCTGGGCGCGATCGTTCCGCCCGACGCCAAGCTGACGCCGGCCGGCCTGCAGAGCTGGCTGCAGCAGGAGTCCGCGCGCTACGAGCCCGTGATCAAGGCCGCCGGGCAGTTCGCCGACTGACGGGCTGGAGCGCAAAGCATGACCGACACCGCCGAACTCGCCGCCGCGCGCAGCTTCCTGTTCGTGCCCGGCAATCGCCCCGAGCGCTTCGACAAAGCCTTGCAGAGCGGCGCCGATGCGATCGTGGTCGACCTCGAAGACAGCGTGCCGGCCGCCGCCAAGGCCGCGGCGCGCGAGGCCATCGCTGGGCACTGGAGCGCGCTCACGCAGCAGCACGTACCGCTCGTGCTGCGCATCAATCCCGCCGACGGCGCATCGGGCCGGCAAGACCTCGAATGGCTGGCAGGGCTGGGTGCACCCGCGGCCGTGATGGTGCCCAAGGCCGAATCGGCGCTGAGCCTGTCGCAGGTGGCGGCCAGGCTGCCCGGCACGGCGCTGCTGCCGCTCGTCGAAAGCGCGGCTGGCTACGCGGGCGTCGATGCCATCGCCGGCGCGCCGCAGGTGCTGCGCCTGGTGGTCGGCCACATCGATTTCATGGCCGACACCGGCATCCGGTGCACGGAAGGCGAACCCGAGCTGCTGCCCCTGCGCTTCGCCGTCGCCATCGCCACGAGGCTGCACGGGCTCGCACCGGCCGTCGATGGCGTCACCGTGGCCATCGACGACGATGCATTGCTGCGCGCGGACACGCGCCGCGCGCTCGGCCTGGGCTTCGGCGCCAAGCTGTGCATCCACCCGCGGCAGGTGGCCGTGGTGCATGCGGCCCTGCTGCCCACCGACGACGAAGCGGCGTGGGCCGAACGGGTGGTCGCTGCCGACGCGGCTTCGGGCGGCGCCGCGGTGCAGCTCGACGGCCGGATGGTGGACCTGCCCGTGGTGCTGCAGGCGCGGCGGACCCTGGCGCGGCTCGGCAGGAAGCCCGGCGCGGAGCCGGGACGCTAGGCGTCCGTCATGTAAGCACGCATCGCGACCGACGGCCGCACCTGCTGGTCGGCGCCCTTCAGGCCGGCGATCTCGTCGGCGCAGGCCCTGACGTGGCTCGCGGCGCCCGCCAGCACGACCATTTCGAGGAAGTGGTCTCCGTCCAGCGGCACGCGGCTGCTGCTTTTGACCAGGATGCGGTTGTCGTTCAGCAGGCGCACGAGGCGCGTCGCCACCGACGGCTCGCTGTGCGTGCACAGAAAGCCCACGTGGGCCACGCACGGGCTTTCGTCGGGCAGCACCGACCGGCCTCGAAGATCGGCCCGATCCAGCGCGAAGCGGATCATCTCGCGCACGGCGGCCGAGCGGTTGGTGTAGCCGCCGTCCAGCACGAGCTGGTCGAGCTGGCGGGCCAGGTGGGGTTCTAGCGAAATGGTCACGCGACTCATGGGTCTCTTTCTGGGGGTCTGCGGCTGGTACGCCGCCGGTGCCCCAGCGGATTCGGCTTCCGGTATGAACAAGCTGTAAGTTGAGTAAGACCTTTCATCTGCTTCGTCCTACCGATCGCGACGGGGGCGAAACCTAATGTGTGGGCGGCCATTACAACCATTCCACTGCCGAGGCTGACCATGCAACCTTTCAAACCCACCGCCGTTGCCGCCTGCGCGGCCGTGGCGCTCCAGCTGATGTGCGGCGCCGCCCTGGCGTCCAGCCACCGCGAGGCCCCTTTCATCGCCGGGATGCCCCAGCTCGACGCGACCGATCTGTACATGTTCCGAAGTTATGAGACGGGCCGGCAGGACTTCGTGACCATCCTGGCCAATTACCTGCCGTTCCAGGATCCGCAGGGCGGGCCGAACTTCTATATGTTCAACCCGAACGCGCAGTACGAGATCCACATCGACAACAACGGCGATGGCGCCGAAGACATCACCTTCCAGTTCCGCTTCAAGAACACGTCGAAGGCCACGGCCCTGACGGTCGGCGGCAAGTCGGTGAAGATCCCGCTGATCAACAGCGGCCCGATCGCCGCGGTGAACGACCCCGCGCTGAACGTGCGCGAGACCTTCACCGTCGACGTGGTGCGGGGCACGCGCCGCGGCGGCAACAAGGCGTCCGTCGTCAACGCGACCAACGGGCAGGCCCAGTTCGACAAGCCGGTGGACAACATCGGCGACAAGGTCTTCGGCAGCCAAGCCGCCTATGCAGCCTACGCCGCGCAGCACGTCTATTCGGTCAACATCCCCGGCTGCCAGACGCCGGGCCGCGTGTTCGTCGGCCAGCGCAAGGAACCGTTCTACATCGCGGTCGGCAAGACCTTCGACCTGTTCAACCTGAACCCGCTCGGGCCGGAGACCGGCGGCAACAACAACGACCTGGAAAGCAAGAACGTCAGCACGCTCGCGATGGAGCTGCCGATCGCCTGCCTCACCGCGAACAACGAGCCGGTGATCGGCGCCTTCACCACGGCCAGCGTTCGTCAGGGCCGCCTGATCAACGGCTCGCCGGGCACCGGCCTGAACAAGGCCTCGCTCGAAGGCGGCCCGTGGGTGCAGGTGTCGCGCCTGGGCATGCCGCTCGTCAACGAAGTCGTGATCGGCATCGACGACAAGGATCGCTTCAACGCCTCCAAGCCCAAGGACGACGTGACCAAGTTCGCCGACTACGTCACCAACCCGGTGCTGCCGGCGGTCATCGAGAAGCTGTTCCCGAGTGCCAAGGCGCCGACCAACTTCCCGCGCACCGACCTGCTGACCGTGTTCCTGAAAGGCATCGCCGGTGTGAACCAGCCCGCCAACGTGGTGCCGGCCGAGATGCTGCGGCTCAACACGTCGACGCCGGTCGCGGCCCCTGCTGCGCAGAACCCGCTGGGTGTCGCCGGCGGCGACAAGGCCGGCTTCCCGAATGGTCGTCGACCCGGCGACGACGTGGTCGACCTGTCGCTGCGCGTGGCGATGGGTGCCTTGTGCGTGCTGACCGGCACGGGCGATGCACTGCAGGTGGGCTGCAAGCCGTCGGACGCACCGGCTGGCGGCCTGGCGCTGACGGATGGCGTGCGAAAGACGGCGGCCAATTACGGCACGGCGTTCCCGTACCTCACCACGCCGATCTCCGGCAACTTCAACCCGCCCGCCGTCGCCGGCACCACCTATCCTTGAGGCTAATCTCATGAAAGCATCGAAGAAAGGGCGGTTGATTGCCGCTCTGGTGGGCGCCCTGGTCCTGGCGGGTTGCGGCGGGCGGGTTGAAGTTGCCGGAGATCGGCGTGGTGAGGT
>NZ_LYVO01000061.1 GCF_001984055.1 Variovorax sp. KK3
ACCAAGAACGCCTTCGCGCTCGGCGGCGGGGGCGGCGGAGGAATCACCTGCGAGCGCAGGTACCAGTTCTCGCCGGCACCGCCCGCATCCGCGGCATACAGCCGATATTCGAAAGCACCCGCATCCACGTGGCCGCCGCCGAGCGCGAAGGCGTTCTTGGTGGTCTGGGCGGTCGTGGTGGCGCCGTTGAGCGCCGTGATCACCTCGATGCCGTTGCCCGTGGTCAGGCCACCGAGGCCGCCCCGGTTGGTGATCTGCACGGTGGTATTGCCGCTCGCGACCGCGGTGGCGCCGTCGAGCACCAGGCGGTCCGAGGGGCCGTTCGTGTTCAGCACGGTGCCCAGGCTCAGCGTGCCGGCATTGCCCACGTAGGGTCCGGTCACTGTCAGCGTCGAGCCGGCGGAGCCGCTCACCAGTGACACCGTGCCGCTGTTGTTGAGCGAGGCCACCGTCTGATTGAAGCCGGCCGTGTCGAGCGTGGCGCCGACCGCCACGGTGTGCGCCGATGCGGCGCTCAGCGTGTTGACGGCGCCCGCACGCAACGTGCCGCCGGCAACCGTCGTGGCGCCCGTGTAGGTATTGATGCCCGACAGTGCGAGCGTGCCGACGCCGTTCTTGACCAGCGAGCCTGGCGTCGCGGAGAAGGCCGGGCTGTTGGCGATGCTGCCCGAGAAGGTGCCGGCACCCACGGTCAGCGTGGAGCCGGCCAGGCCCACCGTGCCGGTGCCGTCGAGCTGACCGATGGTCTGCGCCGCGTTGAGCAGCAGCAGGCCGGGTTGCGCTTGCCCGTTGACGTTGTTGCCAGCCGAGTTGACCGTGACGGTGGCCGTCGGCGACAGGCGGGCGTTCCCGTCGGTGAAGACGGTGCCGTTGCCGTTGATGGTCAGGGCGCCCGGCACGTTGCCGGCGCCGTTCACGACCAATGCCGCATTGCCCTGCACGGTGGTTGCGCCGGCGTAGTTGTTGGCCGCCTGGAAGTTGTAGCTGCCCCAGGACCCGGCCGCGCTGGCGTCCAGCGTGATGCCACCGCCGCCGCCGATGGCGCCCGCGAAAGTCAGCGTGCCCTGCGCCGGGACCATGGTCAGGGTCGAGTTGCTGGCCAGCGTGACCGGCCCGCTCCAGGTCGTCGAGGCGTTGGGGGCGAGGTTGGCCGCGCCGTCGAGGACCACCGCGTTGGTGATCACCTGGTTCACGGCCGGCGTGCCAAGCGTCCCGCCGATCAGTGTCAGCGCCCCGCCGCCGATCGAGGCACCGCTCGCGACCGTCAAACCTCCTGCCTTCAGGACTGTCCCGTTGCCGTACGTATTCAACGCGTTGGTGACGGTGGTGGTGCCGGTGCCGGCCTGCGTCAGCGAGCCGGTACCGTCGATCAGGTTGCCCAGCGCGTAGTTGTCCGACCGGTTGACGACCAGCGAGGCGTTGTTGGTGATGGTCCCCTGCACGCTGCCGGTGGCGCCGCCGTTGCCCAGCTGGATCGCGCCGGCGCTGATGGTGGTGCCGTTGGTATAGGTGTTGTCGCCGGTCAGCGCCAGGGTGCCGGCGCCGACCTTCACGACCGCACCGTTGCCCGCCAGGATCGGGTTGATGATGATGCTGCCCTTGCTGTCGGTGAGACCGGGGCCGGTGTTGCCGATGACGCCACCGTAGACGTCGTTCTTGCCCAGGGCGCCGACTTCCAGCGTGGCGTCGCCGAGCACGACGATGCCGGTGCCCGACAGCGAACCGATCGCCGCATTGACGCCCGTGTTCATGGCGTGCACGTAGATCTGCCCCGTGGGGCCGTTGACGACCGATGCACCGCTGAGCGTCGCGACGTTCGCGACCTGCAGGGTGCCGCTGGTGTTGGCGATGGCCGCGCTGCCGCCGGTGCTCGACTCCTGGAAGACGAGGCGGCCGCCGTTGTTGGTGATATTTGCTTGCTGCGCGGTGGAGCCGCTGCCGGCGCCGCCGCCGAACACCGCGTACGAGCCCGCGCCGTTGACGTTGATCGTCGCGGTTCCCGCCGTGGCGCCGCCCTGGAACTGAATGCCGCTGTTGGTGCCGTTGATGTCGGTGCTGGGCTGCACCGTGATCGCGAGCGCACCGGCGCTGGCGCCGGGGCCCTGGAAGCGCAGCTCGGCATTCGTGCCGACGGTGACGGGGCCGGTGCCGAGCGAGCCCGCGGTGCTGGTCTGGACATTGAGCCGGCCAGCCGTGCCGTTGCCTTCGAGCACGGTGCCGCCGCTGTAGTTGTTGGTGGCGTTGTCGATGGCGAGGCGCTGGGTCTCGACGCCCAGCGCGTTGGTGCCGCTGTTGCGCAGCGTGAGCACGCCGGTGCCGGTGATCTGCCCGGTCAGCAGGTTGCCAACGGTGCCGGCCACGTCGATCGCGCCGTTGGCCGCGCCGACGGTGATGGTGCGCGCGCTTTCGAAGTTGCTGGCGCCAATGCGCAGCGCACCGCCGTCGAGGACGATGCCGCCGCCCGGAGCGCCCAGGTTGCTGTTGACGTCGTCGGTGCTCACCTGCAACGCGCCGGCGTTGATGGTGGTGTTGCCCTGGTAGGTGTTGTTGCCGGTCAGCACGACGATGCCGGCACCGGTCTTGATGATGCCGTTGGTACCGCTGATCACGCCGCTCTGCGTGGCGGTGCCGGCATCGGCGCTTTGCAGCGTGATGTTCGATGGCGTAGTGTCGATCGGTGCGGTCAGGACGTCGCCGTTGTTGTAGACGACCTGCGCGCCGCCTGGCGCCGCCAGCAGGCCGAGGCCGGCGGCAACCACCACGGTCGCGAGCCCGCTCGAACGCTTGCCACGCGTGGCCGTGGCTTCCGACACGGCCACCCATGCGCCGATCGCCTCGTTCCAGACGCTCCTGTATGCCTTGTTCATCCTTGTGCTGACCTTCTGATTGATGTCGCAGCGCGCCTGCGGGCGCACCGAGCGCACAGCAATGTCGCGAAAGGTCGCATTCTTACACGGTGAGAACTTTTTGATTCACTCGCTTACATGAAACGTTGCTTTTTGCACGCTTGGTCGAAGTTGATGCTAAAGCGCTACAAACGCGCCGGTCGCCGCCGTGACCGCGCGGCGCGGCAGCGGCCGGCAGAATTCGCGGCATGGGAACCCTCTACCTCGTGCGCCACGGCCAAGCCAGCTTCGGCGCGGACGACTACGACCAGCTCAGTGAACTGGGGCAGCGGCAGTCACGTCGGCTCGGCGAGTACTGGCGCGAGCGCGGGATGCAATTCGACGCGGTCATCACCGGCACGCTGAAGCGCCACCGCCAGACCTGGGAAGGCATCGCCGAGGGCCTGGGGCTGTCGGAGCAGGACGTGCTGCCCTGGCCCGGCCTCAACGAGTACGACGCCGAGGCGGTCATCGCGACCATCCATCCCGAAAAGCTGCAAAAACCGGAGTCGCCCGAGGCTTACCGGCACCATTTCCGGCTGCTGCGCGATGGCCTCGGCAGCTGGATGCAGGGCCGCACCACGCCGGTCGGCATGCCGAGCTACGTCGACTTCCTGGCCGGCGTGACCACGGCGCTCGACCACGTGCGCGGCAGGCACCACGGCGCGCGCGTGCTGGTGGTGTCCAGCGGCGGGCCGATCAGCACCGCCGTGGGCCACGTGCTGGGCACCAGCGCCGATACCACGATCGAACTGAACCTGCGCATCCGCAACACCTCGGTGACCGAGTTCGCGTTCACGCCCAAGCGCCACATGCTCGTCACCTACAACACGCTGCCGCACCTCGACGGCCCGGCCTACGAAGGCTGGGTCACCTACTCCTGAGGCACGGCCGGCGCACCGCCGCCGCGGCTTCCCGCGGCCAGCCATTGCAGATAGTCCGGCGAACCGCCCGTAATGGGCACCTGCACGACCTCCGGCGTTTCGTAGCTGTGGCGTTCGCGGACGAAGGCCTCGATCGCTTCGTAGCGCGCGGGCAGCGTCTTGATCATCAGCAGCCATTCAGGCTCGTGGTGCGGCTCGTCCTTCCAGATGTAGAAGCTGCGCACGCGCTGCACCTGCACGCAGGCGGCGAGCCGTGCCTCGACGATGGCGGAGGCCAGCGATTCCGCTTCGTCCTCGGTGCTGGCGGTGGTCATCACGATGCAGGCGGTGTGGTCCATGGGTTCTCCGTTCAGGCTTGCCAGACGCCGTAGCCTTTCTCGCGCAAGGCGATGCCGAGCTCGACTTCCATTTCGCGGGCCGCCTCGTAGGGCATGGGGTTGTAGGCCTCGTAGAGCCCTGGCAGCAGCCGCAGCCCGTAGTCCCGCACGAAGCTGTTCGCCTGGATGCCGGCCTTGTGCTTGTCGAAGCGTACGTCGGGATCCAGCCCCGTCATGCCGACGTAGACGAAGGGGCGCCCGAGCTGGTAGCCGGGATTGGCGCGGCGGAAGCGGGCGATGTTCCAGACCCGGTCGTCGAGCTCGACCACGTAGACGTGGTGGTGCGCCCTGGCGCGACGGCCCATCGCCGCCTCCGATCTTCGCGCCGTCCGCGGCCTACTTGCGCCGGAGCAGGCCCCAGACGAAGAGCAGCACGATCGCGCCCACCACCGAGGCGATGAAGCCGGCGCCCTCGCCCGCCGTGTACCAGCCCATCGCCTGGCCCACGTAGGTCGCGATCAGCGAGCCGGCGATGCCGATCAGCGTGGTCACGATGAAGCCGGCCGAGTCGTCGCCCGGTTTGATGGCGCGCGCCACGAGGCCCGCGACGAAGCCGATCAAGATGGTCCAGACGATGCTCATACGGTTCCTTGAGGGACGAAAGGTGGAGGCGGGGAAGAGCGGCTGCCGGCGGCAGGGCTCGATTCATGATAGCGGAGCACTGTGCAGCTCTCGCGTCCTACACGCCACTGCAGAGCCGCGCGCTATACCTCGCGCCATGCTCGAAAAACTTCCCGATGCCATCGGCCAGGCCCTGCAAGGCGTACGCGCCGGCCTGGACGAGATCGCCTTCAACACGCTGGGCCTGCGCGAAGGCATGGCCTCGATCACGCTCGGCAGCCTGGCCTTCGCCGACCATGCGCCGATCCCGGCCCGCTACACGGCCGACGGCGAGGGACTGTCACCGCCCTTGCAATGGACGGGCGTGCCGCCGGGCGCTGCATCGCTGGTGTTGCTCGTGGAAGACGCCGACTCGCCCACGCCGAATCCGCTGGTGCATGCGATCGCGGTCGGCCTGCCCGCCGAAGATGGCAGCCTGGCCGAAGCTGCCTTTCCCAGCGCCGACAACGAGGGGAGCGGACTGCATGCCGGTCGCAACTCCTATCTGCAGACGGCCTGGCTGCCGCCCGACCCCCCACCGGGGCACGGCGTGCACCGATACGCCTTCCAGCTGTTCGCGCTCGACGCCATGCCCGAGTTCTCGGAAACGCCGGGCCGCGACGAAGTGATGGAACAGCTGCGCGCGCATGCGCTGGCCAGCGGCCTGTCAATCGGCACCTGCGAGCGGCCCGACGGCAGCATCAAGATCGAGGACGCCGCACCTGCCGGGCCTGCGGTCGCAGGCTGAACCGGCTCAGGGCAAGGGCCCGGTGTACGCGGTCGACAGTGGCAGGCGGGAGATCTCCGCCAGAAGATCGGCCAAACCACGCGCTGCCGCGTCCACCACGGCCTGACCCTTCGCAGCGCTCGCGGCCGCCGCATTGCCGGCTGCGCCTTCGGGGTTGTAATCCTCCATGGCCCAGCCCAGCCTGGCGCTGCGGCCGTTGCCGAGCACCGGGTAGTCGGCCGCGCGTTGGCGCGAGGTCGAGCCGAAGTCGCGCGCGGCGCTCATCTCGACCTGCGACGGCGTCAGCGCCAGCATCATCGAAGTTTCGATTTCGCCGGCATGCACGCCGAAGCGGTGCTCGTCGGCGCTGAACTGCGCGCCCGCCTCGCCGAGCGGCAGGTTGAACCAGCTGGCGCCGTAGACGATGAGCCCGTGCGCCACGCGCAGCTCGCGCGCCACGATTTCCATGGCGCCGGTGTGCCCGCCATGGGCGTTGAACAGCAGCAGCTTGCGAACGCCGGCCTGCGCGACGCCGGCGCCGATTTCGCGCCAGAGCCGGATCAGGGTTTCGGAAGAGAGGGTCAAGGTGCCAGGAAAGCGCGCGTGCTCGGGACTGAGGCCGATCGCCTGGGTCGGCAGGAAAAGCACCGGCAGCTCCGGCGCCAGCAGGGGCAGCGCGGCCGCCACGATGCCGTCGACCAGTGTCGAATCGACGCCCAGCGGCAGGTGCGGACCATGCTGCTCGGTCGCCCCCAGCGGCAGCACCGCAACGGTGGCGGCGGGATCGAGACCGGCGAAATCGGGCGCACGGAGTTGCGACCAGAAGCGGCTGCGGGGAGCGGACGTGCGGGCGGTCATGCGGCGATCTTAGTGGCCGGACCGTCTTCGAGCGGCAAGAGCGCCGCGAACTTCGCGGCCAGAAAGTCCACCAGTGCGCGGACGCGAGCGGGCACGAAGCGACCGCTCGGCAGCAGGGCGTGCAGCGGATAGGGCTCGGTGTCCCAGTCGGGCAGCAGCCGCAGCAGCGCACCCGACGCTTCGTCGCTGCGCACGTCCAGCATCGACTTCAGCGTGATGCCGCGCCCCTCGACGGCCCACTGGCGCGCCAGCGAGGCATCGTCGGCGATGCGGTCGCCGTCCACCCGCACCTCCGTCCATTGACCGTGCCGCGCGAAGCGCCAGATTCGCTGGCGCCGGCCGCTGCGATGGAAGGTCAGGCAGTTGTGCTTCAGGAGGTCTTGCGGCGCTTGCGGTGCGGGATGTCGCGCCAGATAGGCCGGGGCTGCGCAGAGCACCGGGCGGGAGTCGGCCAGCTTGCGCGCCACCAGCCGCGAATCGGCCAGCGCGCCGTAGCGCAGCGCCACGTCGACCTCGTCGCGCGTGACGTCGAGCGGGCGGTCGCCCACCGACAGCGCGAGCTGCAGCCCCGGGTGGGCTTCCAGAAACTCGTCGAACCACGGCAGCAGCGCGCCCCGCGTCAGGTCGGACGGGGCGGCCACGCGCAGCGTGCCGACCAGGTCGGCCCGATCGGCAGTCACCAGCGACTCGCCCTCGGCCAGCAGTTCGAAGGCCCGGCTCGCGTAGTCGAGCAGGGTCTGGCCTTGGGGCGTCAGCCGCATGGCACGCGTGGAGCGCTCGAACAGGCGCGCGCCCAGTTGCGCCTCCAGCCGCTTGAGTGCGGCGCTGGCGGCGGCCGGCGTCAGGCCCAGGCTGCGCGCCGCCGCAGTCAGCGTGCCGCCGCGCGCGGTGTGCACCAGCACGTGGAGGTCGGCCAGATTTTCAATCTTCATTTGAATTTGAAGCAATGAGCGCGGGGATTATCAAATGCGGACACAAGCCCTAAAGTTTCTGGCATTGCTTTTTTCCAGGACTTGCCCATGAAAGCCGTCGGCTACCGCCATTCGCTCCCCATCGACGACCCCGCCTCGCTCGAAGACCTCGAACTGCCCGCGCCCACCCCGGGATCGCGCGATCTGCTCGTCCGCGTGAAGGCGGTGTCGGTGAACCCCGTCGACACCAAGATCCGCAAGAACGTGGCGCCCGAGGCCGGCCAAGCCAAGGTGCTGGGCTGGGACGCGGTCGGCACGGTCGAGGCCGTCGGCGCGTCGGTCACGGGCTTCAAGGCAGGCGACCGGGTTTTCTATGCGGGATCGATCATCCGCCCCGGTGCCAACAGCGAGCTGCACGTGGTCGACGAGCGCATCGCGGCGCTGGCACCCCGCAGCCTCGACGACGCCCAGGCTGCTGCGCTGCCGCTGACGACCATCACCGCCTACGAGCTGCTCTTCGACCGCCTGCGGGTGCCGAAGAACGGCGGCGCCGGCCAGACGCTGCTGATCGTCGGCGGTGCCGGTGGCGTCGGCTCCATCCTGATCCAGCTGGCGCGGCAGCTCACCCAACTGCGCGTGGTCGCCACGGCGTCGCGCGCCGAGACGCGCGCATGGTGCCTGTCACTCGGAGCGCACGCGGTCGTCGACCATTCGAAGCCGCTGGCGGCCGAGTTGCGCGATGCCGGGATCGGCGAAGTGGACATGGTGGCCAGCCTGACCGAGACCGCGCGCCACTATGCGCAGATCATCGAGAGCCTGCGGCCGCAGGGCCAGCTCGCGGTGATCGACGACGCGCCGGTGCTCGACGCGATGCCGCTCAAGGGCAAGTCCATCTCGCTGCACTGGGAGCTGATGTTCACGCGCTCAAAGTTCGAGACGGCCGACATGGCGCGCCAAGGCGAGTTGCTGGCCGAAGTGGCGGCGCTGGTCGATGCGGGCCGCATCCGTACGACGGCCAACGCCGGCTTCGGAACCATCAACGCGGCGAACCTGCGCAAGGCCCATGCGCTGATCGAAAGCGGCAAGGCCCAGGGTAAGGTCGTGCTGGCGGGCTTCGACGCCTGAGCGCGGTCGGCCGCTGCTTCGCACCCCGTTTCGCGCCCTACTTCGCGCGCGCCACGCGCCAGACGACGTTGCCCACGTCGTCGGCAACCAGCAGCGCGCCGCTCTTGTCGAGCGTCACGCCCACCGGGCGCCCCTGCGCCTTTTCCTCTGCGTTCAGGAAGCCGGTCAAGAAATCGACCGGCTGCCCGCTCGGGCGGCCGCCGATGAAAGGCACGAACACCACCTTGTAGCCCGAGAGCGGCTTGCGGTTCCAGGAGCCGTGCTCGCCGATGAAGACGCCGTTGGCGAATTCAGGCGGCATGCCGCGCGGGTGCGAGAAGCTCAGGCCCAGCGCGGCCACATGCGCGCCGAGCGCGTAATCCGGCGCCACTGCCTTGGACACCAGGTCCGGGCGCTGCGGCTGCACGCGCACGTCGACGATGCCGCCGTAGTAGCTCCACGGCCAACCGTAGAAAGCGCCGTCCTTCACCGAGGTCAGGTAGTCGGGCACCAGGTCGCTGCCGATCTCGTCGCGCTCGTTGACCACCGTGAACAGAACGTTGGTGTCGGGCTCCCAGGCCATGCCGTTCGGGTTGCGCAGGCCACCGGCGAAGAGGCGCTTTTCGCCGGTCTTCACGTCGACCTCCCAGATCGCGGCGCGGCCTTCCTCGGCCGCCAGGCCGTTCTCGCCGACGTTGCTGTTGGAACCTACGGTCACGTAGAGCTTGGTGCCGTCGCGGTTGGCGATGACGTTCTTGGTCCAGTGGTGGTTGATGCCCGCGGGCAGGTCGGTCACCTTGACCGGCGCCGCGTCGATGCGGGTCTGGCCTTCCGTGTAGGGCACTTTGACGAGCGCATCGGCATTGGCCACGAAGAGTTCGTTTCCGACCAGCGCCACGCCGAATGGCGACATCAGGTTCTGCATGAACACCTGGCGCACTTCCGCCGTGCCGTCGCCGTTGGCGTCGCGCAGCAACGTGATCCGGTTGGCGCTGGGCGCCGTGGCGCCGGCGCGCTTCTGGACCATGCCCATCACCTTGCCACGCAGCTTCTTGAAAAGCCCGTCGTCGGACGATTCGGGCTTTGGCGGCTTGTTGCTTTCGACCACCAGCACGTCGCCGTTGGGCAGGGTGTAGACCCAGCGCGGGTGGTCCAGGTTGCGCGCGAGGGCCGTCACCGTGAAGCCGTTCGGCGCGGTCGGCCCGGCGGTGTCGGTCCAGCCCACGGCCTCTGCGACCTTGACCGTCGGCACCAGCGTCTTGTTGGGCGCCGGCAGCTGCGGCGTGGGGCCGACGCCCGCCTCGTGCGGCAGCTTGGCCGTTTCTCCACAGCCGGCCACGAACAGGGCGGCGGCGCAAACTGCAGCGAGCGCGGGCAGGCGGAGTTGGGGAAGGCGGCGTCGGGCGAAACGGGTCATGTCCATGGAATCCTTGAGGGCGGGCGATCGAGCCTCATCATCCGGGCCCGCGCGGGCCAGGGGATGTCGGCTGTGGGCGAATTCCCGCGTGGGCGCACCCCGTCTCGACGGCACCGCTACCATTCGGGCGATGACCGACGACCTGTTCCGTTCCGATGCCTACCTGCGCGAGTGCCAGGCCCGCGTGCTACGCATCGACGAAACGGGCGTGGTGCTGGACCGCACGGTGTTCTACCCCCTCGGCGGCGGGCAGGCAGGCGACAGCGGGCACCTGGTGCTGGCCGACGGGCGCGAACTGGCAATCGCCGACACGCGCAAGGCCAAGGACGCCGAGGGCCGGCCCACCAGCGACATCGTCCACCTGCCCGCACCTGGACAGGCCGACGTGCTGGACTCGCTGAAACCAGGGGACGCCGTCACCGCCCGCATCGACTGGGCGCGGCGCCACCGGCTGATGCGCTTCCACACCGCCACCCACCTGCTGTGCCACCTGGTGCCGCAGCCCGTGGACGGCTGCTCGATCACACCCGACTACGCCCGCCTGGATTTCCACATGACCGAGCCGCTGGACAAGGAGTCGCTCAGCGCCGGCCTGGCTCGTCTGGTGGCCGCCGGCCTGCCGCTGGCGGTGGGCGCGATCACCGATGCCGAGCTCGATGCCAACCCGGCCCTGGTCAAGAGCATGAGCGTGCAGCCGCCGCGCGGCACCGGCACCGTGCGCACCATCCGGATCGGCGAACCCGACACCATCGACTTCCAGCCTTGCGGCGGCACGCACGTGGCCAACACGAGCGAGATCGGCGGCGTGGTCGTGACCAAGATCGAGAAAAAGAGCGCCAGCACCCGCCGCGTGGTGCTGGGCTGGTCGGCCTGATCGGGCGGCACCGGAACTTCGCCCACCCCGCACGCTCCGACAAACCGGCATGGCTTTCCTCCGCTCCTTCCGCCTCGCGGCCTTCCTGGCCTCCGCCCTCGCGGCCTGTCTGCCGGCGGCTGCCCAGCTGGCCTCCCGGGCTGGGCCGGTCGTCACCACGCCGCACGTGCGCGCGGAGCTGGTGGCCCAGGCACCCCAGGGCGTTGCGCCGGGCGCGCCGGTGTGGGTCGGCCTGCAGATCACGCACCAGCCCGAGTGGCACACCTATTGGAAGAACGCCGGCGACTCCGGTCTGCCCACCGAGCTGAGCTGGTCGCTGCCGGCGGGGCTGTCGGCCGGCGACATCGACTGGCCGGTGCCGAAGAAGATCCCCATCGGCACCCTGGCCAATTACGGCTACGAGAACACCGTGCTGCTGCCCGTGCCGATCGCGGTGGCGCCCGACTTCAAGGCGCCGGCCGCCCTTGCCGGCGGCGCGGATTCGGTGGACATCAAGCTCAAGGCGTCCTGGCTGGTCTGCCGCAAGGAATGCATCCCGGAAGACGGCGAGTTCCTGCTCAAGCTGCCCGTGCAGGGCTCCACAGCGCTGCACCAGGCCGCCTTCGACGCGGCGAAGGCGGCCCAGCCCGCGGCCCTGGCCAAGACGGGATCGGTCGCGATCGAGGGACAGGCGCTCAAGGTGAGGCTCGAAGGGCTTCCGCCCGCAGCGCGCGGCAAGACGCTGGAGTTCTTCCCCGAGGTCACCGAACTCATCCACACGGCCGCGGTGCAGGGCAAGGACTGGACCCAGTCCTGGGACGGCGACACCTGGACCGCCACCGTGCCCCTGGCCGACCAGCGCAGTGCCAGCCCCACGACGCTGCCGCTGGTGGTCGCGCTGTCCGAGGCCGATCGCCAGCCCGGGCAGCCCGTGGCTTGGCGGGCCGAGTCGCCGATCAGCGGCAGTTGGCCCGCGGTGGCGCAGCGCGCGCAGGTCTCGCCCGCACTTCAGGCTGCATTGGAAGCCAATGCCGCGCCATCGCAAGCGCAGACGCAGTCGCAGTCGCAGCCCACCGGCAGCCTGGCGGCCGCGCTGCTCGGCGCGCTGCTCGGCGGCCTGCTGCTCAACCTGATGCCCTGCGTGTTCCCGGTGCTCGCGATCAAGGTGCTGGGCTTCACCCGGCGTGCCGACGACCATCGGGGCCATCGCCTGGCGGCGGTGGCCTATACCGGCGGCGTGATGCTCTCCTTCCTCGCGCTTGGCGGTGCGATGCTGGGCCTGCGCGCTGCCGGTGCCGAACTGGGCTGGGGCTTCCAGCTGCAGTCGCCGGGCGTGGTGGCCGTGCTCGCAGGCCTGTTCACGCTGATCGGGCTCAACCTGGCGGGGCTGTTCGAGTTCCGCATGCTCGCGCCGTCGTCGGTGTGCAGCGCCCAGGTGCAGCATCCGCTGGCCAACGACTTTCTTTCCGGCGTTCTGGCGGTGGTCATCGCATCGCCCTGCACGGCCCCTTTCATGGGCGCCTCGATGGGCTTCGCGATCGGGCTGCCGGCGTCGCAAGCGCTGCTGACCTTCGCCGCGCTCGGCCTGGGCCTCGCCCTGCCCTACCTGGCGGCCGGCTTCGTCCCCGGCGTCGCGCGCCTGCTGCCACGGCCCGGGCCGTGGATGAACGTGCTGCGGCGCCTGCTGGCTTTTCCGATGTTCGCCACGGTCGCCTGGCTCGTCTGGGTGCTCGGCCAGCAAAGCGGCATCGATGGCGCCGGTGCGCTGCTGGGCCTGTTGGTCTGTCTGGCCGCCGTCGTGTGGGCCTTGACGCTGCGCGGCCGGACCCGCGTGGTGCTGGCCGGCCTGCTGATCGGCGTGACCGCGGTGTTGGCCGGCGCGATCGGCGGCAACGTGCTGCGCGGCGTGCCGCCCGCCATGGCCGCCGCCAGTGGCGAACGTTGGGAGCCCTGGTCGCCCGAAAGGGTGAGCGCGCTGGCGGCCGAGGGCCGGCCGGTGTTCGTCGACTTCACGGCCGCCTGGTGCGTCACTTGCCAGTACAACAAGCGCAGCACTTTGGCAGACGCCGAGGTGCTGGCCGAATTCGACGCAAGAAGGGTCGCGATGCTGCGCGCCGACTGGACCCGGCGCGACCCCGAGATCACGGCCGCGCTGACGGCTCTGGGCCGCAGCGGCGTGCCGGCTTACGTGCTGATGGCGCCGGGCAAGGCACCGGAGGTGCTGACCGAAATCCTGGGCAAGGACGAGCTTCGCGCCGCCCTCGCCAGACTTTGACCCTGCCTCTTCACGGGTTGTCACAAGCCGTCGAGGAAACCGTTCTAAGCTGTCGCGACAGTTGAAAAATTTACAACAGGAGTTCAAGCTGACCATGACCGCATCGTCAACCGCCGACTCGCGTTCCCTGCGCGCTGCGCGCCGCGCCCGCGCCGCCCTCAGCCGGGCCTCGCGGCGTGCCGTGATGGCCGCCGCCGTGGCCCTGGGAGCCACCTTTTTGATGGGCACCAACGCCGAGGCCGCGCCCGCCGTGGGCCAGAAGGCGCCCGATTTCGTCGCAGTGGACACCAGCGGCAAGCAGCATCGGCTGTCCGATTTCGCCGGCAAGTTCGTGGTGCTGGAATGGACCAACCCGGGCTGCCCCTTCGTGCGCAAGCACTACGGCAGCGGCAACATGCCCGCCACCCAGAAAGCCGCCACCGCCAAGGGCGTGGTCTGGCTGTCCGTCAACTCGACCGAACGCGCTGCCAGCGACTACCTGAAGCCCGCCGCGCTCGACGCATGGATGAAGGAGCAGTCGGCCGCGCCCACCGCGGTGCTGATGGACGAAGACGGCGTCATCGGCCAGGCCTACGCCGCGCGCACCACGCCGCACCTGTTCATCATCGATCCCATGGGCACGCTGGTGTACGCCGGCGGCATCGACAGCATCGCCTCGAGCCGGGTCGACGACATCAAGACGGCGACCAACTACGTGAACCAGGCGCTGGGCGAGGCCTTCGGCGGCAAGCCGATCAGCGCCGCGGCGACGCGGCCCTACGGCTGCTCGATCAAGTACAAGTCGGCCGCCTGACCGACCCCGCCCGCGCGGAAGGCCCTGCGACAATCGCGGGATGCCTTTCGCCCCCTTGAAGAACGACACTTTCCTGCGCGCCTGCTGGCGCCAGTCCACCGACCAGACGCCCGTGTGGCTCATGCGCCAGGCCGGGCGCTATCTGCCGGAATACGTGGCGACGCGTGCGAAGGCCGGCAGCTTCATGGGCCTGGCCACGAACGTGGACTACGCCACCGAAGTCACGCTGCAGCCGCTGGCGCGCTACCCGCTCGATGCGGCGATCCTGTTCTCGGACATCCTGACCGTGCCCGACGCCATGGGGCTGGGCCTGTCGTTCGAAGCCGGCGAAGGCCCGCGTTTCGCGCGTCCCGTCCGCGACGAGGCCGCCATACGGGCGCTGCGAGTGCCCGACCTGGAGCGCTTGCGCTACGTGTTCGATGCGGTTGCTTCCATCCGCCGCGCGCTGGATGGACGGGTGCCGCTGATCGGCTTTTCGGGCAGCCCCTGGACGCTGGCCTGCTACATGGTCGAAGGCGCCGGCTCCAGCGACTATCGGTTGGTCAAGACACTGCTGTACAGCCGGCCGGACCTGATGCACCACCTGCTCGCGGTCAACGCCGATGCCGTGGCGGCTTATCTCAATGCGCAGATCGACGCCGGCGCGCAGGCCGTGATGGTGTTCGACAGTTGGGGCGGCGTGCTCGCCGATGGGGCGTTCCAGGACTTCAGCCTGGCCTACACCGCACGCGTGCTGCAGCAGCTGAAACGCGAGGGCGTCGACGGGCAGCCGGTGCCGCGCATCGTGTTCACCAAAGGCGGCGGCCTGTGGCTCGAGGACATGCGCGGCCTCGACTGCGAAGTGCTGGGGCTGGACTGGACGGTCGACCTGGCCCGCGCGCGCGCCCTCGTCGGCGAAGGCCCGGGCGCCAAGGCGCTCCAGGGGAACATCGATCCGAACGTGCTGTTCGCGCCACCCGCGCAGATCGAGGCCGAGGTCGACAAGGTGCTGAATGCCTTCGGCCGGCCCCATACGGACCCTTCGGCCGCCGGCCCGACCCACATCTTCAATCTCGGGCACGGCATCAGCCAGTTCACGCCGCCCGAGCACGTCGCAGCGCTGGTCGCCGCTGTGCATGCACGGTCACGCGCGCTGCGCGGCAACTGAGCAGCACCTGAGTACCAACTGATCAGCAGGGCGTCCCCTCCTGGCTTCGGTTATGGCTTGTAAGCACCTGAGATCGCCTGTCACGCATTTGTCAAGTTCATCCATGGTGAGGACGGACTGACTTATGCACAAAACGGCTGTTGCATCGCAGAAAAGCTTCTGGGGCACCGATGACAGCGCTCCCAGAGCCATGGTGTTGCTAAGTTGTTGATTTTTATAGCTTTTAAACTTTGCCGTTTTTGCGGGCATTCCAGCGGAAGCCTTGATTTTCAAGGCTTCGCGGCTTGTGGAGCCCCGATATCAACAAAGTTATCCACAAGAACTCTGGATGTCCGCCAAAGCACTGGCAAATCAACGACTTAGGCTGCTTTGCTCCAACTTGCTTTAACCCAGACGCGGAAGGAAGGCGCGCTTTGAGCTGGCGTCTCGAGGTGGCAGTTCAGACCCCCGCGCACAGCGCATTAGGGGATGTACTGAGCTACGCCAGCCGGGAATCGTTGCCCCCAGGCACGCTGGTGCGGGTGCCGCTGGGCCGGCGCGAGGTGCTGGGCGTGGTGTGGTCGGGCCAGCCCGCCGCGCCCGAACTGAGCGATACCGACGGGCCGGCGATCAAGCCGGTAGCCGGCGCGCTGGACGCGCTGGCGCCGCTCGGCGAGGCATGGCGCGACCTGGTGGGCTTCGCCGCCCGCTACTACCAGCGCTCGCTCGGCGAAATCGCGTTGGCGGCCCTGCCGCCGCAGTTGCGCGACCTGAGCGCGGTGCAGCTCGCGCGCCGCTTGAAGCGTCAGGCGGTGCCGCCGGAGGCCGCGGCGGAGGCGGCCGGGGCGGCCCACGCCGGTCTGCCGCCTAGCGCCGAGCAGACCCGGGCCCTGGCGCGCTTCGAAGCGGAACCCGGTCCTTTTTTGCTCCATGGCAGCACCGGCAGTGGCAAGACCGAGGTCTATCTCCAAGCCGTCGCCGCCTTGCTCGACCGCGAGCCTGGCGCGCAGGCGCTGGTGATGGTGCCGGAAATCAATCTCACGCCACAGCTGGAGGCCCGCTTCAAGGACCGCTTCGGCAGCACGGCCGTGGTGTCGCTGCACAGCGGCATGACCCACCCCCAGCGCCTGGCCAGCTGGCTGGCCGCGCACGCGGGCGCAGCGCGCATCGTGCTGGGCACGCGCATGGCGGTGTTCGCCTCGCTGCCAACGCTACGGCTGATCGTGGTCGACGAAGAGCACGACCCGAGCTACAAGCAGCAGGAAGGCGCCCGTTACTCGGCCCGAGACCTGGCCGTGTGGCGCGGGCGGCGCGAGAACGCCAAGGTGATGCTGGGTTCGGCCACGCCGTCGCTGGAAAGCTGGCACCAGAGCCGGCCGGCGGAAGGCGACGACCCCGGCGGACGATATTCGCGCCTCGAGATGCCCACGCGCATCGGCACGGCAGCGCTGCCGGCGGTGCGCCTGGTCGACATGGGCCGGCAACCGGCGCGCACCGTGCTGTCGGATGCGCTGTTGGAGGCCATCGGCCAACGGGTGGCGCGCGGCGAGCAGAGCATGATCTTCCTCAACCGGCGCGGCTACGCCCCGGTGCTGGCCTGTGGCGACTGCGACTGGAAGAGCGAATGCCCGCACTGCAGCGCGTACCGGGTCTTCCACAAGATCGACCGCACCCTGCGCTGTCACCATTGCGGCTTCACCGAACGCGTGCCGCGCGCCTGCCCGTCCTGCGGCAACCCGGACATCGCGCCGGTGGGCCGCGGCACCGAGCGGCTGGAGGAGCACCTGGGCGAGCTGTTCGCCGCAGTGAAACGACCGGACGGCAGCCCGGTGCGCATCGCCCGCATCGACGCCGACAGCACGCGCAAGCAAGGCGCATTGCAATCGCAGCTGGCCGCGGTGCATGCCGGCGAGGTCGACGTTCTGGTGGGCACTCAGATGATCGCCAAGGGGCACGACTTTCGGCGCATCACGCTGGTGGCCGCCGCCAACCCCGACGGCGCGCTGTTCTCCAGCGACTTCCGTGCGCCAGAGCGGCTGTTCAGTCTGCTCATGCAGTCGGCAGGACGGGCGGGGCGGGATGCGGCCTACCTTGCGGCTCAAGGCGCGACCGCCGAGATGTGGATCCAGACCCACCACCCGCAGCACCCGTTGTTCGAGGCGCTGCGCAAGCACGACTATCCCGCCTTCGCGCAGCGCGAGCTGCAGGATCGCGCCGCCGCCGGCATGCCGCCCTTCGCCTTCCAGGCATTGCTGCGTGCCGATGCCCGAACGCAGGAAGGGGCGCAGGCCTTTCTCAATGCGGCCAGCGCCGCGGCAGAGGGATTGGAGCGCGCCGAGTTGGTGACCCGCTACCCGGCAGTGCCGCATGCCATCCAGCGTGTGGCCAACGTCGAACGGGCGCAGTTGCTGATCGAAAGCCGTTCACGCGTCGCGCTTCAGAAAATGTTGTGGGCCTGGCAGCCGCTGCTGCACGGGCTGCGCCGCGAGCCCGAGGGCAAAGGGGTGATCCGATGGCTGGTCGACGTCGACCCGCAGAGCATCTAGCGATCGAACGGGTGCCTCAGTGGAGCCCGATCGGCAGCTTGCCCATTTCGATGTAACGAAGCGCCGAGCGCCGTCGGCGCTGGGCCGGGTTGGGCCATGCGAACAGCAGGAAGCTGGCCGCAGCCGCCGCAAGCGCCCCGCCGGCGCCCAAGGCGCCCGCGAGCCAAAGCCAGCCCACGGTGGCAACGCAGACCACCCACAGCACCCAGCGCAACCAAGTCGTCATGGCATTTCCCCGGTTTTGAGCCCACTTTACCAGCAGGACTGCAAACAGAAGCATTAGTCAAATGGAGTAAGTAACACTAACAGCCAATGGCCCTGCGTTCGTTCACGCCCTATCCTGAGCCCTTGACCGACAGCGCCGGCGGCCGATGTCGGACAAAGTCGGGTACTTCGACGGGCAAACCTGAAAGGCTGCAGGCGTGAAAAGCTGGTTGTTGGTTGTAGCCATCCTCGCCGCCGGTGCGCAGGCGGCGGAGATCGAACTCGAAGGCAGCCGCCTGCGGGTCAGCGGCATGCTCGACGGCAGCGCCATCGGGCAGTTCATGGAGCACCTGGGCGGCGGCCAGGTGCGCACGGTGATCTTCGAGAACTCGCTGGGCGGCACCGCAGAGGTCGCGGGCGCTTATGCCCGTGCGATCCGGGACAGCGGCGTCAACACGGAGGCGCGCGGCCAATGCCATGCGGCGTGTGCCTACGCTTTCCTGGCCGGCAAGGAGCACCGCTTCGCGCGCGGCTTCCAGGTCAACGGCCTGCTGATTCCGGTGGCCGTGCGACCCGGACCGCAAGAACTGTCCAGCCGCTGGCGAGGCGACGAAGCGCACAAGACGCTGGCCGAGTTCACCGAGCCGGCCGGCGAAGCGAATGCCGCCAAGGACCGCTGGCAACCCACGCAGGGCGTGCTGTTCACCTCCACGCCCACGCTCTTCGGCCGCGTCTACAACGCGTTCTATTGCGACGGCACCCAGGGCCGGGACATGTCGCGCTGCGAATTGCTGAGCGATGCCGACCCCTACAAGCTCGGCGTGCTCACGCCCTGGCCCTGAGGTGCGTCAGCGAAGCCAGCCCACCGCCAGAGGAAAGCTGAAGAAGGTTGCGACGGTCGTCCAGAGGATGATTCGCGCGATGCGCCCATTGTCGGCACTGAAGCGTTCGGCCAGCATGGCCACGTTGCTGGCGCTGGGCAGCGCGGCCACCAGCACGATCGCGACCAGCGCCTGCTGCGATAGCGGCACGCCCAGCGCGATGGCCGCGCGTCCCGCGCCGTAGACCAGCAGCGGATGCACCGCCAGCTTGATGGCCGTCACCGACAGCAGATCGGCCGGCCTCGCCTGCGCGGCCGCCCGAACGCCGCTGCCCATGGCGGCGGCGACCAGCGCGCTGGCCCGGTGCTCGCGCGCCAGCAGGGCCGAGCGGGCCAGTACGGCGCCGATGGTGAACAGCGCGACCGGCGAGGCGGCATCGCCCAGCATCGCGATCGTGCGCTCCAGCGGCGCCGGCAGGGTCAGGCGCAGGGCAGAGACCAGCCCGCCCAGCAGGATGGCCCAGGGCATCGGGTTCTGCACGATGCCGCGCAGCGCCTGGCGCGCGGCACGGGAGGGCCCGTGCGCGTCGGCGCCGTCCAGGCGCGACAACGCAATGCACAGCGAGGACGTCAGCACCAGGTCGAAGGCGATGGTGATGATCATCGGCGAGGCCGCTTGCGCACCCAGGATGGCGATCAGCAGGGGCAGGCCCATGAAGCCGGTGTTGGGAAACGCGGCCACGAGGGCGCCGAAGGCGGCGTCGTTCCAGCCGATGCGCTGCCGCCGTGCCAGCCCCACGGTAAGGGCGACGACCGCGAAGGCGCACACGCCCCACACGAGCACCACGCCGCCGTCGAGCAGCTGCCCGATAGGCGCGCCGGCCCCGAAACGGAACAGCATGCACGGCAATGCAAAGTAGAGAACGAAGGCATTCAGGCCCGGGATGGCGCCGAGCGGCAAGGCCCCGCTGCGGGCTGCCGCATAGCCGGCCGCGATCAAGGCGAAGAACGGGAGGGTGACGAGGAGGATCTGCAGCACGCGCGTGATTGTCGTTGCGTGACTTGCGTGACATGCGGCACATGGCGACACAGCTTTCACATGACCTTGCATCGGGCCGGCCCCGTATCATTGCCCGCTTTGCCCCTGGCGCCGCCCCGCCCTTCCCTTTCTTCATGTCCGGTCTCAATCTCGCGCAGCAGGAAGCCGTCAACTATCTCCATGGTCCCTGCCTCGTGCTGGCGGGCGCCGGCTCGGGAAAGACGCGCGTCATCACGCACAAGATCGCGCGGCTGATCCAGACGGGCGTCGCGCCGCAGCGCATCGCGGCCATCACCTTCACCAACAAGGCCGCGGCCGAAATGAGGGAGCGCGCCAAGGGCCTGATCGGGCGCGACGCCAACAAGGTGGTGGTGTGCACCTTCCATGCGCTGGGCGTGCGCATGATGCGCGAGGACGGCGCCGTGCTGGGCCTGAAGCCAGCCTTCAGCATCCTCGACAGCGACGACGTCACCAAGATCCTCAAGGATGCCGGCGGCACCACCGACGCGGCGACCGCGCGCATCTGGCAGTGGACGATCAGCAAGTGGAAGAACATGGGGCTCACCGCAGCGCAGGCCGAAGCCCAGGCTGCCGACGACAACGAGCGCATCACCGCACGCATCATGGCCCGGTACGAGGAGCGCCTGACCGCCTACCAGAGCGTGGACTTCGACGACCTGATCGGCATGCCGCTGAAGCTGCTGCAGGACCACGAGGAAGTGCGCGCCAAGTGGCAGGCCGCGCTCGGCCACGTGCTGGTCGACGAATACCAGGACACCAACGCCACCCAGTACGAAGTGCTCAAAGCTTTGGTGGGCATGAGGGGCCGCTTCACCGCAGTGGGCGACGACGACCAGTCGATCTACGGCTGGCGTGGCGCCACGCTGGACAACCTGCGCAAACTGCCGGTGGACTTCCCCACGCTGAAGGTCATCAAGCTCGAGCAAAACTACCGCAGCACCAGCGCCATCCTGCGCGCAGCCAACAACGTGATCGGGCCGAATCCCAAGCTCTTTCCGAAGACGCTGTTCAGCGAACTGGGCGAAGGCGAACCGGTGCGCGTGGTCGATGCCGACCACGAACAGCACGAGGCCGAGCGCGCGGTGGCGCGCATCGTCAGCCTGCGCAGCAGCGACTCGGTGACGCAGGGCCCGCAGTTCAAGGAGTTCCGTGACTTCGCGATCCTCTATCGCGCCAACCACCAGGCGCGCGTGTTCGAGCAGGCCCTGCGAAAGGCGCAGATTCCGTACAAGGTGTCGGGGGGGCAGAGCTTCTTCGACCGTGCGGAAATCAAGGACCTGTGCGGCTGGTTCCGCCTGTGGGTCAACAACGACGACGACCCGGCCTTCCTGCGCGCCGTAACCACGCCGAAGCGCGGCATCGGCCACACCACGCTGGCCGGCCTCGGCACCTTCGCCAGCCAGTACAAGCTGAGCCTGTTCGAAGCGCTGTTCTCGTCGTCGCTGCCGAGCGTGATGGCCAAGCGCGCCATGGAAGGCCTGCACGAGTTCGGGCGCTACATCAACGACCTCGAGTACCGCGCGCGCCGCACGCTGGGCGCCGAGGATGCGCGCGCATTCCTGAACGACTGGCTCAAGGAAATCGAGTACGAGAAGCATCTCTACGACGGCGAGGACAGCGAGCAGGCCGCGGCCAGCCGCTGGACCAACGTGATGGAGTTCTGCGACTGGATGGCGCAGCGCTGCGGCGGCAAGGTCAGCGACCCCTCGGGCGCGACCACCGACACCGAAGCCAAGACCCTGCTCGAAGTCGCGCAGACCATCTCGCTGCTGTCCACCATCAGCGAGCGCGAGCAGGACCAGAACGTGGTCACGCTTTCTACCCTGCACGCGTCGAAGGGCCTCGAATGGCCGCACGTGATGCTGATCGGCGTCAACGAGGGGCTGCTGCCCTTCAAGCTCGACGACGGCGGCGGCCGCCAGCAGAAGGTGAGCGACGACACCCTGCAGCGCCTGCAGGAAGAGCGGCGCCTGATGTACGTGGGCATCACGCGCGCGCAACGCAGCCTGGCGGTGAGCTGGACCAAGCGCCGCAAGCAGGGCCGCGAGATGGTGCCGGCGCAACCCAGCCGCTTCATCAGCGAGATGGCGCTCGACCAGAAGACCGTCAAGGAAGACCCGCGCGAAAAGCTGAAGGCGCTGCGCGCCGAG
This sequence comes from Variovorax sp. KK3, assembly GCF_001984055.1. Taxonomy (GTDB): domain Bacteria; phylum Pseudomonadota; class Gammaproteobacteria; order Burkholderiales; family Burkholderiaceae_C; genus Variovorax. Next base: position 21,591 of record NZ_LYVO01000061.1, read on the forward strand.
TTCGCACGCAAGGCCCAGCAAAATGCGGCGGCCGCCGCTGCCGCGCAGGCCGCGCCGGCGCCATGAAGCGGCTCGTCCTGTTGGCTGCATGCCTGGCCGCATGCGGCGCGGCCGCCCAGCCGGCCTGCCCGGCGAACGGCCGCGAACTGCCGGTGGAAGCCCTCTACGGCCGCTGGGAGGCGCGCATCGACGGGCAGCCCGGCATCGCGCAGGTGCGGCTCGAGAGGCACCCCGACTATGCCGGCGTGCGCGGCACCGTCACGCGCGGCGGTGGCACGAAGCCTGCGACGGTGGCGCAGCTTGCGGGCGACGTCGACGACGAAGGCATGCTGAACATCGACGAGTCGGCGGATGGCCGCGCCATCAGTGGCAGTTGGCTGGGCGAGCTTCAACCGGGCTCGTGCGGCAAGGAATTCAAGGGCACGTGGCGCAATGCGTCCGACGACAGCACGCATCCCTTCGTGCTGAACAAGACAGGCACCTGGCAATGAAGACACGCATCACCACCCTCGCAACGCTCCTCGCCGCCGGCTTCGGCCCGGCGCTGGCGCAGACCCCACCCGCCGGCACGCCGCCGAGCCCGCTGTCGGAGGCGCAACTGACCTGGCAGCAATGCCAGCGCCTCGCCGCCGACAACGACGCGCGACTGGCCTGCTACGACCGCTGGGCGCAACAGCAGACGCTGCCGGCGGCCGTCGTGCCCAGCGCACCGCCGGTGCTCGCAGCGACCCAGCCGCCCGCACCCGTGGACGCCACGGTGCCCGCCACGCGCGTGGTCTCGGTCGCCAAGGAAGAAGGCTGCCGCGACCGGCAGTACTCGGCGCTCTCGCGCTTCTGGGAGCTGGAGAACGGCAGCGACTGCGGCACCTTCGTCTTTCGCGGGTACCGGCCGCTCAACGTCTCGTTCTCGACGGCCGATTCCAAGCCCGACACGCCCACCTCGCCCGCGGCCGGCCACACCGGCACCTACATCCCCTACCAGGCCAACGAGATGCGCATCGGGCTGTCGGTGCGCACCAAGCTCGCCCAGGGCATGCTGACGCAGAACGACCCGGTCAAGAAAGACTCGCTGTGGTTCGGCTACACGCAGCAGTCGACCTGGCAGCTGTTCAATGGCGACATCTCGCGGCCCTTCCGCACCACCGACCACGAGCCGGAGCTGATGTACGTGTATCCCACCGACCTCAAGCTGCCGGGCGGCTGGCGCTGGCGCTACGCGGGCGTGGGCCTGGTGCACCAATCGAACGGCCAGAGCCTGCCCTACTCGCGCAGCTGGAACCGCGTGTACCTGATGGGCGGCATGGAGCTGGACGACCGATTCACCCTCACGGGCCGCGTCTGGCAGCGTCTGCACGAGAGCGAGTCGAACGACGACAACCCGGACATCGCGAACTTCATCGGCCGCGCCGAGATCACAGGCCGCTGGAACCTCAGCAGCGAGAACACGGTCGGCGTGACCCTGCGCCACAACTTGCGCGACAGCGGCAAGGGATCGATACGGCTCGAATGGCTGAAGGCCATCGGCGATTCGGCGAAGAGCAACCTGCGCTTCCATACGCAGCTGTTCCACGGCTACGGCGACACGCTGGTCGACTACAACCGCAAGCGCACCGTGTTGAGCATCGGGCTCAGCCTGGTCGACTTCTGACGACCGGCGAGCAGCGCGTCATTCGCGGGCGGCCAGGTGGTCGCGCACCGCGGTGACGTGGTCGCCCACCTGGAAGAGTGCATCGCGAAGCTGCGCCTCCGAGCAGCGCAACTGCTGGCACCAATAGCGAAGCTCCAGGGGATCGTCGGCGAGGATGCGCCCCGGGTCCAACGGCTTGAAATGGCTGAGATCGTCGGTCATGCGGGCCTCCGCGACGGGCGCGATCGGGTCTTTATAGGCGTCTGCTGTTCAATCCGCAAGACGGTGTGCGCGTGGAACGGGCCGGCCGGCCCGTTCCACGCGCATGCGGCCCGTCAGGAAGCGGCGGCAGCGGCCAGTGCCGCATTGAACGTGGCGCTGGGACGCATCACCGCGTCGGTCTTCGATGTTTCGGGCAGGTAGTAGCCGCCGATGTCGGCCGGCTTGCCCTGCACGTCGGCCAGTTCGCCGACGATGGTCTTCTCGTTGGACGACAGCGCCGCGGCCAGCGGCTGGAAGTGCTTGGCCAATGCGGTGTCTTCGGTCTGCTCGGCGAGCGCCTGCGCCCAGTACAGCGCCAGATAGAAGTGGCTGCCGCGGTTGTCGAGCTGGCCGGTCTTGGGCGAGGGGCCCTTGTTGTTGTCCAGCAGCTTGCCGGTCGCAATGTCGAGCGTCTTGGCCAGCAGCTTGGCCTTGGCGTTGCCGTTCTTGAGGCCCAGGTCTTCGAGGCTCACGGCCAGCGCGAGGAATTCGCCCAGCGAGTCCCAGCGCAGGTGGTTTTCTTCCACCAGCTGCTGCACGTGCTTGGGGGCCGACCCGCCCGCGCCCGTTTCGTACATGCCGCCGCCGGCCATCAGCGGCACGATCGACAGCATCTTGGCCGAGGTGCCCAGCTCCATGATGGGGAACAGGTCGGTGAGGTAGTCGCGCAGGATGTTGCCGGTGGCGCTGATCGTGTCCAGGCCGCGCACCACGCGTTCGAGCGAATAACGCATCGCACGCACCTGGCTCATGATCTGGATGTCGAGCCCGGTGGTGTTGTGCTCGTGCAGGTACATCTTCACTTTGGTGATGAGCTGCGCCTCGTGCGGACGGTATGCGTCGAGCCAGAAGACGACCGGCATGCCCGAGTTGCGTGCGCGCGTGACGGCCAGCTTGACCCAGTCGCGAATCGCGGCGTCCTTGGTCTGGCACATGCGCCAGATGTCGCCCTGCTCGACGTTCTGGCTCATCAGCACCTCGCCGGTGGCCAGGTCGGTGATGTTGGCGACACCGTCTTCGGCGATCTCGAAGGTCTTGTCGTGCGAGCCGTATTCCTCGGCCTGCTGGGCCATCAGGCCGACGTTGGGCACGGTGCCCATCGTGGTCGGGTCGAAGGCGCCATGCCACTTGCAGAAGTTGATGATCTCCTGGTAGATGCGGGCGAAGGTCGATTCGGGCATCACGGCCTTCACGTCCTTCAGGCGGCCGTCGGCGCCCCACATCTTGCCGCCGTTGCGGATCATCGCGGGCATCGAAGCGTCGACGATGACGTCGTTGGGCGAATGGAAGTTGGTGATGCCCTTGGCCGAATCGACCATCGCCAGCTCGGGCCGGTCTTCGTGGCAGGCATGCAGGTCGCGCTTGATCTCGTCCTGCTTGGCGCTCGGCAGCGTGGCGATCTTGTTGTAGAGATCGACCATGCCGTTGTTGACGTTGACGCCCAGCTCGTCGAAGAGCTTTCCGTGCTTCTCGAAGGCTTCGCGGTAGAAGATCTTCACGCAATGGCCGAACACGATGGGGTGCGAGACCTTCATCATCGTGGCCTTGACGTGCAGCGAGAACATCACGCCGGTCTTGTGTGCGTCGTCGATCTCTTTTTCGTAGAACTGCAGCAGCGCCTTCTTGCTCATGTACATGGAATCGATCACTTCACGATCCTTGAGCGCGACCTTCGGCTTGAGCACGATGGTCTTGCCGCTGGCGGTGATGAGTTCCATCTTCACGTCGCGCGCCCGGTCGAGCGTCATCGACTTTTCGCCGTGGTAGAAGTCGCCGCCATGCATGTGCGAGACGTGCGAGCGCGAGGCCTGGCTCCAGTCGGCCATGCTGTGCGGGTTCTTGCGGGCGAACTCCTTCACGGCCTTGGGCGCACGGCGATCGGAATTGCCTTCCCGCAGCACCGGGTTGACCGCGCTGCCGATGCACTTGTTGTAGCGCGTGCGGATGTCCTTTTCGGCGTCCGTCTTCGGGTTCTCGGGATAGTCGGGGATCTTGTAGCCCTTGCCCTGCAGTTCCTGGATCGCAGCCTTGAGCTGGGAGACGGAGGCGCTGATGTTGGGCAGCTTGATGATGTTGGCGTCGGGGCGCAGCGTCAGCTTGCCCAGCTCGGAGAGGTTGTCCGGCACCCGCTGCGATTCGTCCAGCGCTTCGGGGAACTGCCCCAGGATGCGGCCGGCGACAGAGATGTCGCTGGTGGCGACTTCGATGCCCGCCGGCGCGGTGAACGCCTGGACGATGGGCAGCAGGGAGGCCGTCGCCAAACGCGGCGCCTCGTCGGTGAGGGTATAGATGATCTGGGAATTGGTGGTGGTCATGGCGGCTTTCTGATGCGCTGGGCGACAACGCGCGTCACGAATGGACGGCGTGCCGAATGGGCAAAGACTTTATCGAGTCGAGGCGTGGCGCGCTCAGCATTGTGAGCGAATTCGACCGCGCTTCGCCGAAGCTGGCACGCCGAGCATGCCATTGCGCCATGCCTGCCCTGCCCTGCCCTGCGAGCAGAAACAGAAACGCCCCAGAACCGAATGGTGCTGGGGCGTGATGTTTGGTGGCCTGGGGCGGAATCGAACCACCGACACGCGGATTTTCAATCCGCTGCTCTACCAACTGAGCTACCGGGCCTTGGTGTGCAGCCCGCGATTATACAGCGCCTCTTCGGCCTCTCGACAGATCGACGCCAAGTTGCTTGAGCTTTCGATAGAGATGGGTGCGTTCGAGGCCGGTTTTCTCGGCGACTCGTGTCATCGAACCGTTCTCCATGGCGAGGTGAAACTCGAAATACGCCTTCTCGAAGCCGTCGCGCGCATCGCGCAAGGGGCGGTCGAGGTCGAAGCTCTGCATGGCCTGGGGGCCCGTGTCGACGGCCGGGCCTTGTGGGATGGCAGGCACCAGCGCGCTCTCGCCCGATGTGGTGACGACGGTGGCCAGGTTGTTCGACGTCGCGGGCACCACGCTGGCGGCCGCGCGGCGCGCGTTCTCGCGAGCCAGCCCTTGCTCCACCGCCTTGAGCAGCTTCTGCAGCGTGATCGGCTTTTCGAGAAAGGCGAACGCGCCGATGCGAGTGGCGTCGACCGCGGTGTCGATGGTGGCGTGCCCGCTCATCATGATCACCGGCATGCTGAGCAGCCCGGCTGTCGACCACTCTTTGAGCAGCGTGACGCCGTCGGTGTCGGGCATCCAGATGTCGAGCAGCACGAGGTCGGGCCTGGCCCGTTGCCGGGCGGCGCGGGCCTCTGCTGCGTTTTCCGCGAGCTCAACGTTGTGGCCTTCGTCGTTCAGAATTTCGAAGAGCAGGTCCCGAATGCCCAGCTCGTCGTCGACCACGAGGATGTTTGCCATGAATGCTTGGTGTTATGCGCCCGCGAGGGTTCGCTTGCTGACCCGCCGCCCGCATGCAGAAGCTCAGGCGACGGATGACGTCGAATCTTTGGGGTGAGCGAGCGCTCCCTGTGGCGCGCCCGCCGATGCGAATGATAACGAGACTTGTGCGCCGGCCACAGCCCCATCGGTGACGCGGTTGGAAAGTTCGATGCGTGCACCGTGCTCGTCGGCGATTTTCTTGACCACGGCCAGGCCTAGGCCGGTGCCCCTGCTCTTGGTCGTCACATAGGGTTCGAACGCACGCTTGAGGATGTTCTCGGCAAAGCCGGGTCCGTTGTCCTGCACCGTGAGCCGCACGCGCTGGCCCGAATCGCCCAAGCGCGTGCGAATGACGACTTCGCCGCGACGCCCGCTGCCGTGCGCCGCGGCTTCGGCAGCGTCCTGGGCGTTTTGCAACAGGTTGTGAATGACCTGCCGGATCTGCTGCGCATCGGCGCGTATCGGTGGGCATCGCTCGTCGAGTTCGGATTGCAGCGCGATGGGCGCGTTCTCGCCGACATAGAGCTGCAGCACGTCGGCGACCAGCGCGTTGAGGTCCACAGGTTTCAAGTCGGCCGCGGGCAGCCGCGCGTAATCCCGAAACTCGTTGACCAGGCGTTTCATTGCATCGACCTGGTCGACGATGGTCTTGACCGACTTGGCCAAGATCGCACCCTCGGGCGGCGCGACCTTGCCGCTCAGCTTCATCTCGAGGCGCTCGGCCGACAGCTGGATCGGTGTCAGCGGGTTCTTGATCTCGTGCGCCAGCCGCCGCGCCACCTCGCCCCAGGCCTGCGCACGCTGCGCAGAGACGATCTCGGAGATGTCGTCGAACACCAGCAGCCGCGCGCCTTCCGGCAGCTGCGCACCCCGCGCAACGATGTTGACTGCGTCCTGCGACAGCCCTTGTCCGCTGGCATGAAGCTCGAACGCACGCTGCCAGTGGTCGAGCCCATGCTGCAGATGCTCGATATCGAATTCGTCGAACTGCTGGAGCACGGCCTGCCCGAATTCCGCCAGGCCGGGCACCTCTGCCAGGCTCTTGCCCTGGTAGGCGGCCAGCGGTGCGCGCAGCACCCGCGTGGCGCCGGGATTCGTCGAGATGACGATGCCTTGCGCGTCGAGCACCATCACGCCGGACGTCAGGTTGTCGAGGATGGTCTGCAGGTTGGCGCGCGCCGCGTCGAGCTCGCCGAGGGTCTTCTCGACTGCGGCGCGCGCCTCGGCGAGCTGCTGGGTCATGACGGCAAAGGAACGCGTGAGGCCGCCCAACTCGTCCTTGCCCTGCAACACGGCAGTCGGCCGCAAGTCACCGCCGGCCACCTGCCGCACGCCGTCGGCCAGCACGAGCAGTGGCCGCGCGAGCTGGGTGCCGAACAGCACGGCCAGCAGCACCGCGCCGAAGACGGCGAGGAACAAGGTCAGCGTCAGCGTGCCGATGTACATGCGGCGCAAGCCTTCGCGCGCGAGCGCCCTCTCCTGGTATTCGCGGTTGGCCTCCTGCACCGCAAGCGCATTGGCCACCACCGCCGGAGGAAGCGGTTGGGTGACCTGAAGAAAGCGGGGCTCGGTGTTGAAGTCGAAGCCGGGCCGCTGCACCAGCGCCAGCGCGCGCACGCTGGCGGGCGGCGGCAGCGTGCCTGCGGGCATCGGGTTCTCGTCCAGGCCCTCGATGTGGGCGATGACGCGTTCGCTTCTCGCCTGGCGCAACTGCTGCGAGGTGGGCCGCTCCGGATTCAGCTGAAAGCGGGAGGCGCCCGCGCCCGCGATCAGCTGGCCTGTGCCCGTCCACAGCACCACGTCGGTGGCACCGAGCTGGTCCCGGATGCGTTCGAGCACCAGCCCGGCACCCGCATCGGAGACGTCGGCCAGCTGCGTGCTCGCGCCGCGCACCTTGCTCGTCAGGTCGTCTGACAGGGAGTCCAACGTAGCCCGGCCGAGGTTCAGCCCGGCATCGAGCGCACCTTCGACCTTGACGTCGAACCAGCTCTCGATGGAGCGGGCCACGAACTGGTATGACACCACGTAGACCAGCACACCCGGAACCACCCCCACCAGCGCGAAGATGGCAGCCAACTTGATCAGCAGCCGGCTCCCGAACTTGCCCTGACGAAGGCGGCGCAACAGGCGAAACGAGATCCAGCCGATCACCAGCACCAGCACCAACGCGACCACCACGTTGATGCCGAACAAGCGCGCGTAGTTGCGCTCGTACAGCACCCGGTTGTTGGTGGACTGGGCGAGCAGGAACATCAGCACCAGGCCGATGGCGGTGACCAGGAAGGCGCCGACGCCGAGCGTCCAGCGCCGGGCCCGGGCACGGCTGGCCGCCCTGGATGCGTCTTGACCGACGAGAGAGTCCTTGCTCACTTCATCTTCTCCAGCGGCAGGCGTGCGCTGCGTTCGACGGAGATGTTCCAGTCGGCCTGCCCGGCTACCCCGATCTGGAATGGCCTCGGCAGCTGCGAGGTGTCCAGCCGGAATCGAAAGCTCACCGGATGAAGCCCGTCGTCGCCGATCTCGGACACGTCTCCGAGCCGCAAGCGGGCTACGCGACGCACGCCGTCGAGCGCCTCCGCAAGGGTATCGAAGTTCTGGTTCAACGACACGCCGAAGCCCGAGTTGCTGATCGGCACCGGCGACACGTTGAGCCGCCAGCGGCGCGTGAGCGGCTGGTAGGCCAGGCGAATGTGGCGCGCGGCCTGTGCCACCCGCTGATCGGTCCAGTACCAGCGCTCGCGAAAGAGCTCGGCCTCGGCGACGAAGTAGATCGCGATGCCCTTGTCGAGCACTTCTTCGACAAGGTTGGGCAGGTCGAATTGAACCTGGGCGTTGAGGTACACGCCGTCGTCCGCCTGTTCCAGGCGCAGCTGGCTGATCGATGCGCTTTTCGTTTGCGCACCGGCCGGCGCCGGCCAGCCGGCCAGCAAGCAGCTCAGCAGGAGCGCGACGACGAGCCAGGCAGCGGCGCGCAGTTCAACGGGTCGGTTGCTTTTCGAGCAGGGCGTAGAAGAAGCCGTCGTAATCACCCAAGGCATTGTCCTGGACGCCATGGGCAATCCCCCCGCTTTGCGGCAGCAAATGGCCCGGCGAGGGCAGCAAAGCGGCGTCGGTGTTGTGTGCAAGGAACGCATCGATCTGGTGCACACCCTCTTCCCGGAAAACCGAACAAGTGCAGTAGAGAAGGCGCCCACCCGAGCGGACCAGCGGCCACAGCGCCGAGAGCAGCATCGCTTGTTGAAGTGCCAGTTGCTCCGTGTCGCTCTCGCGGCGCAGCCAGCGAACGTCGGGGTGCCGCCGGACGATGCCGGAGGCGGTGCAGGGTGCATCGAGCAGGATCGCGTCGAAGGGCTGGCCGTCCCACCAGGTGCCCGGGCGGCCGGCGTCGGCCACGACGACCCTGGCGCTCAGGCCGAGCCGGGCCAGGGTCTGATCGATTCGACGGCTGCGCCCGGCGTCGACCTCGAGCGCAGTCAGCTCGATCGCTTCGGCTCCCGCCAGCTCCAGCAAGTGCGCGGTCTTGCCGCCCGGCGCCGCGCAGGCATCGAGCACTCGCAGGGGTTCCGTGCGAGAGGCCAGGCCTAGGAGGCCATCGAGCAGAAGCGGCGCTGCCAGTTGGGCGGCCGCATCCTGCACGGAGCAGGCACCCTCGGCGAAGCCCGGCAGTTCCTGGATCGGCTTGGCGCGCTGCAACTGCAATCCGGTCGAAGCGACAGGCGTTGCCTTCACCCCCACCGCCGCGAGGGCCGCCTGGTAGGCCGGCCGATCGCCCCAGCCTCGATTGACGCGGAGTGTCATCGGCGCGTGCGTGTTGTCGGCCGCCAGAATGCGCTGCCAATCGCGTGGATGGTCGCGCTTGAGACGCTCGATCCACCAGCGCGGGTGGTTCCACTGCGCGACCGGTTCGCGATCGGTCGCGGCCACCAGTTCGTCGCGCTCGCGCAGAAAGCGGCGCAGGCAGGCATTGACGAAGCTGGCCTGCGCGCGCGTGCCAGGATTTCGCTTGGCGGCTTCGACGGTTTGGTCGACCAGCGTGAAGGGCTCGTAGGGCGCGATCTCGGGATCCCAGGCCAGCGCCAAAGCGGTGCACAAGAGCGCATCGGCAACGGGCGGCGGAGTGCGCTTGGCCAGTTGTCGGCGCAGGGCCTCGGCACGCCCGAGCCAGCGCAGCACCTGGAAGCCGAGCGCTTGCACGCCCGGCCGAAGCTCGGATGGAACGGCCTCGAAGGCCACGGTGCCGGACGTGCCGCTGCGAATCGCGGCCAGCGCGACGGCGGTGAGCTGCAGCTGGCGCCACAGGGGCGGCCCGAAAGGCTGCGGCGAAGCGTCGGGGGAATCGGGAGAGTCTGACAAAACTTGGGGTCGATAAGAAAAAGGTCCGGTGTCAGCGCAAAGGCGCCGCCGGTCTCAACTGCATGATCCACGCCACCAGCAGCGCGGGGAACTGAGCGGTCGCGGCGTTGTACTGGTCCACCGCCTGATTGAACTGACTGCGTGCGATCTCGGCCGCGGCCGAGGGCTCGGGCCAGGCGAGCGGCACGGCCGTGCCCGGCGCGGCGGCGGCGAGCGCTTCTTCGCGGCCGCCCAGTGGCGCCGGCCGCGACAGGGTGCCGTCGGCTTCGAAGCTCACCACCGCGTCGGGATACAGCCGCTGCCAGGCGCCGAGCATCACGTGCAGCGCCGTCGACAGCGCGGCGATGCCGGCCGGATCGAGCGGCTTGAGACGCGTGGCCGCCAGCAGCGTGACCAGTTGGCCGGCCGATGCCTGCAGCGAGGCGTGCGCCGGTGGATCGCCGGCCAAGGGCTGCTGCGCAGCGGGCGCCTCGGCCAGCCGCGACTGCACGAAGTCGAGCTGCCGAACCAGCGCGGCATCGAGTGCCGCATAAGCTTGCAGCGCGCTCGATCGCAGCCGAACGATGCGGTTGTAGGCGCCGACGAACCAGAACAGGAGCACCGCTCCGACGATCCACCACGGCCACGAATCGGGAACGAAGCTCATCGGGCCATGCAGAAAAAAGCCCCCGATCCGCGGGCGGAAAGGGGGCTTGGTCGACCGGTCATGCCGGCGATGCTAGCCGTTTATTCGGTCGCGGCGCCTTCGCTGGCATCGGCCGTGCTCGCATCTTCGGTTGACGAAGAGGTGTTGCCGGCAAGCTCGGCAGCCTCCGCCTCGGCGATCGCGCGGCGCTCGGCCTCGTCCATGGCGTCCTTCGCCTTGCGTGCCAGGTGGTAAGCCATGCCGGTGCCTGCGGGAATCAGGCGACCGACGATGACGTTTTCCTTCAGGCCGCGCAGTTCGTCGCGCTTGCCCATGATCGCGGCTTCGGTCAGCACGCGCGTCGTTTCCTGGAAGGACGCGGCACTGATGAAGCTGTCGGTCGAGAGCGAAGCCTTCGTGATACCCAGCAGCAGGTTGGTGTACGTGGCGGGAAGCTTGTCCGCGGCGCGCAGGGCGTCGTTGGTGTTCAGGATCTCGCTGCGCTCGACCTGTTCACCGGCGATGTAGTTCGCGTCGCCAGGGTTCTCGACCACGACGCGGCGCAGCATCTGGCGAACGATCACCTCGATGTGCTTGTCGTTGATCTTCACACCCTGCAGGCGGTACACGTCCTGCACCTCGTCCACGATGTAGCGTGCCAGTTCCTCGGAGCCCAGCAGGCGCAGGATGTCCTGCGGATCGGCCGGACCGTCGACGATCGACTCGCCCTTGTTCACCACCTGGCCTTCGTGCACCAGGATGTTCTTCTCCTTCGGCACGAGTTCTTCCCAGACCTTGCCGTCCGGATCGGTGATCTGCAGCCGCACCTTGCCCTTGGTTTCCTTGCCGAAGGACACGGTGCCGGTCATCTCTGCCAGCATGCCCTTGTCCTTGGGGGAACGGGCTTCGAAGAGCTCGGCCACGCGCGGCAGACCGCCGGTGATGTCGCGGGTCTTCTGCCCTTCGACCGGGATGCGCGCCAGCACTTCGCCGGGGCCGACGTCCTGGCCGTCACGCACCTGCACCAGCGCGCCGACCGGGAAGCCGATCGTCACCGAGTGGTCGGTGCCGGGGATCTTGACCTCGCTGCCGGCAGCGTCGATCAGCTTCACCTGCGGACGCACGACCTTGGCCGCCCCGCGGCGCTTCGGATCGATGACCACCAGGGTGGACAAGCCGGTGACTTCGTCGACCTGCTTCGCGACCGTGAGGCCTTCCTCGACGTTCTCGAACTTGGTACGTCCGGCGAACTCCGTGATGATCGGGCGCGTCAGCGGATCCCAGTTGGCCAGCACGTGGCCCGCCTTGATCTGCTGGTCTGCCTTGACCGCCAGGGTGGCACCGTAAGGCACCTTGTGGCGCTCGCGCTCACGGCCGTGTTCGTCGTGGATGACGATCTCGCCCGAACGCGCGATCACGACCAGTTCGCCCTTGCTGTTGGTCACATAGCGCATCGTGGCGTTGAAGCCGATCACGCCGTTGGACTTGGCCTCGACGCTCGACGCCACCGCCGCACGCGATGCGGCACCGCCGATGTGGAAGGTCCGCATCGTCAGCTGCGTCCCGGGCTCGCCGATCGACTGCGCCGCGATCACGCCGACCGCTTCGCCGTTGTTGACCAGGCCGCCGCGGCCAAGGTCGCGGCCGTAGCACTTGGCGCACAGGCCGAAGCGCGTCGAGCAGGTGAGCGCGGTGCGCACCTTGACCTCGTCCACGCCCTCGGTTTCGAGCATCTCGATGAGGTCTTCGTCGAGCATGTCGCCGGCCTTGGCCACGACGGCGCGCGTCTCTGGGTGCAGCACGTCCTCGGCCGCGGTACGGCCCAGGATACGGTCGCGCAGCGACTCGATCACTTCACCGCCTTCGACGATGGCGCGCATCACGGTGCCGTCCATCGTGCCGCAGTCCTGCTCGATCACGACCAGATCCTGCGTCACGTCGACCAGGCGGCGCGTCAGGTAGCCGGAGTTCGCAGTCTTCAGCGCCGTGTCGGCCAGACCCTTTCGGGCACCGTGGGTGGAGATGAAGTACTCCAGCACGTTCAGGCCTTCGCGGAAGTTCGCGGTGATGGGCGTTTCGATGATCGAGCCGTCCGGCTTGGCCATCAGGCCCCGCATGCCGGCCACCTGCCGGATCTGCGCAGCAGAACCGCGGGCACCCGAGTCGGCCATCATGTAGATGGAGTTGAAGGACTCCTGATCCACTTCTTTGCCGTTGCGGTCGGTGACCTTTTCCTTCGACAGCTTGGACATCATGACCTTCGACACTTCGTCGCCGGCCTTGCCCCAGATGTCGACCACCTTGTTGTAGCGCTCGCCGGCCGTGACCAGGCCCGAGACGTACTGCTGCTCGATCTCCTTCACTTCCTTGGCGGAGCGATCGATGATGCCGTGCTTCTCGGACGGCACCAGCATGTCGTCGATGGCGATCGAGATGCCGGCCTTGGTCGCGAGGCGGAAGCCGTTCTGCAGCAGCTTGTCGGCGAAGACCACGGTCTCCTTCAGACCGCACTTGCGGAAGGAGACGTTGATCAGGCGCGAGATTTCCTTCTTCTTCAGCGCCTTGTTGATGTTCGCGAAAGGCAGGCCCTTGGGCAGGATCTCCGACAGCAGCGCGCGGCCGACGGTGGTGTCGACCAGCGTGGTGCTGGGGGTGAACTCGCCCGATTCCTTGTCCTTGGCGTACTCGGTGATGCGCACGCTCACCTTGGCGGTGAGTTCGACCACGTTGGCGTCGAGCGCGCGCTGCACTTCACCGATGTCGGAGAAGACCAGGCCCTCGCCCCTGCCGTTGATGCGCTCGCGCGTCGTGTAGTACAGGCCCAGCACCACGTCCTGCGAAGGCACGATGGAGGGCTCGCCGCTCGCCGGGAACAGCACGTTGTTGGAGGCCAGCATCAGCGTGCGGGCTTCCATCTGCGCTTCGACCGACAGCGGCACGTGGACGGCCATCTGGTCGCCGTCGAAGTCGGCGTTGAAGGCGGCGCAGACCAGCGGGTGAAGCTGGATCGCCTTGCCTTCGATCAGGATCGGCTCGAAGGCCTGGATGCCGAGGCGGTGCAGCGTCGGTGCGCGGTTCAGCATCACCGGGTGCTCCTTGATCACCTCTTCCAGGATGTCCCACACCACCGGCGTGCCGGATTCGACTTCCTTCTTCGCGGCCTTGATCGTGGTCGCGATGCCCATGGCTTCGAGGCGCGAGAAGATGAAGGGCTTGAAGAGCTCCAGCGCCATCAGCTTCGGCAGGCCGCACTGGTGCAGCTTGAGCGTCGGGCCCACAACGATGACCGAACGGCCCGAGTAGTCGACGCGCTTGCCCAGCAGGTTCTGGCGGAAGCGGCCGCTCTTGCCTTTGATCATGTCGGCCAGCGACTTGAGCGCGCGCTTGTTGGCGCCCGTCATGGCCTTGCCACGGCGGCCGTTGTCGAGCAGCGAGTCGACGGCTTCCTGCAGCATGCGCTTCTCGTTGCGCGCGATGATTTCGGGCGCCTTGAGTTCGAGCAGGCGGCGCAGGCGGCTGTTGCGGTTGATGACGCGGCGGTACAGGTCGTTCAGGTCGGAGGTCGCGAAGCGGCCGCCGTCCAGCGGCACCAGCGGACGCAGGTCCGGCGGCAGCACGGGCAGCACGTCGAGCACCATCCACTCGGGCTTGATGCCCGACTTGCGGAAGGCTTCGAGCACCTTGAGGCGCTTCGAGTTCTTCTTGACCTTGACTTCGGAGCCGGTCAGGTCGCCGCGAAGCTTCTCGATCTCGCTGTCGAGCTCGATGCCCATCAGCAGGTCCTTGATGCCTTCGGCGCCCATCTTGGCGACGAACTCGTCACCGTATTCCTTGCGCTTCGCGTCGTAGTCGTCCTCGGACATGATGCCGAACTTCTTCAGCGGGGTCATGCCAGGGTCGGTGATCACGTAGGCTTCGAAGTACAGCACGCGTTCGATGTCGCGCAGCGTCATGTCGAGCACCAGGCCCAGACGCGACGGCAGCGACTTCAGGAACCAGATGTGAGCGCAGGGCGCGGCCAGGTCGATGTGACCCATGCGCTCGCGGCGAACCTTGGTCTGCGTGACTTCGACACCGCACTTCTCGCAGATGACACCACGGTGCTTCAGGCGTTTGTACTTGCCGCACAGGCACTCGTAGTCCTTGATCGGGCCGAAGATCTTGGCGCAGAACAGGCCGTCGCGCTCGGGCTTGAAGGTCCGGTAGTTGATGGTCTCGGGCTTCTTCACCTCGCCGAAAGACCACGAACGGATCTTCTCGGGCGAAGCCATGCCGATGCGGATGGCATCGAAATGCTCGTCCGGCGTGAATTGCTTGAACAGGTCGAGTAGCGATTTCATTGACTCTTTCCCCTTATTACGAGCGTTCAAGTTCAATGTCGAGGCCCAAGGAACGAATTTCCTTGACCAGCACATTGAACGATTCCGGCATGCCGGCTTCGATCGAGTGTTCGCCCTTGACGATGCTTTCGTACACCTTGGTACGGCCTTGAACGTCGTCGGACTTCACGGTCAGCATTTCCTGCAGGACGTAGGAAGCGCCGTAGGCTTCGAGCGCCCACACTTCCATTTCCCCGAAACGCTGGCCGCCGAATTGCGCCTTGCCGCCCAGCGGCTGCTGCGTGACCAGGCTGTACGGACCGGTCGAGCGCGCGTGCATCTTGTCGTCGACCAGATGGTGCAGCTTCAGCACGTGCATGTAGCCCACGGTGACCGGGCGCTCGAACTGGTCGCCCGTGCGGCCGTCGTACAGGTAGGCCTGCGTGCGCGTCGCGGTCAGGCCCTTCGCCTTGGCGATCTCGTCGGGGTAGGCCAGGTGCAGCATGCCGCGGATCTCCTCTTCCGAGGCACCGTCGAACACGGGCGTCGCGAAGGGCACGCCCGTCGCCAGGTTGCCTGCCATCTCGAGCACGTCGGCGTCGCTGAGCTTGGCGAGCTCTTCCTTGCGGCCGGAGCCGTTGTAGAGCTTGTCCATGAACTCGCGCAGCTCGGCCACCTTGGCTTCGGCCTGCAGCATGTCGCCGATGCGCTGGCCCACGCCCTTGCCGGCCCAGCCCAAATGCACTTCGAGCACCTGCCCGACGTTCATCCGCGAGGGCACGCCCAGCGGGTTCAGGCAGATGTCGCACGGCGTGCCGTCGGCCATGTGTGGCATGTCCTCGACCGGAACGATCTTGGAGACCACACCCTTGTTGCCGTGGCGGCCGGCCATCTTGTCGCCGGGCTGAAGACGGCGCTTGACGGCCAGGTAGACCTTGACCATCTTGAGCACGCCCGCAGGCAGCTCATCGCCTTGCGTGAGCTTCTTGCGCTTTTCCTCGAAGGCCAGGTCGAAGCTGTGGCGCGTCTGCTCGAGCGAGTTCTTGATCGACTCGAGTTGCGACGCCACTTCTTCTTCCGCCGGGCGGATGTCGAACCAGTGGAACTTCTCGATCGACGACAGATACGCCTTGTCGAGCTTGGTGCCCTTGGCCAGCTTGTTCGGGCCGCCGTTGGCGGCCTTGCCGGTCAACAGCTTCTCGATCCGGTCGAAAGCGTCGGCTTCGACGATGCGCAACTGGTCGTTCAGGTCGAGGCGGAAGCGCTTCAGCTCGTCGTCGATGATCTGCTGGGCGCGCTTGTCGCGCTGGATGCCTTCGCGGGTGAACACCTGCACGTCGATGACCGTGCCCTGCGAGCCCTGGTCGACGCGCAGCGAGGTGTCCTTCACGTCCGAAGCCTTCTCGCCGAAGATGGCGCGCAGCAGCTTCTCTTCAGGCGTCAGCGTGGTCTCGCCCTTCGGCGTGACCTTGCCCACCAGCGTGTCGCCGGGCTGCACTTCGGCGCCGACGTAGATGATCCCGGATTCGTCCAGGCGGTTGAGCTGCTGCTCGGCCAGGTTCGGGATGTCGCGGGTGATTTCCTCGGCACCGAGCTTGGTGTCGCGCGCCATCACCACCAGTTCCTCGATGTGGATCGAGGTGTAGCGATCTTCGGCGACCACGCGTTCGCTGATGAGGATCGAGTCCTCGAAGTTGTAGCCGTTCCAGGGCATGAAGGCGACCAGCATGTTCTGGCCGAGCGCGAGCTCGCCCAGGTCGGTCGATGCGCCGTCGGCGATCACGTCGCCCTTGGCGATCTTGTCGCCGCGCTTGACGATCGGCCGCTGGTGGATGTTCGTGTTCTGGTTCGAACGCTGGTACTTGATCAGGTTGTAGATGTCCACACCGACTTCTCCGGCTGCCGCTTCGGCGTCGTTCACGCGCACCACGATGCGGGTGGCGTCGACATAGTCGACCACGCCGCCGCGGCTGGCCGTGACGACCGTGCCCGAGTCGACCGCCGAGACGCGCTCGATGCCGGTACCGACGAAAGCCTTTTCGGGGCGCAGCACCGGCACGGCCTGGCGCTGCATGTTGGCGCCCATCAGTGCGCGGTTCGCATCGTCGTGCTCCAGGAAAGGCACCAGCGAGGCGGCCACCGACACGATCTGCGCCGGCGACACGTCCATGTACTGCACGCGCTCGGCGGACACCAGGATCGATTCGCCGGTTTCGCGGGCCGACACCAGGTCGCCGGTCAGGCGGCCGTCCTTGTCGAGCGCGGCATTGGCCTGCGCAATGACGTACTTGCCTTCTTCGATGGCCGACAGGTAGTCGATGTCCATCGTGACCTTGCTGTCGACCACACGACGGTACGGCGTCTCGATGAAGCCGTATTCGTTGAGGCGCGCGTACAGGGCCAGCGAGTTGATCAGGCCGATGTTCGGGCCTTCGGGCGTTTCGATCGGGCACACGCGGCCGTAGTGGGTGACGTGCACGTCGCGCACTTCGAAGCCGGCACGCTCGCGCGTCAAACCGCCCGGGCCGAGGGCCGAGACGCGGCGCTTGTGCGTGATCTCGGACAGCGGATTCGTCTGGTCCATGAACTGCGACAGCTGCGAGGCGCCGAAGAATTCCTTCAGGGCGGCCGAGATCGGCTTGCTGTTGATCAGGTCGTGCGGCATCAGCGGCTCTTGCTCGGCCTGGCCCAGACGCTCCTTCACGGCCTTTTCGATGCGGGCGAGGCCGGTGCGGTACTGGTTCTCGGCCAGTTCACCGACGCAGCGCACACGGCGGTTGCCAAGGTGGTCGATGTCGTCCACTTCGCCGCGGCCATTGCGCAGGTCCACCAGGATCTTCACGACCGCCAGGATGTCCTCGTTCGTCAGCACCATGGGGCCGGTCGATTCGTCGCGGCCGACCTTGGCGTTGAACTTCATGCGGCCGACGCGCGACAGATCGTAGGTGTCGGGGTTGTAGAACAGGCGCTGGAACAGGGCCTGCACGGCGTCTTCCGTCGGCGGCTCGCCGGGGCGCATCATGCGGTAGATGGCCACGCGAGCGGCGAACTCATCAACGGTTTCGTCGATGCGCAGCGTCTGGGAGATGTACGCGCCCTGGTCCAGCTCGTTGGTATAGATGCACTGGATCTCCTGCACGCCGGCAGCGCGCAGCTTCTTCAGCAGTGCCTCGGTCAGCTCGTCGTTGGCCTTGGCCAGGATTTCGCCGGAGTCCGGATCGACGATGTTGCGGGCCAGCACCCGGCCGACCAGGAAGTCTTCCGGCACGCTGATGTGCGTGGTTTCCGTCTGTTCCAGCTCGCGCGTGTGGCGCGCGGTGACGCGCTTGTCCTTGGCAACCACGACCTTGCCCGACTTGTCGGTGATGTCGAAACGCGCGACTTCGCCGCGCAGGCGCTCGGAGACGAACTCCATCTGCGCGCCGCTGTCCATCAGGCGGAAGTTGTCGTTGACGAAGAAGTTCGCGAGGATCGATTCCGGATTCAGGCCGATGGCCTTCAGCAGAATGGTCACCGGCATCTTGCGCCGGCGGTCGACGCGGAAGTACAGCATGTCCTTCGGGTCGAACTCGAAGTCCAGCCACGAGCCGCGGTAGGGAATCACGCGGGCCGAGAACAGCAGCTTGCCCGAGCTGTGCGTCTTGCCCTTGTCATGCTCGAAGAACACGCCCGGCGAACGGTGCAGCTGCGACACGATCACCCGTTCCGTGCCGTTGATGATGAACGAGCCCTTGTCGGTCATGAGCGGCACTTCGCCCATGTAGACCTCTTGCTCCTTCACTTCCTTGACCACCTTCGATTGCGGGGTCGACGACTCGCGGTCGTAGATGATCAGCTGCACCTTGGCACGCACGGCCGAGGCGTAAGTCAGCCCGCGGGTCTGGCACTCGCGCACGTCGAAGGCCGGCTTCGCCAGGTTGTATTCGAGGAACTTCATTTCCACGAAGCCGTTGTGCGACACGATCGGGAAGGCGGCGTCGAACGCGGCCTGCAGACCTTCCACGGTGCGTCTCTGGGGCGGGATACCTGCTTGCAGGAACGCGGTGTAAGCGTCCTTCTGCATCTGCAGCAGGTAGGGAATTTCTACGACGCTTTCGCGGTTACCGAAATTCTTTCGGATGCGCTTGCGTTCGGTGTAACTGTACGTGGACGTTTGGGCCATGAGAGCTCCGGGCTTTGAGATCTTCAGCGACTTGTCAGCAGCGCTCGCGCGCTCCTTCTTGGCGGCTGGCCACTACCAGCCGTTGGCGGACGGCGATGCGTTGCACATCGCCCGAACCAAGGGGTCTTCTGCAGTCGGGGTCAGAAGACACTCAAAAACTGCCGAGGAACAGCGGTTTTTGGGTGCGCTCTGAAAGCGGCAAAGGCTGGAGGGCCTTTCGGCACACTCCAGCCCTGCGGGAGAACCGAATTACTTCAGTTCTGCCTTGGCGCCAGCGTCGAGCAGCTTCTTCAGCATGGCTTCGGCGTCGGCCTTGGCAACGCCTTCCTTCACGGCCTTGGGAGCGGCTTCCACCAGGTCCTTGGCTTCCTTGAGGCCCAGGCCGGTGATTTCGCGCACGGCCTTGATCGCGGAGACCTTGTTCGCGCCGGCGTCGGTCAGGACGACGTTGAACTCGGTCTTTTCTTCGACCACTGCAGCGGCAGCACCACCGCCGGCAGCCGGGGCCGACATGGCCGCAGCGCTCACGCCGAACTTCTCTTCGATGGCTTTCACCAGGTCGTTGAGCTCGAGGACCGTCATGCTGTCGAGGGCGGTCAGAAATGCGTCTTTATCGAATGCCATTTTGGTTTCCTAACAATTGGGTTGAAATCTTCAAAAGCAAGCTCAGGCTGCTGCCGGGGCTTCGGCCACAGGCTCTGCCTCGGCCGGGGCTTCGCCGCCACCACGCTTCTCCGCCAGCGCGGCCAGAACACGGGCCGTGCGGGAGATGGGGGACTGCATCAAGCCCAGCAGTTGCGCCAGCAGCACTTCCTTGGAAGGGATGTTGGCCAGTTGCTTCACGCCTTCGACGTCCAGGGCCTTGCCACCGAATGCACCGCCGCGAATGACCAACTTGTCGTTGGTCTTCGCGAAATCGGCCACCACTTTCGCGGCGGCCACGGCGTCTTCGGAGAAGCCATAGATCAGCGGGCCGGTCATCTGGTCACCGACGACTTCGAATGCGCTTCCTGCGACAGCGCGGCGTGCCAGGGTGTTCTTGAGAACACTCAGGGTCACGCCTTTGCTGCGCGCATCGCTGCGCAGACGGGTCATGTCGGCAACCGTGATGCCACGGTATTCCGCCATCACGAGCGTTTGAGCTTTTGCGGCGAGGCTGGTCACGTCACTGATGACCGCTTCTTTCTCACTGCGATTCAGACTCAAGGTCTACTCCTTTAATGCATCCTTCGGCCGAGACCTCCGGATGCGCTACATGCAGCGACCAACTGTTTCGGAACGGATTCCTTGCAGCGGGATCGCCATCTGCGCTGGCTGCCTCGCGATGGAAGAGGCGAATTAAGTGCAGGCCCTCCTGCACGCCAGCGGTCTTGGATGGCCCGACCGGGTGTTTGCACCCCCGGCCGACCCACCACACCACCCCGCCAACCTTAGAACGGTCAGCGGGGCAATTTCGGCGGGGCCTCGCTCCGGCAAGGCCCCGTCTTCAACTTCTTCAGCTCTGGGCCGAGATGGTCTGCATGTCCACGCGGACACCCACACCCATCGTCGACGACACGGCCACCTTGCGCAGGTACACGCCCTTGCTCGAAGCCGGCTTGGCCTTGACCAGCGCTTCGATCAGAGCCGAGAGGTTGCCCTGCAACTTTTCGGTGTCGAAGGAACGGCGGCCGATCGTGCCGTGGATGATCCCGGCCTTGTCGACACGGAATTGCACTTGGCCGGCCTTCGCGTTCTTCACTGCGGTGGCAACGTCGGGCGTGACGGTACCAACCTTGGGGTTCGGCATCAGGCCGCGCGGGCCGAGGATCTGGCCCAGGGCACCGACCACACGCATCGCATCCGGCGCGGCGATCACCACGTCGAAAGGCATGTCGCCCGCTTTCACCTGGGCGGCCAGGTCGTCCATGCCGACGATGTCGGCGCCAGCGGCCTTGGCTTCTTCCGCCTTGGCGCCCTGCGCGAACACGGCCACGCGCTTGGTCTTGCCGGTGCCGTTGGGCATCACGACGGCGCCACGCACCACCTGGTCGGACTTCTTGGCGTCGATGCCGAGTTGCACGGCAACGTCGATCGACTCATCGAACTTCGCAGTGGCGGCGTCCTTGACGATACCGATGGCCTCGGTCAGGGAATACAGCTTGGTGCTGTCGACCTTGCCGGACGCCGCTTTTTGCTTTTTCGTGATCTTGGCCATTTACACACCCTCCACATTCACGCCCATCGAGCGGGCAGAGCCCGCAATGGTGCGAACCGCAGCGTCCAGATCGGCCGCCGTCAGGTCCTTCATCTTGGTCTTGGCGATCTCTTCGAGCTGTGCGCGCGTGATCTTGCCGACCTTGTCGGTATGCGGACGTGCGGAGCCCTTCTCGAGCTTGATCGCCTTCTTGATCAGCGTGATCGCCGGCGGCGTCTTGATGATGAAGGTGAAGCTCTTGTCGGCGAACGCGGTGATGACCACCGGCAGCGGCAGACCGGGCTCGACGCCCTGGGTCTGCGCGTTGAACGCCTTGCAGAATTCCATGATGTTCAAACCGCGTTGGCCCAGTGCGGGGCCGATCGGCGGCGACGGATTGGCTTTACCAGCTGGCACTTGCAGCTTGATGAAGCCGACGATTTTTTTCGCCATGCTTTTCTCCTTGCGGGTATTAACGCCTTGGCCTGTTCAGCCGCAGCTCCCCGGGGTTGACGACTCTCGAAACTGGAACCGGTGCCGAGTCGGGAAGCACCAGATCCTTCAAATCACTCAGGTCTTCTCGACCTGGCCGAACTCGAGTTCGACGGGTGTCGCCCGGCCGAAGATCATGACCGACACGCGGACCTTGCTCTTCTCGTAGTTGACTTCTTCGACCGAACCATTGAAGTCTGTGAACGGGCCTTCCTTG
Organism: Variovorax sp. KK3; assembly: GCF_001984055.1. Classification (GTDB taxonomy): domain Bacteria; phylum Pseudomonadota; class Gammaproteobacteria; order Burkholderiales; family Burkholderiaceae_C; genus Variovorax. Next base: position 43,183 of record NZ_LYVO01000061.1, read on the forward strand.
ACGCGCACGAACTCGCCTACGGTGAATTCGACCTTGTGGCGCGGCTTTTCCGTGCCCTGCTGCATCTGGCTGACGATGTCCTCGACTTCCTTCTGCGAAATCGGGGCCGGACGATTCTTGGCGCCACCGACGAAGCCCGTCACCTTGTTGGTGTGCTTCACCAGATGCCAGGTGTCGTCTTCCATGATCATCTCGACCAGCACATAGCCCGGGAAAAAGCGTCGCTCGGTGGTGCGCTTCTGACCGTTGCGCACCTCGACCACCTCTTCCGTCGGCACGAGGATGCGGCCGAATTTGCCCTGCATGCCGGCGCGATTGATGCGCTCGGTGATATTGCGCTCCACCGCCTTCTCCATGCCCGAGTAGGCGTGGACCACGTACCAGCGGAAATCCGGGTTGGCGGGGGGCGCCAGCACCGAGCCGTCTTCCGGCTTCAACTCGACAGCGTCGTCAGTCATTATTTTCTCCAGCCCAGGATGAGGTCGAAGAAGACCCATTCGAGCGTTTTGTCGGTGAGCCACAGAAAGATGGACATGACGACGACGAAGGCAAACACATAGGCCGTCATCTGGATGGCCTCTTTGCGCGTCGGCCACACAACCTTCTTGACCTCGCGCCACGAATCGCGACCGAAAGCCCAGAGCTGCCGGCCATTCTCGGAACTGGCGAACGTCGCCACGGCGGCCGCCAGGCCGACCAGCAAAACGGCCCATTGCACGATCGCGCCCTGGCGCGACAGCAGGTAGTAAGCCACGATGGCACCCACCGCCAGCAAGACGGCCGCAGCCATCTTCGCCTTGTCGGCGCTGGTGCTCACGGTTTCGATTTGAGAAGTGGCCATCTTGGGCAAATATTCCTGCGGCCTCTCGGCCTCTTCAATTTACGGCGCCTTCCTAGACGCCGAAGCCCGTCAGGTCATGACGGGCTTTTTTCGGAGCCACCATCAGGTGGCAGGGGCAGTAGGAATCGAACCTACAACCTTCGGTTTTGGAGACCGACGCTCTGCCAATTGAGCTATACCCCTGTGGATCGCTTTAGAC
>NZ_LYVO01000062.1 GCF_001984055.1 Variovorax sp. KK3
GCGTAGTACACGCGCGGCGGCGGGGGAGGTGCGGGAACGACGATCACGCGGTTGTCGTAGCGATAGCGCCCGTCGTGCGCATGGGCCGGAAGCGCCAGCGTGCCGAACGCCAGCAGAGCGGCTGTGCCGAGAGCGAAAGCAGTCTTGTTCATGCGAGTCCTCGTGGTTGGGCGATGTCTGCATCGTGAAGGCGTTGTGTGAAGCGTTCGTAAGCCGGAAGCGAAATCTTGTATGGCTGTGTGAAGCGCCACACATCGCAAAAAAATTAACGCTTGCGTCGTGAAATCTGTTTACTTGTACATAAAATGTATTACATGAATACAGATCGAGACAACTTTCACGATTGGGCACGAGATAAGCCCGACACCGCGTTCGGCTCAATGTCGCAACCAGCGCGCCTGCGAAGAGGTCAGGATCATCAAGCCGTCCGTTGGGGGCGCTTGGTGATGGCGGTGCTTCTGGGCGCGGTGCTGGTCGCCGGCTTCAAGTGGTTCGCCGGCCTGTAGCCGTTCACACGGCTGCCGCTCAGCCTTTTTCCGGCGGTACGTCGCCGCGCTTCTGACGCTCACGGAACAGCGCAGCGCGCATAAGAAAGATGGTCATGACCGGCGCAGTGAGCGCCACGAAAAAGGCGATCAACACCGCGTGAAGAAACAGGCTATGGCCCTGCACCGAGAAATAGACGATGGTGGCCAGCGTGACGCACCAGGCACCCAGCGTCGCGCCGAGAGTCGGCGCATGAATGCGATGAAAGAAACTGGGCAAGCGCACCAATCCGAATGAGCCGATGGCTGCGAACGCGGCACCCGCAACGGCCAGGATGCCCGTCAGTATTTCAGCCCACAGTGGCAGTGGCCCGATGATCAGATCCGTCGCTTCCGTCATTCGATCACCTCCCCCCGCAGCAGAAATTTGGCCAGCGCCGTCGAGCCGACGAAGCCGAACAGCGCCACCAGCATCGCGGCTTCGAAATACACGCTGCTGGCATAGACGATGCCCAGCACCAGCATCATGAGCATGCCGTTGACGTACAGGCAATCGAGCGCCATTACACGGTCTTGCGCGGTGGGTCCGGCAAGCAGGCGGGCCACGGCACAGAGCATCGCCACCGCGAGCAGCAGCAGCGCCAGCTTCAGAGCCCAGAAGAGGATCGGCGTCATGATTCGAAGATCTCCATCAGCGGCTGTTCGTAGCGTGTCTTGATCATGGCGACGAAGGCCGCCTCGTCGACTTCATGGAAGACGTGGATGAGCAAGGTCGAGCGGTCGAAGGCGAGCTCGCCCCAGGCGGTGCCGGGGGTGAGGCACAAAATCATCGCCAGCGTGGCGAGCGCGTTGGGGTCGCGCATCTCGAGCGGCACGCGCACGAAGCCCGCCTTCAGCTCGCTGCTGCGCCGCGTCAGCAGCAGCCGGGCCACGGTGATGGCAGACACCACCAGGTCGCGCATCACGAAACCGCCCAGGCGCAGCGCCAGCAGCGGCTTGCGCACCTTCACGCGGGCCGGACGCAGGCTCTGCGTGAGCAGCGGCACGGCGATGGCGAGCAAGGCCGCGAGCACCATCGTGGCCGGATGCAGCGACTGGTTCAGCAGCAGCCAGACCACGAACAGCGCCAGCGACAGCAGCGGCGAAGGAAGCCAGCGCTTGATCATGGTGCCGGCCCTCCGGCAGGATCGGTCGGGCCGGGGCGTTGGCGCGCGCCGAACACCGCCTCGCGATAGGCCGTGGGCGAGCGCAGTCCCTGCGCGGTGGCGTCGGCATGCTGCATCACCGGCTCGGCCATCAGCGTCAGAGCGACGCAGGCGGCCAGCAGCACGGCCACCGGCAGCACCTCGAGCGCCGGCAGCGAAGGCATGGTGGCATGCGGCTGGGTCCAGAAGTGGCGGATGCCGGTTCGGCTGAGCGCGATGAGCGTGAGGAAGCCCGAGGCGATCAGCAGCGCGGTGAAGGTCCAGCCTGCCGACGTGATCATTCGTGCCTCGCCGATCAGGCCAGAAAGCATGGCGAATTTGCCGATGAAGCCCGACAGCGGCGGCAGCCCTGCCAGCAGCAGCGTGCAGCCCAGGAAGCCCAGGCCCAGAAAGGCCACGCCGGCCGGGATGGCCCGGCCGTACAGGGCCTGCGCCTCGTCGTCGAGGTTCACGTCGTCGAGATTGCGAAGGTCTTCCGCGAGGAAGGGCGCATTGCCGGCCGCCTCGTGCGGCGCGATGCTCAGGCCGGCGTTGCGCCAACGCTCGATCATGTCGATGAGAAGGAAGAAGGCACTGACCGCGAGCGTGGAGCTCAGCAGGTAGTAGAGGGCGCCGGCCCATACGGCCGGCTGCCCGAGCCCGATGGCCGCCAGCAGCGTGCCGGCTGAGACCAGCACGCTGAAGCCGGCCAGGTTGGACAACCGTTGCGTGCCCACGATGCCGAGTGCCCCGACGAAAAGCGTTGCCAGCCCGATCCCCACGAGCACGAACTGCCCGTACTGGGCCGAGGCGCCGGCATCGGGCGCGAACATCAAACTCCAAAGGCGCAGCACCGTGTAGACGCCCAGCTTGGTCAGCAGGGCGAACACCGCGCCCACGGGCGAGACGGCGGCGCTGTAGGCCGGCACCAGCCAGAAGTTGAGCGGCCAGGCCCCGGCCTTGGCAAAAAAGGCCGTGGCCAGGATGGCTGCGCCGGCATGCGCCAGGCCGCGGTCGCCGGGCGCGAGTTGCGCGATGCGGGGGCCGAGATCGGCCATGTTCAGCGTACCGGTCACGCCGTAGAGCAAGGCCGCGCCGATCAGGAACAGCGAGGAGGCGGCGAGGTTGATCGCCACGTAATGCAGCCCGGCCTGCACGCGCAGGCGGCCTGAGCCGTGCAGCAGCAGCCCGTAGGAGGCGGCGAGCATCACTTCGAAGAACACGAAAAGATTGAACAGGTCGCCGGTGAGAAAGGCGCCGTTCAAGCCCATGAGCTGCAGCTGCAGCAGCGGATGGAAGTGCACGCCCGCGCGGTCCCAGCGCGAGGTGGAGTAGATCGAGGCGCACAACGCGATCACGCCGGTCAGCGCGACCATCATGGTCGACAGGCGGTCGGCCACCAGCACGATGCCGAAGGGCGCGCGCCAGTTGCCGGGCAGGTAGACGCCGATCGAGCCCGGCCCGCCGCCGGTGTCGGCCGCATTCACCCAACGCAGCAGCGCCAGCGCCGCCAGCAACCCCAACAGGCCGGACACCACGCTCAGCGCCGACTTGGTGCGGCGCCGCTGCTCGCCCATCAGGAGCATCAACGCGGCGGTGAACATCGGCAGCAGGATGGGCACCGCCACCAAGTGCGGCATGCCGAATTCGAGCAGGCGGTCGAGCAGCGAGGCGAGCTCCTTCATTCGGACGCCTCCTTCCTTTCCTCGCCGTCGACGTGGTCGGTGCCCGACAGGCCGCGCGAAGCCAGCATCACGACCAGGAAGAGTGCAGTCATCGCGAACCCGATCACGATGGCGGTGAGCACCAGCGCCTGGGGCATGGGGTCGGCGGTGTTGGCCAGCGTGGCAGCGAAGCCCGGGATCAGCACGGGCTCGCTGTCGACCTTGACGCGGCCCATGCTGAAGATGAAGAGGTTGACCGCGTAGGAAATGAGCGTGAGGCCCATGATCACCTGGAAGGTGCGCGGACGCAGCACCAGGTAGACACCGGAGCTGGTCAGGATGCCGATGGCGATCGCGAGCACGGCTTCCATCAGGCGGCGCCTCCTGCCGGCGCATCGCTCGCAGCGCGCTCGGCGTCCTTCTCGGCTTGCTCGTCGGCCCAGCGATGGCTTCGGATCGACTGATGGGCCAGCGCGGTGAGGATCAGCATGGTCGCGCCCAGCACCAGCGCGAACACGCCGATGTCGAAGAAGAGCGCGCTGGGCACGTGCAGGTCGCCCAGTACCGGCAGATGCAGGTGCGCGGTGTGGGTGGTGAGGAAGGGATAACCGAGCGCGATGGCGCCCCCGCCGGTGCCCAGTGCGAGCAGCAGGCCGATGGCGATCCAGCGCCGCGGGTAGATGCGCAGGTGTTCCTCCACCCATTCGGCGCCCGACACGATGAACTGCAGCAGCAGCGCCACCGACATGACCAGGCCCGCGACGAAGCCACCGCCTGGCTGGTTGTGGCCGCGCATGAAGAAGTAGATGGACACCAGCACGGCCAGCGGCAGCAGAAAGCGCACCAGCACCGCGGGCACCATCAGGTAGCCGACGGCCGTGTCCTTGGCGCGGCGCGGGTTCAGCAGGTCGCTGCTGCCGTCGTCCGGCTGGGCCCGCTGCTGCGATGGCAGGGCCATGGACTCGGGCGCAGGCCGGAAGCGGCGCAGCAGCGCGTAGACCGTCAGCGCCACGATGCCCAGCACCGTGATTTCGCCGAAGGTGTCGAAGCCGCGGAAGTCGACCAGCATCACGTTGACCACGTTGGTGCCGCCGCCCTGCGGCAGCGCATGCTCGAGGAAAAAGGGCGAGATGCTCTGCGGGAAGGGCCGCGTCATCATGATCCAGGCGATCGCCGACATGCCGCAACCGGCCGCGGCCGCCACTAGCAGGTCGCGACCGCGCCGGCCCCAGGGGCGCAGGCGTGCGCGCATGGGCTGCGGCTTGGCGGTGCGCATCGGCAGCCAGCGCAGGCCCAGCAGCATCAGCACGGTGGTCACCGTCTCCACGACCAGTTGGGTGAGCGCGAGGTCGGGCGCGGAGAACCAGATGTAGGTCGTGCAGCACACCAGGCCGGCGCCGGCCGCCAGCATCAGCGAAGCAAGACGATGAAACTTGGCCTGCCAGGCCGCCGCCAGTGCGCAGGTGCAGCCGATGACCCACGTCATGGCGAACATGGGCGAGAAGGGCAGCAGCTCGCGCGTGCCGGGCTGCGCCGGCGCCAGCCACAGCGAGACAGCGGCGCCGGCCACCGCCAGCACCACCATGAGCAGCAGCTGCGTCTGCAGCCGCCGGGTGGCCAACAGGCGCCGGCTGCGGCGCCCGGCCTCGCTCAGGCGCGCGAGCAGGTTCTCGAAGATGCGCTGGCCGTCGAAGGCATGCAACAGCGGCGTGTGCTCCAGTCCACCACGCGCGCGCCGGCGCCGCTGCAGCAGGTAGAGGACCGCGCCACCGCCCAACGCGACGAAGCTCATCAGCAGCGGCAGGTTGAAGCCGTGCCACACGGCCAGGCTGTACTCGGGCAGCACGCCTCCGACCACCGGCTTGGCAGCGGCCGCCAGGAAGGCACCGACCGACCAGGCCGGGGCCACGCCCACCACCAGGCAGATCAGCACCAGCAGTTCGGCCGGCACCCGCATCCAGTGCGGCGGCTCGTGCGGCGGCTTGGGCACGTCGTTGCCGCAGGGCGGTCCGAAGAACACGTCGAACACGAAGCGCGCCGAATAGGCCACGCTGAACACGCCGGCCAGCGTGGCGATGACCGGCAGGCTCAGGTTCACCCAGGGCGTGGCCTGGATGAAGACCGTCTCGGCGAAGAACATTTCCTTCGACAGAAAGCCGTTGAGCAGCGGCACGCCCGCCATCGAGGCGCTGGCGATGATGGCCAGCGTGCCGGTGATCGGCATCATCCGCAGCAGCCCGCTGAGCTTGCGGATGTCGCGCGTGCCGCTCTCGTGGTCGATGATGCCGGCCGCCATGAACAGCGACGCCTTGAAGGTCGCGTGGTTCATGATGTGGAAGACCGCCGCCACCGCGGCCAGCGGGCTGTTGAGGCCCAGCAGCAGCGTGATGAGGCCCAGGTGCGAGATGGTGGAGTAGGCCAGCAGCGCCTTCAGGTCGCGCTGGAACATCGCGATGTAGCCACCCAGCAGCAGCGTGGCCGCACCCGCGCCGCCGACCAGCCAGAACCATGCCTCGGTGCCCGACAGCACGGGCCACAGCCGCGCCATCAGGAACACGCCCAGCTTCACCATGGTCGCCGAGTGCAGGTAGGCCGAGACCGGCGTAGGCGCCGCCATCGCGCGCGGCAGCCAGAAGTGAAACGGGAACTGCGCGCTCTTGGTAAAGGCGCCGAGCAGGATGAGCACCAGCGCCACCGGATAGAGCGCATGTGCGCGGATCTGGCTGCCCGCGGCCAGCACAACGTCGAGCTCGTAGCTGCCGACGATGCGGCCGAGCACCAGCACGCCTGCCAGCAGGCACAGCCCGCCCGCGCCCGTGACCGTGAGCGCCATGCGCGCGCCGCGCCGCGCATCACGGCGGTGGTTCCAGTAGCCGATCAGCAAGAACGAGAACAGGCTGGTCAGCTCCCAGAACAGCACCATCTGCACCAGGTTGCCAGACAGCACCACGCCCACCATCGCGCCCATGAAGGCCAGGAAGAAGGCGAAGAAGCGCGGCACCGGGTCGGAAGCCGACATGTAGTAGCGCGCATACAGCACCACCAGCGCGCCGATGCCCAGCACCAGCATGCAGAAGAGCCAAGCGAATCCGTCCATGCGAAACACCAGGTCGAGGCCCAGTGACGGGATCCAGCGGATGTGCTCGCGGATCACTTCGCCGCCCGCGATGCGGGGGAAGAACCAGGCCACCTGCACCGCGCAGCCCAGTGCGACCAGGCCTGCGAGCGTCGATTCCCGATTGCGCGCGTTCGACGGCAGCAGGGCCGCGATCACACTGGCGATGAAGGGAAGTGCGACGAGGAGGACAAGGGGCATTGCGGTCGATTCTATCGACCGACCCCCACGTCGAGCCCGTGCGGCCCCAGCGATCAGGCGGTGAAATGCTGCACGGTGCGGATGCCCAGCCACGTCAACGCCAGCGAACCGGCGACGTGCAGCGCGGCAGTCCCGAAAGCCAGTGCAATGCGGTCCATCATCAGCATCGTCACCACCTCGGCCGAAAAGCTCGAGAAGGTGGTGAGGCCCCCCAGAAAGCCGGTGATCAGCAGCAGGCGCCAGACCGGATCGAGTTGCGGCATGGCCTGGAACACGCCGACCGCGATGCCGATGAGATAGCCGCCGACCAGGTTCGAGGCCAGCGTACCCCAGGGAAAGGCGGGTGTGCTGAGCCAGAGGCCCAAGCCCCAGCGGGCGAGCGCGCCGAGCGAGGCGCCAATACAGATGGCGAGGACAGGAAGCACGGGCCCGATCTTAGACCGTCACTTCTCCACGCCCATGACCGCGTTGGGCACGACCGTCACGATGCCGGGGAAAACCGTGATGACCGCGATGCACAGCACCAGGCAGAAGAAGAACGGGATGGCCGCTCTGGCGATCACGTTGCTGTCTTTGCCCGTCATGTTCTGCAGCACGAAGAGGTTGAAGCCCACCGGCGGCGTGACCTCGGCGATCTCGACCAGCAGCACGACGAAGATGCCGAACCACACCAGATCGAAGCCGGCCTTCTGCACCATCGGCAGCACCACGGCCGCGGTCAGCACGATCATGCTGATGCCGTCGAGCGCCGTGCCCAGCACCAGGTACACCAGCACCAGCGCGCCGATCAGCGCGTAGGGCGACAGATGCATGCCGTCGACCCACTCGGCCAGTTCGCGCGGGATGCCGGTGAAGGCCATGGTCTTGGTCAGGAAGGCGGCACCGGCCAGGATGAACATGATCATGCAGCTGGTGCGCGTGGCGCCCATCAGTCCGTCCTTGAAGTTCTGCCAGGTGAGGCTGCGGCCCCAGGCCGCGATCGCCAGCGAGCCCAGCACGCCGAAAGCCGCGCATTCCGTTGCGGTGGCCCAGCCCGCGACCAGCACCCAGATGATGAAGACGATCAGCAGGCCGCAAGGGATGAGGTTGCCCGACAGCCTGATCTTTTCGCGCAGGGTCGTGGGCGGGTCCGCCGGCGGCACCTGGTCGGGATGGCGCAGGCTCCACCAGCCGATGTAGCCGGAGAACAGCAGCATCAGCAGCAGCCCCGGCAGAAAGCCGGCGAGAAAGATGCGAATGATCGATGCATCGGCCGCCACGGCGTAGACCACCATGGTGATCGAGGGCGGAATCAGGATGCCCAGCGTGCCGGCGGTGGCGAGCGAGCCGATGGCGAGCTTCTCGTTGTAGCCGCGCCGCTTGAGTTCGGGCAGCGCCACCTTGGCGATGGTCGCGCAGGTCGCGGCCGAGGAGCCCGAGACCGAGCCGAACACGCCGCAGCCCAGGATGGTGGTGTGCATCAGCCGGCCCGGCACGCGGTTGAGCCAGGGCCGCAAGCCTTCGAACATCTCTTCGCTGAGTTTGGTGCGGAACAGGATCTCGCCCATCCAGATGAAGAGCGGCAGCGCCGCCAGCTCCCAGCTGGCGTTGCTTTCCCAGAATGCGGAGAACAGGTTCTTGCCCGGCAGCGTGTTGGTGAAAAAGGCCTGGCCCACCCAGCCGACGATGGCCAGCGTCATCGCGATCCAGACGCCGCCGGCCAGCAGCACGAGCATGATGGCGAGCAGAAGTGCGCCCATGAGAAGGGTGTCGAGCACGAGAGACCTCTGTTGTTCTCTGTTGTTTCAGACGTCGGACGAAAAGTCGCCGGCCGCGTGTCGCTCTTCGACCGCGCGCTGGTAGCTAGGCTTTTCGCCGCGCACCACGCCGACCAGCTCGTCGATCATCGCGATGAGCAGCAGCCAGCAGCCGATGACGAAGGTCGATTGCGGAATCCAGATCGGAATCACCAGCAGCCCGGTCGCCATTTCGGCGAACTCGTAGCTCTCCCACGTGAAGCTGGTGGCCCAGTAGGTCAGGTAGGCCACCGCCACCGCGGCGATCAGCAGGCAGGTGACGTCGAGCGCGCGGCGCACCTTGGGAGGCACCGCTTCGAGCAACAACGTCACGCGCACGAAGTCGCCATGCCGGAACGCATGGGCCATGGCGAAGAAGGAGGCCGCGGCGCAAAGCCAGGCCACCGCATCGTTCAAGCCGCTCACGTGCCAGTTCATCTGCCGGCCGACGCCGGCGACGATCATCAGCACGAAGATCAGGAAGACGCAGAAGGCGCCGAGTGCGCCGGCGCCGTCGTAGAGTCGATTCAGCCAGCGCCGCATGGGCCCGGCCTACTTTTTCTTGTACGTGTCGACGATGGACTGCCCGTCGGCGCCTGCGGCCTTCAGCCAATCGGCCTGCATGATGCCGCCGACCTGTCGCATGTCGGTGTCGAGCTTGGCCGAAGGCTGATGGATCTTCATGCCGCGTTCTGCCAGCAGGCGCTTGTATTCGTCGTTCTTCTCCTGCGCGACCTTCCATCCACGTGCCTCGGCATCCGACGCCGCCTTGGTGACGGCCGCCTTGCTCGCGGGGTCGAGCGCGTCGAAGGCCTTGACGTTGACCAGCACCGCGTTCTTCGGAATCCAGGCGCGCGTGTCGTAGAAGTTCTTGATGTGCTCGTAGGTCTTCGTGTCGAAGCCGGTCGAGCCCGAGCTCATGTAGCTTTCGATGACGCCGGTGGCCATGGCGGCGCTCAGTTCGGCCTGCTGGATCTGTACCGGCTGCGCCCCGATCAGCTCGGCGATCTTGGCCGTGGCCGGGCTGTAGGCACGCCACTTGATGCCGCGCAGGTCGGCCACCGAGCCGATTTCCTTCTTCACGTAGATGCCCTGGGGCGCCCAGGGCACCATGAACAGCACCTTGATACCCTGCGCGGCGAGCAGCTTTTCCATCGCGGGCTTGGACGATTCGTAGAGCTTCTTCGCCTCGGGGTAGGTGGTGGCGAGGAACGGCACGCCGTCGAGCGCGTAGATCGGGTTCTCGTTGGCGAAGTTGGCCAGGAGGATCTCGCCCGCCTGCGCCTGACCGCTTTGCACGGCGCGCTTGATCTCGGGCGCCTTGAAGAGCGATGCGTTCGCGTGCACGTTGATCTTGAGCTTGCCGCCCGTGGCTGCGTCCACGTCCTTCGCGAACTGCGTGATGTTCTCGGTGTGGTAGTTGGTGGCTGGGTAGGCGGTAGGCAGGTCCCACTTGGCCTGTGCGAAAGCCGCTGCGCCGAGGGTGAGGCCGGCGAGGGCGATGCCGATCTTGTGATTCATGGGCTCTCCAGAACGTACGATGAAAAAGGGCGTTGGGGAGCATACGTGCAAATATCGGGCCATCGCGTGAGGCTTTCCCCTGAGCGCGGTTGGCGGCCCGTCCAACAAAAAGCCGCCCCGTGGGGCGGCTTCGGTGGCAGGCGGCATCAGGGCCGCGGTGTGCCGGTCATTGCCTGGTGTCGGTCTTCTTGGGCTCGACCTTGTCCTTCTTCGGCTCGCCCTTGGCGACCTTGGCCGGCGCCCCGCCGAAGCTCTGGCCGTTGACGGTCAGGCCTTCGGCCGACAGCTTGGCGGCCTTGCTCTCCTTCACGCCCTTGACGCGCTCCATGAGGTCGGGCCAGTCTTTGAAGTTGCCGTTCTTGCGCGCATCGAGGATGCGCTTGGACAGCGACGGGCCCACGCCCTTGATCGCATCGAGTTCTGCATCGCTTGCCTTGTTGGCATCGATTGCGGCCCAGGAGGAGGCGGCCGCGAGCAGCATGGCCGAGACGGCCAGGATCTTCTTCAACATCATTGATGTTCCCTGTGTGGTTGTCGTTGGACCGGGGCGCATTGCACGCTCCGGCGCCGGCGGAATGCCGACGGCGTGATTTCAACCAGAAGGTCGCGGATCGAGTTGATCTTGCGACTATTTACGGGATTTCAAAGCTCTTCGACGCGCCGCGGCGGGTAGCTGTCCCAGGCCTGGCAACCGGGGCAGTGCCAGAAATGCTGGTGTGCTTCGAAGCCGCAGGCGGCGCAACGATAACGCATGAGCGGCCGGGTGGCCTGGTCGAGCGCCCGCTGCACAGGCTGGCGGAATTGCTCGTGCGCGAACTGCTCGCCGGCCAGCCAGCGAGAGGCGGCGACCAGCGAAGGCTGATGCTTCAAATGCGCGATGTAGCCGTCGCGCGGCTCCGGCTCGCCGGCGGCCTCCGTCACTGCTTCTTCCGGCACCATCGGCGTGCCACCCAGCGCCATGATCGCCTCGAGCACGTCGATGGAGGGCGACTCGGCGTAGCGTCGCTGCAGGGTCAGCAGCGCTTCGCCGCCACGCTGCGAGGCGGCCGCAGCTTGCTGCAGCATCGCAGCGTAGAGCGGCAGCGCCAGCGGGGCGCTGTCGCACAGCGCGGCGAGCGTCTCGTAGGCGCCGGCGGAGTCGCCATTGCGCAGCTGCAAGGCCGCCGTGTCGATTGGCGGACGCGGCGCCTGCGGCGCCAGCGTGCGGGCCTGCGCGAGCAAGTCGGCCGCGCCCTGGACGTTGCCGGCCGCGACCTGCTCGGCCGCCTGCTCGCACAGATGATGGGCGCGGCGCACGCTGTAGCTGGCCTGCTCGGCCTCGTCGAGTTTCTGGGCCACCGCGGCGGCCTGGGCCCATTCGCGCGATCGCTCGTAGATGGCGAGCAAGGCAAGGCGCGCCTCGTTCTCGTAGCGCGTGCCTTCGAGCTTCTGCAACGCGGCTTCGGCGCGGTCGAGCAGGCCGGCACGCAGGAAGTCCTGGGCCAGCGCATGCTGTGCGCGGTCGCGATCGGCCCGGCTCAGGTCGCCGCGGCCGAGCAGATGCTCGTGCACGCGCACGGCCCGCTGGTATTCGCCGCGGCGGCGGAACAGGTTGCCGAGCGCGAAATGCAGCTCTTGCGTATCGGGGTCGTTCTGCACGGCCTCGATGAAGGCATCGATGGCCTGGTCCTGCTGCTCGTTGAGCAGGAAGTTGAGGCCGCGGAAGTAGGCCTTGGGTGCCTGGCGGTTTTCGATGCGCAACTGGCGCAGGTCGAAGCGCGAGGCGAGCCAGCCGAGGACGAAGGCCAGCGGCAGGCCGAGCAGCAGCCAGCTGAAATCAAAGTCCATGTTGGCGCACGGCAGGAAGGTCGGCCGCGGCCGGTACGGTGATGGGTGCCGTGCCCGTGTTGGCGACAGGCGGCACGTGGGCCGGCAGCTGGGCTGCGGCGCTGCGGTGCTTCCACCAGCCCGGCAGCATGCCGAGCGCGCCGGTGACCAGCCCGCCCGCGAAGGCCGCAAGCACCACCAGCACCAGCGGCGCGCGCCAGGAGGTGCCGAAGAAAAAGTAGACGGTGGCGTCTTGCTGGTTGTTCAGCGCGAAAGCGAAGAGGGTAAAAAAAATGGCTGCCTTGAGCAGCCACAGGAGATATTTCATGCGCGTCCCCGTTGGCGGGGGAATTCTATGCTTCAGCCTTCGCGCTGACGCCGGCGGCTGTCGAGCTCCGCCGTTCGCGCATCGACCGCTTCGCGCAGGGCCTTGCCCGGCTTGAAGTGCGGCACGCGCTTCTCGGGAATCTGCACGCTTTCGCCCGAACGCGGATTGCGTCCGATGCGAGGCGGGCGGCGATTCACCGTGAAGCTGCCGAAGCCACGGATCTCGATGCGATGCCCGCGCACCAGGGCGTCGCCCATCGCATCGAGAATGGTCTTGACGGCCGACTCTGCATCGCGGTGCGTGAGCTGCGCGAAGCGGGCCGCGAGTTCTTCGACAAGGTCCGAACGAGTCATCCGAAGGCCACGGGGCCGGCGATGCCGACCCCGTGTTCACTCCTTATTTGTCGTTGGAGCTGTTGTCCAGCTTGGCACGCAGCAGCGCACCCAGGCTGGTCGTGCCGGCGTTCTCGCGCGACGACTGCTGGCTCAGGTTGGCCATCGCGCCTTGCTCGTCGGCCATGTCCTTCTGCTTGATCGACAGCTGGATGTTGCGGGTCTTGCGATCCACGTTGACCACCACGGCCGTGACTTCGTCGCCTTCCTTGAGCACGTTGCGGGCATCTTCCACGCGGTCGCGGGAGATTTCGCTGGCACGCAGGTAGCCGATGATGTCGTTGCCGAGGTCGATCTCGGCGCCGCGCGGGTCGACGGTCTTGACCTTGCCGGTCACGACCTGGCCCTTGTCGTTCACCGTGGTGAAGGTGGTGAACGGATCGCTGTCGAGCTGCTTGATGCCCAGGCTGATGCGCTCGCGGTCCACGTCGACGGCCAGCACGATCGCTTCGACTTCCTGGCCCTTCTTGTAGTTGCGCACGGCGGTTTCACCGGGCTCGTTCCACGAGAGGTCCGACAGGTGCACCAGGCCGTCGATGCCGGCAGCCAGGCCCACGAACACGCCGAAGTCGGTGATCGACTTGATCGGGCCCTTGACGCGGTCGCCGCGCTTGGTGTTCTGCGCGAATTCCTGCCACGGGTTGGCCTTGCATTGCTTCATGCCCAGGCTGATGCGGCGCTTGTCTTCGTCGATCTCGAGGACCATGACTTCGACTTCGTCGCCCAGCGAGACGATCTTGCTGGGGGCGATGTTCTTGTTGGTCCAGTCCATTTCGGACACGTGCACCAGGCCTTCGATGCCGGGCTCGAGTTCGACGAACGCGCCGTAGTCGGCGATGTTCGTGACCTTGCCGAACAGACGCGTGCCTTGCGGGTAGCGGCGCGAAACGCCCATCCACGGGTCGTCGCCCATCTGCTTAAGGCCCAGCGAGACGCGGTTCTTCTCGGTGTCGAACTTGAGGATCTTGGCCGTGATTTCCTGGCCGGCCTGCACCACCTCGCTCGGGTGGCGCACGCGGCGCCAGGCCATGTCGGTGATGTGCAGCAGGCCGTCGATGCCGCCGAGGTCGACGAAAGCGCCGTACTCGGTGATGTTCTTGACCACACCGCGGACGATGGCGCCTTCCTTCAACGTTTCCATCAGCTTGGCGCGCTCTTCGCCCATGCTGGCTTCGACCACGGCACGGCGCGACAGCACGACGTTGTTGCGCTTGCGATCGAGCTTGATGACCTTGAATTCGAGGGTCTTGTTCTCGAACGGGGTCAGGTCCTTGATCGGACGGGTGTCGATCAGCGAGCCCGGCAGGAAGGCGCGGATGCCGTTGACCAGCACGGTCAGGCCACCCTTGACCTTGCCGCTGGTGGTGCCGGTGACGAAGTCGCCGGATTCGAGCGCCTTTTCGAGCGCCAGCCACGAGGCCAGGCGCTTGGCGGTGTCGCGCGAGAGAATGGTGTCGCCGTAGCCGTTCTCGACGCTGCCGATGGCCACGGAGACGAAATCGCCGGCCTGGACTTCGAGTTCACCCTTGTCGTTCTTGAATTCCTCGATCGGCACGTAGGCCTCGGACTTGAGGCCGGCATTCACCACGACGTGGTTGTGCTCGACGCGCACGACTTCGGCGGTGATGACCTCGCCGCTGCGCATTTCGGAACGCTTCAGGGACTCTTCGAACAGATCGGCAAAAGATTCAGACATGTGTCAGTTCCTTCCGTCACTCAGGGTTGACAACCGCCAATGCAAGATCGCGGGCGGCTGAGAGGTCTGGAGACGGCGGTTGGTTGTGGGCGTTGGAGCCCGGTTGGTTGAACAACCAGCAGGCCGATGCGCTGTCGCGCGGAGGGAACCTGCTGGATCGAAAACGCCCTTCAGGATGACCCGAAGGGCTGTACTTCCTGCCACCAGGCCAGCACCTGTTCGACCGATTGCTCGACCGAAAGCGAGGAGTTGTCCAGGAGACGGGCATCAGGCGCCGGCTTCAGCGGGGCGACAGCGCGGGAGGAGTCCCGCTTGTCGCGCGCTTCCAGGTCGGCGCGAAGACCGGCGAGTGTAGTCGAAATACCCTTTGAAATCAATTGCTTATATCGCCTCTCGGCGCGCTGCGCGGCGCTGGCCGTCAGGTAGACCTTGAGCGTGGCGTCGGGAAAGACCACCGTGCCCATGTCGCGCCCGTCGGCCACCAGGCCCGGCAGGCGGCGAAAGCTCTTCTGCAGGGTCAGCAGGGCTTCGCGCACGGCCGGCAGGGCCGAGACGCGGGAGGCGTCCATGCCGGCCGATTCGGTGCGGATGGCGTCTGTCACGTCCTCGCCGGCCAGCAGCACCTTGCCATCGCTGAAACGCAGCGGCAGGGTGCGGGCGAGTTCGGCGATGCGGGCTTCATGGGCTTCGTCGGCCTCGAAGCCTCGGCGGCGCATGGCCAGCCCGGTCACGCGGTAGAGGGAACCCGAATCGAGGTAGTGATAGCCGAGCGGAAAGGCGGTGGCCACGGCCAGTGTCCCCTTGCCCGAAGCGGTGGGGCCGTCGATGCAGATCACCGGGACCTCGGCCGGCTCGGCGACCGAGAACAAGGTTTCGAAGTAATCCGGGAAGGTCTTGGCGACACAGTGCGGATCGAGGATGCGCACCGGCACGCCGGCCGGATTGAAAGCCGCCAGCGAAAAGCACATGGCCACGCGGTGGTCGTCGTAGGTGCGGATGGCGGCGGCGCGCCAGCCTGCTGCGTCGAGCGGGTGCACGCGGATGAAGTCGGGGCCGTCCTCCACCGTGGCGCCCAGCTTGCGCAGTTCCTGCGCCATGGCTTCGATGCGGTCGGTTTCCTTGACGCGCCAGCTCGCGATGTTGCGCAGCAGGCAAGGGCCGTCGGCGTACAGCGCCATCACCGCCAGGGTCATCGCCGCATCGGGGATGTGGTTGGCGTCGAGGTCGATGGCCCGCAGCGGCCAGGCACCGCGCGACACGGCCAGCCAATTGGGCCCACTCTCGATCGTCGCGCCCATCTGCCGCGCCGCGTCGACGAAGCGGATGTCGCCCTGGATCGAGTCGGCGCCGACCCCTTCGATGCGGATGCCCTCACCGCGGGCGATCGCGCCAAGGGCGATGAAATAGCTGGCCGAAGACGCATCGGCCTCGACGTGGATGTGCCCTGGCGAGCGGTAGCGGCTGCCCGCCGGGATGACGAAGCGCTCCCAGCCCTCGCGTCGCACCGCGATGCCGAAGCGTGCGAGCAGGTTGAGGGTGATCTCGATGTACGGCTTGGAAATCAGCTCGCCGACCACCTCGATCGTGATGTCGCGACCCGCCGCGGCGAGCGGCAGCGCAAGAAGAAGCGCTGTGAGGAACTGGCTCGAAACGTCGCCGCGCACGCGGATCGGCGCGTCGAGCTGAAGCGCGTCGAGCGCAACCGGATGGATGGCCAGCGGCGGGTAGCCGGGATTGCCGAGGTAGTCGATGCGGCAGCCCAACTGCACCAGGGCATCGACCAGGTCGCCGATCGGCCGCTCGTGCATGCGCGGCACGCCCGACAGTTCGAATTCGCCACCCAGCAGCGCCAGTGCCGCGGTCAACGGCCGCATCGCCGTGCCGGCATTGCCGAGAAAGAGCTTGGCTTGGGCGGTCCGCAGCCGGCCGTCCAGGCCCTCGATGCGGAGCAAGCCGCCGTCCCGTTCGATGCCGCAGCCGAGCGCGGCCAGGGCGTCGAGCATGACCCGGGTGTCGTCCGAATCGAGCAGGTCGTGCACGGTGGTCGTGCCGCCGGCCAGCGCCGCCAGCAACAGCACCCGATTGGAGATGCTCTTGGAACCCGGCAGTAGCACCGTGCCTGAGGCGGCCGCGAGTGGCGGGAGGTCGAGAAAAGGAATGGAGAACATCGTCAGTCGGGCGAAGCGGTGGTGCCTCGCTGCCATTGGCTGCGAGCGGTGCTTGCCGCTGCGATGGCGTCTTCGAGGGCCTGCGCATCACCCGTGCTCATCATGGCTTCGAGTTGCGTGAGGGCGGTGCGGAAAGCCTGCGATTGCTGCAGCACCTGTTCGCGGTTGGCCAGCAGTACGTCGCGCCACATCGCCGGGTCGCCAGCGGCGATGCGCGTGAAGTCGCGAAAGCCGGGCCCGGCCAATTCCAGGAAACGCTGGCCTTCCGGATCGGCCGTGATGGCGTTGGTGAAGGCGAAGGCCAGCAAATGGGGCAGATGGCTGACGGCGGCGAAGGCGCGGTCATGGGCCTCGGGCGTCATGCTCACCACCTTGGCGCCGATACCGGTCCAGAGTTGCGTGGCGCGCTGCACATTGGAGCGCCGCGTGGCCTTGACCGGCGTCAGGACGACCTGGCGGCCCGCATAGAGCGCTGCGTCGGCATGCTCGACGCCTGCGACTTCCTTGCCGGCGATCGGGTGCGCGGGGACGAAGCTGTTGAACTGGTCTTGCAGGCCGCGCCGGGCGGCCTCGATCACGTCGCCCTTGGTCGAGCCGACGTCCATCACCAGCATCTGGTCAGTGATGCCGTGGCGGATCGCCTTGAACGTGGCTTCCGAAGCGCCTACGGGCACGGCAATCAGCACCAGGTCGGCGCCCGACACCGCGAGCAGGGCGGACGGCGCGGCCACGTCGATCACGCCCAGCTGCCGTGCTCGCTCGGTGGTCGACGGCGACTTGCTGTAGCCGACCACGCGCTTGACCAGCTTGGCGCGTTTCAATGCCAAGGCAAACGAGCCGCCCATCAGGCCGCATCCCACCAAGCCCAACTGTTCGAACATGGTGGCGGCCTCAGGCGGTGACGGGGTAGGCGCCGATGACCTTGTAGAACGCGCAGAGCTTGCGCAGTTCGCTGAGCGCGGCAGCCACGTTGGGCTGCGACGGATGGCCGTCGAGGTCGATGTAGAAGTAGTACTCCCACTGGCCGGTGCGCGCGGGGCGGGATTCGAAGCGCGTCATCGACACGTCGTTCTGCTTCAGCGGCATCAGCAGGTCGTGTAACGCGCCCGGACGGTTGGGCACCGACACCACGAGGCTGGTGCAGTCTCTTCCCGAGGCCGGCGGCATGGCCAGGGTCTGCGGCAGGCAGATGACGGCGAAGCGCGTGCGGTTGTACGAATCGTCCTGGATCGCGTGCGACACGATGTGCAGCCCGAAGCGGGTGGCGGCGCGTTCGCTCGCCAGGCTGGCCCAGGCCGGGTTGGTGGCGGACAGCCGGGCGCCTTCTGCGTTGCTGGACACCGCACGCCGCTCCGCATGGGGCAGGTGCTTGGACAGCCAGGTCTGGCATTGGGCCAACGCCTGCGGATGTGCCAGCACCGCCTCGATGCCCTCGAGCGAATTGCTGGTGCGCAGCAGATGGTGCCGCACCAGCAGGCTGACTTCGCCGACCACGTGCGTCGGGGAGTGCAGGAACAGGTCGAGCGAGCGGGTGACCACGCCCTCGGTGGTGTTCTCGACACCGACCACGCCGTACTGGGCACTGCCGGCCGCCGTGGCATGGAAGACTTCGTCGAAGCTGGCGCAGTAGATCAGGTCGGCTGCGCCGCCGAAGTACTCGATGGCGGCTTGTTCGGTGAAGGTGCCCTCGGGGCCGAGCACGGCCACGCGTTGCGGCGATTCGAGCGCCAGGCAGGCCGACATGATCTCGCGCCAGATGGCCGCCACGTGCAGCGACTTGAGCGGACCGTTGTTGCTGCGCTGCATCTTCTCGATGACCTGCGCTACGCGGTCAGGTCGGAAGAAGGGCGTGCCCTCGCGCTTCTTGATCTCGCCCACCAGCTCCGCCACGTGGGCGCGGCGATTGAGCAGGTCGAGCAGCTGCTGGTCGAGCGAATCGATCTGCACGCGCAGATCGGCGAGGCTTTGATTCGGGTCGGATGCGGGGGGCTGGGCAGAGGAGGGTGCGGTCATCGGTCGGATCGCATGCGTCTACGCATGCGACCGCTCGAATTCTCGCATGTAGTCCACCAGTGCCTGTACGCCCTCGAGGGGCATCGCGTTGTAGATGCTGGCCCGCATTCCGCCGACCGACTTGTGGCCCTTGAGCTGCAGCAGGCCGCGGTCGCGCGCCCCCGACAGAAAGTCATCGTTGCGGGTTTCGTCGACGAGGAAGAAAGGCACGTTCATGCGCGAACGGCAATCGGGCGAAACCTTGTTCTCGTAGAAAGGCGAGGCGTCGATGAAGTCGTAGAGCAGGCGCGCCTTCGCCTGGTTGCGCTGCTCCATCGCAGCGACGCCGGTCAACGCGCCTTCGCTCTGCTGCAGCAGCCACTGGAAGGTCAGGCCGGCGACGTAGATCGCCCAGGTTGGCGGCGTGTTGTACATGGACTGGTTGTCGGCCACCGTCCGGTAATTGAAGGCGCTCGGGCAGATATCGAGCGCGTGTCCGAGCAGGTCGTCGCGCACGATGACCAGCGTCAGGCCTGCCGGGCCGAGGTTCTTCTGCGCGCCGCCAAAGGCCAGGCCCACGCGTCGCCAGTCGACCGAACGCGATGCCACGTGAGACGAGAAATCGATGACCAGAGGCGCTTGGCTGCCGAGCGCGGCGAGGTCGGGCAGCGTCTGGAACTCGACGCCGTGGATCGTCTCGTTGGAGCAGATGTGCACGTAGGACGCGTCGGCCGAGAGCTCCCAGGTGGAGGGATCGGGCATCCGCGTGTGCTTGCTGTCGGCATTGGACGCGATCACCTTCGCCTGGCAATAGCGCTGCGCCTCCTTGTGCGACTTCACGCTCCAGCTGCCCGTGACGACGAAGTCGACTTGGCCGCCGCGGGAGAGGTTCATCGGCACGATGGCGTTTTCGCCCAGGCCGCCGCCTTGCATGAAGAGGACGTGGAAGTCCTCAGGCACCGCCAGCAGCTGACGCAGGTCGGCTTCCGCTTGTGCGCAGATCGCGCCGAACTCCTTGCCGCGATGGCTCATCTCCATCACGCCCATGCCGCTGCCCTGCCAGTCGAGCATCTCGGCAGCGGCGCGCTGCAGCACCGCCTCCGGCATCGCGGCCGGGCCGGCGGAGAAGTTGTACGGGCGTCGACCCGCGCCCGTGCTCACTTCTTGGCGGGCGCCTTGGGCGCGGACTTGGCCGGCGGCGCAGAGCCCTCGGTCGGGGCGCCGAGCGCCTTGGCGACGTTGGTGTCGAGCGTGCGCATCTTGGGCTCGATGCTGGAGCGGGTTTCGGCGACCAGCTTTTCGGTCAGCGCGGTCTGCATCTTCGGGTTGAGTTCCTGGTACTTCTTGCTCAGTGGCGAGTTGATCCAGGCCAGCAGCTGACGGAGTTCGTCCTCGCTGAAGTTGTCGCGCAGGATCGGGCCCAGGGCGTCGGGCGCCAGCGCCACGGCCTTGTCGCGCACCAGCGGGTAGGCATCGTCGAAGTACTTCTTGAGCTCTGCATCGGCTGCCTTGGCCGCGGCCTCGCGCTTCTCGGCCGGCACCTGGGTCTGCAGATACTGCGAGCCTGCCTGCGCGATGGGTGCGCTGGACTGCTCGACCAGGCCACGCGCGAGGGCTTCGATGCCAGGGCGCTGCAGATCGAGGAATTGCTTGACCATCGCCGCCTTGTCCTGGGCCATGGCCATCGAACTGCCGGCCACCGCCGCCGCGATGAGCGCGAACTTGAGTTTTTTCACTGAGGGTTCTCCGTTGAAGATGTTGAGGATGCGTCGTCGGCGCCGTTTTCGCCGTCCGCATTGGCATCGTTCTCGACGATGCGCTGCAGACCGCTGAGTTTGGCGCCCTCGTCGAGCCCGATCAGGGTGACGCCTTGTGTTGCGCGGCCGAGTTCGCGGATCTCCGCGACGCGGGTGCGCACCAGCACGCCCTTGTCGGTGATCAGCATGATCTCGTCGTCGGCGTGCACCAGGGTGGCGGCCACGACCTTGCCGTTGCGCTCGCTCTGTTGGATTGCAATCATGCCTTTGGTTCCCCTGCCATGACGCGTGTACTCGGTAATGCTTGTGCGTTTTCCGTAACCGTTTTCGGTGGCTGTCAGCACGCTCTGCTGTTCATCTTCAGCCACCAGCATGGCGATCACGCCCTGGCCGTCCTCCAGCATCATGCCGCGCACGCCGCGGGCATTGCGGCCCATGGGGCGCACGTCGTTCTCGTCGAAACGAACGGCCTTGCCGCCATCGGAGAACAGCATCACGTCGTGCGCGCCGTCGGTCAGCGCGGCGCCGATCAGGTAGTCACCGGGGTCGAGGTCGACGGCGATGATGCCTGCCTTGCGCGGGTTGCTGAACTCGTCGAGCGCGGTCTTCTTGACCGTGCCCATCGACGTCGCCATGAACACATACTGATTGGCCGGGAAGGTGCGCTTCTCGCCGGTGAGCGGCAGCACGACGTTGATCTTCTCGCCTTCCTGCAGGGGGAACATGTTGACGATGGGTCGCCCGCGCGAGCCGCGCGAGCCTGCCGGCACCTCCCACACCTTGAGCCAATAGAGGCGGCCCCGGTTCGAGAAGCACAGGATGTAGTCGTGCGTATTCGCGATGAAGAGCTGGTCGATCCAGTCGTCTTCCTTGGTCGCGGTGGCCTGCTTGCCGCGCCCGCCGCGCTTTTGCGCACGGTATTCGCCCAGCGGCTGACTCTTGATGTAGCCGGAATGCGAAAGCGTCACCACCATGTCGGTGGGCGTGATCAGGTCTTCGGTGGACAGGTCGAAAGCGCTGTGCTCGACTTGGCTGCGCCGAACGCCCAGTTTGGTCTGACCAAATTCCTGCTTCAACGTGGTGAGCTCGTCGCCGATGATGGTCGAGACACGCTCGGGCTTGGCGAGGATGTCGAGCAGGTCGTCGATCTCGGACATCACCTCTTTGTACTCGGCGACGATCTTGTCCTGCTCCAGGCCCGTCAGGCGCTGCAGGCGCATCTGCAGGATTTCCTGGGCCTGCGTTTCCGAGAGGCGATACAGGCCATCGGCGCTGAGGCCGAACTCGCGTTCCAGTCCGTCGGGACGGTAGTCGTCGGCATTGACGACCCCGCCGTCGGCGCGCGTGCGCGTGAGCATTTCGCGCACCAGTTTGCTGTCCCAGCGCTGCTGCATCAGCTCTGCCTTTGCGACCGGAGGCGTCGGTGCGTTGCGGATGATGGCGATGAAGTCGTCGATGTTGGCCAGGGCGACCGCCAAGCCTTCCAGCACGTGGCCGCGCTCGCGCGCCTTGCGCAAGTTGAACACCGTGCGCCGCGTGACCACTTCGCGGCGATGCTGCAGGAAGACCTCCACCAGGTCTTTCAAGTTGCACAGCTTGGGCTGGCCGTCCACCAGCGCCACCATGTTGATGCCGAAGGTGTCCTGCAGCTGGGTCTGCTTGTAGAGGTTGTTCAGCACGACCTCGGGCACTTCGCCGCGCTTGAGTTCGACCACCAGGCGCATGCCCGACTTGTCGGACTCGTCCTGGATGTGGCTGATGCCCTCGATCTTTTTCTCATGGACCAGTTCGGCCATCCGCTCCTGCAGCGTCTTCTTGTTGACCTGGTAGGGGAGCTCGTCGACGATGATCGCTTGGCGCTGGCCGCGGTCGATGTCTTCGAAATGGCACTTGGCACGCATCACCACCTTGCCTCGGCCGGTGCGATAGCCGTCCTTGATGCCGTTGATGCCGTAGATGATCCCGGCGGTGGGGAAGTCGGGGGCCGGGATGATCTCCATGAGATCGTCGATGCCGGCGTCGGGATGGCGCAGCAGGTGCAGGCAGGCGTCGACCACCTCATTCAAGTTATGCGGCGGGATATTGGTCGCCATGCCGACGGCAATACCGCCCGATCCATTTACAAGCAAATTCGGAAGCTTGCTCGGCAATACGAGCGGCTCTTTCTCGCTGCCGTCGTAATTCGGGCCGAAATCGACTGTTTCTTTGTCGATATCGGCCAGCATTTCATGTGCAATCTTGGCCAGCCGAATTTCGGTGTAACGCATCGCCGCTGCGTTGTCGCCGTCCACCGATCCGAAATTGCCTTGCCCGTCCACCAGCATGTGGCGCATCGAAAAGTCCTGCGCGAGCCGGACGATGGTGTCGTACACGGACTGGTCGCCGTGCGGGTGGTATTTGCCGATGACGTCCCCCACGATACGCGCCGATTTCTTGTACGGCCGGTTCCAGTCGTTGTTGAGCTCGTGCATCGCATACAACACCCGCCGGTGCACCGGCTTCAGACCGTCTCTGGCGTCGGGGAGGGCGCGTCCGACGATCACGCTCATGGCGTAATCGAGGTAGCTGCGGCGCATTTCCTCTTCGAGGCTGATGGGCAGGGTTTCTTTGGCGAACGAGGTCATGGGTGGCGTGCTGACGGCGGCAAACCGGAAATTTTACGCCGTCGACGGTGTCGTGCCGCCGCAACAGAAGCCCGGGATTCCGCCTCCGTCCTACGCTTCCAGGGCGGCTCACGGGCGGTTTGCCAACTATCCCATGGCACAATCGCCTCAACGTTTTGGGTGGTGGTCACTTAAAGCGTCCTTGATTCGCAGCGCGGCTGCGGCTTTTTCCCCAAGAGGAGAACCATGAAGAAACTGAATAAAGTGGCGATGATGTTTGCAGTCGCTGCGCTCGCCACTGCCGCCGGCGCGCAGACCCGTGTCACCGCCGCGAACGGTGGGCCCGTGATCGACAACTGGCAAAACGGCACGAGCGAATTGGTCTGGAAGAACGGCACGAACGAACTGTGCTGGCGCGATGCGAATTGGACGCCCGCAACCGCGGCCGCCGGCTGCGACGGCGCACTGGTTCCGCCCCCGCCGCCTGTTGCCTCCGCTCCGGCGCCTGCCCCTGTCGCCCCGCCCGCACCGCCGGCCGTGGCTGCTTCGAAGGTCACCTTCGCTGCCGATGCGTTCTTCGACTTCGACAAGTCCGTGCTCAAGCCGGAAGGCCGCGCCAAGCTGGACGACCTGGTCTCGAAGATCCGCGACGTGAACCTCGAAGTCATCATCGCAGTGGGTCACACCGACTCGATCGGTACCGATGCCTACAACCAGCGCTTGTCGGTTCGCCGCGCTGAAGCCGTCAAGGCCTATCTGGTCTCGAAGGGCATCGAACGCAATCGCGTCTACACCGAAGGCAAGGGCGAGAAGCAGCCTGTGGCTGACAACCGCACCAAGGAAGGCCGCGCCAAGAACCGCCGCGTGGAAATCGAAGTGGTCGGTACCCGCGCCAATCGTTGATTCTCGCGAATCAGCAAGACAACCCCGCCTCGGCGGGGTTTTTTTATGCCCCGTTGATTACTGATTCGAGGCAGATGACAAAGAGCAATTCCCGCCGTTTCATAATCCGCACATGACCGATACCGTGAATGCCGATCCGGCCGAGCTCGCCAAATTCTCAGAGCTGGCTCATCGATGGTGGGACTTGGAAAGCGAATTCCGTCCATTGCATGAAATCAACCCATTGCGACTCGAATGGATCGATGGCATCGCACCGGTCGCGGGTCGAAAGGTGCTCGATGTGGGCTGCGGCGGCGGCATCCTTGCCGATGCGATGGCGCGCCGCGATGCGGACGTTCTTGGCATCGACCTGGCCGACAAGGCACTCAAGGTCGCGCAGTTGCATGCGCTCGAGGCCGCGACGCGGGGCGTGAAGTACCGTCACGTCAGCGTCGAGGATCTGGCTGCCGAGCAGCCCGAGAGCTTCGACGTCGTGACCTGCATGGAAATGCTGGAGCACGTGCCGCAGCCGGCGTCGGTCGTGGCGTCGTGCGCGCGCCTTGTCAAGCCTGGCGGCTGGGTCTTCTTCTCGACCATTCACCGCAACCTCAAGTCCTTCATGCTCGCCATCGTCGGTGCGGAGTACGTGCTCGGCATGCTGCCGCGCGGCACGCACGAATACCAGAAATTGATTCGGCCCAGCGAACTCGCAGCGCATTGCCGCGCAGCGGGGCTCGAACTGCGCCATACCCGTGGACTGCAGCACAACCCCGTCACACGGCGCTACTGGCTTAGCGACGACACCAGCGTCAACTACATGTTCGCCACGTACAAGCCCATGGTGTCTGCGCCATGAGCGCAGGCGCCGCCATTCAAGCCGTGCTGTTCGACCTGGACGGAACGTTGATCGACAGCGCGCCCGATCTGGGAGCCGCCGCAGACCAGATGCGCGTCGACCGAGGCCTTGCATCCCTGCCTCTCGAGCGCTACCGACCGATGGCTGGTTCCGGCGCACGCGGCATGCTGGGCGTCGCCTTCGGCATCTCGCCCGACGCGCCGGACTTTCCGCCCCTGCGTGAAGAGTTCTTCGTCAACTATGAGGCGCGGATGCTGCGCACCCGGGTCTTCGACGGCGTGGCCGAACTCGTCGCTGCGCTCCAGGCGCGTGGCCTGAGCTGGGGTGTCGTCACCAACAAGTCGGTTCGCTTCACCGCACCCCTGACGCGTGCCATGCCCTTGTTCCAAACGGCGCGTGCGATCGTCAGCGGTGACACGACGCCTTATTCCAAGCCGCACCCGGAACCTCTCTTCGAGGCCGCGCGGCAACTGGGCGTGGTGCCTCAGCATTGCATCTACGTTGGGGACGACGAGCGCGACATGATGGCTGGCCGCGCTGCGGGCATGCGCACGGTCGCTGCCGCCTATGGCTACATGGGCGCAGACGCGGACGTGACGCTGTGGGAGGCCGATGCCGCCATCAAATCCCCCATGGAACTCTTGCAGTTGCTGGAACAGGCCTAAAATGCGCCTCCTGGGGCTGCATTGGTTTCGACGTGGGTTCGGAATCGCAGCGGTGCATGTCGAGCTGAATGTGCTCGTAAAACTGATTCAAACAAACTAACTGCAAACGACGAACGTTTCGCACTCGCCGCTTAATTGCCGGTGAGCTTTGCAACAGCAGGCCGATGGGCTGGGCAAGGGGGCGCTAGAGCAATCTGACGCCTCCCGGCTGCAAAGATAATCCACATCGGCTGGCCTCGATCCGGGTACCTTGGGTCGGGGTGAGAACCAAGGGTGCTGGCGGCCGGTGGAGCGTGCGACTGCGCGACAACGGTGGCGAGACTTAAATCAGATCGCTAAACATGTAGATCTGCGCGACGAAGGCTTGCGGACGGGGGTTCAAATCCCCCCAGCTCCACCATTCAACCGAAGCGTCGCCTTGCCGTTCTCCAACGGCGCCGGGCGACCTTCCTGACCCTGCGATGTCCTCGGGCGTCCCGGTCATCGAACTCCCGCACCGTGAATTGGCTCGCATCGACGAACGCAAGCTATAGTCGCGCTCGCTCGCGAACACACTCATCAGTGAGCGCCGCATCCCACCACTTGCAGGCCTTGGCATCCGACGTCATGCGCCGGAGGAGTCCATGGAATCATCGACAGCGCCCGCAACCGCCGCGAACTTCTACGACCTCGTTCCCTACGATTCGCATCCCTTCCCGCAATCGACCGTAGAACATCTCGAGGCGCTGGCCTTCCTTTTCGGACTGCCCGCGGCCGCCCCCGCCAATGCGCGCGTGCTCGAGTTGGGCTGCGCAGCCGGCGGCAACCTGATTCCGATGGCGGCGCGCCATCCGCGCCTAAAGGCAGTGGGGGTGGACCTCTCTGCCGTGCAGATTCAACAAGGCCAAGCGGCCATCGACCAGGCTCGCCTCACGAACATCGAGCTCCGCGCGCTCGACATCACCAGCATCGACGCCTCCTTCGGCCAGTTCGACTACATCATCTGCCACGGGGTCTACAGCTGGGTACCGCCTGCGGTTCAGAGCGCCATCCTGCGCGTGTGTTCGCAGAACCTGGCGCCGAATGGCGTGGCCTACGTGAGCTACAACGTCTACCCGGGGTGGAAGGCGCGCGAGATCGTGCGCGACGCGATGATCCTGCGGGGTGCGCCGCGCGACGAGCCCGACGAGAAGCTCTCCTACGCCCGCGGGATGCTCGAATTTCTCGAGCAATCGGCGCGGCCGGACAGCGTGCTCAAGAAGACGCTCGAAGAAACCATGCCGATCGTGCGCAACGCCGGCGCGTCGTACCTGCTGCATGAGTTCCTGGAGCCTCACAACGCCCCCTGCTACTTCAAGGAATTCGCGGCGCGCGCGAGCGTCGCCGGGCTCGGCTACCTGGCCGACGCCGAGCCTTCGACCATGTTCGTGCAGAACCATGGCGCACACGTCCGCGACCCGCTCCTGCGCGAATGCGGCGGCAGCCAGATCATGATGGAGCAGTACCTGGACTTCCTGGTCAACCGGACCTTCCGCCAGACCCTGCTGGTCAAGCAGGAGCGCGCTGCAGAAATCCGCTATCGGCTGGACGCGGAACGCATCCGTGCGCTCGAATATGCCGGCGTGTTCGTGCCCCTGGATGGCGGCGCACTCACGCTCGACGCTCGCGAACAGCCCTGCCATGCGGTGCGCAATCAGCAACTCGTGCTGCGCCAGCCGCTGCACAAGGCGGTCGCCCTGGTGCTGGACGAGAACTACCCCGCGAGCATGCCTGCCGACGAACTCGTCGCCGCGGTGTCGATGCGCATGGGCGCAGCTCCTTCGTCTGTCGATCCCGTGGTCATGGCGATGCTGGAAGAACTCGTCATCCTGGGCGCCGTGCGCATCCGCCGCACGCCACCCGAAGCGGGCATGGGCGTGTCCGATTTCCCGCGCGCTTCCGCGGCGCATCGCAGTGCGCCCGGCCTGGCCCCCGGTGCCGCTCCCGCGGCGCACGTCTGCAACCAGTGGCACGAGCTGGTGCAGCTGTCGATGCTCGAACGCTGCCTGTTGCCGCTCCTCGATGGCGAACATTCGCACGAAGCGCTCGCGGCGCATCTCGTCGCCGAGGCCCGGTCCGGCCGTCTGCGCTTCATCAAGGACGACAAGCCCCTGACCGACGAGCCGAGCCTGAAGGAGTTCACGCAGCAGCAGGTGGCGCTGGCCCTGCGCGACCTGCGACGCAAGGCATTGCTTGAGGCATGATCCGCACCTCGGTCAACATGGAGACAACAGTGAAAAACCCCCAGTGGACTTCGATCTTGCGCAGCACCGTCGCGGCGGCGCTGGCACTGGCCGGCGCGGCACAGCTGCATGCCGCGTCTCAGGCCCCGGCCGCTGCCGAAAACGGCATGGTGGTCAGCGCCCAGCACCTGGCAACCAAGGTGGGCGTGGACGTTCTCAAGCGCGGCGGCAACGCCGTCGATTCGGCCGTGGCGGTGGGCTATGCCCTGGCCGTGGTCTATCCGGCCGCCGGCAACCTCGGCGGCGGCGGCTTCATGACCATCCAGCTGGCTGACGGCCGCAAGACCTTCCTCGACTTCCGCGAGAAGGCGCCGCTGGCCGCCACCGCGAACATGTACCTCGACAAGGAGGGCAACGTGATCAAGGGCCTGAGCACCAACGGCCACCTCGCCGTCGGCGTGCCCGGCACCGTCTCGGGCCTCGAACTCGCGCGCCAGAAGTACGGCACCATGCAGCGCGCCGCGCTCGTCGCGCCGTCGATCACGCTGGCAGAGCGCGGTTTCGCGCTGGACCAGGGCGACATCGACATGCTGCTGACGTCCACCGCCGACTTCAAGAAAGACCCGGCCTCGGGTGCGATCTTCCTCAACAAGGGCGAGCCCTTCGCGGTCGGCCAGAAGCTGGTGCAAAAAGACCTGGCGAAGACGCTCAAGGCCATCAGCGCCAAGGGCACCGACGGCTTCTACAAGGGCCCCGTCGGCGCGGCGCTGGTCAAGTCGAGCCAGGAAGGCAAGGGCATCATCACCCAGGCCGACCTCGACCAGTACCAGACGCGCGAGCTGGCACCCGTCGAATGCGACTACCGCGGCTACCGCGTGATCTCGGCGCCGCCGCCGAGCTCTGGCGGCGTGGTGATCTGCGAGATGCTGAACATCCTCGAGGGCTACCCGCTCAAGGACCTGGGCTTTCGCTCGGCCCAGTCGGTGCATTACCAGATCGAGGCCATGCGCCACGCCTACGTCGACCGCAACAGCTACCTGGGCGACCCCGACTTCGTGAAGAACCCGCTGGACCGCCTGCTCGACAAGGGCTATGCCGAGAAGGTCCGCGGCGTGATCGACCCCAAGAAGGCCGGCGTCTCCAAGGACATCAAGCCCGGCGTCGCACCGCACGAGGGCAGCAACACCACCCACTACTCGATCGTCGACCAGTGGGGCAATGCGGTCTCGGTGACCTACACGCTCAACGACTGGTTCGGCGCCAAGGTCACGGCCGCCGGCACCGGCGTGTTGCTCAACAACGAGATGGACGACTTCACCTCCAAGATCGGCGTGCCGAATCTCTATGGCCTGGTGCAGGGCGAGGCGAACGCCATCGCCCCCGGCAAGCGTCCGTTGTCGTCCATGAGCCCGACGATCATGACCAAGGACGGCAAGACCGTCTTCGTGGTCGGAACCCCCGGCGGCAGCCGCATCATCACGGCCGTGCTCCACACCATCCTCAACGTGGTGGACTACGGCATGAACGTGCAAGAGGCCGTGGACGCCCCGCGTTTCCACCAGCAGTGGCTGCCCGACGTGACCAACGTCGAGACCTTCGCGCTGAGCCCCGACACGCGCAAGCTCCTGACCGACATGGGGCACAACCTGGGCGTGCCGCAGCCGGCCAACCACCTGGCGGCCATCATCGTCGGCGCGCCCTCGATGGGTGGCAAGCCGGTGGGCAAGAACCGCTTCTACGGCGCCAACGACCCGCGGCGCAACAGCGGTCTGGCGCTCGGCTATTGATGCGCATCGAGGACATCCTCTACACCCAGGGCTTCGGCACCCGGCGCGTCTGCGCCGGGCTCATCCAGCAGGGCTTCGTTCGGGTGGAAGGCCATGTCGTCGACGACCCCGGCGCCGGCTTCGAAGTGCAAGGCCTGCGCTTCACGGTCCAGGGCACGGAGTGGGGCTACCACGACAAGGCCTACCTGATGCTGCACAAGCCGGCCGGCACCGAGTGTTCGCAGAAGCCGTCGACCTACCCGAGCATCTACACGCTGCTGCCGGCGCCCCTGCGCCAGCGCCCCAACAAGGGCGCGGTACAGGGCGTGCAGGCCATCGGCCGGCTCGACCAGGACACCACGGGGCTGCTGCTGCTCACCGATGACGGCCAGTTCATCCACCGGATGGGTTCGCCGCGACACCACGTGCCCAAGGTCTACGAGATCGGCGCCAAGCACGCGGTCACGCAGGGCCAGGTCGATCGGCTGCTGGCCGGGGTGGTGCTCGACGACGATCCGAAGCCGGTGCGTGCCGCAGCCTGCGAAGCGACGGGCCCCTCGGCGATGCGGCTGACGTTGACCGAGGGCAAGTACCACCAGGTCAAGCGCATGCTGGCCGCGGTCGGGAACCGGGTGGAAACCCTGCATCGCTCCAGCATCGGTCCGCTGGCGCTGCCGGACGATCTTGCTCCCGGCCAGTGGCGCTGGCTGGAGCCGGCCCAGGTCGATGCCCTGCGGAACGCGCGCGCCGGTCAGCCATAAAGCAGGATTGATCGTTAAGATCGCCACGCCTTCTTTCGGAACTCTCCCTTGCGCTTCAAGTCTTCCGTGCCGGGCCGCATCGCGGCCTTTTTGTTTGCCTGCGCGGTGCAGCCCGCGCTGGCCGCCGAGCCCCCGCCGGTCTTCGTTCTCAATTCGCTCGACGCCACGGTCAGCGTGGTCGATCCGGTCAGCTGGACCGAAAAGCAGCGCATCCCCACGGGCAAGGAACCGCACCACCTCTACCTGACGCCCGACGAGCAATCGCTGATCGTCGCCAACTCGGCCGGCGACTCGCTGACCTTCCTGAACCCCCGCACGGCCGAGGTGCAACGGGTGGTCTACGGCATCATCGACCCGTACCACCTGCGTTTCTCGCCCGACATGAAGTGGTTCGTGACCGCCGGCAACCGGCTCAACCACGTCGACATCTACCGCTGGGACGGCAAGGAGCCGCGCCTGGCCAAGCGCATTCCCACGGGCAAGACGCCGAGCCACATCTGGATCGATGGCCGCAGCACCACGGCCTACGTCACCATGCAGGACAGCGACGAACTGATCGCGGTCGACCTGGCCACCCAGGCCATTCGCTGGCGCACGCCCACCGGGCCCATGCCGGCCGACATCTTTGGCATCCACGACGGCAAGACGCTGCTGGTGGGCCTGACCGGCAGCGACGGCGTGCAGGTCTTCGACGTGGCCGGGCCCGAGCCCAAGGCCGTCGGCAAAATCCTGACCGGCAAGGGCGCCCATGCCTTCCGCTCGGCCGGCGATGGCCGCAGCGTGTTCGTCAGCAACCGCGTCGCCAACAGCATCTCCCGCATCGACCTGCAGACCCTGCAGGTCAGCGAAACCTACCCGGTCCCCGGCGGCCCCGACTGCATGGACGTGTCGGCCGACGGCAAGATGCTGCTCGTCACGTCGCGCTGGGCCAAGAAGCTCTCCGTGGTCGACCTGGCCGGCCGCAAGGTCGTGCGGCAGGTGGCAGTGGGGCGCTCGCCGCACGGCGTCTGGACCCTCGACCATGCAAAGAGATGAGCTCTCCCCCAGGCTGCGCGCACTTCGTGTCGCTCCGCCAACCCCCTCACCGGGGGCAACACCAGCGGCCCGGCAAAGCCGGTTCCGCGGTGTTTCCCGAACAGGCTTCGGAGGACTTGCTGTCCTCCTTGCCTTGGCCATGGCGACAGGTGCTGATGCCTGGGCCCAGGTGGCGTGCCCCAAGCCCGTCTACCTGACCTTCGACACCGGCCACATGGGCATCGCGCCGCTGGTGGCCGAGGTGCTCAAGCGCCAGGACGTCCGCGTCACCTTCTTCGCCGCGGCGGAGCGGACGCAGACCGATGGCGACAGCCTGGACAACCACTGGGCGCCCTGGTGGAAGGCGAGGGCGGCCGAGGGCCACGAATTCGCTTCCCACACCTACGACCACGCCTATTGGCGCGGAGACATCCAGGGCACCGAGCCGCGCTTCCGCATCCAGCCCTCGGCCGGCGCCTTCGCTGGCCGGCAGTTCACCTGGGATGCCGCGCAGTACTGCGCCGACGTCGCCAAATCTTCTGAGCGGCTGCAGCTCATCACGGGCAAGAAGCCGCTGCCGCTGTTCAGGGCGCCAGGCGGCAAGACCTCGCCGCGGCTGCTGGAGGCCGCCAAGGGCTGCGGTTATGCCCACGTCGGCTGGGCGCCGGCCGGCTTCCTGGGCGACGAGCTGCCGAGCGAGAAATTCAGCAACGAGAAGCTGCTCGAGCAGGCGCTGGCGCGCATCCAGGCCGGCGACATCCTGCTGGCGCACCTGGGCATCTGGTCGCGCAAGGACCCCTGGGCGCCGGCCGCGCTGGAGCCGCTGATCGTCGGTCTAAAGGCCCGCGGCTTCTGCTTCCAGACCTTGCGCCAGCATCCGGCGTATCGTGACTGGATCGCCGCGCATCCCTGAGCCGTGCAAGGCGTGTCGATGGACTGGCTGACCGATCTTTTCTCCAACGCGCAGCAGTGGCTGTTCGAGGCCGCGGTGCAGCCGCTGGTCTACGGCGTCGGGCTGGGCGGCTGGGTCGAGGACGCCTTCGACGCCACTGGCTGGCTGCTGGTCGGCCTGATCCAGATCGCCGTGCTGGTGGCAGTCATCGGCCCCTTGCAGCGCTGGCGGCCGGTCGAGCCGGTCAACGATCGCCGCGCCATCCGCGTCGACATCCTCTACACGTTGATCCATCGGCTGGGGCTGTTCCGGCTGGCGATGTTTTTCGCGCTGATTCCGCTGTTCGACGAGGCGCTCGGCGCCGTCCGTGCGGCGGGCTGGGGCTCGCTGCACCTCGACCAGCTCTGGCCGGGCGTCACCGATGTGCCCTGGGTCGCGTTCGCCGTCTACCTGGTCGTGCTGGACTTCGTCGAATACCTCATCCACCGCGGGCAGCACCGGTTCAACTGGTGGTGGGGCCTGCACTCGCTGCATCACTCGCAGCGGCAGATGACCATGTGGAGCGACAACCGCAACCACCTGCTCGACGACGTGATTCACGACACCATCATCGTCGTGGTGGCGCAGCTGATCGGCGTGGCGCCGGGCCAGTTCATCGCCATCGTCGCCTTCACCCAGCTCAGCGAGAGCCTGCAACACGCCAACCTGCGGCTGCATTTCGGCGCGGTCGGCGAGCGGCTGTGGATCAGCCCGCGCTTTCACCGCCTGCACCACAGCATCGGCATCGGCCACGAATCGCATGGCCCGCGCACACTCGGCGGCCACAACTTCGGCGTGCTGCTGCCCTGGTGGGACATGCTCTTTCGCACGGTCGACTTCGGCAACCGCTTCGATCCGACGGGCATCCGCGACCAGGTCGAGCCCGACGCCGGCGGCCGCCTTCGCGACTACGGACGCGGCTTCTGGGCCCAGCAGTGGCTCGGCCTGAAGCGGATGGCTGGCCGCGCCTGAGCCCGAGGTCACGCGCTGGCGTTATCCTCGGCGTCCGATGCGTCTCCTCCTCGATTCCTTCTGGCGTTCGGTCGCCTACTGCATGCACCCGCGGGTGATCATCCTGTCCTTCCTGCCCCTGGGGCTGATGGTGGTGCTGGCGGCGCTCTACGGCTACTTCTACTGGGACGCCAGCGTGGCCTGGACGCGCGAGGCGCTGGACGCCTGGCCCTTGATCGCCAGCTTCTGGGCCTGGCTCGGGCGCCTGTTCTCGGGCGACGTCACGGCGGTGCTAGCACCGATGGTGGTGGTGGTGGCCGCCACGCCCGTCATCGTGGTGGTGTCGCTGCTGATCGTCGCCGGCCTCATGGCACCGCCGCTCACGCGCCTGGTGGCAGAGCGCCGCTTCCCGGCGCTCGAGCAGAAGAAGGGCGCCTCGTTCTTCGGCAGCATGATGCGGTCGCTCGGCCTCACCGTGCTCGCGTTGCTCGCCCTGGTGGTGTCGATGCCGCTGTGGCTCATCCCGCCGCTGGTGCTCGTGCTGCCGCCCTTGATCTGGGGCTGGCTCACCTATCGCGTGATGAGCTTCGACGCCCTCTCCGAACATGCCAGCCCCGAGGAGCGCACGGCGCTGCTGCGTGCCCATCGCCTGCCGCTGCTCGGCGTGGGCGTGCTGTGTGGCTATCTGGGGGCGGCGCCCAGCATCGTCTGGGCGTCGGGGCTGCTCTTCGCCGCTGCCTTCCTCGTGCTGGTGCCGCTGGCCATCTGGATCTATACGCTGGTGTTCGCCTTCTCGGCGCTCTGGTTCGCGCACTACTGCCTGGAAGCCCTCGCGCAGCTGCGGGCGCAGCGCGCGGCGGCAGCCGTATCAACATCGTCGGCCGACGCGGCGGATGCCCGCGCGGTCGCAACCCAATGGGGGGCGCCATGAGCCGCCGGGCCGCTCCCAAGGCGAATACCGCAGCCGAAGGCGAAGGTTCTCTCATGAGCCGCTCGGCCGCTCCCAAGGCGAATACCGCAGCCGAAGGCGAAGGTACTCTCATGAGCCGCCGGGCCGTCCCCAAGGCAAATACCGGAGCGCGTAGCGCGGAGATTGTTCTATGACCCGTTCCTTCGGCCTCATCATCGTCGGCGACGAAATCCTTTCGGGCAAGCGCACCGACAAGCACATGCCCAAGGTGATCGAGCTGCTCGCGGCGCGCGGCCTCCCACTCGCCTGGGCCGAGTACGTGGGCGACGAGCCGGCGCGCATCACGGCGGCGCTGGGCCGCGCCTTCGCTTCGGGCGACGTGGTGTTCTCCACGGGCGGCATCGGCGCCACGCCCGACGACCACACGCGCCAATGCGCTGCCGCGGCGCTGGGTGTACCGCTGGCCTTGCACCCGGAGGCCGAGGTGCTGATCCGCGAGCGCATGCAGGACACGGCGCGCGAACAGGGCATTCCCTACGAACCCGACCGGCCCGACAACGTGCACCGGCTGAACATGGGTGTCTTCCCGCTCGGCGCCAACATCATCCGCAACCCGTACAACAAGATCCCGGGCTTCAGCGTGGGCGACGTGCATTTCGTCCCGGGCTTCCCGGTCATGGCCTGGCCGATGATCGAATCGGTGCTCGACGCGCGCTATGGCGAGTTCTTCGCACGCGGCCGCGCGATAGAGAAGTCGATCATCGTCTACGGCGCGATGGAAGCCACGCTCACGCCGCTGATGGAAACCATCGAGCGCACGCACGCCGGCATCAAGGTGTTCAGCCTGCCGAGCGTCGACCACGCCGAGCATGGGCGTCACATCGAACTCGGCGTCAAGGGCGACGCCAGCGCTGTCGATGGGGCCTATCAACA
This sequence comes from Variovorax sp. KK3, assembly GCF_001984055.1. GTDB lineage: Bacteria > Pseudomonadota > Gammaproteobacteria > Burkholderiales > Burkholderiaceae_C > Variovorax. The sequence goes on from NZ_LYVO01000062.1 coordinate 34,558, forward strand.
GCTGTTGGAGGGCTTGCACGCATTTGGTGTGAAGCTGGGCCCCGAATTGGTGCGGTGACCGAATGCGCACCAATTTAGTTACAACTCGCCTGATTTTGGGGTTCCGGTAGGGGGTCGTGCCCCTCGCCATGCCCCTGACAATGGCATGGAACCTGCATTCCAGCCTTTCGCTAATTTCCAACCACTACCGATCCAAGGAGAAGCCTGATGGCTAAGACCGTCGCCGATGTACTCAAGCTCGTCAAGGAAAACGAGGTCAAGTTCGTCGACTTCCGATTCACCGACACCCGCGGCAAAGAACAGCACGTCACCGTGCCCGTCTCGGCCTTCGACGAAGGCAAGTTCACCGACGGTCATGCGTTCGATGGCTCCTCGATCGCCGGTTGGAAGGGCATCGAAGCATCGGACATGCAGCTCATGCCCGACCCGAACACGGCCAACATCGACCCCTTCTTCGAGGAAACGACCCTCATCCTGACCTGCGACGTGGTCGACCCCGCCGACGGCAAGCCCTACGAGCGCGATCCGCGTTCGCTGGCCAAGCGCGCCGAGGCCTACATGAAGGCCTCCGGCCTGGGCGACACGGCCTACTTCGGACCGGAACCCGAGTTCTTCGTGTTCGACGGCGTGCGCTGGCAGAACGACATGTCGGGCTGCTTCGTCAAGATCGAGTCCGAAGAAGCCTCGTGGAACACCGGCAAGGAATTCGAGCACGGCAACACGGGCCACCGCCCGGCCGTCAAGGGCGGCTACTTCCCGGTTCCGCCGGTCGACAGCTTTCAGGACATGCGCTCCGAAATGTGCCTGGTGCTCGAGTCGCTGGGCATCCCGGTCGAAGTGCATCACCACGAAGTCGCCAACGCGGGCCAGATGGAACTCGGCACCAAGTTCAGCACGCTGATCCAGCGCGCCGACTGGGTCCAGCTGCAGAAGTACGTGATCCACAACGTGGCCCATGCCTACGGCAAGACCGCCACCTTCATGCCCAAGCCCATCGTCGGCGACAACGGCTCCGGTATGCACGTGCACCAGTCGGTCTGGAAGGACGGCAAGAACCTGTTCGCCGGCGACGGCTACGCGGGTCTCAGCGACTTCGCGCTGCACTACATCGGCGGCATCATCAAGCACGCCCGTGCTCTGAACGCGATCACGAACCCCGGTACCAACAGCTACAAGCGCCTGGTGCCCGGCTTCGAAGCCCCGGTGAAGCTGGCCTACTCGGCCAAGAACCGCTCGGCCTCGATCCGCATCCCGTTCGTGGCCAACCCGAAGGGCCGCCGTGTCGAGGCGCGCTTCCCCGATCCGCTGATGAACCCGTACCTGGGCTTCGCCGCGCTGCTGATGGCCGGCCTCGATGGCGTCGAGAACAAGATCCACCCGGGCGAAGCCGCGAGCAAGGACCTGTACCACCTGCCGCCGGAAGAAGACGCGCTGATCCCGACCGTGTGCCACAGCCTCGATCAAGCACTCGAGTACCTCGATCAGGACCGCGCGTTCCTGACCAAGGGCGGCGTGTTCACCGATGCGTATATCGATGCCTACATCGACCTGAAGATGCAGGAAGTCACGCGCTTCCGCATGGCCACGCACCCGGTCGAGTTCGACATGTACTACTCGCTGTAAGGCGATCGCCCCGCAAGGGGCGTCCGCGTGAGAAAAGGACGGCTCTCGCCGTCCTTTTTTCATGGGCGGAACCCACGGCACGGCAGCCGCATCGAATTGCACGAAAATGCCCGCTGCTTGCCCACTTTGCACTCGACGATCATGAAGACCTCTTCGGCTCTCCTGTTGGCCGCCGCAGCGGCGGCCGGCATCCATATGCAGGTCCAGGCGCAGGAGCGCGTCTGGCGCTGCGGCAACGAATACACGAACAACGCGACGCTCGCGCAGCAGCGCGGCTGCAAGGTCATGGAAGGCGGCAACGTCACCGTCGTCCAGGGTAGCCGGCCCGTGGCGGCAGCCGCGTCGGGTGGCACATCGCCAGCCGTGCGGGCGCCGAGCGGCGGCTCGCCGGCCGGCAGCCCGCGGGTCGAGAGCGTCGACCAGCGTGCCCGCGATGGCGAAGCCCGCTCGGTACTCGAGACCGAACTCCGCAAGGCCGAGGAGCGCCAGGCCCAGCTGCTCAAGGACTACAACAACGGCGAGCCCGAGAAGCAGGGCAGCGAGGCACGCAACTATCAGAAGTACCTGGACCGCGTGGCCGACATGAAGGCCGAGATCACGCGCAACGAGAGCGACATCGCGGGCATCCGCCGCGAGATCGGTCGCCTGCCGGCCTCGCGTTGATGGCATTCGGCAAACCCGCGTCCGCCGCCAAGCGCTTCCAGGCCTTCGACCTTCTCTCCACACTGATCGCGGTGATCCGCACCGATGGCTCGGTGCTCTTCGCCAATGCCGGGCTCGAGGACGCCCTCGGCACATCGCGCCGCACGCTCGAAGGCTCGCAATTCTCGGCCTGCTTCAATGAACCCCAGGTGCTGCGCACGGCCATCGATGGCGCCCGCAGCAACGACTTCGCCACGCTGCGCTACGAGGCCTTGCTGCGTCGCGTGAACCACGATCTGATGCCGGTGCAGGTGACGCTCGCGCAAGGCGACAAGGCCGGTGAGTTGATCATCGAGATGTCGCCGCTCGAGCAGCAGGCGCGGCAAGACCGCGAAGAGCGTCTGCTCGGCCAGGCGCAGGCCAACAAGGAGCTGATCCGCAATCTCGCGCATGAGATCAAGAACCCGTTGGGCGGCATTCGTGGCGCCGCGCAGTTGCTGCAGATGGAAGTCGAGTCGCGCGACCTGATCGAGTACACGCAGGTCATCATCCACGAGGCCGATCGACTGCAGACATTGGTCGATCGGCTGCTCGCGCCGCACCGCCGGCCGCACGTGGTGGGCGACGTCAACATCCATGAGGTGTGCGAACGCGTGCGATCGGTCATCCTCGCCGAGTTCCCGCGCGACCTGCACATCGAGCGCGACTTCGACGTATCGATCCCCGAGTTTCGCGGCGACCGCGAGCAACTCATCCAGGCCACGCTCAACATCGTTCACAACGCAGCGCAGGCACTCGGTGAGCGACGCGCTGCAGGCGATGCGAGCATCACGCTCAAGACACGCGTCGCGCGACAGGTGATCTTCAACAAGCAGTGGTACCGACTGGCACTGGAATTGCATGTCATCGACAATGGACCGGGCGTGCCGGACGCGATCAAGGACCGCATCTTTTACCCGCTGGTGTCGGGCAGAGAAGGCGGAACAGGCCTTGGTTTGACGCTGGCGCAAACTTTCGTACAACAACACCACGGCGTGATCGAGTGCGACAGTGTTCCGGGCCGGACCGATTTCAAGATATTGATACCGTTGCCTTAGGACAGGGAAGAAGGAACTGCATGAAGCCGATCTGGATAGTGGATGACGACCAATCGATCCGCTTCGTGTTGGAAAAAGCCTTGCTGCGCGAAGACCTGCCCACGCGCAGCTTCACGAACACGCGCGAGGTGCTCGCTGCACTCGAGCTGGCGGCCGACGACGAGTCGCAGGGCCCGCAGGTGCTGGTGAGCGACATCCGCATGCCGGGTGGTTCGGGGCTCGACCTGCTCGACAAGATCAAGGCCAAGCACCCCGGCCTGCCGGTCATCATCATGACGGCCTTCTCCGACCTCGACAGTGCCGTCTCGGCCTTCCAGGGCGGCGCCTTCGAATACCTGCCCAAGCCTTTCGATCTGCCGCGCGCGGTCGAGCTGATTCGCCGCGCCGTCGACGAGAGCCAGCGCGAAGAGGTGGCCGAAGAGCGCATGGCCGCCACGCCCGAGATGCTGGGCCAGGCACCTGCCATGCAGGATGTCTTTCGCGCCATCGGTCGTCTGTCGCAAAGCAACGTGACCGTGCTCATCACCGGCGAGTCCGGCAGCGGCAAGGAACTCGTCGCGCGTGCGCTGCACAAGCACTCGCCGCGCGCCAGCGGCCCCTTCGTGGCCATCAACACCGCGGCGATTCCGAAAGACCTGCTCGAAAGCGAACTCTTCGGCCACGAGCGCGGTGCCTTCACCGGCGCGCAGACCATGCGTCGCGGCCGCTTCGAACAGGCCGAGGGCGGCACGCTCTTCCTCGACGAAATCGGCGACATGCCTTTCGATTTGCAGACGCGCCTGCTGCGCGTGCTGAGCGACGGGCATTTCTATCGCGTGGGCGGCCACAACTCGGTGAAGGCCAACGTGCGCGTCATCGCCGCGACCCACCAGGACCTGGAGCAGCGCGTGAAGCAGGGCGGCTTCCGCGAAGACCTGTTCCACCGGCTCAACGTGATCCGTCTGCGTCTGCCCGCGCTGCGCGAGCGCGGCGAAGACGTGCCCGCGCTCACGCGCCACTTCCTGCAGCAGAGCGCCAAGCAGCTGGGCGTGGAGCCCAAACGCATCTCGGATGCGGCGCTCGCGCAGCTTTCGGTCTTCGCCTTTCCCGGCAATGTTCGCCAACTGGAGAACATCTGCCATTGGCTGACCGTGATGGCGCCGGCGCAATTGATCGAAGCGAAGGACTTGCCGCCCGAGGTCATGGTGGCAACGCCTGCCGAAGTGCCCGCCGTGATCGCAGGCGCCACCGCGCAGGGGAGCGACGAGCACGAGGCGGTGGCCGCTTCGGCCTCGGCACCGCCCGCGGTGCCGGGCACTGTCGCGGCTGCTTCGTCGTCGGCGTGGGAAAGCGGCCTCGAGATGGAGGCGCAGACCTTGCTCGCCGCGGGCCGCCACGACGTGTGGGACACGCTCACGCGCCGCTTCGAGTCGCGCCTCATCCTCACGGCGCTGGCCAACACGCGCGGCCGCCGCATCGAGGCGGCGCAGAAGCTCGGCATCGGCCGCAACACCATCACCCGCAAGATCCAGGAACTCGGCCTGGAGTAGAGCGAGGCGGGAGCGGCGCCGACGGCGCTGCGCTCAGCGGCTGCGCTGGCCCAATGTCAGCGTGTCGAGCTGGAAGTTGCCGCTGCGGTCCCAAAGCCAGGTGTCGACATAGGTGTGGCCTCCGAGCTTGCCGGGGTTCGGCAACGGCGACGCGTCCTTGATCAGCTGCGCGATCATGCCGCTCACCTCGGGCGCGTGGCTGGGCGTGCGCGAGAAGTACACGCCCGTCACCTTGCCCGTGCTGTCGATGTCGGTTTCGGTCACCACCACCGCGTAGACCAGCGGCGGGATCTTGCCCTTGTAGATGCGCTTCGGATAGGCCTTGTAGATGTGCTGCGCGCCGATCTTGCGGTAGGCGCGCACGGCCGGTGTCTGCGCGGTGATGAGGCGTGTGGTCGGCACTTCGGCAGAAGGCTTGGCCACTTCGTCGGCGGGCCCCTCTGCGCTCGCCGACGAGGCCGGGCCGGCAGGCGTGTCCTGCTTGAAGATGGAACAGCCGGCCAGACCGAGGACTGTCGCGAGAAGAAGAGTCTTGAATGCGAAGTTCATGCGTCGAGCTCCAGGATCACGGGGGCATGGTCACTGGGCTTCTCCCATTTGCGCGGCACGCGGTCGATGACGCAGCCCTTGGCCAGCGGCTTCAGCGGCTCGCTCAGCAGGATGTGGTCGATGCGCAGGCCACGGTTTTTCTGGTAGCCCAACATGCGGTAGTCCCACCATGAATAGCTCTTCTCGGGCTGCTCGAAGAGGCGGAACGCATCGACCAGGCCCAGGCCCAGCAACGCCTTGAAGTGCTCACGCTCTTCGGTCGTGTGATGGATGGTTTCGGCCAGGCCCACAGGGTCGAAGCTGTCGCGGTCTTCCGGCGTGATGTTGAAGTCGCCCAGCAGCACCAGCCGCGGATGCGTCGCCATTTCCTGGCGCAGCCACTCGCGCAGCGCGCTCAGCCAGCTCATCTTGTAGGCGAACTTGTCACTGCCGGGCGCCTGTCCGTTGACGAAGTAGCCGTTGACCACGCGCAGCGGCCCCGAGGGCGTGTCGATCGTGGCGCTGATCACGCGTGAATGGTCGTCCGCGAAACCGCCGATGTTCTTCGCCACGTCGCGCCCGGGTGCGAGGCTCAGGATCGCGACGCCGTTGTAGGTCTTCTGGCCGAACACCGCCGCGTGGTAGCCGGCCGACTGCAGCACCTCCAGCGGGAACTTGTCGTCGCTCATCTTGAGCTCCTGCAGGCACAGCACGTCGACGGGGTTGGCGATGAGCCAGTCCAGCACGTGCTGCAGGCGGGCGGTGAGGGAGTTGACGTTCCAGGTGGCGATCTTCATGCGTCGGGTGTCTCGTGGTGCTGGGCGGATTTTGCCTTCATTGGCCGCGGGTCCGCCTGTGCGGTCGGTGCCTGAGCACGTGTCGGCATTTCGCCCGACGGCCAGCGTGCGCTTCGCTCCGACGCGCTGCAGGCCTCAGCCATCGATCCAGGCCCGGTCGCCGGCGCCGAGTCGCGCCGCGATGAAATCCAGGAAGCAGGTGACCCGTGCGGCCAGCGCGGTGTTGCGGTAGTACACCGCGTTGATCGACTGCCGCACCTCCACCGTATCGCGCGCCAGCAGCTGGACCAGGTCACCGCGTCCGCGATCGCCGGCGGTCATGAAGTCCGACAGGCAGACGATGCCGGCACCCTCCAGCGCCAGCCGGCGCAGCGTCTCGCCGCTCGATGCGGTGACGGCGGGCTTGATCGGCCATTCGTCGCCATGCGGCCCGCGCAGCGGCCATCGGTTGAGCGACTCGGGCTGGGTGAAGCCCAGCAGCAGGTGCTTCGACAGGCCCGCCACCGAGCGCGGCCGGCCATGCTGCTCGAGGTAAGCCGGGCTGGCCAGCACGCGGACGCGGCTGGTGCCGAGGGGGCGCGCATGCAGCGTGGAGTCGCTCAGCGCGCCGATGCGGATCGCGACGTCGGTCCGGCGCTCCAGCAGGTCGATGTTGAGCTCGTCGGTGTCGAGTTCCAGCTCGATCTGCGAGTAGGCGACGCGGAAGGCCGGCACAAGCGGCACGATCGCATGCAGCATGAACGGCGTGGCGGCGTTCACGCGCAGGCGCCCGGCCGGCTGCTGGCGGCGCAAGCCCATCTGCTCCTCTGCCGTGTCGATGGCATCCAAGATGGCGCGGGCATGCGTCAGGAAGGCCTGGCCTTCCTCGGTGAGTTCGATGCGGCGGGTGGTCCTGCGCAGCAGCGTGGTCCCCAGCTTCTTCTCGAGCCGGCTCAGCGCGCGGCTGATGCCCGACACCGTCTGGCCCAGGCGCTCGGCCGCCGCCGTGATCGAGCCGGTGTCGACCACCGCGGTGAAGGCCTGCAGTTCGTCGAGCGTGGTCTTCATCGGGGCTGTCGGCACGCGGCTGATTGTTGATTCTGGATCAAATATCTTATGAGGAATAGCGGGTTTTTCTGCAAACGACCCCGCCGCACACTCCTGCCCATTCCCACAGGAGTGTTCCATGCCCATTGCCTTGCTCGCGCTGACCCTCAGCGCATTCGCCATCGGCACGACGGAGTTCGTGATCGTCGGCCTCATCCCCACCGTCGCCACGGACCTCGGCGTCGGTCTGCCGTCGGCCGGCCTGCTGGTCAGCCTGTATGCGCTCGGCGTCGCCATCGGCGCGCCCGTGCTCACCGCCTTGACGGGCCGCCTGCCGCGCAAGGCGCTGCTGCTCGGCCTGATGGCGCTGTTCACGGCCGGCAACCTGCTGGCCTGGCAGGCGCCGGGCTATGAATCGCTGATCGTGGCGCGCGTGCTCACGGGCCTGGCCCACGGCGTGTTCTTCTCCATCGGCTCCACCATCGCCACCGGCCTGGTGCCGAAGGAGAAGGCCGCGAGCGCCATCGCGATCATGTTCACCGGCCTCACGGTGGCGCTGGTGACGGGCGTGCCGCTGGGCACCTTCATCGGCCAGCACTTCGGCTGGCGCGAGACTTTCCTCGCGGTGTCGGCGCTGGGCGTGATCGCCTTCATCGGCAGCTGGATCTTCGTGCCCGGCGACATCCGCCATGCGCCGCCGGCCTCGCTGGCGCAGCAGGCCAAGGTGCTGGCCGAGCCGCGGCTGCTGCTGGTGTATGCGAAGACGGCCATCGGCTACGGCGGCTCGTTCATTCCCTTCACTTTCCTCGCGCCGATCCTGCAGGAGGTCTCGGGTTTCTCGGCCGGTGCCGTGGGTTGGGTGATGCTGGTATACGGCGTGTCGGTCGCGGTGGGCAACATCTGGGGCGGCAAGCTGGCCGACCGGCACGGGCCCATTCCGGCGCTGCGGATCATCTTCGCGCTGCTGGCCGCGGTGCTGCTGCTGTTCAACTTCACGGCGCCGCATCCTTGGCTCGCCGTGGTCACGGTGCTGCTGTGGGGTGCGGTCGCCTTCGGCAACGTGCCGGGGCTGCAGGTCTACGTGGTCAAGCAGGCCGAGCGCTACACGCCGCAGGCAGTCGACGTGGCTTCGGGACTGAACATCGCGGCCTTCAACCTCGGCATCGCCGGCGCAGCCTGGGCGGGCGGCCTGATCGTCACGCACCTGGGCTTGATGCACACACCCTGGATCGGCGCGGTGGTGGTGCTGGTGTCGTTGGCGTTGACGCAATGGAGCGGTACGCTGGACAGGCGCGCCGGCATTCCGGTGCGGGCCGGCGGGCCGGTGCCGGTCGGGCACTGAGCGGCTTCTCGTTTCAACTTTCCACTTCCGTCAAACATCATGAACAGCAACAACCCCATTCCCGCACTCGGCCTCGGCACCTTCCGCTTGAAGGGGCAGGTCGTCATCGATTCCGTCAAGACGGGCCTGTCGCTCGGCTACCGGCTCATCGACACCGCACAGATCTACGGCAACGAGGCAGAGGTCGGCCAGGCGATCGCCGAAAGCGGCGTGCCGCGCGACGAGGTCTTCATCACCACCAAGATCTGGATCGACAACTTCGCCAGCGACAAGCTCGCCGCCAGCCTGAAGGAGAGCCTGAAGAAGCTGCGCACCGAGCAGGTGGACATGACGCTCATCCACTGGCCGTCGCCGCACGGCGCGGTGCCGGTAGCCGAATACATGGGTGCGCTGGCGGCGGCGCAGGACCAAGGCCTGACCCAGCGCATCGGTGTGTCGAACTTCAACACGGCGCTGCTGCAGGAGGTCATCGACGCCGTCGGCGCCGAGCGCATCGCCTCGCACCAGATCGAGCTGCACCCTGCGTTGCAGAACCGCAAGGTGGCAGCATTCAACGCGAAGTGCGGCATCCACACCACGTCCTACATGACCCTGGGCTACGGCAAGGCGCTGCAGGAGCCGGTGGTGCAGGCCATCGCCAACGACCTCGGCGCGACGCCGGCGCAGGTGGTGCTGGCATGGGCGATGCAGCAGGGCTTCGCGGTGATTCCTTCGTCGACGAAGCGGGCGAATCTGGAAGGCAATCTTGCTGCTCGGTCGCTGCGGCTGACGGACGATCAGATGGCGCGCATCGCTGTGTTGGATCGGGGGGAGCGTCTTGCGAGTCCGGAATCGCTTGCGCCTGTTTGGGATTGACGTTGGGTGTCGAGGTGGCAGATAGCAAATAGCGCGCTGCAAAGGCGGCTGCGGGTGTGCCGGCATCGCTTCACTGTGGCGGCCTCCGCTTCGC
>NZ_LYVO01000063.1 GCF_001984055.1 Variovorax sp. KK3
CGCGCGCTTCCTCGGCCGAGGGCTCCACCACGAACCAGCCGCGCCGCGACTGCACCGCCACGAAGCCCCGCGCCTGCAGCTGCATCAGCGCCTCGCGCACCATGGTGCGGCTCACGCCGAAGTTCTCGGCCAGCTGCTGTTCGCCGAGCCGCTCGCCGGGGGCGAGCTTCTGCGCGAGGATGGCTTCGACCACGCGCTCGGCGATGGTGGTGGGGGTGACTTCGGGCATGGGGCTAAAGCCCGTTAGTGTGCCGGATGGGCCGTGCGCGTCGCGTGGGCGGCGGCCACCGGCGAATCCGGCTCTGCCAGCGGCTCGTCTTCGGGCGAGTGGGTGCCGTTCAACACCGCATGGGCCCGCTCGCGGTCGATGTCGCCTTCCCAGGCTGCGATGGCGACGGTGGCCACGCAGTTGCCGATCAGGTTGCCCAGTGCGCGGGCGATGCCCATGAACCAGTCGACCGACAGCACCAGCACCAGCCCGATCGCGGGAATGGCCGGAATCGCATGCAGCGTGGCGGCCAGCACCACGATGGCCGATCCCGGCACGCCGTGCGCGCCCTTTGAGGTGACCAGCGCGATCGCCAGGATGGTCAGCAGGTCCGACATCGTGATCGGCGTGTTGGTCGCCTGCGCGATGAACACGGCCGCCAGCGTGATGTAGATCGAGAAGGCGTCGAGGTTGAAGGAGTAGCCGGTCGGGATCACCAGGCCCACCGTCGAATCGCGGATGCCCATGTTGCGCAGCTTGGCCATGATCTGCGGCAGCACGCTGTCGGACGAGGTGGTGGCGAAGACGATGGTCAGCTCTTCGCGCAGGTAGCGCAGCAGCTTGATCAGGCTGAAGCCCGAGAGCTTCATGACGAAGCCCAGCACCACGAACACGAAGATGAGCACCGACACGTAGAACAGCGCCACCAGCATGCCCAGCTGCTTGAGCGAGCCGATGCCGTACTTGCCCACCGTGAAGGCGATGGCGCCCAGCACGCCCAGCGGTGCCAGCTTGATGATGATGCCCATGATCTTGAACAGCACCAGCGACATCGCGTCGATGACCACGGCCACCGGCTTGCCGCGGTCGCCCAGCAGCGCCAGTGCACAGCCGAACAGCACTGCGAACAGCAGCACCTGCAGCACGTCGCCGGTCGCGAAGGCGTTGACCACCGTGGTCGGGATCAGCTTCATCAAGAACTCGACCGTGCCGCCGCTGGTCAGCTTGTCGGCGTTGGAGGCGTAGGCGCTCATGGCCGAGGCGTCGAGCGTGCCGGGGTCGACGTTCATGCCTACGCCGGGCTTGAACACGAAGGCCAGCACCAGGCCCATGGCCAGCGCGACGGTGGTGAGCACCTCGAAGTAGATCAGCGACTTCACGCCGACGCGCCCCACGCGCTTCAGGTCGCCTGCGCCGGCGATGCCATGCACCACCACGCAGAAGACCAGCACCGGGATGATCATCTTGATCAGCTTGATGAATCCGTCGCCCAGCGGCTTGAGCTTGGCGGCGAACTCGGGGAAGAACAGGCCCGCCATCACGCCCAGAACCAGCGCGATGACGACCTGACCGAAGAGGGATTTTGCGAACTTGGGCATCCTCGAATCTCCGTGGTGAGGGTTGCATGCAAGACGCGATTCATCTTGCATACAAGCAATGTAGGCAAGATTCGGGATTTTTCTGTGCGGGTTTTCCTGGGGGGAGGGGCGCGTATCGGTCGAACGCCGTCTCGGCCGGCTGCCGTTTCAGAGCGGTTTCAGCCTTCAGGCTCGAGAAGCGGCGTCGTCCGCGGCTGGGGCACCCTGCCGAAGCCCGGCACCCGCAGCGTCATGTCGTCGACGTCGATGCCGAACGCCAGGCCCAGAAGATTGAGTTCCAGGCCCTCGTCGCGTGCCACCGTGACGCCGGCCAGGCCCAGCAAGGACAGTTGCCAGCCGGTGCCGCTGGGTGCATGGTCGATGAAGGTGGTCGGTCCGAGGTAGTCCTTGCCGATGGCGGTGGGCGGCAGGTCCAGGCGCAGGCCAGGCACTTGGCGAGCCACCCAGGCCACGAACGTGTTGCTGTTGGGGCCGGGCCAGAGCCGGTACGAGTCGCGCCAGGGATAAGCCGCCACTGCAGTTTCGATCTGGTCGATCAACGCCTCTGCATGGGCGCCGCGATGGTCCGCCAGCAACTGCGGATCGGCGCCGAACCATTGAACGTCCGGGGCATCGACTTCGCTGGTGACCAAGGCATCGCCGCCGCGGCGGGCCCGCCATCCGACGATGTGGTACGTGGTGTAGTGCGCCGCGCCGGCGCGCTTGACCGCGATCCAGGGATGGATGCCGAAGGCGCCCCGCCATCGCACGATGCGAGCACCGTAGACCTGCACGACCGCACCGCTTTCTTGCGCAGGGCTGGGCGCCTGCCTGGTGCTCTGGCGACTCGTCATGTACCAAGGGGTGTCCAGGTCCAGCTTGCCGGACGCGAGGACACCGATGGGGCCCAGCATCAACAAGGCGAGCAAGGCAAGAAGCATTCGCGACCAGCGCGCCCAGCGCGGCAAGCGCCTCCGGACAGGGTCCGAAGATGAAGGTTTTGTCATCCTGCCAGTATGCGCGGGGGCGTTGACACAACGCTCAGCTGGGGAAGCAGCTTTCCGTGGCGTCGAGCCGATCCGCGAGAGCCGTCAACGCATCGCCAACCGGCTGCGCCACCTTCAGCGCCAACAAGCCGTCCGCCCGCGTGCGTCCGAGGTTGACCGCCGCCACCGGCTTGCCCGCCGCCACAGCCGCCTGCACGAACCGGAAGCCCGAATACACCATGAGCGACGAACCCGCTACCAACACGGCATCGGCTTCGCCCAGCGCCGCGAAGGCAGCTTGCACGCGCTCGCGCGGCACGCCCTCGCCGAAGAACACGACGTCGGGCTTCAGCATGCCGCCGCAGGTCGAGCAGGCCGGCACGTCGAAGGCGGCGAAATCCTGCCCTTCGACGTCGGCATCGCCGTCCGGCGCAGTGCGCGCTTCCAGTGCGGCCCACGCGGGGTTGCGCGCGCGCAGCGACAGCTGCATGTCGGCACGTGGTGTGCGCGTCTCGCAGCCGAGGCAGCGCACGGTGTCGATGCGGCCGTGCAGGTCGATGGTCTTGCGGCTGCCGGCGGCGTCGTGCAGGCCGTCGACGTTCTGCGTCAGCAGCTGACTCACGCGGCCCGAAGCCTCCAGGCGGGCCAGCGCGCGGTGCGAGGCGCCCGGCTGCGCTGTCGCCATGGTCGGCCAGCCCACGAGGCTGCGTGCCCAGTAGCGACGTCGTGTCAGCTCGTCGCCGGTGAAGGCCTGGAAGGTCACTGGCGCAGGACGCTTCCAGTCGCCGTTGATGTCGCGGTAGTCGGGGATGCCGGAATCGGTGCTGCACCCAGCGCCTGTCAGTACGAACAGGCGGGGATGGCGCTTCGCGAAGTCGGCCAGCGAGGTGTAGACGTCCATGGCCGTCGAGCATACGGCTGCCGACGCTGCCCCGCAGGCCGAGTGCCTCCGATGCGGGGCCGAGGTGGACGGTATGTCAGCAAGCCACGCCCGTCGTGCTGCCGTTGTCGATCGGCAGCGCGACGTCGAGCCCGGCGGTGAAGGTCAGGCCCTTGGCCTCGAGCTTGCGACGCACCTCCGTGCCGAAGTCCCGCTCCACGCGCTCCGCGACGGACGGGATGTTGTCGACGTCGCGAAACCGGTCGCGGTCGCCCTGGATCGTCACCAGCAGGCTCGCCTCGGTGTTCGAGACGTTGGTGAAGTTGCGCACCACGCCGGGCGGCACCGCGATCATGTCGAAGGGCTCCAGGAAGATGTGATGTTCTCCCTCGTCACCCCACCGGACCTCGAAGCGCCCGTTCAGGCAGAAGAAGGTCTCGTGCGTGTAGTGGTGGGCGTGCAATGGCGAACCGTTGCCGGGCGGACAGGTGGCGATGTTGATCGTGTACGTGTCGCCACCGTCGCCACCGATCACGGGCGGGTCTTCGCCGGTAGCGCTCAAGAGGCCTTTGGGGCCCATCAGGATGAACGTCCTGTCGGCCGCGATCGCGGCGTAGGCGCCGGCGGGAATGCCATCGCCCTTCATGAACTGCTCCTTGACCGGCTTCAAGTCCTTGAACCGTGCGACCCGCGTCATCATTTCCGTCGGGCTCGGGGTGTGAGTCTTCATCTTTGCCTGCTTGGTGGTGAATGGAAACGGATCAGTCCAGCTTGATGTTCAAGGGCGGGACCAGCTTGCGCCACTTCTCGATGTCGGCCTTGTAGAACTCGGTGAATTGCTCGACGGTGGTCGGCGCCAGGTGCGTGCCCAGGGTGTCCGCGAGCGTCGCGAACGCGGGCGTGGCCATGATCTTGTTGATCTCCAAATTCATCTGGCGCACGGCGGCCGCAGGCGTGCCCTTGGGCGCGAGCACGCCGACCCAGGAGAAGCATTCGTAGCCCGCGTACGACTCGGCCACGGCCGGAACGCCGGGCAGCTGCGGCATCCGCTTGTACGACAGGGCCAGAGGCACGAGCTTTTTCGCGTTGACGTTGGGTGTCGTGGAGCCGATGTTGTCGAAGCCCATGTCGACGACGCCGGCCATCATGTCGCCCGCGTACAAGTTCTTGTAGGGCACGTGGCGGAAGCGCGCGCCCGTGGTGGCCTGCAGTTGTTCCATGCAGATGTGCGTCATGCTGCCGTAGCCGTGGGACGCGAAGGTGACCTGGTCGGGCCGCGCCTTGCCCGCCGCCACGAGTTCCGCCAACGACTTGTAGGGCGTGTTGTTGTTCGCGACCAGGATGTAGCCGCCGGTGATCAGGTTGGTCACCGGGATGAAGTCGTTCGGCGAGTACCGGAGCTTCTCGTAGATCAGCGGGTTGATCGTCAACGGGCTGTGCACCGTGACGAGGAAGGTGCTGCCATCGGCGGGCTGGCCGAGCGCGTACTCGGTGCCGATGTTGCCCCCGGCGCCGGCGCGGTTCTCCACCACGATCGGCCGGCCGAGCACGGCGGGCAGCTTGGCGCTCAGGTCGCGCGCCAGCACGTCGATGGTCGTGCCCGGCGGGAAGGGCACGACGAACTTGATGGGGCCCGACGCGACTTGCTGCGCGATGGCGGATGAAGCCGCCAACGCAGAGGTCAGGGCGAGCAGGTGCGCCAGGCAGCGCCTGAGAAATGTCTTGTTCATCGTGTCTCCGGTTGTTCTGTCTGGCTGCGGAAAGCGAAAGCGGAAAGCGGCAAGGCGCCCGCAAGCTACCCCTGCAATCGCCGCGCGAGAAAGTCGAGTCCGTCGTTGAGCTGCTCGCCTTCGACGGGTGTGTGTGCGCCCATGTAGACCTTGCACCATTTCTCGGCACTGCCGAGGCGATCGAACAGGTCCAGCTGCCCCTCGCGTCGGAAGAACTGGTCGTCCCACTTGACCTGGTACAGCACCGGGCAGCGCACGGCCGGCGCATCGGCGACGAGACGCTCGCTGTTGACGTAGTCGGAGCCCCACATGCCCAGCAGTGCGGCGCGGATGCGCGGCTCCTGTGCGATCAGCGGCAGCCCGTACGCCGTGCCCATGGACACGCCCCACCAGCCGATGGCACGCGCATCGACGCATTCCATGCGCGCGAGTGCATCGATGGCGGCGCGCCACTCGGCGACCATGAAGTCGATGCGCGTGTCGACCGCCCACAGGTCGCGAAACGCCTGCTGCATCGCCGGCCCGATCAGGCCATCGGATCGGCGGCTGCCGTGGATCGGGCCGTCGATCGCCGCAGCCACGAAGCCGTGCGCGCGCACGAGGCGCGAAGCCAGGTCCTGAATGCCGGGCGCGTCCTTCGATTGCGAGCCGCCGTGGCCGATCAGCACCAGCGGCCGCGGCTCTCGCGCGTTCACGGGCGTCCACAGGTTGGCCGGCACCGCATGCCCCTCACGGTCGACGCTGAACTCGCGCGTCACCACGCCCCATTCGTCGCTGTCTTCACGGCTCCAACGCATCGTCGCCTCGCCGTTCACTGCGGCTGCAGCTTGCCCGCCGCGATCATCACCTGCACGGCTTCCGGCGAGTATTCGGCGCTCGGCTGGTCGCCGCCGATGACGCCCAGCAGCAGGCCCTTCGTCCTGCCGTGGCCCGCCTCGATGCAATGGAACTGGCGCTGCACGTGCGGCGGAAACGCGATCACGTCGTAGCGGCCCATCTCGATCGAGTCGTTGCCCTGGTCGCCTTCCCAGGTCATGCGCCACCGGCCCTCCAGCACCATGAAGGTCTCGTTGGTGTCGTGCACGTGCATCATCACGCCGTTGTCGGGCTCGGCTTCCACCATCGCCATGCCGAAGCCGGTCTGCAGATGCGTGATGGCCGCGCGCAGGCTCGAAGGAACGGGGGAGACGCGTCCACCGCCTTCGTCCTCGGGTGGCTTGAAGCCCATGATGTTCATGAAGCTGCGACGATAGCCGGGCAGGTCGGCATCGGGCAAACCGCCGTCGATGCGCGGCATGTCGTCGAAGTGAACGACGCATCGGAGGATGTCGTCGCGCGACGGCTTGATCACGGGAATGGTCATGTCTTTGTCTCCTGGCTTGCGGCGAATTCTGCGCAGGCGCCGCCTTCCATCGCCATGTCCGGCGCGTGATGTGCCCATTGATGCGCCGGATGCGCCGTATGTGCGTCGATCGGAACGTGGCGGGCGCCGGACTCAGCGCGCGCTCTTGCGCGACTTTGCGGACGCGCGTGCCGCCGGCGTCAGGCCGCCGGCGACATCGCGAAACTTCTGCCGCAGCCAGCGGTGCGCGGCATCGTGATGGGTCAGCTCGTGCCACACCATCGAGAGCCGCAGTTCGGGTGCCGCGAACGGCGCCGGCAGCACCTGCAGGCCGAGCCGCGCCTCGCTGCGCATCGCGATCTCCGTCGGCACGGTGGCGATCAGATCGCTGCCGGCGACGAGCAGCGGAATGGTCACGAGGTTGGGCATCCACAAGACGACGTTGCGGGCACGCCCGCCGGCACGCCGCAGCGCTTCTTCGGTGCGCGATTCGAGCGTGGTGGTGTGCGTTCCGCCCACCATCAGGATGTGAGGCAGGCTCGCGTAGTCGTCCAGCGAGATCTTGCCGCGGACCATGGGATGGCCTGCCCGCGCGATGCACGACACCGAGTCCGTGAAGATGTCGCTGACATGCAATCCTTCGGGCATGTCGGCGTAGTAGCCGATGCAGAGATTGAAGCCGTCTTCCTCGAATCGCTCGCGCAGGCGCAGCGCATCCGAGGGGCCGATCTCGACGTGCACGCCGGGCGCTTCGCGCACGAGGGCGTTCATGATCGACGGCATGAACAGCATCGACACGTAGTCGGACATGGCGATCTTGAAGGTGTTGCGTGCCTTGGCCGGGTCGAACGTCGCCTGCGATTCCAGCGCGGCATCGACATGGCGCAGCGCTGCGCGCACCGAGGTCTGCAATTGCAGGGCGCGCTCCGTCGGCACCATGCCCTGCGAGGTTCGCACCAGCAGAGGGTCTTGCAGCTTCTGCCGCAACCGCGCGAGCGCGTTGCTCATGCCGGGCTGGCTCATGTTCATCTTCTCCGCGGCGCGCGTGACCTGCTTCTCCTGCAGCAGGGCGTCCAGGCAGGCCAGAAGATGCAGGTCGACGATGCGGTTCGATGTCATGGTGGGAGCGAAACCAGATTCGAGCCAATGCTACATTCGACGAACGCAGCGGCATCCTTCTTCGGCCGGCGGCGGCAGGCCCACCCGCTGAGTGTCGAGGCCTGAACACGTTCGGAGCCCCTGCTTGAAACTCGTCTCCACGACCTCGCTGCACTACTTCGCCGAGGTTGCGCGCACCGGCTCGATCAGGGCGGCATCCGAAAGCCTTTACGTCGCTGCGTCGGCCATCAGCCGGCAAGTGGCCATGCTGGAGGACTCCTTGGGCGCGCCGCTGCTCGAGCGCCGCCAGGGCCGCGGGAAGGTCAAGCTCACGGCGGCAGGCGAACTGCTGATGCGCTACTACAAGAACATCGGCAACGAGTCGCGGCGCATGCATGCCGAGCTGGAGGCCCTGCAGGGGCTCAAGCGTGGCCACGTCAAGTTCGGCATGCCCGAGTCGCTGACGCGCGACCTGATGCCGGGCTTCTTCTCGCGCTTCTCGAAAGACTATCCGGGCATCTCGTTCAGCGTGCATGTCGCCGGCAGCCCACGGCTGACCGAGCTGCTGCTCGAGGACGAGATCGACGCCTGCTTCACCTTCGGCGACGTTCCGCAGCAGGACCTGACGATCGTCCATTCGCGCCTGCTGCCGCTCTTCGTCCTGGTGCCCAAGGGCCATCCCTTGGAGGGGCGGAAGTCGTTGCGGCTCTCCGATTGCGCCGAGTACGGCCTGTCGCTGCTCGACTCCACGCTGTGGGCCAAGCGCCAGTTCGACGAGATGCTGTCCAAGGCGAAGATCCGGCCGCGCGTCGCGCTGGAAACCAACTCCTACGAACTCATGCGCAACGTGGCTGCCGAGGGCATGTGCCTCACCTTCACGACGACGCCGCTCGAAGATCCGAAGGCCAAGCCGCGCGCGGGCTCCTACGTGCCGCTGAAGGACCCGCGCGCACGCCCGCAGCGCTTCGCATTGAGCGTGCACCGGGGGCGCAACCTGCCGCTTCCGGTCGAGACCTTCCTGGCGGAACTCCTGCTCGTGCTCGAGGACGCCGAGGCACGTGCGCAGGCCGCGCAGGGCGGCCGCTGAGGTTCAGGCCTCGGCCTCGGCCGCGAGCTCGGCCGGTGTCTTGTACTTCTGCACCGCCGCGAAGCGGCTCACCAGGTACTCGCCCGACTTGATGGGCGCGTGCTTGGGGGCCGTGCCATCCTTGGGCTCGAAGCCCGGCAGGCAGCGCACCGGCGTGTCGTAGTCGAGATTGAAGAAGGTGGGAATCGAGTAGCGCTCGCGGCCAGTGCGGTTGGCCACGCGGTGCGGGTTGGACACGTAGAAGCCATTGGTCCAGACCTTGACCAGGTCGCCGAGATTGACGACGAAGGTGCCTTCGACGTAGGGCGCCGCCACCCATTCGCCGTCGCGCGTGCAGAGCTCCAGCCCACCGATCGGGTCCTGCGTGAGCAGCGTGATCATGCCGTAGTCGGTGTGCGCCGCCGCGCCTAGCTCGAGATTGGTGAAGGACTCCTGCGGCGGGTAGTGGAAGAGCCGCGATTGCACCATCGGCTTCTTCGCGTATTGAAGGAAGAAGGATTCGTCCTGCCCGGTGGCCAGCGCGAACACCCGCAGCAGGTTGCGGCCCAGTTCGATGGTCGCGTTGAAGTAGGTCATGGCCGCTTGCTCCAGCCACGGCTTGTCGGCGGGCCAGCGGTTGGGCCCGTGCAGCGGGCGGCCGGACTGCACGTCCGCGTCGTCGAGCGCCAGGTCCATGCCCAGCTCGTAGCTCTCCTTGCGATCGGGCTTGTGGCCGGGATGCTGCGTCACGCCCATCGGCATGAAGCCGCGCCGGAAGCGCTCGTCGATCTTGTCCTGGAGGCGTTCCTCCATCGGCAGCGACATGTAGCGCCGGGTGGCGTCGAACACGTCGTCGATGACCTGCTGCGGCACGCCGTGGTTCTTGACGTAGAAGAAGCCGGTGTTGGTGCAGGCGGACTTGAACCGCTCGACCAAGGGGCCGACGGGGCCACCGGCCAGCCAGGGGCCGAGGTCGAGGATCGGCATTTCTTCGGCAGAGGCCCGGCGTGGGGCCTCGACTGCTTGTTCCGTGATGTTCATGTCGTATCTCCTTGGAGTGCTTGGAACCGGCTCAGGTGCCGCGGGAAAGATCGGTGAAGGCGTCGGCCCAGAAGATCACGCGCCGCGCGATCGACTTCACGATCGCGTGCAGCACGATCCCGATGGCCGACAGGATGATCAGGATGGCGAACATGCCGCCGGCATCCATCGAGAAGTTGCGCTGCAGGATGAGGTAGCCCAGGCCCGCCTGCGCCCCCACGAATTCGCCGACGATCGCGCCGATGACGGCCAGCACGATGCCGATGTCGAGGCCGGCGAAGACGTACGGCAGCGCATGCGGCAGCCGCACCATCCGGAACACGTGCCAGGGCGATGCGGTGAAGGCACGCATCAGGTCGATCTGGTCGCGCGGCGCCGATCGCAGGCCCACGATGGTGTTGGCCAGCACCGGGAAGAACACGATGGTGGCGGTGATGACCACCTTCGACGTCGTGTCGAAGCCGAACCAGAGCACGAAGAGCGGCGCGATCGCAACCTTGGGCACCGTCTGGAAGGCGACCACGTACGGATAGAGCACGGCTTCGAGCAGCGCGCTCTGGCCGATCATCGCGCCCAGCAGGAAGCCGGCCAGCGCCCCGAGCCCGAAGCCCGCCAGGATTTCGTAGAGCGTGATGCCCAGGTGCGGCCACACCTCGCCGCTGGCGAAGACGGCATGAAGCGACTTGCCCACGCCGACGGGCCCGGGAAAGATCAGGTGAGAGACGTCGAACGCGGTCACGGCCACGTGCCATGCCACCATGACGAACGCGAACACGGCGACGATCAGCATCCGGCGCCGACCGGGCGTGAGCCAGTGCCCCGGCTCTTCGGCGGTGGTGTCGATGGTTTGGATGTCTTCGGCGATGGCGGCCATCAGTCGAGCCCTCCGCTGGCATTGAGGTTGGTGCGGATGCCGGACACGTAGCTGCCGAACCGCTCCGTGTTGATCAGGTCGAGCGTGCGCCTGGCCGGCAGGTCGACGTCGATCACCTGCGTCACGCGGCCCGGGCGGGGCGACATCACGACGACCCGATCGCCGAGGAACACCGCCTCGGGAATGCTGTGCGTGACCAGCATGATCGTGGCGCCGGTGCGCTCACGCAGCTTGAGCAGCTCGACGTTCATGGTCTCGCGCGTCATGGCGTCGAGCGCGCCGAAGGGCTCGTCCATGAGCAGGAGAAGCGGGTCGTTGACCAGGGCGCGCGCGATGCCCACGCGCTGCTGCATGCCGCCGGAGAGCTCGCCGGGGTACTTGGTCTCGAAGCCCGCAAGGCCCACGAGTTGAAGGTAGTGCATCGCCCGCTCGCGTGCGACCTTGGCATCTCGGTTCTGGATCTGCGCCGGAACGAGCACGTTGTCGAGCACGTTGCGCCAGGGCAGCAGCACCGGCGCCTGGAAGACCACGCCGATGTGGCGGCTGGGGCCGGCGTGTCGCTTGCCTTCCAGCTCGACCAGGCCGCGGCTCGCACGCTCGAGCCCGGCCAGGATGCGCAGCAGCGTGCTCTTGCCGCAACCGCTCGGGCCGACCACGGTCACGAACTCGCCCCGGCCCACGCTGAAGCTCACGTCGTGCAGCGCGACCACGTCGGCGCCGTCCTTGGACTTGAAGGTCTTGTGCAGGCCCTCGAAGCGGAAGGCCGGTGGCGAAGACGGGTCGGCGTGCAGCCGGTGGCCTTCCCCGCCCGTCACGACCTGAAGCGCGGCGCGTGCGTTCATGTCGCCTCCGCCCGTGCAGCGCCCTGTACCTCTGCTTCTGCTTCTGCCGACCATGCATCGATGGCGCGCAACGCGAAGGCCCTGCGCTCCTCGCTGATGAAAGCCGCCTCGAAGCTGTTGCGCGCGAGGCGTACGAGGTCGGCACGCTCCAGCCCGAGCGCTACCTGGCAGGCCAGGTAGTTGTCGTTGACGTAGCCGCCGAAATACGAGGGGTCGTCGGAGTTGACGGTCACGCACAGTCCCGCGTCGAGCAGGCGCTTGAGGGGATGCGCGGCCACCGATGGCACCACGTGGAGGCGCAGGTTCGACAGCGGGCACATCGTCAGCGGAATGCGGCTCTGTGCCAGTTCGGCGACGAGCGCCGCGTCGTCCACGCAGGCGTTGCCGTGGTCCACGCGCTGCACCTGCAGAAGCTCGACCGCCTCGCGCACGTAGCCGGCGGGCCCTTCCTCGCCCGCATGGGCGACCACCTTGAAGCCGAGCGCGCGGCAGCGGCGGAAGAACTCGGCGAACTTGCGGGGCGGATGGCCGACCTCGGCACCGCCCAGGCCGAAGCCCATGAGGCGGTCGTACCAGGGTGCCAGCGAGTCCAGCAGTTCGAGCGCCTCGGCCTCGCTGCGGTGGCGCTGCGCGACGACGATGAGGCCGGAGCTGATGCCGTCCTCCGCCAAGGCCTCGTCCATGGCGCCCAGCACGCCATCCATGATGGTGGCGGGAGCGACGCCGCGCGTGGTGTGACCCTGCACGCCGAGAAACATCTCGGCATGCAGCACGCGGTCGGCATGCGCGCGGTGGAGGTATTCGCGCGTGACGTCGTGGAAGTCCTGCGACTGCACCAGTACCCTGCAGCCGTCGTAGTACAGGTTCAGGAAGTCCTGCAGGTCGTCGAAGCTGTAGGCCGCGCGGAGCTCTGCTTCGGTGCTCCAGCGGATGTCGACGCCGTTGCGGCGCGCCAGGCGCAGGAAGAGGTCAGGCTCGATCGAGCCTTCCAGGTGCATGTGCAGCTCGGCCTTGGGCAGGCCGGCCACGAACTGTTCGGGCGTCATGTCGAGTGTCTGGTTCAGAGGCCCTTGCAGGCCTTGGCCGCGGCGATCACGGCGTTGCGGTCGAAGTTGTTGATGGCCTCGACGAAGCCGGGCTTCAGGTACAGCATCGACTCGGGCGGC
Source organism: Variovorax sp. KK3 (assembly GCF_001984055.1). GTDB lineage: Bacteria > Pseudomonadota > Gammaproteobacteria > Burkholderiales > Burkholderiaceae_C > Variovorax. The sequence continues at coordinate 12,592 of NZ_LYVO01000063.1, forward strand.
AGCGTGCGCTTGATGGTGCCGTCCTTGAGCATGAAGTCCTGCATCCGGCCGTAGGCCGCGGGGCTCATGGCGCCGATCAGCTTGCCGCCGTTCATCGTGTGCGCCGCGGCCATGGTTTCGAGCTGGGTCTGGAGCAGCGCCAGGTCGTTCTTCGCGAGCGTCGCCTCGTCGGCGCCGGTGGGCTTGCTGCCGGGGAAGTTCTTCCAGTGGATCTGGCGCGCGCAGTCGGGGTTGGTCTGCGCGAACAGCGTCGCCTTGGCAGCGCCGCGCGCGATCGCCTCGACCATGGCGGGGTCGGCGTCGATCGTCTTCTGCATGGTCGCGAACGTGAAGTCGGGCAACGCGCGCCAGGCGGGGTCGAACACGATGCGCATCGGGACGCCTGCATTCTGGAAGCCGGTGAGCGCTGAGCCCCAGAACATGAGCGCCTGCACGCGGTCTGTCTTGAGGGCTTCGAGCGCGGGGGCGCCGGCGCCGGTCGCGATGATCTGCACGTCGGTGTCGGGGTTGATGCCGTTGGCGCGCAGGTAGCCCTTGAGCAGCGGCACGCCGCCGGTGCCCAGGCTGAAGATGCCGATCTTCTTGCCCTTGAGGTCGGCGACCGACTTGATCGAACTGTCGGCCGTGACGCCCACGCCCCAGTCGATGACGCCGGTGCCCATGATGCCGCGCACGGCGACGTTGTTCTCGGTGTTCGCCTGGATCAGGCCCGTGGAGTTGACCTGCGCGAAGTCCACGCCGCCGGCCATCATCTGCTGGATGCCCTGCAGCGAGCCGCCGGTGGTCACGATCTTCACGTCGTAGCCGTCGTCCTTCCAGTAGCCCAGCGCGATCGGCAGCGTGAGCCACGGATAGGTCACGTTGACGACCTGCGTGCCGAGCGCGATGGACACGGGCTTGAGCGGCTTGGGGGTCTGGGCCGCCGCTGCGGAAGCCAGGCCCGCGGCCAGAACGAGGCCCGCGAGCAGGCGCATCGGCGAACGGAGGGAAGGGCGAGGAAGATGGGGCATGGATGCGCTCTCGGCAGTTCGAATCGGCCGAAGTTTGCATCGTGTTGCTGATCTCTTTCGCTCAATATTCAGCGGCGATCCGTCGAATTAATCGAACATAAATCGATGGTGTTCGTGGCGCTCGATGGTGCGTCGTGCACCACGAACGGCACCAATCCGGCGATTCCACGCTGTTGCTCAGACGATGCCTCGATTTGGTGCGAGCGGCCGCAGACACCCGTTGCGTTCGGCGAGGCGAGAGGGCCCGCGTGCGCTCTTCGATCTCTAGTTTTGCTGCCCCCGCAGGTAGCGCGCCGGCGAAGCCCCGAAGTTCCTGCGGAACAAGGCGATGAACGCACTCGGCGTCGAGTAGCCGAGCGCATCGGCGACGCTCGCCACGCTCGTTCCGCGCGTGAGCATGTCCATGGCGGCCATCAGAACGGCTTGCTCTCGCCAGTGCGCGAAGCTGATCCGTACTTCCTGCTGGAACAACCTGCTCAGCGTGCGCACCGACAGGCCGGCCCATGCGGCCCAATCCTCACGCGTTCGCGAATCCGCCGGGTTGTCGAGGATGGCCGCTGCGACCCGGTGCAGCCGCCGATCGCGGGGCATGGGCAGTTGCATGCGATCGTGCGGCGCTCCCGCAAGCTCGTCCAGCAGCACCGACATGACGCGCTTCTGCGGCGCCGCCAGTGCCGGTTGCGAGGTCCAGGCCACTGCGCGGAACACGAGCTGGTCCATCAGCTCGTTGACTTCGATCACGCACGGCTTGCCGGGTAGCCCCTTGCTCGCCGCGGGCGACAAGTAGAGGTTCCAGCTGTGCGTGACGCCGTTGCTGTTGACGGCATGCAGTTCACCCGGTGGCATCCATGCGGCGCGTCGTGGCGGCACCGCCCAGGCGCCTCGTTCGGTGCGCACCTGCAGCAGTCCGTCGGCGACGGACATCAGTTGGCCACGATGGTGCCGATGCCACCGGCCTTCCTGCTTCGCGTTGCTTCCGGAGAACGAGGGCATGCTCGCTGCGGAGATCGCCAACACACCGGGGCCTGTGCGCCGGTCGCCCAGTTCGTTGAGCGCCTGCCGGTAGGCGACGAGACTCGGAAACGTATTCGACGTGCTGGACATGGCCCGATCTCGACATTTCTTTGCAAGGCCCCGCTACCGCGCGAGGGACTTGAAGTGGGACAGTTCATTCATGGCGGCGACAGGCGCCGCGGAACCCTTCCACACCATAGCGATTTCGAGCCATGAAGCCAATATCCGATTCGCCCGCTCCGAACACCACCGAAGTCTTCATCGTCGGCGGCGGGCCGACCGGCCTCGCCATGGCCCTGCTGATGGATCGCTTCGAGATCCCCTTCGTGCTCGTCGAACGGAATCCCGGGCTGACCGACCACCCGCGTGCGCGCGGCGCCTGGGTTCGCACGATGGAGCTGTTTCGTCAGTGGGGCATTGAGCGCGCGGTCAAGGCCCGGGGTCTGCCCGATGATGCGAACGGATTCGCGTTCGTCGAAGCGATCGCCGGGCATGAATACGGCCGCGTCCCACGCGAGATCGACCTGGGCCAGACTCCGGCGTGGAAATGCACCGTGTCGCAGGACGTCGTGGAGGACGAGTTGTTCCGTGTGGTGCGGCGTTCGAAGTGGGGCCGCGTGTGCCACGGCACCGAATTCCTGCGATACGAAGAAATGCCCGACCGCATCCGGGCCTTCACCCGCGACGTCACGACCGGCCACGAATCGTGTTGGAGCGCGCGCTACCTCATTGCGGCGGACGGCGCGGCGAGCGGCCTGCGGCGCCAGATGGATATCGCGATGACCGGTCCGGCGAGCCTGGCCATCATGAACAACGATTGCTGGGAAGGCGACCTGTCGCACCTGCCCAGCGTACGGCAGGTGGGCGTCTTCCGGATCATGCCCAACGATCCCTGGGTCACGCCGGCGAGCGTGCTCAACACGAATGGCGCGGACCGTTGGCTGACGGTGACCAAGGTTGGCGAGGGGAACGACGCAACCCCGCCGCAGCGCAGCGATGCCGAAGTCGTGCGGCTGGCTCGCGCGCATTCGGGGATTCCGAATCTCGACGTGAAGATCATCAACCGCTCGGTCTGGCGAGTCAGCAAGCAGGTGGCGGCGCGCTATTCGCGCGGACGGGCCTTCCTGATCGGCGACGCCGCGCACCGCTTTCCGCCGACCGGCGGCTACGGCATGAACACCGGCATCCAGGATGCGCACAACCTCGCATGGAAGCTCGCGATGGTGTTGCGCGGCCAGGCAGGCGTGGCCTTGCTGGACACCTACGACATGGAGCGCCGGCCGGTCGGGCAGGCCAACGCGAACTTCAGCCATGGCAACACCGTGCGCTTCATGAAGATGGAAGAGGCCTTCCAGGCGCGCAACCTCCAGGCGATCGAGTTCTGGATCAAGGACGTCGTGCACCACAGCCACAGCATCGGGCTGGGCTTGGGCTTCGCCTACGACGAAGGAGCACTGATCCCGGACGGAACGGCGTCGCGTGGATTGACGCTCGGCCGCTACGATCCTTCGGACCGGCCAGGGGGGCGCTTTCCGCACCTGTGGCTGGACCTGGCGCGGCAGCGATCGACGCTCGACCTCTTCGATCGCGACTTCTGCATCGTGCACGGTCCGTTGTCGGCCGATTGGGCGGCCGTCGCGCGGGACGTGGGCGAGCGTCTCGGCGTTGCGATACGCAGCCTGCGGCTCGATACGGTCGATTCGCGTGACGGGCTCGACATGAGCCTGCACGGTGCGGTGCTGGTGCGCCCCGACGGGCACATCGCGTGGCGCATGCCTTGGGTGCCGGCCGATCCGGCGGCGAGCCTCGAGCAAGCCTTCCGACAGTTGCTGCGCCGCGATGAAATTGCCACGGTCCGGAGCGTCGCATGAACACGATCGTTCACGGGCTGCACCATTTCACCTTGCGTTGCGAACTCGAGCAGCTCGACGCACTGAGCGACTTCTACCGCCGAGCCCTGGGCCTCGAGCCGGGGGACCGCCCGGCGCTGCGATTCCCGGGCTACTGGCTCTATGCCTGCGGCCAGCCCGTGGTCCACCTGTACGCTTCGGGCCGCGCCGCGAGCCCCGAGGCCGTCGCGCTGGACCATGTGTCCTTCCGAGCCTCCGGCCTTGCTGCGGCACGGCGCCGGCTGGCTGCCGAAGGCATCGACTACACCGAGGCACCCGTGCCGGGCTGGAGCTTGCACCAGGTCTTCATCCGAGATCCGCTCGGGCTCAAGCTGGAATTGACCTTCGACATGGCCGAAGAGGGAGAGGGCAGGCCATGACCGGCTTCGTGAACCTGCGCCACGCGCGCACCGCCTTCGATCGACAGGGTGCCGGCCTGCCGATCCTGCTCATCCACGGCGCCGAGGCCAACCGCGAGAGTCTTGCCGGCCTGGCATCGGCACTGGCCGCGCCTGGGCCTTCAGTCCTGTGCGCGGTCCGCTACGACCAGCGTGAATGCGGAGAAACCGAAGGCGACGGGGAGCCGCACACCATCCCGGACCTGGCGCAGGATGCGGCCGAGCTCATGACCGGCCTGGGCTTCGAGCGCTTCGCGGTGATGGGCACCTCGCTGGGCGGCCGCATCGCGCAGGCCCTGGCCATCGCGTGCCCGCAGCGTGTCGAGACGCTCTGCCTCGTCAACACATGGCCGCTGGACCGGCAACTCGCAGACCTGAACCCGGAAGGCGTCGCCCGCATGCGCAGGCTTCGCGACGGCCTGCCGTCCACGGCGGCGGAGTTGGCCGCCATGTTCTACAGCCCGGCGCATGTCGCACGGCATCCGGCGCTCGCACAGCGCTTCGCGCGGCCGGCGCCCGGGTCGCGCCGCGGCGCGCTCGCAGCCGAGGTGCACCGACTCCCGCCGGCCCTGATCCAGGCGCGGACCTTGTGCGTCTCGGGCGGGCAGGACCGGGTGGTGCCGACCGAAGTCGTGCGGGCGCTGGCAGACCGCATTCCTCGCGCGCAGTTCGCGTGCATCGAAGACGTGGGCCACTCGATCGCCGTCCAGGCCCCGGAAGCGCTGGCCGCACGGATCGCCAACTTCACGCACAGCCCCGACGCGTCATGACGCGGCTGCCGATTCACAACCACCACGAGAGGTCATCGATGTCCAGATCCGTCCTTAGGCGCCGCGCGCTGGCCCAGGTTCTTGCGTGCGCATGGCTCGCGTCGTCCACGCTCCATGCCTCGGCGCAGCAGACCGTGCGCGTCGTCGTGCCTTTCGCCGCGGGCAGTTCGACCGATCAGCTGGCGCGCCAGCTCACCGACGCGTTGCGCGAGATCAATGGGAGCACCTACGTCATCGAGAACAAGCCCGGCGCCAGCGGCATCATCGGTTCGTCGGATGTCCACAAGTCGAAGCCCGATGGCAGCGCCCTGCTGATGACGACCGGCGGCCATGCGACCAATGCCGTGTTGTACGAGAAGCTTCCCTACGATCCTCAGGCGGGGTTCACCCCGATCTCGCAGCTCACGGAGACGGCGGGCTTCCTGTTGATGGTGCCCGCCGCGTCCTCTTACAAGACGCTCGACGACTTGATCGCGGCAGCCAAGGCGAAGCCCGGCACGATCAGCTATGCGTCGGCCGGCAACGGCAACACGACGCACCTGGTCGGCGCGCTTTTCGAGAAGGCGGCGGGAATCAAGCTCATACACGTCCCCTACAAGGCCACGCCGATGAACGACCTCATGGCGGGACACGTCGACATGCTGTTCTGGGGCTCGGGCTTCGCCACGCCGATCATCCAGCAGGGCAAAGCCAGGGCGCTGGCGCTGGCCGGGGACAAGCGGGTCGAAGAATTGCCGGACGTACCGACGCTCAATGAAAAGGGCTTGCGCGGTGTCGACGTCCCGGCCTGGTCGGGCTTGTTCGGTCCGCCCGGCATGCCGCCCGAGACGGCCGAAAAGATTCAGCGCGAGGTGGCCAGGGCGATGCAGAGTCCCGCATTCATCAAGTCCTTGAGTGCATCGCCGGGCACAACGCGTCTGGCATCCACGCCGTCGCAGTTCAGGGAATCGTTGAGCAAGGAAATCGTCCGCCTGCGTCGCGACATCACGCCGCTCGGGATCCGGATGGAGTGAGCGTGGAAGACCCAGCAAAGTCGCTGGCCGAACTCCGAGCCGAGATCGATGCACTGGACGACCAGTTCTGCTCGCTCTTGGCGAACCGGCTGACGCTGACGGATGCCGTCGGCCGCTGCAAGGCGCTGACCGGCGAGCCGCCGGAAGACCCGCAGCGTCAGAGGCGGCGCAAGAAGCTGCTCGAAGCATTGGCCGTCCGCCATCGACTGCCAAGAGTGCTCGTCCAAGGTCTGTTCGGGCTGATCAAGGAAGAAGTGGTTGCCCGCCACATGGCGACGGCGAGGCGACTTGGCTGTGTGCAAGGGGGCCGAATGGATTGTCCGTGAGTCGAACGCAATGCCTTCGTCACGGTATCGACACGCGGCGCTCCCTAACATCGGGTTGATCATGCCTCGCCGCGTCATCAGCGCTTACGATGACAACCCATGCCCACCCTGCGTCTCATGCTGCTCTGCACCTGCCTCTTCCTGGCGGCGTGCGCCGGTCAACCGACATCGAAGACACCCGACTCGCGGCCGTCGCGCATCTCCGCAGACCAGTCGCGAGACGTGGCGATCCATGCCGTGGGCCTGGTCGGCACGCCGTATCGGTATGGCGGCAACACGGTCGACGGCGGCTTCGACTGCAGCGGTCTGATCGCGTACGTCTACCGTGAAAGCGTCGGCCTCTCGACGCCGCGCACGGTGGCCCAGCTTGCCGGCTTCGGCAATGCCGTGGGGCGCGATGAATTGCGAACGGGCGACCTGGTGGTCTTCGGCGGCGGGCGGCCGACACACGCCGGCATCTACGTCGGCGACAACCGCTTCGTGCATGCGCCGTCCACCGGCGGCGAAGTGCGGCTGGACCGGTTGGACGGACCGTACTGGTCGCGGCAGAGCGTCGACGTGCGGCGCCCTTGATCGTGCCGGGCGACGCGCCCGTCTGCGATTCGTCGACCCATAGACCGATGGTGGGTGGGAAGGTCGTCGGACATAGGCCTTTGAGTGGAAGCGCAGCGGCGCGCAGAGGTCTACGCTTCGCAGCATTGCCAGGTCCGTGAGGGAGACGACGATGCTCAAGTTGCTGCTTGCCCTGCTCATGCTGATCGGCGGCGCGAACGCGCTGGCCATGACCAAGGCCACGTGGCCCACGGCCGACCTGAAAGGCGCGAAAGACAGCGCCCTGCTCAAGCGCTACGAGGGCGCGTACATCGTCGTCACCGAGCAGAAGGCCTTCGCCGAATTCGTGTTGCCGGTCTCGGCGCTGGTGGAGGTGCCGGACAAGCGCGACCGCATGAACAACAGGCTCCACGAGCCCAAGGAGCGCAAGGCACTGGAGGGCGCCTACACGCGCCTCGTGTACGTCGTGCCGAATGGCCGGTCGCCTTTGGAGGTGTCGCGCAACTACCGCGACGAGATCCAGGGCAAGGGCGGCCAGGTGCTCTTCGAATGCAAGGACGCCGACTGCGGCGGCGACCCGAAGCGCGGCAGTTCGGGCGGCGGCGGCGAGATGAGCATGGCCATGTACCTCTACCCGGAGTCGCGCGTGACCGCCGAGTACGGGTCCACCGGGTACTGCGCCATGACCGCGTACATCAGCGACCAACGCTACCTCGCCGCGCAGATGCCCAACGCCGGCGCGCACGTCTCGGTGTTGACCTACACCGTCGTGGCGCCGGACCGCAACGGCATCTGCAACGGCATCAACGAGCGCACGGTCGCGGTGGTCGACATCGTCGAGGCCAAGGCGCGCGAGCAGAAGATGGTGACCGTGCAGGCATCGGAGATGGCGAGCGCCATCGCCGGCACCGGCCGCATCGCGCTCTACGGCATCTTCTTCGACTTCAACAAGGCGGACGTGAAACCGGAATCGGATGCGACGCTGGAGCAGATATCGAAGCTGCTGAAAGACAACAAGGCGCTCAAGCTGATCGTCGTCGGGCACACCGACAACGTGGGCGGCTTCTCGTCGAACATGGACCTGTCGCAACGGCGAGCCGCCGCGGTGGTCGCTTCGCTGGTCCAGCGTGGCATCGGCAAGGAGCGGCTCGCGCCGCACGGCGTGTCGTTCGCGAGCCCGGTCGCCACCAACAAGACCGACGAAGGGCGCGCCAAGAATCGTCGCGTGGAGCTGGTCGAGAACTGACCGGCACGAGCAGCCGCTTCGCTCAGGCTACAGAAGATCCTCCAGCCGCAACGGCAGTCGCCGCAGCCGCTTGCCCGTCGCATGGAACACGGCGTTGCCGATGGCGGGCGCCACGCCCACCATCGCGACTTCGCCGAGGCCCTTGGCGCCCGATGCGTTGAAGCGCAGGTCGGGCTTGTCGACGAAATGGACCTCGATCTCGCCGATGTCGGCGGCCACGGGCACGACGTACTCGGCCAGGTTGGCGTTGAGGAAGCCGCCATGGCGCGGATCGGCCTCGCTGGCCTCGCGCAGCGTGGCGCCGATGCCCCAGACCACGCCGCCTTCGACCTGGCTGCGCGCGGTGCGCGGGCTCACGACGGTGCCGCAGTCCGCGACGCTGACCACCCGCGGCACGCGGATGCGGCGCGTGGTCGGCTCGATGCGCACCTCGACGAAATGCGCGATGAAGCTGAAGCCGACGAAGTCCGGATAGACCGGGCCCGCTGCCGCCGGCAGGCCGCCGGTGAGGCGGCCGAAGGCCTGCTCGGGTTGCCCTGGCGCGAGGCGTTGCGACTTCGCTTCCGCGAAGCTGCGGCCCGAGACCCGCAGCAGGCTGACCGCCGTGGCGCCGGGCTCGGTCGCGGCAGCGCCAGCGTGTTGCCGAAGGTCGTCCAGCAAGCGCTGGGTCGCCTCCATCACGGGCGGCAATGCCGTGGCCGTGCCCCACGAACCGGCCGTGAGGTGCTGCGGCGCCGCGGCCGTGTCGCCCAGGCGTATCTCGATGGCCGCCACCGGCGCCCCGAGCGCGCGCGAAACGGTGAGCGCGATGGCGGTGCGGATGCCCTGGCCCATCTCGTGGCCGCCGACCGCCACCTGCACCGCGCCGTTCGACGCCAGCCGTACGGTCGCCATCGCCGGTGCGGTGGCGGCCTTGTAGAGGCCCAGTGCGACACCCCAGCCGACGAGGCTGCCGTCGGGCGCACGCATCGAGCCCGGCGCCATCGTGCGGCGCTGCCACCCGAAAGCCTCTTGGCCCTGCACCAGGCATTCGACCGCGTGACGCGACGAGAAGGGTTTGCGCGTCAGCGGATCGACTGCCGCATCGTTGGCCAACCTGAAAGCGACCGGGTCGCGTCCCACGGCATAGGCCAACTCGTCGATCGCGCTTTCGAAGGCATAGGCGGCGCCGTGCTCGAAGGGCGCGCGCATGTAGCCGGGTGTCTGCACATCGGTGCGCACGAGCCGCTCGATGCCCAGGTAGTGCGGCGCGCCGTACAGCCGCGACGTGACCTCCGTGCCCATCGACGGAAAGAGGTCGTGCCTGGAGGTCTGTTGGTCGATCTCGTGAACGGCCGTCACCAGTCGGCCACCGCGATCGGCCCCGAGCCGCACGCGGTGCCGAGTCGCCGGCCGGAAGCTCGCGTTGTGGAAGAGCTGCGCACGCGTCATCACCAGCTTGACCGGCCGGCCCAACTGGCGCGCGGCCAGCGCCACGATGGCGGTGTGGGACTGCAGAGAGTTCTTCTGCCCGAAGCCGCCGCCCACCGTCGGGGAGAGCACGCGGACTTTGGTGGGATCGATGCCGAGCTGTTTGGCCAGGCCGTGGCGCACGCCTTCGGCGTTCTGCGTCGGCTCCTGCACGGTCAGCATGTCGCCGTCCCATTCGGCCACGGTCGCGATGATTTCCATCGGGTTCTGGTGCTGTGCGGCGAGGTGGTAGTCGAGGTCGACCGTTACCGCGGCGGTGGCCAACGCGGCTTCGGCATCGCCCACGCGGCGGTCGGCGAACATCGGCTGCGGCAGCACCGCGGCTTGCGCCAAGGGCTCGGCGCCGGGTGCGTCCGGCGTCGCGACGAAGGGCGTCGTCGTGTACGCCACGGTCACTTGTGCCGCGGCCTCGCGCGCGGCCTCGAGCGACTCGGCCACGACCATCGCCACGCTCTGGCCGCGGTAGGCCACCTGCGCCGAACGCAAGGGGTAGAAGCTCTGGAAGCCGAAGCCGCCGCCCATCAGGAAGCCACCGGTGTCGAAGGCACCGATGTTCTGGTGGGTGAACACCATGCGCACGCCGCGCACGCGCATCGCCGCCTCGGTGTCGATGCGGGTGACGGTGCCGCGCGCGATGGTCGACGACACGAGCGCGGCGTGCAGCATGCCCGCGCGCCGTGCGTCGCCGGCATACCGGGTCGCGCCGCGGACCTTGTCGCGCGCATCGACGCGCTCCGCGCCGACGATCGGTCTGGGCGCTGGTGTTGAAAGTGTCTTGGCCATCGGTGTCAGGTCCTTTCCTTGGCCAGCATGAGCGCGTCGGTCACCGTCTCGATGCCGAGCGCGATCTTGAAGGCGTTGTGCGACAGAGGCCGGGCGCCCTCGAAAGCGAGCGTCGCCGCGCGCCGCGCCGTGCGGCGGGTGAGGCTGCCACCGATCAGGCTGCGTTCTGCCTCGGTCGCGCGCCAGGGGCGCGTCGCGACGCCGCCGAGGGCGATGCGTGCATCGGCCACCTGCGAGCCATCCAGGCGCAGCGCCACGGCGGCCGAGGTGAGCGCGAAGGCATAGGACTCACGGTCGCGGATCTTGTGGTACGTCGAGGCGCGCCCGACGGCGTCGCGCGGGATCCGGATGCGCACGATCAACTCGTCGTCGGCCAGCACCGTCTCCAGGTGCGGCGTGCTGCCGGGCGCGCGGTGCAGTTCGCGCACGGCTACCGTGCGCGCGCCGCGCGGGCTGAGGGTGTCCACCAGCGCATCGAAGGCCACGAGTGCGACCGCCATGTCGCCCGGATAGGTCGCCACGCAGGCGCTGCTGCCGCCCAGCACCGCGTGGGTGCGGTTGAGGCCATCGATGGCTGCGCAGCCGGCGCCGGGCGTTCGCTTGTTGCACGGAAACTCGAGCCCGTCGCGAAAGTAGGCGCAGCGCGTGCGTTGCAGCAGGTTGCCGCCCACCGTCGCCATGTTGCGCAGCTGTTGCGAAGCAGCCTTCCACAGGGACTCCGACAAGGCCGGAAACTCGCGCTGGACGACGGCGTGCTCGGCCACCTCGCTCATCGTCGCGAGCGCGCCGATGCGGATCTCGCGGCGCGCGCTGGCGTCGATGCGTTGCAGGTCGTCGATGCGCGTGATGTCGATGACGGTGGCCGGTGTCTCGATGCCCAGCTTCATCAGGTCGAACAGCGTGGTACCGCCCGCGAAGAAGCGCGCACCGGGTCGATGCCGCGCCAGCGAGGCCACGGCCTCTTGCGCGTCGCGAGGGCGCAGATAGGCGAAGTCCTTCATGACGACGCTCCGGCCTTGGCGGGCACCATTGCCGGCGCGGCCTCGCGAATCGCGCGCAGGATGCCGGCGTACGCGCCGCAGCGGCAGAGGTTGCCGCTCATGTATTCGCGGATCTGCGCGTCGCTGGTGGCGTGGCCTTCGTGCACGCAGGCGATCGCGGCCATCACCTGGCCCGGCGTGCAGTAGCCGCACTGCAGCGCATCGTGGTCGATGAAGGCTTGCTGCATCGGATGCAGCGTGCCGTCGGCCGATTCGATGCCTTCGATGGTGGTCACTTCGCGGCCGTCGGTCTTCACGGCCAGCGTGAGGCACGACGCCACGCGACGGCCATCGACGTGGACCGTGCAGGCACCGCATTGGCCATGGTCGCAGCCCTTCTTGGCACCGGTCAGGTCGAGGTGCTCGCGCAGCATGTCGAGCAGCGAGGTGCGCGGCTGCAAGGTCAGTGCGTGGCGCTTGCCGTTGACGGTGACCTGCACCTCCTGCCGATGCGCATCGCTGCCAGGCTGGGTCGTGGCGTCCGCGCCGGCCGCCGCCGCCGTGATGGGTGCGCAAACAGCGGTCGACATCATGAAGGTGCGTCTGCGCAGCAGGGGCATGGTGGATGCTTCCGGGCTCGTGGATTCGGTACTGTTCATAAGCGCCCGAGTGTGTCCGTCGGCCCCGCGCCGATAAATACCGTGCGCGGACATCAATATTCCGCCTGGCTCAACAATCAGGCGGCGCGGCAGGCGCCGGATCGCCGGTCAGCGTGCATCGGCCGGGTGCCTGGCCGGCCCGAAGGCCTCGGCGTACAGCCCGACCACCCATTCGACGAAGACGCGCACGCGCGGCGCGAGCAGGCGGCGGTCGGGGTACAGCACCGACAGCGGCATGACGGGGCTCTGCCATTCGGGAAGGATCTCGACCAGCCGGCCGGCCTGCAGGTCGTGTTCGATGTGAAAGCGCGGCAGCTGCACGATGCCGCAGCCGAGGAGGCCGCACTGCACGTAGTTCTCTGCGTCGTTGACGCTCATCCAGCCGTCGCAGTCGAAGTTGCGCTCCTCCCCATCGACGAGCAGCGTCAGCGGGTAGTCGATGTTGCCGCTGCTCGCGAAGAACTTCACCATGCGGTGACGGGCCAGATCGTCCGGAACGAGCGGCGTGCCCATCGACGCGAGGTAGTCCGGGCTCGCGCACAGCACCTGGGGCATGTCGGCCAGGCGGCGCGCGACGAGCGCCGAGTCGCGCAGGTTGCCGGCCCGGATGACGCAGTCGACGCCTTCGCGCACCAGGTCGACCAGCCGGTCGCCGCTGCTCACCACCAGTTCGATGTCGGGGTAGCGCGCATGAAACGCCGGAATGCTGGGCAGCACGATGCGCGTGGCGTGCGTGCCGTGCATGTCGACCCGGAGCCGGCCGCGCGGGCTCGAAGCCAGGTGGCGCAGCGACGCGTCGGCATCGTCGAGCTCGGTGAGCACGAGGACGCAGCGTTCGTAGTATTCGGCGCCGTCGTGGGTGGGGCGCACCTGGCGCGTGGTGCGCTCGAGCAGGCGCACGCCCAGGCGCGTCTCCAGGTCCTGGATGGCCTTGGTGGCCGTGGCGCGGGGGATGTCGAGCATCGCGGCGGCCCGGCTGAAGCTGCCGGTGTCGACGATGCGGGTGAACAGCAGCAGGGTCTCGAGGCGATCCATCCGCGGCATTGTTGATCAATCTGGAATGGCCGAGTGCGCCGTGCAGTGCGCGGCGGGGCGACGGATCGGGCTATATTGGCCGCCCCTCAAACCTGGAGAACGACATGGCCAAGGCCTATTGGGTGAGCGCGTATCGCGCCGTACACGATGCAGACAAGCTGGCGGCCTATGCCAAGCTGGCCGGACCGGCCATCACGGCGGGTGGGGGCCGGTTCCTGGCGCGCGGCGTGCCGGCGAAGACCTACGAGCACGGGCTGGCGGAACGCACGGTGCTGATCGAGTTCGACAGCGTCGAGCAGGCCGTGGCCGCCCACGACAGTCCGGCCTACCAGGAGGCGCTCGTCGCGCTGGGTGACGGGGCGGACCGCGACCTGCGGGTGATCGAAGGGGTCTGACGCGCTGCCGCGAAGCTGCAGAGAAGCACCGCGGGCGGCGTAAACCGGCCACGGGCGCTGAAGAGATGCTAGGCTGCCACCGAAGCCAAAACCAACGGAGGCAGAGATGGACAGCAACACGCAACCGAATCTTCAGGCCCACCAACTCGTTCGCCGCGCCATCGCCCTGGTGCTGGCGGGCGGCCGAGGCTCCCGCCTCAAGCAACTGACCGACCGCCGGGCCAAGCCGGCGGTGTACTTCGGCGGCAAGTTCCGCATCATCGACTTCGCGCTGTCCAACTGCCTCAACTCGGGCATCCGGCGCATGGCGGTGGTCACGCAGTACAAGTCGCACTCGCTGATGCGGCACCTGCAGCGCGGCTGGAGCTTCCTGCGCGCCGAGCTCAACGAGATGGTCGACGTGCTGCCGGCCCAGCAGCGCGTGGGCGAGGAGCACTGGTACCGCGGCACGGCCGATGCGGTGTACCAGAACCTCGACATCATCCAGACCCGATCGACCCCGCACGACTACGTGGTGGTGCTGGCCGGCGACCACGTCTACAAGATGGACTACTCGATCATGCTGGCCGACCACGTCGCGCACGGGCGGGGCTGCACGGTCGGCTGCATCGAGGTGCCGCGCATGGAGGCGGTCGCCTTCGGCGTGATGGCCGTGGACGAAGCACGCAACATCACCGCCTTTCTCGAAAAGCCGGCGGACCCGCCGCCCATGCCCGGCAAGGCCGACGTGGCGCTGGCCAGCATGGGCATCTACATCTTCGACTCCGAGTACCTGTACACCCTGCTCGAGGAAGACAGCGCCGACCCGGATTCCGATCACGACTTCGGCAAGGACATCATCCCGCGCACGGTCGCCCAGGGGCGGGCCGTGGCGCACCCCTTCGGCATGTCGTGCGTCACCCGCGCGCGCCGGGGTGCCGACGTCCCGGCCTATTGGCGCGACGTAGGCACGATTGATGCATTCTGGGCGGCCAACCTCGACCTGGCCTCGATCACGCCCGAACTCGACATCTATGACACCGACTGGCCCATCTGGACCTACCAGCGGCAGCTGCCGCCGGCCAAGTTCGTGCTCGACCGCGACGGGAAGCACGGCATGACGGTCAACACCATCGTCTCGGGCGGCTGCATCGTGTCGGGCTCGCACGTCAAGGACTCGGTGCTGTTCTCGAACGTGCGCGTGCATTCCTTCTGCAAGATCGAAGAGGCCGTGCTGCTGCCCGACGTCGAGGTGGGCCGCGGTGCGCGGCTCAGCAAGGTGGTGGTCGACCGCGCCTGCGTGATTCCCGAGGACATGGTCGTCGGCGAGGACGCCGAGGCCGATGCGGCGCGCTTCGAGCGCACCGAAGGCGGCGTGGTGCTGATCACGCGCGACATGCTCAAGCGGCTCGCCGGCTAGGACGCGGATGAAGATCCTCCAGGTCAGCGCCGAGCTGTTTCCCCTTCTCAAGACCGGTGGCCTGGCCGATGTTGCCGGTGCCCTGCCGCGGGCCTTGCTGGCAGCGCAGCAGGACGTGCGGGTGCTGCTGCCGGGTTTTCCGGCCATCCGTGACGGCGTGGCCGACGCCGTGCAGGTGGCCGAGCTCGATGCGCCCTGGGGCAGCCGCGTGGGCCTGCGCCGCGGGCGCATCCCGTCGGAGGGCGGGCCGGACCTGCAGGCCTACTGGATCGACGCGCCGCAGCTGTACGACCGGCCGGGCAACCCTTACGAAGACGCCCAGAAGCAGCCCTACCAGGACAACCACCGACGCTTCGCGCTGCTGGGTTTCGTGGCGGCGCGCATCGCCTACGGGCTCGACCCCGGCTGGCAGCCCGAGGTGCTCCATGCCCACGACTGGCACGCCGCCCTGGCGCCGGCGTACCTGGCCTTCGCGCCGCGCAATGGCCAGCCGCGCGTCGGCAGCGTCTTCACTGTGCACAACCTGGCCTACCAGGGGGTGTTCGCGCCGTGGCATTTCGCCGACCTCGGGCTGCCGGCCGCGGCCTGGAGCATCGATGGGCTGGAATACCACGGCCAGCTGTCTTTCATGAAAGGCGGGCTGAGCTTCGCCGACCGCATCACCACGGTGAGCCCGACCTACGCGCGCGAGATCCAGACGCCCGAGCAGGGCTGCGGGCTCGATGGCCTGTTGCGCCACCGTGCCGGCGTGCTTGGCGGCATCCTCAACGGCGTCGACGACCAGGTCTGGAACCCGGCCACCGATACGCTGTTGCCGCACGGCTTCGAAGCGGGGCACTTGGACGGCAAGGCGAAATGCAAGGCGGCGCTCCAGGCCGAACTCGGCCTGGCGCCCGCGCCGGACACGCCGCTCTTCGTGGTCGTGAGCCGCCTGACCGAGCAGAAGGGCTTGCACCTGGTGCTCGGCGGGCTCGACGCGCTGCTGGCGCAGGGCGGCCAGCTGGCCCTGCTCGGCAGTGGCGATGCGTGGCTGGAGCAGGCCTTCCGCGAACGGGCGTCGGCCTCGCCGCGCTCGGTCAGTGTCACACTGGGCTACAGCGAGCCGCTGGCGCATCGACTCTTCGGTGCCGGCGACGTGACCCTGGTGCCATCGTTGTTCGAGCCCTGCGGCTTGACGCAGATGTACGGCCTCAAGTACGGTAGCCTGCCGCTGGTGCATCGCGTCGGCGGCCTCGCCGATACGGTTGTCGACGCCACGCTGGAAGACATGGCCGACGGCCGCGCCACCGGCTTCTGCTTCGATGCCTTCGATGCCGACGGCTTCGGCCGCGCGATGCGCCGCGCCTTCGCCCTCTACCGCCGTCCCGCCGATTGGCACGAGGTGCGCGCCACCGCGATGGCCCGCCCCGCCGACTGGGGCCATGCGGCGGTCCGCTATCTCGACGTCTATGCCAAGGCGTTGTCCTGACAACACCATTCCACTGTTCGAGTTATGTCCACCATCGATTTCACGTACGACCATCCCGACCGCGATGTAGCCGCCTTCAAGCGCTCTGTGGCCAACAAGCTGATGTACGCCGTCGGCAAGGACCCGGTGGCCGCCAGCCCCGACGACTGGCTGCACGCGACCGCGATGGCGGTGCGCGACCAGCTCGTCGAGCGCTGGATGGCGACCACGCGCGCCCAGTACACCCAGAAGCTCAAGCGGGTCTATTACCTGTCGATGGAGTTCCTGATCGGGCGCACCTTTACCAACGCGCTGCTCGCGCTCGAACTGCAGGACACTGTGAAGCAGGCGCTGGCCGATTTCGGTGTCGACATCCAGGCGCTGGCCGAGCGCGAGCCCGACGCGGCGCTCGGCAACGGCGGCCTCGGGCGGCTCGCGGCCTGCTTCCTCGACTCCATGGCCACGCTCGGCGTGCCGGGCATGGGCTACGGCATCCGGTACGAATACGGCATGTTCCGGCAGCAGATCGTGAACGGACAGCAGGTCGAGACGCCGGACTATTGGCTCACGCGCGGCAACCCTTGGGAATTCCAGCGTCCGGAGGTCACCTACCGCGTGCGCTTCGGCGGCCACGTGCAGCGCCTCGAAGGGAAGGGCGCCTCGCACGACGCGGCCCGGTGGGTCGACACGCACGACGTGCTGGCGATGGCCTACGACACCATCATCCCGGGCTACGGCACGCAGTCCACGCAGACGCTGCGTCTCTGGTCGGCACGCGCCACCGAGGAAATCGACCTGTCGGCCTTCAACCGCGGCAACTACTTCGCGGCGGTCGAGAGCAAGAACCACTCCGAGAACGTGTCGCGCGTGCTCTACCCCGACGATTCGACCGCCTCGGGGCGCGAGCTGCGGCTGCACCAGGAGTACTTCTTCGTCAGCGCCAGCGTGCAGGACATGCTGCACCGCCACCTTCGCAACCACAGCGATTTCGACACGCTGTCGCAGCAGATCAGCGTGCACCTCAACGACACGCACCCCGTACTGGCGATACCGGAGCTGATGCGCCTGCTCATCGACGAGCACGAGCTGTCGTGGGACACGGCATGGGCGCAGACCCAGAAGGTGTTCAGCTACACCAACCACACGCTGATGCACGAGGCGCTCGAGACCTGGCCGGTGGAGCTGCTCGGCCGCGTGCTGCCGCGGCACCTGCAGATCCTGTTCGAGATCAATGCACGCTTCCTGCACGTCGTGGCGCACGCGCAAGGCAACGACGTGGAACTTATGCGGCGCATGTCGCTGATCGACGAATCGGGTGAGCGGCGCGTGCGCATGGCCTACGTGGCGGTGCTGGCCAGCCATTCGATCAACGGCGTGTCGGCCCTGCATTCGGAGCTGATGAAGCAGTCGATCTTCGCGGACTTCGCCAAGCTTTTTCCCGAGCGATTCAACAACAAGACCAATGGCGTCACGCCGCGCCGCTGGTTGGCGCAAGCCAATCCGTCGCTGGCTGCCCTGCTCGACACGCGCATCGGGCGCGGCTGGCGGCGCGACCTGTCGCAGCTCGAGGCGCTGAAGCCGATGGCGCAGCAGCCGGCCTTCGTGCGCTCGTTCCGCCATGCCAAGCGCGAGAACAAGCTGCGGCTGGCCAACTGGATCGAGCAGCACATGGGCCTCGTCGTCGACACCGACGCGCTGTTCGACGTGCAGGTCAAGCGCATGCACGAATACAAGCGGCAGCTGCTGAACGTGCTGCACGTGGTCACGCGCTACCAGCGCATCCTCGACGCGCCCCTGGGCAACCACGTGCCGCGGGTGGTGGTGTTCGGAGGCAAGGCGGCATCGGCCTATCGCATGGCCAAGCTCGTCGTGCGGCTCATCAACGACGTGGCGCAAGTCGTCAACAACGATGACCGGGTGGGGCCGCTGCTCAAGGTCGTGTTCGTGCCCAACTACAGCGTGAGCCTGGCCGAGATCATCATGCCGGCGGCCGACCTGTCGGAGCAGATCTCGACGGCCGGCACCGAGGCTTCGGGCACCGGCAACATGAAGTTCGCGCTGAACGGTGCGCTGACCATCGGCACCCTCGACGGCGCCAACGTCGAGATGCGCGAGGGCGTAGGCCCCGAGAACATCTTCATCTTCGGCAACACCACGCCGCAGGTGGCCGAGATCCGCACCCGCGGCTACCAGCCGCGCGCCATCTACGAGTCCGACCCCCAGTTGCGCCGCGCACTCGACGCCATCCGCGACGGCGTGTTCTCGCCGGCCGAGCCGACGCGCTACCAGGAGATCTACGACGCGCTCGTGAACTGGGGCGACCAGTATCTGCTGCTGGCCGACTACGCCAGCTACATCGAGACACAGGACAAGGTCGATGCCCTGTACCGCCAGCCCGATGCCTGGATGCGCATGGCGATCCTCAACGTGGCGGGCATGGGCGGGTTCTCGTCGGACCGGACGATCGCGCAGTACGCGCACGAAATCTGGCATACGCGCCCGGTCGGGTTGGCCTGACCGCTGCCTGACCGCTGCCCTGGAGGGTCCGGGGTAGCGTTGGAGAATCCCTCTGTCAAGGTCAAAAGACATTCCTGCCCGTAAATCGGTTGGATAGACTCTTAGGCAATCTCCGATTTGCAGCCTTGACGGTCCCCTCCCAGATTCAGCCCAACGCCCCGGTCACGCTCGACAACTGCGACCGGGAGCCCATCCACATTCCGGGCCTCGTCCAGCCGCACGGGGCGCTCTTCGCCTTTGACGACCAGGGCCGCGCCACGCATGTCACGTCGAATGCGGCTGCGCTGCTGGGCGTTGCGGTGCCGGCGCCCGGCGAGACCGTCGCGCCCAGCCATTTCGGCGGCGACCCCGACGTCGATGCGCTGCTCGACGCCGCGCGCGACGATGCGGAGGGCCAGCCCCAGGCCGGCGAGGCGCACCTGGGCGGACAGACCTTCGACGTCATCGTGCATCGCATGGCCGAGCAGGTCATCGCCGAATTCGAGCTGCGCCCGGCCTCGCGCGACGAGGTGGGTGATTTCGCGCTGAAGGCGCACCGCCTGATGGACCGGCTCAAGCGCCAGCGCAGCATCGAGTCGCTGCTGGGCCTGGCCGTCGAGGCCGTGCGCGACCTCACCGGCTTCGACCGCGTCATGGCCTATCGCTTCCTGCACGACGACAGCGGCGAAGTTGTCGCGGAGGCCAGGCACGACGCGCTCGAGCCGTTCCAGGGGCGCCGCTATCCGGCCAGCGACATCCCGGCGCAGGCGCGCCGCCTGTACGTGATCAATTCCCTGCGGCTGATCGCCGACGTCAAGGCCGCGCCGGTCGGCGTGGTGGCCGCCGGTGCGGACCTGCCACCGCTGGACATGAGCCATTGCGTGCTGCGCAGCGTGTCGCCGATCCACATCGAGTACCTGCGCAACATGGGTGTCGGCGCATCGATGAGCATCTCGGTCGTGGTCAACGGCAAGCTCTGGGGGCTCCTGGCCTGCCACCATCGCTCGGCGATCCAGGTGCCTTACTCCATCCGCATGGCCTGCGACGTGCTGGGCCAGGTGCTGGCGGCCAACGTGCAGAGCCAGCTGGCGCGCGAGCAGGCGCGCCGCACGGACGACGCGGCCAAGCTTCGTGCCCGCCTCATCGAGGCCGTGCTGCACGCCGAGGATTCGACCGCGGCGCTCGCGGGCCTGGCCGAGCCGATCGCGCAGGCCTTCGGCGCCGATGCCCTGCTGGTCGCCGAGGACGCCAAGCTGCACGTGCACGGCAACTTGCAGCCCGAGACGGCCTCGCGCATCGTGCGCTGGCTCGGCGGGCCCACGGCACCCAAGGGCGACCTGCTGCAGACGCACGCGGTGGCCGAACTGGCGCAGGAGCTGGCTTCGATCTGCGGCCCGTGGACCGGGCTGATGGCCCTGCGCTTCGACGAGCAATCGCAGGGCTACCTCGTGCTGCTGCGCCGCGAGCAGATCGAGACGATCCAATGGGGCGGCAGGCCCGAGAAAAATTATGTGAGCGGCCCGCTCGGTCCGCGCCTCACGCCGCGTGGTTCCTTCGATGTGTGGAAGCAGGAGGTCCGCGGCACCAGCGTCCCCTGGAGCGACGTCGAGCAGGCACTGGGCCGCCAGCTGCTCGACGAGCTGGCCCGCGCCAGTTCCACCCGCATGAACGAGATCCACCGCGCGCGCACTCACCTATTCGCGATGCTCGGCCATGACCTGCGCGACCCGCTGCAGTCGATCACCATGGCCGCGCGCGTGCTCGAGAAGTCGCAAACGGGCGCCGGCGAGGTCGGTTCGCGCATGGGGCAGCGCATCCAGTCGTCCAGCAGCCGCATGGCGCGCCTCATCGGCCAGGTCCTCGATGCGTCGCGCCTGCAGACGGGCCTGGGCTTGCAGATCCACCTGACCGACGTGGACCTGAGCCGCCTGCTGGAGGACCTGCTGGACGAGGCGGCGATCGCCTACCCCGGCGTGCGGGTCAGCCGCGAGCTGCCGAAATCGCTGACCGTACGCGCCGACTCCGACCGCATGGCGCAGCTCTTCACCAACCTGGTGAGCAACGCGCGGCACCACGGCACGGCCGGCGAGCCCGTGATCGTCCAGCTGTCGAACCAGGGCGACGACGTGGTGCTCGAAGTCAGCAACAGCGGGCCGCCCATCGCACCCGAGCTGGTGCCGCATCTATTCTCCGCCTTCAAGCGGCAACCCGACAGCGGCACGCGCAACAAGAGCGGCCTGGGCCTGGGGCTCTACATCGCGCAGGCCATCGCGCTGGCGCACGAAGGCACCATCGGCTACAGGTACGCAGACCCTTACGTGGTGTTCTCGGCGAGGTTTCCGGCGAAGCTGGCGGGGGTGTAGACGCTCGGGTCAGCGCTTGAATGGCGGGGCCTAGGAATGGCGCGCTCCCGCGCCGCACTCGGGCGCCCTGCCTACAGGCAGGCGCGCCGCTGCGACCCCGGTCCCGGTGCTCCGTCGGGTACGCTGCAAACGCCTCGAAGCCGAGAAGAGGCATCCGACTCCCGCTCGGGAGTTCTTGTTCAGCGTGAGGACCAGGGTGAAACTCGAGTCGTACAAATACAAGCGCATCGTCATGGTGTGCGCAGATTGCGAAGACCGCTCCAACGGTCCGCGGCATCTCGACAGCAAATCGGCCATCAAGGAGTTGCGCCACTTGTCTGCCGATTCGCCCGTGCGCACGCGAGTGACGCGCACCAAGTGCCTCGGGCTGTGTCCGAAGAAGGCCGTGGCGGTGGTGGCGCTAGGTGAAGCGCTGTCGGCCGTGAGCGCGGAGATCGAGAACGAGGGTGATTTGAAGGATCTGGCTCGTTACGCGTTCGGCTCGGGCTCGCAGAAGCGTTAGGCCATGCGCTGTCGCCACTCGGGCTTGCCAGAAGCCCGGGGCACCAGCACCGGGTCATAGAAGCCCGGCGTCACCGACATCCGCACCTGCTCCGTCACCCCCTGGTAGTCGCCCAGCCCCGTCGCGGCCTGGAATACCTCGGGCGGCAGGTACGCGTGTGCCGGCTTGCTGTTCGCGGTCGCATGGGCGTAGTCCTTGTCGAACAGCCCCAGCGTGTAGAGCCACAGCGACAGCCGCGTCAACGAGACGTGAACGCGCCAGCTGCCGCCTTCGCTCGCGCGCCGCATGAGGGCCGCCACCACGCCGGTGGTCAGCAGCCAGGCGGCCAGGTAGTCGTTGACGACCATGATGGTCGGCAGCTTCGGCGCCTGGGGCGTGCCTTCGAGCGTCATCACGCCTGTCACGCAGCCGGCGGTCTGGTCGAAGCCCGGCAGGTCGGCCCAGGGGCCGGTCTGGCCGTGCAGGCTGACGGTCGCATGCACGATGCCGGGCCGTACCGCGGCCGCCTGTTCGGCCGAAAGTCCGAAACGGTCGAGAAAGCCGCGCCGGCGGTTGGCGTAGAACACGTCCGCGTCGGCCAGCAGGTGCTGCATGCGGGCGTGGCCGTCCTTGCTGCCGACGTCGAGCAGCGCCGAGCGCACGCCGACGTTGGCCGTGGCATAGAGCAGGTCGCTTTCGAAGTCGCCCGGGCGCCAGATGTTGAGCACGTCGGCGCCGTGCAAGGCAAGGGCGCGGCCGGTGCCGGCGCCGGCGATCACGCGGGCCATGCCCAGCGCGCGAATGCCGTCCAGCGGCTGGCGCGGCTTGGGCGCGAAGGGCTCGGGGTTGGCGTCGCCGATGCGCTCGATCTCGATCAGCGGCAGCGGGCGCAGCACGTCGAGGTACTGCGGCTCGTCCATGAACTCGTCGACCGAGCGCAACATGGGCATGACGACGCCGGCCTTCGCGGCCGCCGCTTCGAGTTCGAGCGCCTTCCATCCGCGGATGGCCTGGGCCACGGCCTGCTCGCTGTCGCTGCATCCCAGCAAGCGCAGAGCCGACGACTTGAGGCGCGGGTACAGGTTCAGCGGCATGACCCAGCGGCCATCACCCGCCTGGTAGAACTTGAGCGTGAAGGGCGAGTCGGGGTCGGCCGTGTTGCGCGGCGGATGACCGTTGAGCTTTTCCCACTGCCGGTCGTAGAAGGGGCACAGGCGATGCGGGGCGCGGTGCAGGTCGACTGCGATGTCTTGCCCGCTACCGCCGCGATGACGCCACAGCGCCGCCATCGCCACCGACTTGGCTGCCAGCCCGATGCCGGCGGCCGATGCGATGCGGAACACGCTGGGCAGGATCGGGTCTTGCCCGATGAACTCGATCGCGCCGCCGCTGTCCGCGGGGCAGAGGCCGACGCCCTGGAGCACGGCTTGCAGGTGGTCGTGCGGGTCGAAGCCGTCCGCATGCGCCGTGGGCGCGGCCAGCGCGCGCCGGATCGCATCGGTGGTGGGGTCCATGGTCGGGTCCATGGTGTGTTCAGCCTTTCAGTTTGGCCAGCGCCTGCAGGATCGCGATCTGCCGTGCGTCGCGTGCGCCTTCCAACTCGGCTCGCGTGTGCTGGCCGTAGGAGGCGTCGGCCTGCTCGAACAGCAGCTTCGTCGTGGCCTCGTCGAAGCGCACCTCGCGCTGCATCGAGGCCCAGCGCTTCTCCATGCCGGGGCCGAACTGCTGCACGAAACTGCGCAGGCCGCCGTCGCCACCGCCCAAGTGGAAGGACCCGAACGGACCATCCACCGCCCAACGCAGGCCGACCGAATGGGTGACGATGTCGTCCAGCTCGTCGATGCTCACCACGCCGGCCGCGACCAGCGCCACGCATTCGCGAAAGATGGCCGACTGCAGCCGGTTGGCCACGAAGCCGCTGACCTCTTTGCGCAGCACCTTGGGCACCTTGCCGACGGCACGGGAGAAGTCGACCGCGGCCTGTACCGAATCAGCCGAGGTCGCCTTGCCTGGCACCACTTCCACCAGCGGAATGATGTGCGGCGGGTTGAAGGGGTGGCCGATCAGCATGCGCTGCGGCGTGCTCATCTCGCTGGCCTGATCGGTGGCGGGCAGGGCGGAACTCGACGAAAGGAACAGGGCCTCTGCCGGCGCGGCCTGCTCGATGCGCCGCCAGAGCCCGCGCTTGAAGTCGATGCGCTCGGGGCCGTTTTCCTGCACCAGGCCGGCCCCCGCGACGGCGCGTTCCAGGTCGGGCTCGAAGACGAGCCGTTCGCCGAAGTCGGCCTCGGCCATCGGTGCGCCGAGTTGAGCCAGCGTCGGCATGGCCTGTGCCACGTAGGCGCGAACTTCCGAATCGACGCCTTCGCGCGGATCGCTCACCCGCACCCGCAGGCCGTGCGCGAGGAACACCGCCACCCACGAGGCGCCGATCACGCCGGCCCCGATGACGGCGGTCTCGCGGTAGCGCTTCAGCACCGTGTCGTCATTGCTCATGGTCATTTCGCCAGGTAGTCATGGACAACGGAAGGCGGCGTCAGCGACAGGTCCGCCAGGATATGGCTGGCCGCCACCACTTCGCGTACCGGAAAGTCGGCCATCGGCGCCAGCACGTGCTCGAACAGCTGCAGCCGCGCCGGTCCCTTGTACGCCGTCTTGATCTCGATGTCCTGGATCTGCGAGCGCACCAGCTCGCAGATGCGCAGCTGCCGGTCGTACCCGCGCATGAGCTTCAGCATGAAGGTCGGCACGCAGATCTCGGCGCGGGCCTCTTCGACCGGAAGCGCCTGGTGCTTGTAGCCCATGGTGGCGACCGCGATGCGCAGGGTGCCGTAGTCGAGCGTGCCGACCAGTGTGTCGGAGTCGACGTAGAGCTTCGGCGCGCCCAGCTTCTTCGGAAAGGCGCTGACTTCGCGGCCGCTGGCGATGGCCGGGTGGTTGTCGACGTACATCGCGTGCAGGTACTCGCCGCGCTCCTGGCCCAGGCGCACCATGATGGCCTGGCCGCATTCGGTGTAGTTGCCCAGCCCGGTGGTGTCGGGCATGCGCATGACCTCGAAGCGCACCAGCGGCTCGTCTACTTCGAGCGGCTCGGGCACCACCTTGCGCAGCGCCTCCAGGTCGGTGCGGTAGGTGATGTTGAGGTATTCGCGGTTGTGAAAGCGGTAAGGGCCGCGCG
Organism: Variovorax sp. KK3; assembly: GCF_001984055.1. Classification (GTDB taxonomy): domain Bacteria; phylum Pseudomonadota; class Gammaproteobacteria; order Burkholderiales; family Burkholderiaceae_C; genus Variovorax. Next base: position 37,496 of record NZ_LYVO01000063.1, read on the forward strand.
GAAAAGCCGGTGCACCCAGCGGCGTGCTGACCTGCTTGAACAGTTCTTCGATCTTCATGATTCGACGCTCTGGGCTCCGGTGCTCTGGGGCTCGTAGGATGGGCGCGGACGCGGCCCGCCGTCAACCGGCGGAGTACTGCTCACGCAGGGCCCGCTTGTTGATCTTGCCCACGCTGGTCTTGGCGATCGCGTCGACGAAGCGGATCGTCGACGGCACGGCGAACTTGGAAATCCGCCCTTCGTCCACGAAGGCCATCAGGTGCTTCTTGAGTGCGGCATCGTCGACGTCCTGGCCGGCACGACGGACCACCAGCGCGACGGGGCGCTCGCCCCACTTGTCGTCCTTGACGCCGAACACGGCCGCCTCGGCCACTGCCGCGTGCTGGAGCAGCAGGTCTTCGACGGCGATCGACGACACCCATTCGCCGCCGCTCTTGATCACGTCCTTGAGCCGGTCGGTGATCTGCAGGTAGCCGTCGGGGCCGATGCTGCCGATGTCCTGCGTGTGCAGGTAGCCGCCTTCCCACAGCGCCTCCGAGGCCTCGGGGTTGTGAAAGTAGGCCTGCGTGAGCCAGGGTGCGCGCACCACGATCTCGCCGGTGGACTGGCCGTCGTGCGGCAGCGGATTCATGTCGAGGTCGACGATCCGCATGTCGACCAGCGGCAGCGGCATGCCCGAGCGGCAGCGCTGCGCGAGTTGCGCGTCTGCCGGCTGCGCCAGTATTGCGTCGCCGAGCTGCGCCTGCGACAGCGTCGGGCAGGTCTCCGACATGCCGTAGCCGGCCCACACGTCCATGCCGCGCGCGAGCGCAGCGCTCGCGAGCGACGTGCTCAGCGCGGAGCCGCCGATCACCATCTTCCAGCCGCGCAGGTCGCCCGCCTGCTCGGCTGGCACGTTCAGCAGCATCTGCAGGATGGTCGGCACGCAGTGCGAGAAGCTCACGCCCTCGGCCTGCCGCAGCTCGAGCAGGCCGGCCGGGTCGTAGCGGCCGGGGTACACCTGCTTGATGCCGAGCGCGGTCGCCACGTAGGGCAGGCCCCAGGCATGCACGTGGAACATCGGCGTGATCGGCATGTACACGTCGCCGCGGTTCAGGTTCTGGCCCGGGTGGCCCGATGCCATGAAGCCCATGGTCGCCAGTGTGTGCAGCACCAGTTGCCGATGGCTGAAAGACACGCCCTTCGGCAGGCCCGTCGTGCCGGTCGTGTAGAACACGGTCGCCCGCGTGTTCTCGTCGAAGTCTGTGAAGTCGCGCGCGGGCGAAGCGGCCGCCAGCAGCGCCTCGTATTCGCCGGCGAAGGGCAGGGTGCCGGCCGGCGGCGCCTCGGCATCCTGCAGCAGAACGAAGTGCTTGAGCTTGGTGAGCTTGGGCTTCAGCTCGGCGACCACGTCGGCGAATTCGGCATTCACCAGCAGCACGCTGGCGCCCGAATGCTCGAGTGTGTAGAGGATTTGTTCGGGCGACAGGCGCACGTTCACCGTCATGAGCGTGGCGCCCATCATCGGCACCGCGAAATAGGACTCGAGGTAGCGGTGGCTGTCCCAATCCATCGCCGCGACCACGTCGCCGTGGCCCACGTCCAGCGCCGACAGCGCATTGGCCAGGCGGGCGATGCGCTCGCGCAAAGTGCGGTAGCTGTAGCGCTTCAGGTCGCGGTAGACGATCTCCTGCTCGCCAGAGTGCACCAGGGGTGCATGCAGCAACTGGCGGATCAGCAGCGGGTAGGCGTAGGCCGAGGGGGCCCGCTCGATGAGGGCGTCTGTCACGGGGCGTGTCTCCTTGCTCGGGCGTGTTGCCGCTCGGCGGATTCTGCGAGTAAGTCCCGGGGGGCCGACAGGTGCGGCGCGGCTAACATGGGGTGACTTCCGGACAGCCATTTCGCCGCAAGCACAGTGCTCCCTACCACCAACACCATCACCGCGCCATTGCCGCTGGCCGACGAGCGCGTCTATCCCCCCTACAAGATCGCGATTTTGGTGGAGACGCTGGCCGAATCGGGCGTGCCCGTCGAAGTTGCGCTGGCGCGCACCGGCCTGCAGGCTGACGAGCTGCAGAGCTCGTCGCTGAAAACCTCGATCCGCCAGTTCATGACGGTGTGCCGCAATGCGATGGCGGCCACGCCCGACCCCGAGCTGCCCTTTCGCGCGGGCAGCCGCATGCGCGTGTCGAGCTACGGCATGTACGGCTATGCCTTGCTGTGCTGCAGCACGCTGCGCGAGGTGGCGCAGATGGCCACGCGCTTCCATCGCCTCGCCACGCCGGCCGTGTCGCTGCGCTTTCGCGAAGAAGACGGCGAGGGCGTGTGGCGCTTCGACGAGGTGTCGGGCCTGGACCTGGACGATCCGCTCTACCGCTTTCTCGTCGAGTTCCAGTTCGGCATCCATCAGACCTTGGCGCGCGACATGCTCGGGCCCGCCTTCAAGCTGAGCCGCCTGCGCGTGCGCTACCCGGCGCCGGCGCATGCCGCGCTGTACCGCCGGCACTTCGGCTGCGACTGCGAATTCGACCAGCCCTGCAACGAGCTGCGCTACCCGGCCGCGCGGCTCGACCAGCCGGCCGCCTACCGCAACCCGATCACCGTCGCGATGGCCGCCGAGGTGTGCGAGCGCATGCTGGTCGAGGCCAAGACCGCGAGCGGCGTGACGCGCCGCGTCTACAACCTGCTCATGGAAACGCCGGGCCAGTTCGACGACATGGAAGCCCTGGCGCACAAGCTCAACACGAGCTCGCGCACGCTGCGCCGCCACCTTACGCAGCAGGGCACCTCGTACAAGGAAATCCTCGACGACGTGCGCTGCCACCTGGCCAAGGAATACCTGCGCAACACGCGCATGAGCATCGACGACATCGCCGGCACGCTGGGCTTCAGCGACGCGGCCAACTTCCGCCACGCCTTTCGGCGCTGGACGCAGCGCAGCCCCAGCGACTTCAGGCGTTGAAGCTTCACGGGGCACGGGCCGGCTGTCCGGCGTGAACCCCTTTGTGACCGGCAGGCGACTTGGTCGCGCATGCCTTGCGACAGAACAATCCGGATTCAACCGATGCGGCCGTCACAACGGCTGCCGACCCTGGAGACACACCGTGAAGCGTTCCACTTTCATCACTGCCGCCGCGCTGTGCGCGGCCGGCGTCTGGGCCGCCGGCCCTGCAGCCGCACAGGACAACTACCCCACCCGCGCCATCCGCATGGTCGTGCCCTACGCGGCCGGCGGCGGCGTCGACGCCATCGCGCGGCAGGTGGGCCGCAAGCTCAGCGATGCGCTGGGCCAGCCCGTCACCGTCGACAACCGGCCGGGCGCGGGCGCCATCATCGGGCTCGACGCGGTGGCCAAGGCGCCGGGCGACGGCTACACCATCCTCTTCACCGCGGGCTCGTCGATCAACATCAATCCGCACGTTTACAAGAAGCTGCCCTACGACCCGTCGAAGGACCTGCAGCCCGTGGCCCAGGCCGGCAACACGCCCCTGCTGCTGCTGGTGAACGCGAACAACCCCGCCAAGACACTGGCCGAGTTCACGGCCGCAGCCAAGGCCAAGCCGGGCAGCGCCACCTTCGGCTCCTACGGCAATGCCACCACCGGCCACCTGCTGGGCACCGCCTTCGCCAAGGAAGCCAAGATCGACCTGATGCACGTGCCCTTCAAGGGCGCGGCCCCCGCACTCACCGACCTGATGGGCGGGCAGATCACGGCGGTCATTGCCGACCTCGGCTCCGCGGCCGGCCTCATCAAGGGCGGCAAGGTGCGCGCGCTCGCGCAGACCGGCACCAAGCGCACCGCGGCACTGCCGGACGTGCCCACCTTCACCGAATCGGGCCTGCCCGACCTCGCCGGCATGGGCGGCTGGCTCGGCATCTTCGCGCCGGCCAAGGCCCCCAAGCCCATCGTCGACAAGCTGGGCGCCACGCTCAACAAGGTGCTGCAGACGCCGGAGCTCAAGGCCAGCATGGCCGAGCTGGGCTACGAAGCCACGGGACTGTCGGGTGCCAAGTTCGACGAACTGGTGCGCGCGGATACGGCGCGGTGGGGGAAGGTGGTGAAGGATATGGGTGGGATTACGTTGGATTAGCTGATGTCGTGACTTGGCCGGCGTGCCTGCGGTAGATGGTTGCCCTTACGCGCATCCACGGGAACCCTGCTTACGAGATTCTGAACTTTTGTTCTGAATCCCGGCTTTTGCTTGCTGACGGTGACTACGCTCTGCGCCTTTCATAAATAGGCCCAGAGGAAATCAAGATGACGTTGTCGAGCGCGCGCGAATGCGCGGGTCGTCGCCTGCGCGTCCGCGGCATGGTCGCAGCGCTCGTGATGGCGTTGAGCACAGGTAGCCATGCGTTCGCAGCCGAGCCAGCGCCCACCGGCTTCGCGCTCACGAGCCGACCCATCGTGTACCCGACGATGCAAGACGCGTGCGATGCCTTCCTGCCCATTGCGCAGTCTTGGAACCCCCTCGCCGGGTATGAGTCCGTGAGGTTGACCCCAGGCAATTTTCCGGTTTGTCATGCAGGGGCGAACAATGTCTACGACCTCTACACCGGCGTGCATGTGACGCCACCGAACTGTCCGGCCAACAGCCTGCTCGACTGGTCGTCCTACAGTTGCAAGTGCGGTGTCGGCACCAAGGAAGATCCGGCAAGCAACACATGCGTCCCCGCTCCGGTAGCCGAACCTGAAGCGGGTCAGATGTGCAGCGCAGGTTTGGCCATCGGCCAACCCATTCTTCCCGCCACGGGCGAGAAGTACCGCTTCGAACTCGACTACGCCGACGGCGGCCCCGCCCCGCTGTCCTTCAGCCGAATCTACCGCAGTACGTGGTGGCTCGATGCGTCTCGGCCCTCTGTGGGACTGGGGCAGGTCTGGTCGCACAACCACGGCGCCGCGCTCAAAGTGACCTCGACCGACCCCGCTGGCTCGGTCACCATCACGAGCCCCGAAGGCTACCTGCGCACCTTCGTGCGATCCGCACAGAGCCCGGCATGGTCCGCAACGAACAGCGCCGACACCTTGGTGCAGACCGCGGACGGATTGTGGGTGAGCCGCCGCGCCGATGGCGACCAGACCCTGCGCTTCGATGCGTCGGGCAAGCTCGTGTCTTCCTCGTCGCGCAACGGCTGGATCACCACCTACGACTACGACATCGGTGGCCGATTGGCCAGGGTCGCCAATGCGTTTGGACGCAGCTTGCGTATCGCCTACAACGCCAGCGGCCAACTGGCCACCGTCATCACTGCGGATGGGCGCGTCATCGGCTACGCCTACGATCGCACGGGTCGGCTGGCAGGCGTCACCTACCCCGACGGCGGAACCCGCAGTTTCGTCTATGAGAAAGAAGCCCTTCCTCAGGCCCTGACCGGAATCTTCGACGAAGGCGGTGCGCGCTGGGGCAGCTTTGCCTACGACGCGGTGGGCCGTGCCACCCTCACTGAACTCTCCGGCGGGGTCAATCGGTACGAGGTGCGCTATCAGGCCGCCGGCGGGGTCGACGTCACCGACCCACTCAGCACGACTCGCCGCTTCATCTACGGAACTGCCAACGGAAAGCTTGCCGTCACGGGAGCGTCGCGACCATCCGGCGAGTTCGAAGCCGATGCGGCGTCCCGCACCCAGGACGCCAACGGCCTGATCACGAGCGAGACCGACTTCAAGGGTGTCGTCACTACGACGACCTGGGATACGGCCCGCCGCCTGCCGCTGTCGGTGACGCGTGCTGCCGGCACACCGCAGGCCCAGACCACCACCACCCAGTGGCATCCGATCTTCTCGCTGCCGACCTTGGTGACAGAGGCTGGCCGCACGGTGGCCACTACCTACGACGACAAGGGCAACGTCCTCAC
>NZ_LYVO01000064.1 GCF_001984055.1 Variovorax sp. KK3
GCTGATCCTGGCCGCCTTCGCGCCGCCGCTGACCGAACTGGCCTTCAAGTTCGGCCCGGCCGAATACTTCTCGCTGATGATCCTGGGCCTGATCGGCGCCGTGGTGCTGGCCTCGGGCTCGCTGCTCAAGGCGGTCGCGATGATCGTGCTGGGCCTGCTGCTCGGCATCGTTGGCACCGACGTCAACTCGGGCGTCGCCCGCTTCAGCTTCGACATCCCCGAACTCACCGACGGCATCGGCTTCGTGGTGATCGCCATGGGCGTGTTCGGCTACGGCGAAATCATCGGCAACCTGTCGCACCCCGACGACGAGCGCGAGGTCTTCACCAACAAGGTCAAGGGCCTCTGGCCCACCAAGGAAGACTTCAAGAACATGGCGCCCGCCGTGCTGCGCGGTACCACGCTGGGTTCGGCCCTGGGCATCCTGCCCGGCGGCGGTGCGCTGCTCGCGGCCTTCGCGGCCTATGCGCTCGAGAAGAAGATCAAGATGCGCCCCGGCGAAATCGCCTTCGGCAAGGGCAACATCCGCGGCGTGGCATCGCCCGAGTCGGCCAACAACGCCGGCGCGCAAACGTCCTTCATCCCGCTGCTGACGCTGGGCATTCCGCCCAATGCCGTGATGGCGCTGATGGTCGGTGCCATGACCATCCACAACATCCAGCCCGGCCCGCAGGTCATGACCAGCAACCCCGAGCTGTTCTGGGGCCTGATCGCCTCGATGTGGATCGGCAACGCGATGCTGATCATCCTGAACCTGCCGCTGATCGGCATGTGGATCAAGCTGCTGACGGTGCCTTACAAGTTCCTGTTCCCGGCCATCGTGCTGTTCTGCGCGATCGGCGTGTACTCGACCAACAACAACACCTTCGACATCTGGATGGTCGCGATCTTCGGCTTCATCGGCTATGTCTTCATCAAGCTGCGCGCCGAGCCGGCACCGCTGTTGCTGGGCTTCATCCTGGGCCCGATGATGGAAGAGAACCTGCGGCGCGCGCTGCTGCTGTCGCGCGGATCGTGGAGCGTGTTCGTCACGCGGCCGCTGTCGGCCGGCCTGCTCGTGGCGGCGCTGCTGCTGCTGGGCATCGTGCTGCTGCCGTCGATCAAGGCGAAGCGCGAAGAGGCTTTCGTGGAGGACTGAGTTCTCCCCACCACCAAGCGAAAGGCCGCCTTCGGGCGGCTTTTTGCTGGCTGTCTCGCCTACGGCGTCGGCCGCTTGAAGCCCGATTCCCGCTGGCTTCTCAGCGCGAGCACGAAGACCGTGTCGATGTCGGGGACGAAGCGATAGAGCGCCACGTACGCCCGCGATTCCCTGCCGATAAGCAGCTCACGCTTGCCCGCTTCGACGGGACGACCCATGAAAGGGTTCAACTCGAGGATGTCCAGCGCGCGGACGATGTCGGCGATACGCCCCGGAACGTCGTCGACCCCATGCGAATTCAGGTGATCGATGATTCGCTCGAAGTCGGCAGTGACCTCCGCCGCAACCTCAATCCGCGGCACGTGAACTCTTGCGCGTTTCGGCTCGCTGTGCGCCAGGATTGCGCGCCCGGGGCCTTGCGGCCTCCCGTCCGGCTGCTCGTGCGCCGACGTATTCCTTGAGATCGGACCAGGCGACGGACTTGCCCGTTTCCAGCAGGTTGGCCCAACGCTTCTGCGCAACCTGATGCAATTCTTCTTCGGCCTCCGCCTGCTCCAGCAGGCGGACGACGGCCTCGACGATGAAGGCGTGAGGGCTCTTTCCGGTGATTTCAGCGGCGTGCGCAACGCGCACCCTCAGATCCTCATCCAGGCGAATGGTGGTGGTCGACATGACGAACTCCCGAAAAGCCGCCACTGTAGCACTGTTGTGCTACGCGCTTTCTCAGCGCAGCCCCAGCAGTTCCAACGCCAGCGCATGCGTCCTCGACTGCGTATCGACCAGCTCGTGCAGCACGTCCATGTGGTTGCGCCCCGGCACGCGCTCGTCGGCGACCATGCGGGGTGCCCAGGCCTGGGCGATCAGGTCGGCCTGGCGGTGGAACTCTTCGCTCTCGTCGCCGCCCACCACCGTCGCCAGGGCGCCGTGTGCCGGGGCCCGCATCGCCGCGGGGCTCAGGCGCAGGGCGGATTCGGCGCTCAGGTTGATGTCGGCCGACAGGAAAGGCGCGTGGCGCAGTGGCTCCAGGTCGTGCAGGCCCGAGATGGACAACGCGGCCTTCACCAGGTCCGGCGGCAGTCCGGGCGCGAAGGCCGGCCAGTCGCAGGCCAGCAGCATCGTCGCCAGGTGTCCGCCGGCCGAATGGCCCGCGACCACGATATGCCCCGGGTCGCCGCCGTGCGCGGCGGCATTGGCGTGCACCCACGTCAGCGCCTTCACCATCTGCAGCGCGATGTGTTCGACGGTCACGGCCGGGCACAGGTCGTAGTCGAGCAGGACGACCATTGCCCCTGCATCCGCAAAAGGCGGCGCGATGAAGCCCTGGTCGCGCTTGCTCAGTGCGCGCCAGTAGCCGCCGTGGATGTAGACCAGCACCGGCGCGTCTTTCCGCGCGGCAGGCAACAGGTCGAGCCGTTCGGCGGCGCCACTTCCGTAGGGCAGGTCGAGCGCCCAGCCGGGGCGCTCGTAGGCGCGCGCCGAAGACTCGGCCCAGTGCGCCAGGATCGCAGGATGTTCCGGCACGCGCGCGCGGTTGTTGTACTGCGCGTCGTACCAGGCGGGGGAGTTCTGCATGTCTTCTTCGGTCATTCCTGGGCTCAACTTTGGCAACACTTCGGCGAAACTTCGGCGGAACTTCGACCCGATCAGCGGCGCTTGGCCGCCACCGGCGCCGGCACCCGCACGCCGTTCGGCTTGGGGCGGCCGCGCGCGGCGGGCTTCTGCTCCGACTCGCGCAGGGCCGCGTCGATCAGCGCGTCGGCCATCCACAGCGCGGTGCGCTCCACCTCGCGGTCGCCCAGGCCCCAGATGTCCTTGAGGATCACGTAGGGCTCGATGCCGTAGACCACCGACAGGGCATGGTGCAGCCGCTTGCGCACCGCGGGGCTCAGCTGCGGGCCGAGCGGCTCGATCGCGTGTTCGAGGATGCGCACGCGGTGGCCGCGGCGGTAGGGTTCTTCTTCGAGCAGGCCCGCACGCTCCAAGGCCCACTGCTCCAGCGACAGTTGCGCGGCCGCGCGCAGCTGCGCCTCGAATTCCTTGAAGCGCGGGAAGGTCTGCACGAAGAGTTCGTGCACCCGCTCGCGGCCGTTGGGGTTGTCCGACGCGAGCCGGCGCACGGGGCCGAGCGAGCTGTCGATCACCGCCGTGACCAGCGCGCTGCGGCTCGGAAAGTAGCGGTAGGCCGTGGCGCGCGACACCTTGGAGCGCGCCGCCGCCTCGGCCACCGAGGGGATGTGGCCGCTCTGCCGGATGATGTCCATCGCGGTGTCGAGCAGCAGATTGAAAGTGGCCGCCCTGACGCCGCGCTCGGGCGGCACGGGCGGTTCGCTCAGCTTGTGCTTCAGTCGCGCCATGGGGTTTCTACGGGTTCGAGAGGACCTGACTCTGCTTGTGGTTGTCCGAGGTCGGCACGTATGATGCACCGATCCCGATTTGAGACGCAAGTCTCAAAGACGATGACAGTTCCCTGATCTCGCGGCGGCCGGCCCCCAATTCGTGAAACCGGCACATGACCGCGGGACAAGACGGAGACAAATGCGATGCGCTTGGCCAGCTGGAGTTGGGGCGGACGCGAACACGTGGGCACGATCTCGGCCGACGGGCGCGAGGCCACGCCGCTCGCGTGTCGCGATGCATCGGCGGGCGTGCTGCCGCTCATTCGAGCCCTCGCGCAGGGCGAGCCCCTTCCCTCCCCCTCCGGCGCGCGGCTTCCTGTCGAAGTGCTGGACCTGCGCGCGCCGCTGCCGCGCCCGCTGCGCAGCCTCTTCTGCGTCGGCCGCAACTACCGCGCGCATGCCAACGAGCTGGCCGGCACCGTGTTCCGCGCCTCCATGCCGGAAAGCGACCCCTGGCCGATCGTCTTCGGCAAGCTGGGCGAATGCGTGATCGGGCCGCGTGACCCGGTGCGGCTGCCCAACCCGAAGACCACGGTGCAAATCGACTACGAGTCCGAACTCGCGGTGGTGATCGGCCGCGGCGGCCGCGACATCCCGCGCTCGCACGCCATGGACCACGTGTTCGGCTACACCATCGTCAACGACGTGACGGCGCGCGACGTGCAGATGCGCCACCAGCAGTGGGACCTGGGCAAGAGCTTCGACGGCTTCTGCCCCATGGGCCCGTGGATCGTGACGGCCGACGAGATGGACGGCCGCGCCACCCGCGTGCGCGGCTGGGTCAACGGCGCACTGCGGCAGGACGGCCAGACCAAGGACATGATCTTCGACATCCCCACGCTGATCGAGACCTGCTCGCGCGGCATTACGCTGTTTCCCGGCGACGTGATCGCCACCGGCACGCCGGCCGGCGTGGGCATGGGCCTCGATCCGCCGCAATGGCTGGGCGCGGGCGACGTGGTGCGCATCGAGATCGACGGCATCGGCGTCATCGAGAACGCCTTCGAATAGGCCGCGCCATGGCATTCCAGACCATCGACCGCGTCGCGGTGGAGGAAGAAGGCGAGGGCCCGGCCGTCGTCTGCGTGCACGGCCTGGGCGGCAGCGGCAACACCTTCACACCGCTGATGCCTGCGCTGGTGCGGCACCGCGTGATCCGGGTCGACCTGCCCGGCAGCGGGCGCTCGCAGCGCGCCGAAGGGGATCTGTCGATCGCGCGCTACGTCGAAGCCCTGCTGCGCGTGTGCGACCGGCTCAAGGTCGAGCGCGCGCACTGGATCGGCCATTCGATGGGCACCATCGTCTGCCAGCACATCGCGGCCGATCATCCGAAGCTCACCGCCAGCGTGGCCCTGTTCGGGCCGCTGATCGCGCCGCCCGACGCCGCCCGCAGCGCGATGAAGGCCCGCGCCGCCAAGGCACGCGAAGGCGCGGCCGGCATGCAGGAGATCGTGCAGGGCCTGCTGCAGGCCGCCATTTCGGCCGACACGCGCCAGCGCCTGCCGCTGGCCGTGGCCTACGTGCGCGAAAGCCTGATGCGCCAGGACGGCGAGGCCTACGCGCGCAGTTGCGAGGCGCTGGCCGGTGCGCCCGCGGCCAGCGTGGACCGCATCGAAGCGCCCGTGCTGCTGGTCACCGGCGACGAAGACGGCGTGGCGCCGCCGCAGGCCGTGCGCGCCATGGCCGACCGGCTGCACAACGCCGCGAGCAAACGGGTGGTGGTGCTGCCGCGCTGCGGGCACTGGACGCCGATCGAGCGGCCCGAGGACTGCCAGCGCGAGCTGCGCGAGTTCCTGGCCGCGCACGCAAGGAGCTGACCCATGGCCGACGTGCTGTTCACCAATGTGCGTGTGTTCGACGGCGGCGGCGAGGCGCCCTTCACCGGCGACGTGCTGGTGCAGGGCAACCGCATCTCGCGCGTCGTCAGGACCGGCTACGGCGGCCGTTCCGCGCCGGTGATGGGCGCACAGCAGATCGATGGCGCCGGCGCCTTCCTGATGCCCGGCATGGTGGAGGCGCACACGCACTTCTCGTGGAACGACCAGCCGAGCCTCGACGCCATCCAGCGCATGCCGCCCGAGGAGCACATCCTCTGGTGCGCCGAGGTCGCCAAGCGCTACCTCGACATGGGCTGGACCAGCTGCGTCGGCGCTGCCACCGCGAAGCCGCGGCTCGACGTGGTGATCCGCAACGCCATCGCCGACGGCACCATCGTCGGCCCGCGCTACCTGGCCGCGAGCCAGGAGATCACCGTGCCCGGCGGCCTGGGCGACACCACCCAGCCGCACCTGCCGCAGCCCGAGTTCGCCTTCGGCGCGGTGGTCAGCGGTGCGGAGGAGATGCGGCGCTGCGTGCGCATGTTCGCCAAGTACGGCGTCGACTCGCTGAAGATCAATCTCTCGGGCGAGTCGATCACCGGCATGCCCAGCGAGATGAGCCAGTTCACCGAAGAGGAGATCGCCGTCTGCGTGCAGGAGGCCAAGGCCTGGGGCAAGCGGGTGGCCGCGCATGCGCGCTCCACCTGGTCGATCAAGCAGTGCGTGAAGCAGGGCATCGAGGTGATCTACCACGCGAGCTTCACGGACGAGGAGGCGCTCGACATGCTCGAAGCGCACAAGTTCGAGCACTTCGTCGCGCCGGGCCTGGCCTGGCTGATCAACACCTGCCACCACGCGAGCGAATGGGGCCTGACGCCCGAGGTGACGCGGCGCATGGGCTACCACCGCGAGCTCGAAGCGGCGATCGAGAGCATGAAAGCCATGCGCCGGCGCGGCATCCGCATCCTGCCCGGCGGCGACTACGGCTTTGCATGGACGCCGCACGGCACCAATGCCAAGGACCTGGAGTACTTCGTCAAATACGTTGGCATGAGCACCATGGAGGCCCTGCTCTCGGCCACCGCCTGGGGCGGGCCGATGATGCGCATGGGCAAGGTGCTGGGCTACGTGCGCGAAGGCTACCTGGCCGACCTGCTGCTGATCGACGGCGACCCGCTGGCCGACATCACGGTGCTGCAGGACAAGGCGCGCATCTTGGCGGTGATGAAAGACGGCGAGTTTCATCGTGCGCCGCCGGTGCGGCGGTCGCAAACCACCCGCTGGGCAGCCTAGAAGTCGAGGAGAAGCACATGAGCGATGTCGTCTTCACCAACGTCCGCATCCTCGACGGCACGGGGCAGAACCCCTATACCGGCAGCGTGCTCGTGCGCGGCAACCGCATCCGCCAGGTCGGCCGCAGCACGGCGCCCATCGCCCCCGGCGGCGCGATGGTGGTCGACGGCGCCGGCGCCACGCTGATGCCCGGCATGTGCGAGGCCCACACGCACTTCTCGTGGAACGACGCCGCCACGCTGTCCGCGATCCAGCGCATGCCGCTCGAAGAGCACGTGCTGTGGTGCGCCAAGGTGGCCAAGCGATACCTCGAGGCCGGCTTCACGTCCTGCGTGGGCGCGGCCTGCGCCAAGCCGCGGCTCGACGTGGTGATCCGCAATGCGATCAACGCCGGCCAGATCCCGGGCCCGCGCTACCTCGCGGCCAGCCAGGAGATCACCGTGCCCGGCGGCCTGGGCGACGAGACGCTGCCGCACCTGCCCTTTCCGGAGTTCAGCTTCGGCGTCAACGTCAACTCCGCCGACGAGATGCGCAAGGCCGTGCGCATGTTCCTCAAGTACGGTGTCGACTCGATCAAGCTCAATCTCTCGGGCGACAACTTCACGCCCGACTCGCCGGCCGAGACCACCTGGATGAGCGACGAGGAAGTCGACGCCGCCATGCGCGAAGTGCGCGTGCGCGGCAAGCGCGGCACCGCGCATGCGCGCTCTGCTGCGTCGGTGAAGCAGGCGCTGCGCCACGGCATCGACGTGATCTACCACGCGAGCTTCACCGACGAAGAGACGCTCGACATGCTCGAGGCCGCGAAGGACCGCGTGTTCGTCGCGCCCGGCATCGCCATCCTCTACGCGATGCTGTACGAGGCCGAGCCCTACGGCATCACCTACGAGAAGGCCTGCGCCCTGGGCTACCAGATCGAGTGGGACGCCGCGCTCGAATCGCTCAAGGCCATCCACCGGCGCGGCGTGCGCGTGCTGCCCGGCGGCGACTACGGCTTCGCGATGACCCCGCACTGCCAGAACGCGCGCGACCTCGAGTTCTTCGTCAAGTACCTGGGCTTCACGCCGATGGAAGCCATCCGCAGCACCACGCTTTACGGCGGCCAGATCATGATGCGCGGCCACGAGCTCGGCACCATCCAGGACGGCCACCTGGCCGACCTGCTGCTGGTCGACGGCGACCCGCTCGCCAACATCGCGATCCTGCGCGACCCCAAGCGCATCCTCGCCGTGATGAAGGACGGCGAATTCGCCAAGGCGCCGGAGATCGCTTCGCAGCGTCGCTGGGAGCGCGCCGCATGAAGTTGAAGTGGCTGCTGTGGCTGGTGGTGGGCGGGCCGATCGCGGTGTTCTCCGTCTGGGCGCTCTTCGACAATGCGCGCCTCTACGTGATCACGCTGCTCAACGGCCTGACGCTGGCCTCGCTCTACTTCATCGTCGCCAGCGGCTTCACGCTGGTCTTCGGCCTGATGCGCAACGTCAACCTGGCGCACGGCTCGCTCTACCTGCTCGGCGGCTACGTGGCCTTCGTGGTCGCGGACTGGACGGGCTGGTGGATCCTCGCGCTGGCCGCGGGCTTCGCGGCGGCCGCGATCGGCGGGCTGCTGATCCAGTTGCTGGTGCTGCGACGCATGCAGGGCGAGGAGCTGCGGCAGACGCTCGTGACCATCGCGCTGTCGATCGTCATCGCCGACGTGCTGTTGTGGATCTTCACCGGCCAGGTGCATCAGATGGAAGCCCCGGCTTGGCTGCAGGGGCCGATCCGTGACATCCCGCTGATCCGTGCCTATTCGGCCTATCGCCTCTCGCTGCTCGGCTTCGGCATCGCGATCGGCCTGGGCCTGTGGTGGCTGCTCACGCGCACGCGGGTCGGCATGATGATCCGCGCTGGCGTGGACGACCGCGGCATGCTCTCGGCATCGGGCGTGAACGTCAACATGGTGTTCGCCATCACCTTCATGCTCGGCGCCGGCCTGGCCGGGTTTGGCGGCGTGATCGGTGCGGTGGAGCTTTCGATGGTGCCGGGCGAAGACACGCGGCTGCTGCTGGCGTCACTCATCGTCGTGATCGTGGGCGGCATGGGCAGCGTGCCGGGCGCCGCGATCGGCTCGGCCATCCTGGGGCTGGCAGAGACCTACGGGCTGGCCTACGCGCCGACCTACAGCGTGGTGTTCACCTTCGTGATCCTGATCCTCGTGCTGGCGTTCCGGCCGCGCGGGATCATGGGGAAGGCGGCATGAGCGCAGCGCAATGGCGTCGCGCGATGCGCTCGGGCACGGCCGCGGGCGCGCCACCGCGCGTGCTGTCGACCGTTGCCACGACAGCCTTGCCCATGCCGGCCCCGACACAGGCCAGCCGCGACTGGCTTGCCTCGATGCGGCGCGCCATCCACCTGCGCCACATCGCCGTGCTGGTCATCGTGCTGGTGTTCCCTTTCGTCTCCACGCCTTTCATCACCTTCCAGGTCGTCGCCCAGTCGCTCGTGCTCGGCCTGATCGCGCTGTCGCTCACCTTCCTCGCCGGCTACGGCGGCATGATCTCGCTGGCACAGATGACGGTGGCGGGCATCGCCGGCTACGCGCTCGCGGTGCTCGGCACCAGCAACGGCGCCGACATCGCACTGCGCTGGCCCTGGTGGGTGGCGGTGCCCTTCGCGCTCTTCATCGCCACGCTGTGCGCCACGCTGATCGGCTGGCTGTCGGTGCGCACCGAGGGCATCTACACCATCATGATCACGCTGGCGATCGGCGTGGCGTTCTACTACCTGGTGCTGCAGAACTACAGCGTGTTCAACGGCTTCCAGGGCCTGCGCGAGGTGTACCCGCCCAAGATCTTCGGCATCGCCTGGCGCGACCCGGTGCCCTTCTACTTCCTCTGCCTGGCCTGTGCGATGGCCGGCTACTTCGTGGTGAAGTGGGTGGTGCGCGCGCCATTCGGCATCGCGCTGCAGGGCATCCGCGACAACCCGCGGCGCATGGCGGCGCTGGGCTACCACGTGGTGGCGCACCGGGTCGCCGCCTATGCGCTGGCGGGGCTCTTGGCGGCGGTCGGCGGCGTGCTGCTGGTCTGGTACAACGGCCTCATCACGCCGGGCTCGGTCAGCACGTCGTGGCTCATCAACATCCTCGTGGTCGCCGTGCTCGGCGGCATGCGGCATCCCATCGGCGCCTTCTTCGGCGCGCTCGTCTTCGTGCTGCTGCAGACCTTCGCGATCGACCTGATCGACCGCGAGCGCTTCAACCTGCTGATCGGTGGCGTGTTCTTCGTCATCGTCCTGTTTTCCCCCGACGGCCTGCTCGGCGTGTGGGCGGCGCTGCGCGCCCGCTTCGGTCCGAGGCAAGGCTTGACTTCCAACCAAAGGAGACAACCGTGAACGTGAACAAGCGACTCTGGGTTCGTTCGATGGTGGGTGCGGCCGCGTTGGCGGCAGCGGCAGGCGGCGCATGGGCGCAGGGACAGCCGGTGAAGATCGGCCTGCTCGCCACGCTCGAAGGGCCCTTCGCGGCCGGCGGCGCGGACGGCATGCGTGGTGCCGAGCTGGCGGTGAAGCAGCGCGGCGGCACGGTGGCCGGGCGCAAGATCGAGATCATCAAGGCCAGTTCGGACGCCAAGCCCGACGTGGCGGTCAACTCCACGCGCAAGCTGGTGGAACAGGACAAGGTCGACATCATGGTCGGCCCGCTTTCGGGCGGCGAAGGCATCGCGGTCAAGGACTATTCGAAGACGCAGCCGCAGGTGACCTTCATCAACGGCGGCTCGGGCGCGCAGGGCGCCACGCTCGACAGCCCGAGCCCCAACTTCTACCGCTTCAACACCGAAGGCGCGCAGTGGATGGTGGGACTGGGCAAGGCCGCCATCGCCAAGGGCTACAAGAAGGTGATGGTGATAGCCGAGGACTACGCCTTTCCGTACTCGCAGGTGCAGGGCTTCATGACCGAGTTCTGCAAGGCCGGCGGCAAGGTGCCCGAGAAGGCCTGGGTGCCGCTGGGCGGCAAGGACTATTCGTCGGTGATCGCCAAGATCCCGAAGGACGTCGATGCATTGCTGGTGGTGCTGGGCGGCGCCGACGCGGTGAACTTCCTCACGCAGTACGAGAACGCCGGCGGCGACAAGCCGATGCTGGGCGGCTCCATCACCGTGAGCCAGGACGTGCTGAACTACAAGGGCAAGCGTCGCGAATCGCTGGTGGGCACGCTGTCGGCCGGCCCGCTGGCCGACGCCTACGACGGCGCGGAGTGGAAGGCATTCGTCGCCGACTACCAGAAGACCTATCCGGTCTCGGCCGGCGGCTTTCCGAGCCCGAGCCTGTTCGCCTACGTGTACTACGTCAACATGAAGGCGGCGCTCGACGGGCTCGACGCGGTCAAGGGCGACCTGTCGGGCAACCAGGCGAAGTACCGCGAGGCGCTGCAGAAGATGACATTGAAGACGCCTACCGGCGACGTCAAGCTCGACAGCAACCGGCAGGCCATCGGCACCACCTTCGTCACCGAGGTGGTGAAGGACGACAAGGGCAACCTCTTCAACAAGGTGCACAGCAAGGTCGACAACATCGACCAGTTGCTGGGCATGAAGAAAGAGGAATTCAAGATCGGCTCCCGCGACGTCCCCGCCTGCCCCTGAAATGTTGCGCTCCCCCAGGCTCCCCCACTTCGTGTGGTCCGCCAACCCCCTCACCGGGGGCGCACCCAGCGGCCCGGCAAAGCCGGTTCCGCGGGTGCTTCCGAACGGGCCGGCTTCGCGGCCCTGAAAGGAGATTGCAGTGGCCTCTGTCAGCACTTTGCGCACCGGCGTCGCCGCACCTCCGCGGACGGCGGCCGGAACGCATGCGCCGCTTGCGTCGAGCGATGCACTGGTGCTCAGCGGCGTGACGCGCGCCTTCGGTGCGCTGCGTGCGGTCGACGGGGTGTCGTTGTCGGTGGCAGCGGGCGAGAAGTACGCCATCCTCGGCTCGAACGGCGCGGGCAAGACCACGCTGTTCAATGCGATCACGGGCGACTTCCCGCCCACAGCGGGACGCATTCATTTCTTCGGCGAAGACATCACCGAACTGCCGCCCTACGACCGCATCCGCAAGGGCTTGCGGCGCACCTACCAGTCCTCGCTGCTGTTCCGCGAACTGACGGTGCGCGACAACCTGTTCCTGGCGGTGCGCGGCGTGGCCAACGGACGCTTCGGCTTTCTGCGCGCAGGCGCGACGCATCCGTCGACGCTGGCCACGCAGGACTTGCTGGAGCGCACGCGGCTCGCGCACATTGCCGGCGAGCGCGTCGCCAACCTCGCGCACGGACAGCAGCGCCAGTTGGAAATCGGCATGGCGCTGGCCGGTGCGCCGCGCCTCATCCTCTTCGACGAGCCGGCGGCCGGGCTGTCGCCGGCCGAGCGGCGCGAGCTGGTGGCGCTGCTGCGCTCGCTGCCGGCGCACATGAGCTTCGTGCTGATCGAGCACGACCTGGACATCGCTCTACGCGTGACCGAGAAGGTCACCGTGATGCACAACGGCCGCACCCTGCGCACCGGCACGCCGAGCGAGATCGAGAACGACGCGCAGGTGCAGGCCATCTACATGGGGAGCCGGCACTGATGGCCTGGCGCCGCACCTCACGAGACACGTCGCGCAACGCCGCGGCACCGCCGGCCTCCGTTGCCGGACCGGTGCTGGCCGTCGAATCGCTCGACGTCTACTACGGCCGCGCCCACGCGCTCCAGGGAGTGAGCCTCACGCTCGATGCGGGCGTCCTCGGCATCGTGGGCCGCAACGGCATGGGCAAGACCACGCT
This sequence comes from Variovorax sp. KK3, assembly GCF_001984055.1. Taxonomy (GTDB): domain Bacteria; phylum Pseudomonadota; class Gammaproteobacteria; order Burkholderiales; family Burkholderiaceae_C; genus Variovorax. The sequence goes on from NZ_LYVO01000064.1 coordinate 12,424, forward strand.
GTGCAACGCCATCACCGGCCTGGTGCCGGCACGCGGCAGCATCCGGATGGCCGGTGAACAGATCCTGGGCCTGGCGCCACACGAGATCACACGGCGCGGCATCGCCTACGTGCCGCAGGGCCGCAGGGTCTGGCCCTCGCTGTCGGTCGACGAGACGCTGCGCCTGGTGGCCAGCCACCGGCGCGAACTGGACCGCGTCTACGCCATGTTCCCGCGCCTGGCCGAACGCCGCGGACACGGCGGCGCGCAGCTCTCGGGCGGCGAGCAGCAGATGCTGGCCATCGGCCGCGCGCTGCTGCTGGACCCGCGCCTGCTGGTGATGGACGAGCCCACCGAAGGCCTGGCACCGGTGATCGTCGAGCAGGTCGCGCAATCGCTGCGCACGCTGGCGGCCGAAGGGCGCATCGCGGTGCTGCTGATCGAGCAAAACCTCGGCGTGGCGATCTCGGTGAGCGATCGCATCGGCGTGATGGTCAATGGGCGGATCGCGCAGGAGATGCCGACGGCGCAGTTGGCCGGCGACCTGGCGCTGCAGGAGCGGCTGCTGGGGGTGCGGTCGAACGGGCATGACGAAGCGGTGGCGCCGATCGCACTGGATGCGGGCGATGCGGGCGGGCCGGCGCAGGTCTTCACCGTTCGGCGTGCGCACGCGGAGGGGGCGCCTTCGCTGGATGGGCCGGCACCGGGGACCGTGCGCGGGTTCAATCGGTGGAATGCGGGCGTGGTGGCGGCGCCGGTGAACGACATTCCGCGGGCGGCTGCTGCGCCGCAGCCCTCACCCCAACCCTCTCCCGCAGGCGGGAGAGGAAGCACTACCGCGCAACCGGCACGCACGACACAACCCACGCTGACGGAGCGGCCCGCCGCGCAACTCTTCGACTTTCCCGTCGCCACGGGCGGCATGCGCGCGGCCTATGTTGCCGGCACCTTCGACACCAAGGGGCGTGAGCTCTTCTTCCTGCGCCAATGCCTGGAGCGCCTGGGCCTGCGCGTGGTGACGGTGGACCTGTCCACCTCGGGCAAGACCTCGCCGGCCAGCGTCCACCCGCGGGAGGTGGCACGCCACCATCCGCAAGGCGAATCGGCCGTGTTCAGCAACGACCGCGGCAGCGCCACCACCGCCATGGCACAGGCTTTCGAGTCCTTCCTGCGCACGCGCCGCGACCTGGGCGGCCTGATCTCGGCCGGTGGCTCTGGCGGCACCTCGATGGCGACGCAGGGCATGCGCGCATTGCCGATCGGCATGCCCAAGGTGATGGTCTCGACCATGGCCAGCGGCGACACGCGGCCCTACGTGGGGCCGAGCGACATCTGCATGATGTATTCGGTCACCGACGTGCAGGGCATCCACCGCATCAGCGAGCAGGTGCTGGCGAACGCGGCGAATGCGCTGGCCGGCATGATCGCGCACCCGCCGGCCACGTCCGAAGTGCGCAAGCCCGCGCTGGGCCTGACGATGTTCGGCGTGACCACGCCCTGCGTGCAGGCCGTGACCAAGCGGCTCGAGGAAGACTACGACTGCCTGGTCTTCCACGCCACGGGCGTGGGCGGCCAGTCGATGGAGAAGCTGGCCGACTCGGGCCTCCTGGCCGGCGCGATCGACGTGTCGACCACCGAGATCGCCGACGAGATCGCCGGCGGCGTGCTCTCGGCCGGGCCGGGGCGGCTCGACGTCTTCGCGCAGCACGCCCTGCCCTACGTCGGATCGTGCGGCGCACTCGACATGGTCAACTTCGGCGCATGGGAGACGGTGCCGGAGCGCTTTCGCGCACGCCGCCTCTACCGCCACAACCCGACGGTGACGTTGATGCGCACCACGCCCGACGAATGCCGCGCCATCGGCGCATTCATCGCCGGCAAGCTCAACGCCATGCGCGGGCCGATGCGCTTCTTGATTCCCGAAGGCGGCGTCTCCGCCATCGACCGCCCCAGCCAGCCTTTTCACGACCCGGAGGCAGACCGCGCGCTGTTCGAGGCGATCGAGCAGAACTTCCGGCCCGGTGCCGGACGGCGCCTGCAGCGGCTGCCTCTGCACATCAACGACGAGGCCTTCGCCGAGGCCCTGGTTGCGGCCTGGCGTGAGATCGCCAGCCCCGCACCCAACGTGCGGCGCGCTTGAAGAGGGAGACACGATGGCACGCATTCCACGCAGCACCTTGCTCGAACGCTTCCGCGCCAAGATCGCCGCAGGCCGGCCGATCATCGGGGGCGGCGCGGGCACGGGGCTGTCGGCCAAATGCGAAGAGGCCGGCGGCATCGACCTGATCGTCATCTACAACTCGGGCCGCTACCGCATGGCCGGGCGCGGCTCGCTGGCGGGGCTGCTGGCCTACGGCAATGCCAACGAGATCGTCTGCGAGATGGCGCGCGAGGTGCTGCCGGTGGTCAAGCACACGCCGGTGCTGGCCGGGGTGAACGGCACCGATCCCTTCATGATCCCCGACGAGTTCCTGGGCCGCCTGGTGTCGCTGGGCTTTTCGGGCGTGCAGAACTTTCCCACGGTCGGGCTGATCGACGGCACCTTCCGCGCCAACCTCGAAGAGACCGGCATGGGCTACGGGCTCGAGGTGGACCTGATCGCGCGCGCCCGTGCCTTCGACCTGCTGACCACGCCGTACGTCTTCTGCGAAGCCGACGCGCGCGCCATGGCCGCGGCCGGCGCGGACATCGTGGTCTGCCACCTGGGCCTGACCACCGGCGGCGCCATCGGCGCGGAGACCGCGCTCACGCTGGAAGACTGCGTGAGCCGCATCAACGCCTGGGCCGCGGCCGCGAACGCGGTCAACCCCGGCGCCATCGTGCTGTGCCACGGCGGCCCCATCGCCACACCGGAAGACGCGCATTGGGTGTTGTCCCGCTGCCCGTCGTGCCACGGCTTCTACGGCGCCAGCTCGATGGAGCGGCTGCCCACCGAAGTGGCACTGACCGACACCACGCGCCGCTTCGTCGGCATCACGAGATAGTTCGATCAGCTACGAGACAACAGGAGACGAGACCCATGTCAGGCGCTCAATTCGGCAATTTCATCCTGGGGCTGATCGTGGTCGCGATCGTCGTCGCGCTCGCGGTCTGGCTGCTGCACTGGCTGTACCTGCGCAGCTCGAAAGAGCGGGCCTTCGTGCGCACCGGCCTGGGCGGGCAGAAGGTGGTGCTCGATGGCGGCGCCTTCGTGCTGCCCATCGTGCACGACGTGATCCCGGTCAACATGAACACGCTTCGGCTCGAAGTGAGCCGCGGCCGCGACAAGGCACTGATCACCAAGGACCGCATGCGGGTCGACGTGATCGCCGAGTTCTACGTGCGCGTGGCGACCCGGCCCGAGGCCGTGGCCGCCGCCGCCCAGACGCTGGGCCTGCGCACCATGGAGCCCGACCAGCTCAAGGAGCTGGTGGAAGGCAAGTTCATCGACGCACTGCGCACCGCGGCCGCCGAGATGACCATGGAGGAGCTGCACGAGAAGCGCGGCGCCTACGTGCGCCGGGTGCGCGAATCGGTGGCCGAGGACCTGACCCAGAACGGCCTGGAGCTCGAAGCCGCCTCGCTGACCCAGCTGGACCAGACCGGCATGGAGTACTTCAACCCCAGCAATGCCTTCGACGCCGAGGGTTTGACGCGGCTCACCGAACAGATCGAACGCCGCAAGAAGCAGCGCAACGACGTCGAGCAGGACACGCTGATCGCCATTCGCAACAAGAACCTGGAGGCCGAGAAGCTCTCGCTCGACATCGACCGCGAAAGCGAGCATGCGCGCCTGGCGCAGCAGCGCGAGGTGGAAGTGGCGCGGGCCCGCCAGCGCGCCGAGCTGGCGACCGAGCGCGCGCAGCGCGAGCAGGATGCCGAGGGCGCACAGATCGCGGCCAAGCAGAGCATCGACGCGGCCCGCATCCGCGCCGAGCAGACCATCGAGGAAGAGCGCATCACGAAGGAGCGCGTGATCCAGGGCGCCGAGATCGAGCGCCGGCTGCAGCTGGAGCTGGCCGAGCAGCAGCGTGCCATCGCCGTGGCGCGCGAGAGCAAGGCCCAGAGCGAGGCCCAGGCCGCGGCCGAGAACGCACGGGCCGAGGCGGTGTCGGCCGAAGAGAAGGTGTTCACCGCGCGCGAGGTCGAGATGGCCGAGCGCAAGAAGGCGATCGAGCTGATCGGCGCGGCCCAGGTGGCCGAGCGCGATGCCCTGCGCCTGACCTCCGCGGCGCAGGCCGAGAAGGACGCCAGCGCCGATCGCGGTGCCGCCCTGCGCGCCCAGGCCGAGGCGGATGCCGACGCCGAGAAGATCCGCTCGATGGCGATGCGCGTGCGGGCCGAGATGGAAGCCGAGGCGCAGCGCATGATGAACGAGGCGCACAACATGCTGTCGCCCGAGGCCCGCATGTCGGCGCTGCGCATGAAACTGGTGGAGAAGGCCGAGGCCATCATCCGCGAGTCGGTGCGGCCGATGGAGCGCATCGAGGGCATCAAGATCCTGCACGTCGACGGCCTGGGCGGTGGCGGTGGAGGCATGAGCAACGGCGAGGCCCACGGTGGCTTCGCCGACGGCCTGGTCAATTCGGCGCTGCGCTTTCGCGCGCAGGCGCCGCTGGTGGACCAGCTGCTGCGCGAGATCGGCATCGAGGGCGGCGACATCCAGCGCCTCGTGGGCGACGCCAGCGGTGCGCATGCGGCGCTGCCGTCCAGTGTCGGCGTCGGCGCCGGTGCAAAGAAGAAGGACTAGCGCATGGTGCAGGTCTACGTCTCCAGCGTCATCGACGCCGGCGCGGACAGCGTGTGGTCGCGCATCCGCGACTTCAACGGCCTGCCGCAATGGCATCCGGCCATCGCCGACAGCCGCATCGAGAACGGGCAGCCGGCCGACCGCGTGGGCTGCATCCGCCAGTTTCACACCCGCGACGGCGGCACGATCCGCGAGAAGCTGCTGGCGCTGTCGGACTACGAATACAGCTGCACCTACGAGATCCTCGAAAGCCCGATGGGCGTGGCGAACTATGTGGCCACGCTCAAATTGACGCCGGTGACGGACGGCGTACGCTGCTTCGCCGAATGGAGCGCCGATTTCGAATGCGCTGAGGGACGCGAGGGCGAGCTGGCCGAGAGCATCGGCCAAGGCGTGTTCCAAGGTGGCTTCGATGCGCTGAAGCGGCACTTCGGAAGCCGCTGATGTCCGCACGCCCATCGCATCGTGACGCCGGGAGCGCGGGCTGATGCTCCAGAAAGTCGTGCGCTCGACCATCATCGACGCGCCGATCGAGCGCGTGTGGGCGGTGCTGCGCGACTTCAACAGCCACGACCAATGGCATGCGGTGGTGGAGACCAGCCGCATCGAAGGCGGCGAGCGCAGCGACCAGGTCGGCTGCGTGCGCAGTTTCACGCTGCGCGACGGCAACCGCATCCGCGAGCAATTGCTGACCCTGTCGGACACCGACCACCGCAGCACCTACTGCATCGTCGACGCCACGGTGCCGCTGCAACGCTACGTGGCCACGGTCACGCTGAAGGCCGTGACGGACGGCAACCGCACCTTCTGGCACTGGGAGTCGACCTTCGCCACGCCGCCCGGGCAGGAACGCGAGTTGCGCGAGATGGTGGCACGCGACGTGTACGAAGCCGGCTTCGAGAATCTGCGGCGGCACTTGCAGCAAGGCGGCGACCTGCGTGCGCCGGGGCAGACCGAGCCGATGCCGGTGGCGGTGCCCCTGCGAACTCGGCGCGTGGTAGTCGACCGACATGGCGGCCCGGAGGCACTGCGCGTCGAGGATGCCGAGGCGCCCGCGCCGCGCGACGGCGAAGTGCGCATCCGGCAGCGCGCGGTCGGCGTGAACTTCATCGACATCTATCTGCGGCGCGGCTGGATTCCGGCGCCGCTGCCGCTGGTGCCCGGCATGGAAGCCGCCGGCAGCGTGATCGACCTGGGGCCGCAGGTGGCCGGGCTCTTGCCGGGCGATCGCGTCGCCTACATCGGGCCGATGCCGGGTGCCTACTGCGGCGTGCGCTGCGTGCCGGCCGACTGGGTGGTGCGCCTGCCGGCGGCGATCGAGGACGACACGGCCGCTGCGCTGATGCTCAAGGGCATCACGGCCGACTACCTGCTGCGCGACCTGGGCCAGGTGCGGCGCGGCACGCGGCTGCTGGTGCATGCGGCGGCCGGCGGCGTGGGCTTGCTGCTGTGCGCGTGGGCTCGCCGGATGGGCGCCATGGTGTTGGGCACGGTGTCGACCGAAGAGAAAGCCCGCGTCGCGCGCGATCACGGCTGCGAGCACGTCATCGTGACGCGCGACTACCGCTTCGCCGACGCGGTGCAACGCATCTGCGGCGGCGTGGACCTGCTGGTCGACGGCCTCGGCGATGCGGCGCGCGACGAGAACCTGGCCTCGCTGGCGCGGCGCGGCCACTGGATCAGCCTGGGCCAGGCCAGCGGGCCGCTCGCATCGCTGGCGCCCGATGCGCTGGTCGCCAAATCACTGAGCTTTTCGCGGCCGGTAGTGTTCGACTACGTCGCCACGCCCGCGCAGCTCGCCGAGCGCGCGCAGCGTGTGTGGGACGCGCTGGCCGACGGCAGCATCGAACTGCCGCCCATCGAACGCCACTCGCTCGAATCGGCGGCGCAGGCCCATGCGCGCCTCGAATCGCGCGCCACGCTCGGCGCATTGGTGTTGCGGCCCTGAGGCGCCGAGGCGCTGAAGCCATGAGTTCACGACAAGGAGCCATCGCATGATCGTCGGCATGAACCACTTCACCGTGACCGCGGAGGACGAGCGCCAGACGCTGGACTTCTACACCGGCCTGCTGGGACTGCGCGTCGGCCCGCGGCCGGACCTCGGCTTTGCCGGCGCCTGGCTGTACGGCGACGGGCCGCAGGCACTGGTGCACCTCTACTTCGGCCGCCCGGTGCCGGCGCAGCGCACCGGCGTGATCGACCACATGGCCTTCACCGCACGCGACCTGAAATCCGTGAAGGCCCGCTTCGACGCGAGCGGGATCAAGTACGACCTGCGCCAGCAGGCCGGGGCCGGCACGTGGCAGCTGTTCTGCCACGATCCGAACGGTGCGAAGGTGGAGCTGGATTTCGATGCGGCGGAGCGGCCCTGAGCCCGGCGCCAGCCCAGCGCAGACTGCATACACTCGATCGCCCTGCTCCATACGTAATGCTGTGACGATTCGAACTGAAGACAAGGCCGAGGATTGCCGCGAACACCTGGCCGATGCACCGCGACGTAGCCGGTCGTACTTGGAAGCCGAGGCGATCCGTGAGACTGAGGTCGCACTGACGGAAGCCGACGCGGGCGATTTCGCCGACCACCACGCTGTAGTGGCACTCCAAGAGAAATGGGTGGTGAATCCAGTGTAGATAGCGGGCTCACGTGCTGGTGAGTGGGGCTTCGTACATCGCCACCGTGGACTTCGCCGCAGCGAGGCAGTAGGGTCGTATTTCGGAAGACAGCGCTACTCGTCCTTGACCGCGTGCAGGAAGCCACTGTAGGTTGCCCGCGTGAGCTTCCTGCCGATCTCCGGGTCGGTACCGCTGCGGTACCAGATCATCATGTTGCCGTCGTGCACGGCCTGCAGGTATAGGGCGGTGTCTTTCGTCTCCTGGTCGAGGCAGAACTCGCCCGCTGCCTTGCCGGCGTCGATGATCTCCTCGAGCAGGCTGGAGATCTTGGCGTACATGCCCAGCATGCGCGTGCGCACCTTCGACTTGGTGTTGGCCGTCTCGATGGACAGCAGCACGACGATGGCCAGGTCCTTTGGATGCTTGGCCGCCCAGCGCGTCTGGTGGCGCACGAAGTTCACGAGCTGCGCGCTGGGCGTGCCGCCGTCGCGGCGCACGGCCTCGATGGTGGCGTCGATGGAGCGCTGCTCGATCGCGGCGACCACGTCCAGCAACAGCCGTTCCTTGCTCTTGAAGTAGTAGTACACCGCGCCCTTGGTGAAGCCGGCCTTGGCCGCCACTTCTTCGAGCGTGCTGCTGGCATAGCCGTGCGTCGCGAAGAGCTGCACCGCGGCTTCGATGATGCGGGCGGTGCTGTGGACCGGTGCGGACGCTTCCTCGGTCGAAGCCGACTTGCGTGCAGCCGATGCCGCGGCGCCGCGCGGGCGCGTGCTTCGCACGGGTGGCGCGCTCTTCTTCTTGCCAGCGACCGGCGTACTGCGCTTCGTCTTGTTTGTCTCATTGAGCCGCATAAGCCTCCTTGGCGATCAACAGCCGCTGGATCTGGTTGGTGCCTTCCCAGATTTGCGTCACTTTCGCATCCCTCATCATCCGCTCGACCGGATAGTCCCTCAAGAAGCCGTAGCCTCCGTGCAACTGAACGGCGTCCGTCGTCACCGCCATGGCCGCGTCGCTGCACAGCACCTTGGCCAGTGACGCGTACTTGCGCGCATCGGCGTGGCCGTGCATGCGATGGTCGACCGCCTGGTAGAGCACCGAACGCGCCGCCTCGACCTTGAGCACCATGTCCGCCACCATGCCGCGCAGCAGTTGGAACTTGGCGATGGCCTGCCCGAACTGTTCGCGCGAGCGAGTGTAGTGGAGCGCCTCGTCGAGGCCGCCCTGCGCGATGCCGAGCGCGTGCGCTGCGATGGTCAGCCGTGAGTTGTGGAGCATCTCGACGATGTACTCGGCGCCGCGCTCGGGGTCGCCGACCTCGCGCCCGGCCGGAATGCGGCAGTCGTCGAGGATCACGTCGGCCGTGGGGCTGCCGCGCATGCCCATCTTGTCCTCGAGCTTTCCGAAGCGGATGCCGGGGTCGTCGCGGTGGACCATGAAGATGCCGAAGGTCTTCGGTCCGGTGCTCGCGAAGATCAGGTACCAGTCGGCCCATCCTGCATTGGTGATGAAGCGCTTGGTGCCGCGCAGCAGCCAGCCGTCGCCACTGCGCGTGGCCTGCGTGCGCGCGCCCATCAGGTTCGAGCCGCCCTGCGGTTCGGTCAGGCCCCAGGCGGCGCGGAGGCGGCCGGTCGCGACGGGGCGGATCACCGCTTCCTGCAGTTCGCGCGAGCCGTGATGCACCACGCCTTCGAGCACCCAGCCGCTGGTGATGGTCAGCGAGGTCGCGGCGCAGACGCGCGCGAGTTCTTCGGTGGTGATCACTTGCGAGAAGAGATCTCCGTCGGAGCCGCCCAGGCGTTCGGGGAACGGCAGGCCGGGCAGTCCCAGCGCGAGCGCGGCGTCGATCGCTTCGACCGGCGGCCGAGACTCCTTGTCCACGGCCGCTGCGTGCGGCGCGACCTTGTCCAGCGCGAAGCGGCGCAGGCTGTTCCTGAACTCCTGATAGCTCGAACGTTCGGATGAGCGCATGTCGTTTGTCTCCTGTTGGCGGTGTGCGGCTGGGGTCAATCGGTGAATCGCGGTGGCCATGCGAGGCCGTCCTGCACGCCCCGCTGCGACGGGGGGCTGGCCTTGTCGATGTCGGCGGCGGTGAGGCCGATCGACGAGAGCACCGCCACGCTGTGGTCCTGCAGGTCCACGGACGCAGGCGAGATGGCTGAGCGACTGAAGCGCGGTATCGCGGGCACTTCCTGTGGGCGCTGCGGATCGACGCGCGTGCGCACCTGGCGGTCGCGCCACACCTCGTCGGGCGCGAGCACCGGCGTGACGCAGGCATCGACGCCTTCGAAGCGGGCTGTCCACGCGTCGCGCGGCAGGGTCAGGAAGGTCGCTTCGAGCGTGCGTTCGATGGCGGGCCAGGCGCTGTGGCTCATCGCATCGGGCGGCTCGCCGAGTTCCAGCGTTCGCCACAGGGCGGAGAAGAACTGCGGTTCGAGCGAGCCGACCGCCATGTAGCCGCCGTCGGCGCATCGGTAGCAACGGTAGTTGGGCGCGGCACCGGCCAGCCAGCCGTCGCCGCGCGCCGGCATGGCCGGGGTCTGCCACGCGGGGAAGTGCATGGCGATCAGCGACAGGCAGCCGTCGATCATGGCGGCGTCGACCTGCTGCCCGAGGCCCGTGCGCTGGCGCTCCTGCAAAGCGGCCAGGATGCCGATCACGGCAAGCATGCCGCCGCCCGCCATGTCGGCGATCGCGTTGAGCGGAATCTGCGGCGGCCCGCCGATCGGACCCATCGAGCCGAGCACGCCGGTGTAGCCGAGGTAGTTGATGTCGTGGCCTGCCTCCTGCGCGCGCGGCCCCGTTTGGCCGTAGCCGGTCAGCGAGCAATAGACCAGGCGCGGGTTGCTCGCCGACAGCGCTTCGTAGCCCGCGCCCAGGCGACTCGCGACGCCGGGGCGAAAGCCTTCGATGAAGACGTCGGCGCCTTCGCACAGACGCACGAGCGCCAGTTGCCCCTGCTCCGACTTGAGATCGAGCGAGATGAACTTCTTGCCGCGCGAGAAGCTCGACACCGGCGGCCCCGCGCGGCCGCCACCGACCACGATGACTTCGGCACCGAGGTCGGCGAGCAGCATCGTTCCATAGGGCCCCGGCGCCAGGCGCGTCATGTCGATGACGCGCACGCCGTCGAGCGGTTTCGATTGATTCGATTGATTCGACACAGTCAACACGTCTCCTTTCGTTGTGAATCGACGGTCATGCGAAGGCCGATGCGCTCGATGCGCGCGCTCGCCATGGGCTTGCGCGGTCGCATTGGTGACGCCTTGCGGGCAATCCAAGGGACAACCCGTACGTCACCGTCTTGCACCTGTCGCGATCACGGCTGTACCATCGCCGTCAATCACATACCGGCTGGATAGTATGAAGTGTCGAAGCCGATTTGTGCAAGCCGAAACGGCACTCGCTACGGAGACTGGATGAACGCACGCACACCTGCAGAGGCCCTTCTGCAAGTCGAACTCGATGACAAGTACCTGCAGCGCAACGGGCAGGTTTTCATGTCGGGCACACAGGCGCTGGTGCGCCTGCCGATGGACCAGCAGCGGCGCGACGAGCGAAACGGCGTGCGCACCGCCGGCTTCATTTCCGGCTACCGCGGCTCGCCGCTGGGCCGCTACGACCAGGAGCTGTGGTCGCAGTCGGCACTGCTGAAGAAGCACCACATCCACTTCCAGCCCGGCGTGAACGAAGACCTCGCCGCGACGGCCGTGTGGGGATCGCAATACGTGGGCAGCGTGCCGGGCGCGCGCTACGACGGCGTGTTCGGCATCTGGTACGGCAAGGGCCCGGGCGTGGACCGCAGCGGCGATGCCTTCAAGCATGCCAACAGCGCAGGCACGTCGCGCTTCGGCGGCGTGCTGGCGATTGCCGGCGACGACCATGCGGCCAAGTCGTCGACCACGGCGCACCAGTCCGACTACGCATTGATGGCGAGCGGCATTCCGGTGCTCTACCCGTCGAACGTACAGGACATCCTCGACTTCGGCCTGCACGGCATCGCGATGAGCCGCCACTCCGGCTGCTGGATCGGCATGAAGGTGGTGACCGACGTCGTCGAAAGCTCCGGCAGCGTGAACGTCGGCGACGAGCTGCCTCGGGTGATCGTCCCCGAAGCGATCTTCCCGCCGGACGGTGTCAACATCCGCGGCAACGACATCTCGCCGCAAGTGCAGGAGCAGCGGCTCTACGAACACAAGCTGCATGCCGCGCAAGCCTATGCGCGCGCCAACGGCATCGATCGCATCGTCTGCGACCATCCGAGCGCGCGCGTCGGCATCGTCTCGGCCGGCAAGGCCTTCGCGGACGTGCGGCAGGCGCTGCGCAGCCTCGGCTTCGCAAGCGACGAGGCCGCGGGCGCCGCCGGCCTGCGCGTGCTCAAGGTCGGCCTGGTCTGGCCGCTCGACCCGCAAGTGGTCGAACGCCTCGCCGATGGCCTGGAGACGCTGATCGTCATCGAAGAGAAGCGGCCGCTGCTGGAGCACCAGCTCAAGTCGATCCTCTACGACGCCCCGCTCGCCCACAAGCCGCGCATCGTCGGCAAGTACGACGGCCACAACGAATGGTCGGCCGATCGCGGCGACGCGGTGTTCTCTTCGGTCGGCGAGCTCGCGCCGCCGGTGATCGCGCAGCGCATCGCGCGCGTGCTCGGCCTGCCCTTCGAGGCGCCCTCCAATCCGGAGAGCGCGACACTGCCTTCGGTGGCGCGCGCCGCCACCTTCTGCTCGGGCTGCCCGCACAACACCTCGACCCAGCTGCCCGACGGCAGCCGCGCCTTCGCCGGCATCGGATGCCACGGCATGGTGCTGCTGACGGGCCGCGACCCCTACGGCACCGTCGGACAGATGGGTGCCGAAGGCGCGATGTGGGTGGGCCAGGCGCCCTTCACCGACGAGAAGCACATCTTCGCCAACATGGGCGACGGCACCTACTTCCACTCGGGCTTCCTGGCGATTCGCCAGGCCGTGGCGGCGCACGTGCCGATCACCTACAAGCTGCTGGTCAACGGCTTCGTGTCGATGACCGGCGGCCAGCCGATCGACGGCGAGCTCAGCACCGTGCAGATGGTCAACGAACTCGCGGCCGAAGGCGTGAAGCGCATCGTCGTCGTCGCCGACGACCCGACGCGCTACGACGATCCGTCGATGAAGCTGCCGCCCGGCGTGCCGGTGCGCCACCGCCGCGAACTCGACGCCGTGCAGCGCGAGCTGCGCGACTACGCCGACGTGTCGGTGCTGCTCTACGACCAGGTCTGCGCCACCGAACGCCGGCGCCTGCGCAAGCGCGGCCGTCATTCCGACCCCGACAAGCGCACCTTCATCAACCCCGCCGTCTGCGAAGGCTGCGGCGACTGTAGCGAGAAGAGCGGCTGCCTGTCGATCGAGCCGCTCGAAACCGAGTTCGGCCGCAAGCGCAAGATCAACCAGTCGACCTGCAACAAGGACTACTCCTGTGTCGAGGGCTTCTGCCCCAGCTTCGTGACCGTGCATGGCGGCAAGCTGCGCACGCGCGCCGCGCAGAAGAGCGACGAGTCCGGCTTCGGCGCATTGCCCGAGCCCACGCTGCCATCGATCGACGAAGGCTACGCGATCCTCGTCACCGGCATCGGCGGCACGGGCGTGATCACGCTCGGCGCGGTCGTCGCGATGGCCGCGCACCTCGACGGCCACGCCGCCAGCGCGCTCGACATGACCGGCCTCGCGCAGAAGTACGGCGCCGTGATGTCGCACGTGCGCATCGCGCCCGACGCGTCGAAGATCAAGACCGCCCGCCTGGCCAGCGGCGAGGCCGACCTGATCGTGGGCTGCGACCTGATCGTCAGCGCGAGCACCGACGCCGTGTCGAAGATGGTGCCGGGCCGCACGCACGTCGCAGTCAACACCGAGGTGTCGCCGACCAGCGCCTTCGCACGCGATCCTGACTGGCAGGTCTCGCCGGACGAACTGGTCGCCCGCATCGCCCACGCGACCGGCGGCCAGGCCAGCGGCCTGCCCGCCACGCGGCTGGCCACGGCGCTGATGGGCGACGCCATCGCGGCCAACATGTTCCTGCTCGGCTACGCCTGGCAACGCGGCTGGCTGCCCGTGACGCTGGCCGCGATGCAGCGCGCCATCGCCCTCAACGGCGTGAGCGTGGAAGCGACCGAGAAAAGCTTTCTGTGGGGCCGCCGCGCCGCGGTCGACCTGCAGGCGGTCGATGCGCAGGCGCGCCCGAGCAGCGTCGTGAACTTCGTGCCGTCGCGCAAGCCGAAGACGACGCCCGAACTCGTCTCGCACCGCGAGGCGGAACTCGTCAAGTACCAGAACCGCGCCTATGCGGCCCGTTACCGCACGCTGGTCGATCGCGTCGACCAGGCCGCGCAATCGTTGCCGGGCGGCGACCGCCTGACGCGCTCCGTGGCGCGCTACTACTACAAACTGCTGGCCTACAAGGACGAGTTCGAAGTCGCGCGCCTCTACGCCTCCCCCGAGTTCCGCGACACGCTGGCCGCCACGTTCGAGGGCGACTTCCGCCTGCACTTCAACATCGGCGCCTGGCCCTTCGCCACGCGCGACCCGAACACCGGCCTGCCGCGCAAGCGCGAGATCGGCCCCTGGGCGCTGACCGCCATGGGCTGGCTGGCCAGGCTGCGCGGCCTGCGCAACACCGTGCTCGACCCCTTCCGCGGCAACGACGAGCGCCGCCACGCGCTGCGCGACATCGCCGAGTACGAAGCCGACATCGGGCGCCTGCTCGAAGGCCTCGACGCGCAGCGCCTCGACAGCGCCGTCGCCATCGCCGAACTGCCGGAGCACATCCGCGGCTACGGCCACGTGCGCGAGCGGCACGTCGACACGACCCGCAAGCGCCGGGAATCGCTGTGGCAACAGTGGCAGGCCGAGGGGCTGCCCAAGGCCGCTTGATGGCCTCGTGATGGCCTCCTGACAGGCCGCCCGAAGCGCCGACCGACCACCTTCTTCGTCATTCGAACCCCAAGGAGACAAGCATGCAGAAACTCGACCTCGAAGCCGCCGTGCAGAGCGTGACCGACTACGCGCTCGCCCACCCCTACGAACGCGATGTCTGGGAAAAATCGCCCGCCATCACCGGCATCCTGATGTGGAACGACAAGGACAAGGACAAGGACAACGCCGCCGTCGTCGAGGCGCGTCGCTGGGTCGAGCGCATGGTCGACGTGCAATCCTCGCGCGGCTTCCTGGGCTACGACGAACGCATCGAGCTTGCCAACGGCCATGCGGCCGTGTTCACACCCACCGCCTCGCTCTCGACCGCGCTCGGATTCAACGTGCTCGCCTACTACGAGCGCGACGGCGAGGCCCGCTTTCTCGATGCGGCCAGGCGCCAAGCCGAGGCCCTGCTGGCCGGGCCACGCACGCGCAACGGCGGCTTCTGGGTGCGCAAGGAGGGCCCCGAGCTGTGGATCGACTTCATCTACATGATGTGCCCCTTCCTCGCGCGGCTGGGCCGCATCGAGAAGAAGCCTGCGCTGGTCGACGAAGCGATCAAGCAGATCGACGTGTATGTGCGCCACCTTGTCGATCCCGAGCTGCACCTCGCCCGCCATGCCTGGCGCGAGACGCCCAACTCGTATCTGCAATCCACCTTCTGGTGCCGCGGCAACGGCTGGCTGACCTGCGCGCTGGTCGACACCATCGAACAGATCGGCGTCGACCATGCGGCCGCCGCCAGGTTCAAGGACGTGGCGCAGCGCGCCTTCGTCGCCATCGCGGCCCATCAGGACCGCTGCGGCTTCTTCCACAACATCCTGGACGACGAGAACGCCAAGTTCGAAGCGTCCGGCACCGTGATGTTCGCGTACAGCGCGGCCAAGGCCGTCAACCAGGGCTGGCTCGACGCCTCCTACATCGAGAAGGCGCAGCGCGCACTGCACATCGTCGCCGGCTCGATCGAGCCCGACGGCGCCATCCCCGGCGTGCAGGTGCCGCCCGGCGGCCCGGGCGTGCCCTTCGCCACCACGCTCTACGGCCAGGGCTTCTTCATCCAGGCGGCGGCCGAGTTGCGCCACCACCTGGCCTGACGCGCACCGCATCGACCGGAACGCAGCATGATCCTCGAGATCCTCCTCAACGGCATCTTCCTCGGTGCCATCTACGCGCTCTTCGCCGTGCCGATGAGCGTCATCTGGGTCACGACCGACGTGATCGACGTGTCCATCGGCGCCTATGCCGTGGTGGCCGGCGTCATCGTGGCCGCCTTCGGCCTGCCCTGGGGGCCGGTGCTCGGCCTCGCCGCGGCGCTCGCGCTCGGTTGCGTCACAGGCTCGGTGTTCCTGGGCTTCCACGCGCTTCGCCTCATGAAGGATGCGATGCCGATCGTGCTCGCGACCTTCGCCTTCATGCTGGCGGTCGAATCGGCGATCCTGGTCGTGGTCGGCACCGACAACCAGTTCGTCGACCGCATGAACGGCAACCTGCGGCTCGGCGGAGCCGTGCTCAGCGTGCAGGGCGTCTTCAACCTTGCCCTGAGCGTGGTGCTGATGCTCGCGCTCAGCGTGGTGCTCAAGTGGTCGCCGGCCGGCTTGCGCATGCGGGCCTGCGCGATCTCGTCGAAGGGCGCCTCGCTGGTCGGCATTCCGGTCAAGCGCACGCAGTTCCTGACCTTCGTGCTGTGCGCGGGCATCGCCGGCGTCGGCGGGGTGCTGGCGGCCATGTCGATCGGCATGACCTATGCGAGCGCCTTCACCTTCACCACCATCGCCTTCAGCAGCGCGGTGGTGCTGGGCAAGCGCGGGCCGCTGCCGGCCTTCTTCGGCGGCCTGTTCGTCGGCCTGGCCGAATCGCTGAGCCAGACCTACCTGCCCAGCGGCTGGGCGCATGCGGTGCCGGCGGCGCTGATCATCATCATCCTCGCCTCGGGGCGCCTGCCGAGCGCGGCCTTCTCGGGAGCGCGGCCATGACGCAGCACCACAACGGCTTCGCGCAGAAGTGGGGCAGCACGGCCGGCGTGCTGATCGCCTGCTTCATCGTCGCCACCCTGTGCGGCCAGTTCCGCGGCTCGGTGTACACCACCTCCACCACCATCGGCATCTATGCGCTGCTGGCGCTGCCGCTGGGCATGCTCTACGGCCAAGGCGGCACGGTGTCGCTGGCGCAGGGCGCGTTCGCGGCCATCGGCGGCTACACCACCGCGATCCTCAGCACGCGCTACGGCGTGCCGCCGATGCTGTCGCTGCTGCCCGCGGTGCTGCTGCCGGCGCTGGTCGCGTTCGTGATCTCCAAGCCGATCCTGCGGCTGCCCGAGCTCTCGCTGGCGCTGGTGACGCTGTCGATCGGCACGGTGGTCGAAGTCGCGTTGCAGCGCGGCGGCGACTTCACGGGCAGCTTCATCGGCATCAACGGCATCCCGACGCTGCCCTTCATCGGCAATTCGCGCATCGGATCGCACTTCGCGGTGTGGACGCTGGTGCTGCTGATCGTGATCGGCTACGTCAACTATATGTCGAGCCTGCGCGGCCGCGCGCTCAACGCGATCCGCACCGACCACCTGCTGGCACAGGCGATGGGCGTGAGCGTGCCCTTCGACCTGGCGATGATGTTCTCGATCACCGCGGGCGTGGCCGGCCTGGGCGGCTGGTTCTACGCGCACACCATCGGCTACGTGGCGCCCGATTCGATGTCGATCGCGATGTCGGCCAACGTGCTCTTCATGGTGGTGCTGGGCGGCCGCAAGTCGGTGCTCGGCCCGATCGTCGGCGCCGTGTTCTTCACGATGGCCAGCGACCTGCTGCCCGGCACCGAGAGCCAGGGCATGTTCTTCGGCACGCTGCTGGTGCTGGTGCTGCTCTTCTCGCCCGACGGCCTGCTGAGCCTGCGGCCGCTGTCCTGGCTGCGCGCCCGCAACGCACCCGCGGCGCGTCCGCCGGCGGGCGGCGCCGGCAATACCGCGCACGTCGCGCCCACCGCCGGAGTCGTGCAATGAGCCTCGACGCCATCGACACCAGCATCGCCTTCGGCGGCCTGAAGGTGCTCACCAACGTGAGCGTGAAGGTCGAACGGGGCCGCATCACCGGCCTCGTGGGCCCGAACGGCGCGGGCAAGACAACGCTCTTCAACTGCCTCACGGGCGTCGCGCGGCCGCAGCAGGGCTCGGTGCGCATCGACGGACGCGACATCTCCACGCTGCCGCTCGACAGGCGCATCCAGCTGGGCATCTCGCGCACCTTCCAGACACCGCGGCTGGACCTCGACTCGAGCGTGCTCGACGCGGTGATGCTCGGCTTCTACTCGCGCAACAAGCCGACGCTGGCCGGCAGCTTCGTCTCGACGGGCGCCCGGCGCCGGCTCGACGCCGGGCTGCGCGAGAAGGCCGAGGCATTGATCGCGCAGTTCGAGCTGACGCCGAACCCGCACCAGCGATCGGGCGCGCTCTCTCTGGGCCGCCTGCGCCTGCTCGAAGTGGCCCGCGCCATCGCCAGCGAGCCGCAGTACCTGCTGCTCGACGAGCCGGCCGCCGGCGTCGACGAGCACGACCGGCACCTGCTGGCGCGCGCCATCCGCAAGGCCGCCGAGCGACAGGTCGGCGTCCTGCTGGTGGAACACAACGTCGGCTTCGTCGCCGAACTCAGCGACCACATGCTTGCGCTGGTGCGCGGCGAGGTGGTGGCCGCCGGGCCGCCGCAAGCGGTCGTCAACGATCCCGAAGTCGTCACCGCCTACCTGGGAGGACAACGTGTCGCAGCCTGAAGCCCACCATTCGCCGCAAGGCGGCCTCGTCGTCGACGACGTCTCGGCGCGCTACGGCAACCTCACCGCCTGCCGCCCGGTCAGCCTGCGGGTCGCGCCCGGCGAGCTGGTCGCGCTGATCGGCCCCAATGGCGCCGGCAAGACCAGCCTGATCGGCGCGCTCAACGGCACAGTAGCGGGCAGCGGCGCGATCACGCTCGACGGCCGGCGCATCGACGGCCTGCCGGCCTGGCGCCGGGTCGGTATCGGTCTGACGACCGTGCCCGACAACCGCGGGCTCTTCCCCTCGCTGACCGTCGCCGACAACCTGCGCCTCGGCGCCTTGTTGTCCGACCGCGCGAAGCGCGAGAAGGCGCTGGACGACGCGCTCGCGCTCTTCCCCTTCCTGCGCACGCGCTGGGGCGACGCCGCGGGCGCGCTGAGCGGTGGGCAGCAGCAGATGCTGGCCATCGCCAAGTGCATGGCCTGCAGCCCGCGCGTGCTGCTGCTCGACGAGCCGACCCAGGGCCTCGCACCGATCATCGTCGACGAGCTGGCCGAGGTGTTGCGCAACCTGCGCGCACGCGGCCTGCCGATCCTGCTTGTCGAGCAGAACCAGTACCTCGTCGAAGCGGTTGCCGATCGCTTCGTGGTGCTGGTGGGCGGCCAGATCGTGCACTCGGGCCCGCGGGCCGCGCTGGCCGACCGCGAGCGCATCGCCGGGCTCTATCTGCAGCGGAAGCCGTCCGCCGCGCTTTCCCACTGACCGTGTTGACCCTGCTGACCCTATCCAACCGAAGGAGACAAACCATGGACCACCGTTCCGGCAGAAGACTGACCCTCGCCGCCGCACTCGCGATCGGCCTTTGCGGCGTGCCGCTCCACGCCGCCGCCCAGGGCGAGCCCTTCCGCGTCGGCCTGCTGCTGGCGCTGTCGGGGCCCGCCGCGGCCTACGGCGCCGACGAGCGCGCCGCCATCGAGGCCGTGACCGAGCGCACCAATGCGGCCGGCGGCATCAACGGGCGCAAGATCGAGCTGATCGTCAAGGACACCAAGACCAACCCGACCGAGGCGGCGCGGCTGGCCAACCAGGTGATCCTCGACGACAAGGTGATCGCCATCATCGGCGCCACCACCGGATCGGAAACGCTGGCCTTCGCCGACCTCGCGATGCGGTCGAAGGTGCCGGTGTTCCCGATGGTGGGCACGCAGTCGGTCACCGATCCGAAGGAAGCCTTCTCGAAGTGGATGTTCCGCATGTCGGTGCCGATCAGCACCGACCTGCCGGCCAGCTTCGACCGCATCGTGGCCGACAAGCGCAAGCGCCTCGCCATCTTCTCGGAAGAAGACGCCTACGGCCAGCAGGCCTCGGCCATGATGATCGAGGTTGCCAAGAAGAACGGCCAGGTCGAGATCGTCGAGCACGCCTCGGCGCCCAAGGCGGCCACCGACCTCACCGCGCAAGCCACCCGCATCCGCAACGGCAAGCCCGATGCCGTGTTCCTGGCCACCTCGACCACCGGTTCCGCCGGCGCGCTGCTGCGCAAGCTGCAGGAAGTGGGCCTCGACGTGCCGGTGTACGGCATGGCCGGCATCGTGCAGAAGCAGATCATCAAGAACGGCGGCAAGGCGGCCGAGAACCTGATCGCACCCGCGCTCGTCAACCCCGACGAAGCAGGCCCGCTCACCGAACTCTTCGACCTGCTCAAGAACAAGGGCGGCGTGGCCGGCTTCGGCGCGCTGCTCGGCGCCAACGCCATGGCCACCGTGGTGCAGGCGCTCAAGGCCGGCGCCACCGACGGGCCGAGCCTGCGCGACAAGGTCGAGACCATGGGCCCCATCAAGGGCTACGCGGCCGCGCCGATCAAGTTCTCGGCCACCGACCACGACAGCTGGACCAAGGAAACGCTGTTCTACGTGACCGTGCGCGACGGCAAGTTCAAGAACCTGGACCCCAAGTAAGAGAAGAAGCAAGGCATTGACGATGGCAGACGAAACCCTTCCGCTGCACGGCGTTCGCATCCTCGATCTCACCCAGGTCCAGTTCGGGCCCTGCGCCACGCAGGTGCTCGGCGACTTCGGTGCCGAGATCGTCAAGATCGAGCGGCCGGGCGACGGCGACATCTCGCGCACCACCGACCCCTACATCACCGAGGTCGAGGGCCAGAGCGCCTATTTCCTGAGCCTGAACCGCAACAAGCGCGGCATGGCCCTGGACATGGGTTCGACGGCCGGGCGCGAGATCATCCGCCAGCTGCTCGAGCGCGCCGACGTGCTGGTGCACAACTTCCGCCCCGGCGTGGCCGAGCGGCTGGGGCTGGGTTTCGACGAGCTGCATGCGCGCCATCCGCGCCTCATCTATGCCTCGGGCTCGGGCTTCGGCCCGAGCGGCCCGCTCGCCCACAAGGGCGGCCAGGACTTCCTGGCGCAGTCGCTGTCAGGCATCGCCTCGCGCAACCCCGACGCGAACGGCGTGCCCCAGCTCTTTCCGACTGCGCTCGGCGACTTCACCTCCGGCATGATCATCGCGCAAGGCATCCTGATGGCGCTCTACCAGCGCGAGCGCACCGGGCTCGGCCAACGCATCGACGTCTGCCTGCTCGACGTGCTGCTCGCCATGCAGCAGCAGGAGGTCACGCAGCAGACGCTGCGCGGCAAGCCGGTCAACTGGGTCACGCAGAACCTCATCGGCATCTTCCCGACGCGCGATGGCGCCGTCACGTTGGTGGGCGTGTTCCGACCCAACCCGCTGGGCGACCTGTGCCGCGCGCTCGACATCGAGGATCTTTCCGCGCGGCCCGAGTACGCGGACAAGGCCTCGTGGGGGCCGAACCGCAGCGCCATCTTCGAACTGCTGGCGCCGGCCTTCGCACGCTTCACCACGGCCGAATGCCTGGAGCGCCTCGACCGCGAAGACGTGCTGTGCGCGCCGGTGCTGACGCTCGACCAGGCCATCGCGCAGGAGCAGATCGGCACCAACGGCATGATGATCGAGTTCGAGCATCCGGTGCACGGCACGGTGCGCACCGTGGGCAACCCGCTGCACCTGTCGAGCGCGCCGAAGATCGCCAACCGCGGCGCGCCGCTGCACGGGCAGCACAACGCGGAGGTGCTGGGCGAGCTGGGCTACACCGCGGCCGACATCGAGCGCCTGCGCCGCGACCGCGTCATCGCCTGAGCGGAACGCACGCACGCGCACACGCATCCACTCCATTCAACCAACCACCCGGAGACCCCCATGTTCGTCGACTTCGACACCGGCCCGCGCGCCACCATCCGCGACCTGAAGATCGGAGACAAGATCGCCATCGAGAAGACCATCTCGGAATCGGACGTCTACCTCTTCGCCGGCATCTGCGGCGACTTCTCCCCCAACCACATCAACGAGCGCTACATGAAGGGCTCGCGCTTCGGCACCCGCATCGCGCAGGGCGCGCTGGTCGTCGGCTTCACCTCGGCGGCGGCCGCGATGTTCGGCATCAAGTACCGCGTCGACGGCGTCTCCGGCGGCTACGACCGGCTGCGCTTCGTCAAGCCGGTCTTCTTCGGCGACACCATCCGCATCCACTACGAGATCGCCCGCATCGAGATCGAGCGTGACCGCGCCTACGCCACGCTCAAGGTGACCAACCAGCACGACGAGGTGGTGCTGGCCGGCGAGCACATCCTGCGCTTCGTCGAACTCGAAAGCCGGGAGACCTGAGCATGCCGGAACCCGTCGTCATCCTGGAGAAGCGCGGCCCGGTAGGCCTGATCACGCTGAACCGCCCCGATGCACTCAACGCGCTGAGCACCCGCGTGATGGACGAGCTCACCGCCCACATCCGCAGCTGCGAGGCCGACAGCGACATCGGCTGCATGGTGCTCACCGGCACCGGCCGCGCCTTCGCCGCCGGCGCGGACATCAAGGAGATGGCCGACAAGGGCTATGCCGATGCGCTGCTGGAAGACTTCATCACCCGAAATTGGGAAGAAGCCACGCGCTGCCGCAAGCCCATCATCGCGGCGGTGAACGGCCTCGCCTTGGGCGGCGGCTGCGAGCTGGCGATGATGTGCGACTTCATCCTCTGCTCGGAAGCGGCGCGCTTCGGGCAGCCTGAAGTGAAAGTGGGCGTGATGCCGGGCGCCGGCGGTACCCAGCGACTGTCGCGCTCGATCGGCAAGTCGAAGGCCATGGAGATGTGCCTCACCGGCCGCATGATGGACGCCGCCGAGGCCGAGCGCTGCGGCCTCGTGAGCCGCATCGTGCCGGCCGGCAGCCTGGTGGACGAGGCGCTGCGGGTCGCGACGCAGATCGCCGAGCTGTCGCGCCCCATCATCTACATGACCAAGGAAGCGGTGAACCGCTCGTTCGAAGTGCCGCTGGCCGAAGGCGTGCGCTTCGAGCGGCGCCTGGCCCACACCACCTTCGCGCTGGAAGACCACAAGGAGGGAGCCGTCGCCTTCGCGGCCAAGCGAAAGCCGGTGTACAAACACCGCTGACCTCACTTCCGCGAAGCGCCGCGACAAGGAACGATGCTCGACCTTCCCTTCGAGAGATGGACCCTGGGTGACGCGCTCGCGCAGCGCGTCGAAGCATCGGGCGATGCGCCGTTCGTCCGCATGGTGGGCGGCCCGCCGTTGACCTACCGCACGCTGCAGTCGCAGGTGCTTGCGCTGGCCGAGGCCCTGCAGCGCGAAGGCGTCGAGCCCGGCGACCGCGTCGTGGTCATGGGCGGCAACTGCCTGACCACCCTGCGCTGCTGGTTCGCGCTCAACCTGCTCGGCGCGACCGACGTCACCATCAACACGGCCTACCGCGGACGCCCGCTGGAGCATGCGATCAACACCGCGCAGGCGCGCCTGATGCTGATCGGCGCGCGGCACCTCGGGCTGCTGGCGGAGAGCGAGGCGACCGTGCCGATGCTCGAACGCGTGCTGCATTTCGACGACGAGGCCGATACGTCGGTCGCATCATCGACGGCCGCGGTCAGCTTCACGCGGCTGCAGCTCGCGCCGCTGCCCGCGCCGACCACGCCGTCCCCCGGCTGGCAGCCACCCGGAGCCCGCGCGCAAGACCTGGCCTCGATCATCTTCACCTCCGGCACCTCGGGGCCCGCCAAGGGCGTGATGCTGCCGCACGCGCAGACCTACCTGGTGTCGCTCGAAAGCGCACGCCAGCTGCAGTTGCGCGAGGACGACGTCTACTACATCTTCCACCCGCTCTTCCACATGTCGCCGCGCTACGTGGCGATCTACGCCGCGCTCATTGCCGGCGCGCAGGTGTGCATCGACCGGGCCTTCAGCGCCGCCGACTGGCTGCCGCGCATCCGCGCCTGCGGCGCCACCGTGTCGATCGGCCATGGCCCGATGCTCGAGATGATCCACGCCACGCCGGAGCGGCCCGACGATGCCGACAACCCGCTGCGCCGGCTCGCGACCTCGCCCTTTCCGTGGCATATCGCCGCCGACTTCGAACGCCGCTTCGGCATGCGCGGCCTCGAGGTGTGGGGCATGACCGAGGTCAACATCCCGCTGTGGAACTCGCTCGACGAGCCGCTGCGCCCCGGCTGCGGCCGCTTGATCTCCGACGAATACGAAGTCGCGCTCGTCGACCCCGACACCGACCTGCCCGTGCCCACCGGCACCGCCGGCGAACTCGTCGTGCGCGGCCGCCGGCCATGGACCTTGATGCAGGGCTACTTCGGCATGCCCGAGGCCACGCAGAAAGCCTGGCGCAACCTGTGGTTCCACACCGGCGACCTGGCGTGGAAGGACGACGAGGGCTGCTACCACTTCGTCGACCGCCTCGGCGACCGCATCCGCCGCCGCGCCGAGAACATCTCGTCCTACGAGATCGAAGTCGCGGCGATGCAGCACCCGTCGGTGCGCGAATGCGCGGCCATCGGTGTCGCCTCGGAATTCGCGAGCGACGACGACGTGCTGCTGGTCGTCGTGCCTTCGACGGATTTCGACGCGGCCATCCTGCTCGCGCACCTGGCGCGCAAACTACCGCACTTCATGGTGCCGCGGTACATCGACACGCTGGGCGAACTGCCCCGCACGCCGACGAACAAGGTCCGCAAGGCGGCGCTGCGCGAACTTGGGGTGCAGGCGGCGACGTGGGATCGGAAGGCGCATAGGGTCGATCTGCGGGAGTTGGCGGCGGGGCGTTCTTGAGCCGCCACTTGACCGCCGGCGACCTGCATCGCCATCACTGACGCCCATCAGGCGACCCCATAGTCGGTCCATCGTCGATGCAGCCAGTTTCGAAGGCTGGCAGCGGCCGCACTCCCGTCTACAAGGGCGGAAGAGGGTGCGCCTCGATGTCGTGCCAGGGAACGGGGAATGTCTCCACGTCGTTGTGCGGCTGATTGGGTGCGAACGATGGCAAGAGCGTGCTGGGCGGGCTCGGCGGCGAATAGCCTCCGTTTCCGAGGACCAAAGTGGCATTGAGACCAGCGCCATAGTTCGGATTCCAGGTGCCGCCGCCATGTGCGACAACCCCGCTCGGCAATTGCTGACCGACATAGGAAACACGGCCGAGGGCATCGAACGCGGTCAACTTGTGGCTGTTGAGACCATAGTGGTCATAGTCGACGAACAGCCGGGTACCGTCGTCGAAGAAGCGGGTGGAATAGTCTCGCCGTGCATTGGCGTCGAACATGGTCTGGCAACTGCTCCACGGGTTGGCGCCCGCTTCGTCGTAATCGAGTTCGAAGCGCCTGCCGTCGTCGTTGAACTCGTTGGAGCAAGATAGGCGTCCCCACTGGTCGAAGGCGTGGTGCCAGCTGCTCCACGAGTTGGCTCCCGTCTCATCCAGGTCGACCTCCAGTCGAGAGCCGTCGTCGTAGAAATCCGCGAAGCTGTCTTCCCGGCCCGACGCGTCATAGAGATGGCGAGTGCTGCTCAACGCCGTCGCGTTTGCTTGATCGACATCCACGAGCACACGACGGCCGTCGTCGTAGAAGATGTTCTCCCAGTCGAGACGCCCCGAGGCGTCGAAGCGTTGGGCCCAAGTGCTGTCGACACGTGCATTCGCCTGGTCGAAGTCGGTCCAGTTGCGGCCACCGTCGTCGAGCGAGATGTCTCTCCAATCGATGCGCCCCGAGGCATCGAAGTACTCGGTCCAGACGCTGTCGACGCGCACGTTGCTCTGGTCGTGGTCCACCCATTTGCGACCACCGTCATCGAAGGAGATGTCTTGCCAGTCGATGCGCCCACCCGCGTCGAAGTGCTGAGCCCAGCCGCTGTCGTTGCGCGCGTTGCCCTGGTCATAGTCGATCCAGTCGCGGCCCCCATCGTCCTGCACGACCTCGTTCCAGTCCTTGCGCCCGAACTTGTCGAGGCGAATCGACCAGATGCTGTCGCCGCGTTCGTTGTTCTGGTCATAGTCCTTGCCGGTGTAGCCGCCGTCGTCTTCGTAGATCGCGATCCAGTCGGTGCGGCCCTGGCTGTCGCGATGAATCGTCCAGATGCTGTCGCCGCGTTCGTTGGCCTGGTCGTAGTCGTAGCCGGTATAGGCGCCGTCGTCTTCCCAGACGGCGAGTGAATCGGGTCGGCCATGCGCGTCGAATGCTTGTATGCGCGTTGAATAGTCAGGGTTGTCGTGCGCCCCGTCGGTGTCGGCGATGCGGCAAATTTCGTCGCTTGCATAGTAGTCGGTTCGAGTCTGATCACCATTTGCCATCGTGTCGATGCGCGAGGAACGATAAGCGCTGTGGTCGTAGATGTACTCCGTCACGCGGCCTCCCTCGTGCCGAATCCAGACATGGCTCGATCCGTCGTCGTAGGTCTGGCTTTCAATGGAGTAGCCTTCACTATGGAAGGTGTTTTTGGCGTGCACCAGATAGGCGGCGGCCTCCTTCGGATTCATTTTGGTGGCCTGCGTCGCATATGTGGCCGCCCAGTCTCTATACAGGTGGTCGCTGTAAGCCCCCATCTCGACTCTGCTGTTTTCGATGAGATGCTGCGTGCGTACCTGCCCGCTCAGGCCCAACGCATCCGCCTCTTTGGAAAGCTCGGTGAACCGTCGATAAAGCGGATTGGATTCCAGGGCCGCAGTATTCGACCCTTTGTAGTCGCTTCCTGGGAGAGCCATGATTTGCTTCCGTAGCTCGTAGCTATCCAAGCGAGATGCAGTCTCGTCGTCCAACCAGCCTCGGACGTAGGCATCTCCGCGATCCTTGGCCAAGCCGTTTCCACTCCGCAGCGACTCGTCTAGCTGCTCTCGGGTTATCAGGTTGCTGTGATGCCGACCCTCATGATTCAGATCGTCAATGAGCGACAGTACAGCGGCGTCGCTCGAGCGCCCCAGATTCTCGGGGCGCAGAACCAAGTACCCGGGCAAGCCTGACTGTGAATCGGGTGGTGCAACGTAGATGGCGCTTGCACTACTCGGCATGTTGTCTCCGGGCCCTGCCAGTCGAATCCGAATTTGCCCCGAGACCAGGTCGTCGCGCAAATCATCGAGTTGGGTGAGGGCTTGGTTGTTGAGCAGCATCAGTGTGCGACTCAAAAGAGCGGCATTGGCTTGCTGTCGGATGCCATCGAAAACGGAACTGCTAATTTGTGGCATAGCTGGCTAGTTGGGAATGAAGTTGGCACTGATGCCAAAGGTGGCGACGCACGTTGCGCCGCGCGGTGGAGAGTCGCCAGAGTTGGCGACGCTCACGGTAAGGCTGAATCGCTTGTTCGACGTGTAGCGCCCGGTGTGACCGCGCTTGAACATTCCCCACTCATAGGCCTCGGACCAAATGGGTCTCGGCGACTGATGAGGACTCGCGTCGCTGTTGCTGAAGTTCGCACCGGTGTAGATCGCGAGGTCGTATGCATCGATGCAAGGGACCATGCTCGGGTCCATCTTGAACGCGAGCCTGTAGATCCTTTGCCCAGCTGTCGAACTTCCGGGGGACGGACGCTGTAGCTCGGTCAAGGTGTTCAGCTGAGCCCAGAAAGGCGGGTCCGTTGGCTCAGGACGGTAGATCCATGGAGCTTCAACGCGGTAAACCTGCATACGGCTGTCGTCGTCCTTTTTCTTCCAGTCACTGGGCAAGACTTTGATCCCGAGCTTCGCCTCGAACTCCTGCAGAGTCGGCTCCCGGCTGCCAGGCTTGAAGAGTTCAATCGCCTCATCGATGAAGCGCTTGAACTCAGACGGCCAACGATCCGCTGCGCGTGCATCGCGCGGCGGCAACGGCGAGCCATCAGGCTGCGGCGTCAGCGGGATAGGCGCCGTTCCAGACACGCCGAACGAAGATCTTTCGTGCGGAACTTGCGCCGTCGTGCATGCAGCAAGGCCTGCTGCAAAGCTAAACAGGAGTAGCCTGCCTCTACATCGCTCCATTCTTAATTGCTCCATCATTTTTTTCCTAACGGCGATCCATCTGCCCTAAAAACTAACCGTCGCGACTGATTCATTTCATGCTTTTCCCTTCATATTGAAAGTAGACGTCAGGACGGGACAAAATATCGAACTGAAGCTTTACCGCTCTCTCAAGCTACGCCGAATTCCATCCAACACCGGATCGAACAAATAGCGCCACGCGCTCCGTTCGGCAGTCGGAATGAACACCTCCGCCTGCATGCCGGGTGAGAGCACCAGCGATTGACCAGCCAGTGTGCTGGCCGTGCGCAGCGCCTCCGGGCTCACGCTGATGTGCGCCACGTAGTAGGGCGCGTTGGGCAGTTGAGGATCGATCTGCCGGTCGGCCCCGACGTATATGACGCGCCCATCCACCTGGGGCGTCGAGCGCGCGCGATAGGCGGGCAGCACGACGTGCGCCAGCGCGCCTTGCGCCATGGCTTTCTGCGCGTCCCGGATGTCGCCGGGCACGATGCGCGCTTCGATGAGCAGCTCGGCGTTGGTCGGCACGATGTCCAAGACCGGTTCGCGCGGGCCGATGGCGGCGCCGACCGTGTTCACCTTCATGCCTACCACTTCGCCGTCGACCGGAGCCACCAATTGCTGCCGTGTCTGCGCGTCGAGGGCTGGGCGCATGGCTTGGTCGATCTGGGCCAGTTGCGCTGTGTTTTCCTTCAACTCGTCGGCCGCTGCGCGAGCGAACTCATTGCTCTGCGCCGCAAGCTTCAGCCGCGTTTCGGCTTCCTTCTGCCGGGCTTGCGAGAGCTGGCTCTGCGCAGCCTGCATGCGAGCGCGATAGTCGGCGACAACCCTTTGCAGTTCAGCCAAGCGTGCCACGCTGATGAAGCCATCGGCCTTGAGCCTTTCGTTCATGGCGAGGTCTTGTTGCGCAAGCTTGAGAGCGGCTTCGATGATGCCAGTCAGTTCAGTTTGCGTCCTGGCCTCGCCCTGAATCTGCAAGAGCTGTTCACTTAACCATTTCTTCTGCTCGGTCTGCTGGCGGGCACGCGCAGCAAACACTTCCTGCTCACGCCGTGCGAGGGCCGCGGTCTGGACGCGTTCGCCCGTTTCGCTCGTGCTCACGCGATCGTCGCGACCGAGCGCGCCGAGATCCGGCATGAACGGCACCCCGCGCGTTTCGGCGTTCAGGCGCTGCCCCTTCAACATCTGCACCACCCATTGCTCACGCAGGGCTTGCGCACCGGCAGCGACGCGTACGTCGGCCAGCGTGACGAGTACCTGCCCCTGTTTCACTCGCTCGCCATCCTTCACATGGATCGCTGCGACGATGCCGCCTTCGGCGTGCAGCACCGTCTTGCGATGGCCTTCCGACTTCACGGTACCTTCCGCGACGACGGCGGCGGCGAGCGGCGCCAGTGCGGCCCACACGCCGAGGGCCGCCGCGCCGAGCACGGTGCCGCAAATGCCGGCACGCAAGGCGCGGCGCGTTTCCTGATGCCAAAGGGGTGCCTGGATGGCGGTGGAATCGTTGGCGGCTGGCTGGTCGAGATGGATCATTCCTGGGCCGCCCGGTTGGCCATCATGGTCTGGTTGCGCTTCACCATCCATTGCCGGACATGCTCGGTCGGCCCGAACTGTTCGACGGCTCCTTCCCTTAGCACCAGCACATGGCTTGCGAGGCTGATCAGACGTGGGCGGTGCGTGATGACGACCACGGTACGGGAGCGCTCGCGAAGGCCGCGCAGGCAACCCTCCAGCGCCAACTCGCCTTTTGCATCGAGCTGGCTGTTGGGTTCGTCCAGCACCACGAGGCTTGGCTCCTCCGCGCCCGGCGCCGCATAGATCGCGCGCGCCAAGGCCACGCGCTGGCGTTGCCCGCCCGAGAGAACATGCGCTCCGGGCTCCTGGCCTATCGGCGTGTCGTAACCCTTCGGCAAGGCGACGATCAGTTCATGCGCACCCGCGCGCTGAGCCGCAAGCACCACCGCATCGCTTTGCTCTGGCGTGAGCGTCTCCGCCGGTCGCCATAGCCTCGCAATGTTGTGGGCTACGGTTCCGGAATGCAGCAAGACATCCTGCGGAAGAAATCCGGTCGCCCGTCCCCGCGCCTGCGGCCCGTACTGAGACAGCGCAGCGCGGTCGAGCGCAACCTCGCCCTGGGTCGGGGCCTGAATACCCGCCAGCACACGCGCCAGCGTGCTCTTGCCGCTGCCGCTGGGACCGAGCACCGCGAGCATGCTTCCGGCCGGCAGGGCGAAGTTGACGTTATGCAGGATCGCCGCGTTGCCCGCCGAAGACCAGACGCCCAGATGACCAACGCTCAGTTCACCTCTGCTCGGCGGCAAGATGGTCTCGGGCAGTTGGCTCACCGCGTGGGCTTGGGACAGCAGGGCGTGCCGCAGTCGTGCTAGCGCATCACGCGCCTCAAGTTGCTGATTCCAGCCCCCGATCAGCGTCTCCAGCGGCGCGAGGGCCTTGCCCAGCAGGATGCTGCCTGCGATCATGACCCCGCCTGTGGCCTGCCCCCGCATCACCAGCCACGCGCCCGTCGCAAGCATCGCGATCTGCAGCACTTGCCGAGCCAGCTTGCCTATTCCTTTCAGGCCGTGGCTCGGCAGTTCGACGGCCATTCGTGCCATGGATGCATCGTCCTTGATCGCGATGAGCGCGCTGCCGACTTGCCGCTGTTGACCGTGTGCTTGCAACACGTCGGTGAACGAAGCGACCTCGCCGCTCACGCGTTGCGCCTGAAAGTGGGCTTGTTCGGCCGATCCGACCGCGCCCCGCAGTCGCCACTCGGTCAGCCAGGCGAGCCCGATCAGAACCACCATGCCCGCGAGGGCCACCGCGCCCAACAGCGGATGAAAGGCCGCGAGGACAAACAGATAGATTGCGCACCAAGGCAAGTCGATCAATGCGAGCAACGAAGGCCCGCCCACGAACGCGCGAAGCGTGCCGACATCCCGCCAAAGTTGCGTCGAGACCGTGCCCGCCGCGAAGGACGGGCCATAAAGCGTCAATGGCATCAATGCACGCGTGAGTTGCGACTCCAGCCCCGCCGCGCGCGCTGAATGCCATCGGACGCGGGCGGTATCGACCACCCACCACGCCACAAGCGACAGCGCGGCCGCGGCAAGCAGCATGAGCAAAGTCGCGGTGCTTCGACTCGAAAGCACGCGGTCGTAAACCTGCAGCGTGACCAAGGTGGGGATCAGGAGCAGCAGGTGAACAATGGTGCCGCCCAAGAAAGCAACGCTCCATTCGAGGGTTGAAGGCCATGCGAGGATGCGTTGCGGTTCGCCTCTACTTTCGCAATGCAAGCCGTTCACCACAAAAAGGCTCGAAGCGAAAACGCGCGCACGTGCATGAATGCGGCGTGAGTCAAGCGAATGCTCCTCGAATACCTAAACTCAAACGACGTCTCCCGAAACAAAAGCTGGCGAATCTACTTTGTGCCTTGCTCATTCGGTGCCCGTCGCGAGCAAAGTTCAGATTTCAGCGCATCAGCCGGTCGGCGTTGACCCTCCCACATATCCCGCCAGATGATCCCCCGTCACCGTCGCCCGCCCCG
>NZ_LYVO01000065.1 GCF_001984055.1 Variovorax sp. KK3
GGCCCGGTGCCGGTCGTCACCTACACGATGACCGACGGCTCCAGCGGGGACACTTCGACGCTGACCATCACGGTCTCGCCGGTGGACGACCCGTTCAGCGACGCCGATGAAATCGTCAGCACGAACGAGGACACGCCGCTGTCCGGCTCGGTGCTCACCGGCACCACCAGCCCGGATGGCCCGGTCACGGTCACCAGCTTCACGGTGGCGGGCAACCCCACCACGTTCACTGCCGGGCAGGTGGCGACCATCGCCAACGTGGGCACGCTGGTCATCAACGCCGACGGCAGCTACACCTTCACGCCTGCGGCCAACTACAACGGCCCGGTGCCCGCGGTCACGTACAGCATGACCGACGGGTCCAGCGGCGATACGTCGACGCTGACGATCAGCGTGGCACCGGTGGACGATCCGTTCACCGATGCAGACGAGGTCGTGGCGACGAACGAGGACACGCCGCTTTCGGGCTCGGTGCTCACGGGGACGACCAGTCCCGATGGCCCCGGTCACCGTCACCAGCTTCCAGGTGGCAGGCAATGCGACCGTGTTCACCGCCGGCCAGACCGCCACCATCGCCGGCATCGGCACCTGCTGCATCAACGCCGACGGCAGCTACACCTTCACGCCGGTGGCCAACTTCAACGGTGCCGTGCCCGTGGTGACCTACACCATGACCGACGGCTCCAGCGGCGACACCTCGACGCTGACCATCACCGTCACCGGCGTCAACGATGCGCCGGTCGCCAATGCCGACACCGGAGCGGCGACCGAAGACACGCCGCTGTCTGGCAACGTGCTCGCGAACGACACCGACATCGACGGCGACACGCTGACCGTGACCACCTTCGGCATCGCGGGCGACGGCACGGTCTACGCGGCGGGGCAGACGGCCACCATCGCCGGCATCGGCAGCTTCATGCTGGGCAGCACCGGCGGCTGGACCTTCACGCCCGCGGCCAACTACTTCGGCCCGGTGCCGGTCGTCAGCTACACCGCGACCGACGGCAGCGCGCTGACCGCTTCGACGCTGACCATCACCGTCGCGCCGGTCAACGATCCGCCCGTCAACACCATCCCGTCGACCTACCTGACGAACGAGGACACGCCGGTGAGCCTGACCGGCCTACAGGTGAGCGACGTGGACGCGAACGGCGGGACGATCCGCGTCACGCTGAGCGCGCCGACCGGCGCCTTCACCGCGACCTCGGGTGCCGGCGTGGCGGTGAGCGGCAGCGGCACCGGCGCGATCGTGCTCGAAGGCACGCTCGCCGACATCAACGCCTTCCTGGCCAGCGGCGCGCGGCCGAGCTACGTGCCAGTGAACGACGCCAGCGGCAGCGTGACGCTGACCATGACCACCAGCGACCTCGGCAACACCGGCAGCGGCGGCGTGCTCGTCGACGTGGACGCGGCCACGATCATCATCGTCGCGTCGGTCAACGACGCACCCTCGGGCGCCGATCGCACGGTGGTGCTGGCCGAGGACGGCACCTACACCTTCTCGGCGGCCGACTTCCCGATCACCGACGCGAACGACAGCCCGCCGCACGTGCTCGAATCGGTCATCGTCACCACGCTGCCGCCCGCGGGCCAGGGCGTGCTGCGCTTCAACGGCGTGGCGGTGGTCGAAGGCCAGGTGATCCCGGCCGGCAGCCTGGGCCTCTTGACCTTCACGCCGGCCGCCAACCTCAACGGCGCCGGGCTCGGCGCCTTCAGCTTCCAGGTGGTCGACAACGGCGGCACCGCCAACGGCGGGCAGAACACCGACCCGACGCCCAAGGTCTTCCGCTTCGACATCACGGCCGTCAACGACGCGCCGGTGGCCGGCCCCGACACGGTGGCGG
This sequence comes from Variovorax sp. KK3, assembly GCF_001984055.1. Lineage (GTDB taxonomy): Bacteria > Pseudomonadota > Gammaproteobacteria > Burkholderiales > Burkholderiaceae_C > Variovorax. Next base: position 1,845 of record NZ_LYVO01000065.1, read on the forward strand.
CGGTGGAAGACACGCCGCTCACCATCGCGCCCGCCGCGCTGCTGGGCAACGACACCGATGCCGATGGCAACGCGCTGTCGATCGTGTCGGTGCAGGGCGCCGTCAACGGCAGCGTGGCGCTGGTGGGCGGCAACGTGGTGTTCACGCCGGCGGCCAATTTCAACGGGCCGGCCAGCTTCACCTACACCGTGAGCGACGGCAACGGCGGCACGTCCACCGCGACGGTGACGGTCAACGTCGCGGCCGTGAACGACGCGCCGGTCGCGGTCGACGACGTGGCGAGCACGACCATCAACACGCCGCTGGCCAACATCGCGGTGCTGGCCAACGACATCGACGTGGACGGCCCGCCGTTGACGGTGGTCGCGGCCAGCGTGAACCCGGCCCTGGGCACGGTCACCATCAACCCGAACGGCACGCTGAACTTCGTCCCCGCGCCGAACGTGGTCGGCCCGGTGCTGATCAGCTACACGGCCAGCGACGGCTCGCTCACCAGCACCGCCACGCTGACCGTGAACGTGGGCAACAACACGGCGCCGCAGGGCGCGGACAGCGTGGTGGCCGGCGTGGAAGACACGCCGCTCGTCTTGGCCGTGGCCAACTTCGGCTTCACCGACGCCGATGCCGGCCAGAGCCTGGCCAACGTGCGCATCGACACGCTGCCGGCCACCGGCACGCTGCAGCTCAACGGCGCGGCGGTGGTGGCAGGCCAGGTGGTCTCGGCGGCCGACATCGCCGCGGGGCGGCTGGTCTTCGTGCCGGCGGCCAACGGCAACGGCGCCGGCTACGCGAGCTTCACCTTCTCGGTGCAGGACTCGGGCGGCGCCTTCGACACGGCGCCGAACACGCTGAGCTTCGACATCGCGGCGGTCAACGACGCACCGGTGGCGTCGGCCGACACGGTGGCGGCCACCGAGGACACGCCGCTCACCATCACGCCCGCCACGCTGCTGGGCAACGACAGCGACGTGGACGGCAACCCGCTGACTATCACGAGCGTGCAAGGCGCCGTCAACGGCAGCGTGGCACTCGTCGGCGGCAATGTCGTCTTCACGCCTGCCCCCAACTTCAACGGCCCGGCGAGCTTCACCTACACCGTGAGCGACGGCAACGGCGGCACCGCCACCGCGACCGTGACGGTCAACGTCGCGGCGGTGGTCGCCCCGCCGACGGCCAACCCCGACTCGCAAGTGATCGTCCAAGGCACGAGCGCCACGGGCAACGTGCTCGCCAACGACGTGGATGTCGACGGCAACCCGCTCACGGTGCTGCAGTTCAGCTACGGCGGCACCACGTATGCGGCCGGCCAGACGGCCAGCATCGCCAACGTGGGCACGCTGACCATCGGCGCCAACGGCGCCTACGTGTTCGCACCGGTCGCCAGCTACTTCGGGCCCATGCCGGCGGCGAGCTACGTGGTGAGCGACGGCAACGGCGTCGCGAGCACCAGCTTGAGCATCACCGTCACGCGGACCAACACGGCGCCGGTGGCCGGCAACGACGTGGCTTCGACGCCGATCAACACGCCGCTCGGGAACATCGTCGTCCTGGCCAACGACAGCGATGCCGAAGGCGACCCGCTCACGGTCACCGCCGCCAGCGTGAACCCGGCCCTCGGCACGGTCGGCATCAACCCCGATGGCAGCCTGAACTTCACGCCCGCGCCCAACGTCAGCGGCCCGGTGCAGGTCAGCTACACCGTGAGCGACGGCCGCGGCGGCACCGCGACCGCCGTGCTCACGGTCGACGTCGGCCCCAACACGGCGCCGCAGGGTGGCGACGCCACCGTGGCGGGCGTCGAAGACCTGCCGGTGGTGCTGACGCTCGCCGACTTCCCCTTCAGCGATGCCGACGCGGGCCAGGCGCTCGCCAACGTGCGCATCGACACGCTGCCGGCCGCCGGCAGGCTGTTCTACAACGGCACGCCGGTGGTGGCGGGCCAAGTGATCTCGGCCGTGGACATCGCCTCGGGCCGGCTGAGCTTCGTGCCCGGCGCCGACGGCAACGGCGCGGGCTATGCGAGCTTCGCCTTCAGCGTGCAGGACTCTTCCGGCGTGTTCGACACCACGCCCAACACGCTGCGCTTCGACTTGGCGGCCGTCAACGATCCGCCCGTGGCCTCGTCGCCGCCGGCATCGACGGTGCAGGACCAGCCGGTCGCCGGGCAGATCGCCGCCACGGACGTTGACGGCACGGTGTTCGTCTACGCGGTGCAGCAAGGGCCGATGCACGGCACGCTGACGGTCGACGCGCAGGGCCGCTACGTCTACACGCCGCTGCCGGGCTACGTCGGCCTCGACGGCTTCACCGTGTCCGTGTCCGACGGCCAGGGCGGCATCGCGCTCGTGAGCGTGCCGGTGTCGATCGCACTGCCCACCCTTCCGGGCCTGCCGCCTCCGTCGCCACTGCCGCCGCCGGGCGTCGCGTCCGACGGCACGGACGTGAGCCAGCTGATCGCGATGGGCCAGCCCACCTGGCCCGCCGGCCGCGAGGTGGCCGGCGACTGGGGCTACCAGCACGACGGGCGCCAGGGCATGGCCGTGCCGCTCTACATCGACGAGGCCGTCAACCGCGTGCGCTCGCTGAACGGCACGCCCTTCCTCGACGGCACGGCGCCGGTGCTGCGCACGGTCAACGGCATCCGCTCGCTCGACGGCATCGCGCCGATCGGAAGCGGCACGCCGATCCTCGACCTGGTGGAGAACCTGCGCGACCGCTACCGGCTGCTCGACCCGGTGCAGGCCCTGTTCGAGCAGCAGGGCGATCCGAACGTCACCGAGGCCACGCAGGGCGGCAGCGACGTGGTGGTGGGCGACATCCAGCCAGACGGCCCTGGTGCCGACGCGATGCCGCCGCCCGGCGGGCCGCGAGCCGGCGGCCCGGCACCCGCGGCGCCGCCGGAACCGCGCACCGTCGGCGAGTTGTTGTTCAGCGAGCAGATCGAGCTGCACGCGCACGGCCCGTCCGACGACACCGAGTTGCTGGCCGCCGCGTTGCGGGCCGGACTTCCCCATCGCCCTGCACCTTGAGATTTCCGTGCCGGCAAGACTTCCGTAGAAGAAAGAGAGAACCGAAGATGCAGAAGCCTGCAATGCCTTTCCCTCGACCGGCCACCGATCGCCGCACGCCGCGGCGGCCGGGCACCGTCGCAGTCGCAGCCGCCATCGCCGCCCTGCTCGCCGGCTGCAGCGTGACGCCGGAGCCGCTGTCGCAGGAGGCGCTGACGGTGCGCGTGAACCGCAACCTCGCCTCGCTCACCACCGGGCAGGAGCCGGTGGGCAAGGAGATCACGCTCTACGAGGCCATGGCCCGCGCGCTCAAGTACAACCTGGACTACAAGGTCGCGATGATGGAAGAGGCCGTGCGCTCGCGCGAACTCGACCGCGCGCGCTACGACATGCTGCCGCAGCTGGTCGCCAACGCCGGCTACAGCTCGCGCGACAACGACAGCGGCGCGAGCAGCCGGTCGCTCCTGACCGGCCGGCAGTCGCTCGAGCCCTCGACCTCGTCCGAACGGCAGACCACCGGCGCCGACCTGAGCCTGAGCTGGGACGTGCTGGACTTCGGCGTCTCGTACGCCCGCGCCAGGCAGCAGTCGGACCAGACGCTGATCTCGCTCGAGAACCGCCGCAAGGTGGCCAACCGCATGGTCGAGGACGTGCGCACGGCCTACTGGCGCGCCGTGAGCGCCGAGCGCCTGATCACGCGGCTGTCGCAGCTGGCCGGCGAAGTCACCACCGCCCTCGACGATTCGCAGGAGCTGGCGCGACGCCGCAACACCAGCCCGCTGGCCGCCCTCACCTACCAGCGCGACCTGATCGACGTGGAGCGGCAGATCCAGTCGCTCCAGCGCGAGCTGGTGATCGCCAAGGGCCAGCTCGCCGCGCTGATGAACCTGGAGCCCGGCACGCCCTTCAAGCTGGCGCTGCCGCAGCGCAATGCGCTGTCGACCGACTTCTGCATGTCGGGCGAAGGCATGATGAAGGCCGCACTCGCCAACCGGCCCGAGCTGCGCGAGGTGGCCTACCGCCTGCGCATCAACGAACAGGACGGCACCGTGGCCCTGCTGCGCAACCTTCCCAGCCTGCGCGCCTTCATCGGCACCAACTACGACTCGAACGACTTCCTCTACAACAACCACTGGTCGGGCGTCGGCGTGCGCGCGAGCTGGAACCTGATGAGCATCTTCCGCTACCCGGCCGACAAGCGGGTCATCGAAGCGCAGACCGAATGGCTGGGCGAGCGCGAACGTGCCCTCACGATGGCCGTGATGACGCAGGTGCACGTGAGCCGCGCGCAGTTCGCCTTCGCGCGCCAGTCGCTGCTGACCGCGGCGCGCTACTCGCAGGTGCAGACGGGCATCAACGACCAGGTGCAGTCGGCCTTCAAGGCCCGGCAGGAAGGCCGCCAGCGCTTGATCCGCGAAGAGATGAACGGCCTGCTCGCCGAGGTGCGCTACGACCTGGCCTATGCCGACATGCAGAACGCCTTCGCCAACGTCTACAGCTCGGTCGGGCTCGACAGCTTCACGCCCGACGTGAGCAGCAGCGATGCGGTGCCGGTGCTGTCGGACAAGCTGCAGAAGCTGTGGCTGAGCCGGCAAGACCTGAGCGGCGCCACGAGCGCGACCGCCTGCACGGCCAGCTCATGAAGCCCGAAGCCGACGCGCCACCATCCGCGGGCCGCCCGGGCGTCTCGCGCAGCGGCATCGCCATCGGCGCGGCCTTCGCCGTCGCGCTGGGCGCCATCGCCTGGGGCTACCTGGGCGGCGGGTCGGGTGGGCGGCAGGCGCCGCCGGCATCGACGGCGGCGGTGGCCGTGCCTGCGTCGGCAACCGCACCGGCATCCGCGACCGTGCCGACGGCGCTCGCCCCCGACCTGCCGCGCGCAGCCGCACCCGCGACCGGCACGGCCAGCGGCAACCCGGCTGCCGCCGCGCGCGGCGTGGTCAAGCCCAAGGACGAGGTGCTGTTCTCCGCCAAGATCGCCGCGCGCATCGCGCAGATGCCTTTCAAAGAAGGCGAGCGCTTCAAGAAGGGCGACCTGCTGGTGGGATTCGACTGCTCGCGCCTGCGCGCCGAGGCCAATGCCGCCTGGGCCGCCAATCGCGCGAGCCGGCAGGTGCTGCAGCAGAGCGTGGAGCTAGACACCTACAACGCCATCGGCAAGAACGAGGTGCAGATCGCCCGCGCTAAGTCGGAGCAGACCGGCGCCGAGGCCACCGCGCTCGAATCGCAGATGCGCGACTGCAGCATCTCCGCGCCCTTCTCGGGCATCGTGGTGCAGAACATCTCGCACCAGCACGAGAACGCCGCGGCCGGCAAGGAGCTCATGCGCGTGCTCAACGACAGCGAGCTCGAGATGCACCTGATCGCGCCCTCGGCCTGGCTGGCCTGGCTGCAGCCCGGCAGCGCCTTCCGCTTTCGCATCGACGAGACCGGCCGCACGCACGAAGGCAAGGTGATTCGCCTGGGCGCCTCGGTCGACCCGGTGAGCCAGACGGTGCGCGTGGTCGGCACCTTCACCGGCGGCCGCGACGGCGTGCTGCCCGGCATGAGCGGCAGCGCCGACTTCGACCGGCAGGCCAACGCGACGGCATCGCGATGAGCGTCTCGCCCCGCAACGATCCGAACGGCGCCGAGAGGCCGCCGGCCGCGGCGCCGCGCGTGGTCGATGCATCGCCGCGCTTTCGCGACCCGACGCTGGTGCTGCTGGAGCTGGAAGCCGACATCCGCCGCCAACAGACCGAGAAGGAGCTGGTCTTCCACCTGCTCAACGAGACCAAGCGGCTGCTGCCCTTCCGCCAGTCCTTCGCGCTGCGCCGGCGGCATGGCAGCGCCGCCTTCCAGGTGATCGGCGTGTCGAGCCTCGCGGCCGTCGACCGCAACGTGCCGCTGATCGGCTGGATCGAACGACTGGTCGCCGCCCTGCCGCCCGCGCAGCTGAACGCAGCCGCGCCGCAGGCCTTCGGCCGCGAGGCCTTCGTCGAGGCCGAGGAGCGCGACGCCGCGGCCTACCCCTTCGGCCACGCGCTATGGCTGCCGCTGCGCGTCGACGACGGCAGCGCCTTGGCCGGCGCCCTGCTCTTCGCCGACGCACCCTGGACCGAGGGGCAGCAGAAGATCGCGGCACGGCTCGCCGACACCTATTCGCACGCCTGGGGGGCGCTGGCGGGGCCGCAGCGCGCCTGGCAACGCTGGCGCTTCGACCGCCGCACCCGCTGGCTGCTGGCGGCGGCGCTCGCGCTGCTGTGCGTGTTCCCGGTGTCGATGAGCGCGCTGGCGCCGATGGAGGTCGCCGCCTCGGAGCCCGCGGTGATCGCGGCGCCGCTGACCGGCGTGGTGGCCGAGATCCTGGTGCCGCCCAATTCGGCCGTGAAGGCCAACCAGCCGATCCTGCGCTTCGAAGACACCAAGCTGCGCAACGAGCTGGAGCTGGCGCAGCGCCGGATGCAGGTGGCCCAGGCGCGCTTCGCGAGCACCTCGCAGGCCGCCATCGACAGCGCCGATGCGAACCGCGAAGTCGCCATCGACAAGGCCGAGCTCGAGCTGGCCACCGCGCAGCACGACTATGCGCGCGACCTGCTGGCCAAGGCGGTGCTGAGCAGCCCGGTCGACGGCGTCGCCGTGTACACCGACCGCCGCGACTGGCAGGGCCGGCCGGTGGAGACCGGCCAGCAGATCATGAAGGTGGCCAACCCCGAGCGCACCGAGTTCAGCGTGTTCCTGCCGGTGCACGACAGCCTGCTCATCGAGGACGGCGCGCGCGTGCGCATCTACCTCGACAGCGACCCGCTGCGCCCCATCGATGCGCAACTGGTGCGCGCGGCCTACCAGGCCGAGAAGACGCAGGGCGACACGCTGTCGTTCCGCCTCGCCGCGCGCGCGAGCGACGGCGCAGCGATGCGGCCGCTGCGCATCGGCACGCGCGGCACCGCGCAGATCTACGGCGGCAAGGTGCCGCTGATCTTCTACGTGCTGCGCCGGCCCATCACGGTGCTGCGCCAGACGATGGGCTGGTAGCGGCATGGCCGGTACGCTCATGCTCCAGGCGGCGCAGCAAGACCTGCCCGACGACACGCGCCTGCCCGAGCTGCGCGAGGAGCTGCGCATCGACCGCAGCGCGCCGCTGCTCGACGGCGCGCCGAGCTGGAGCATCTTCGACCCGGTGCGGCATGCGTACTTCCAGATCGGCCAGGTCGAGCTGGCGCTGCTGTCGGCCTGGCGCGGCGGCACCGTCGGGCGCGTGAAGCAGCTCTTCGCGCAGGCGCAAGGTGCCGAGCCCGAGGCCGGCCTGGTCAAGGCGCTGCTGCAGTTCCTGCTCGCCAACAGCCTGGTGCGCGCGCCGCTGGGCGACTCGGTGCGCAGCCTGGGCGCGCAGGCCAAGGCGCAGCAGCAGCACTGGTGGACCTGGCTGCTGCACCACTACCTGTTCGTGCGCATTCCGCTCGTGCAGCCCGACCGCTTCCTGCGCCGCACGGTGCACTGGGTGGCGCCCCTCTTCACGCGCGGCTTCGTGGCGCTGGCGGCGGTGCTCGGGCTGGCGGGGCTGTACTTCGCGTCGCGGCAGTGGGACGAGTTCATCCACACCTTTCCCTACTTCTTCTCGCCGCAGGGCCTGCTGGTCTACGGCCTGAGCCTGGCCTTCACCAAGACGCTGCACGAGCTGGGGCATGCCTATGCCGCCACGCGCTACGGCTGCCGCGTGCCGACCATGGGCGTGTCGTTCCTGGTGCTGGTGCCGGTGCTCTACACCGACACCACCGACACCTGGAAGCTGCGCTCGCGCCGCCAGCGGCTGCTGGTCGACGGCGCGGGCGTCATCACCGAGCTGTGCCTCGCGAGCATCGCGACCTTTCTGTGGGCCTTTCTTCCGGCCGGGCCGCTGCGCAGCGCGGCCTTCGTGATCGGCACCACGAGCTGGGTCAGCACGCTGGCGATCAACCTGAGCCCGTTCATGCGCTTCGACGGCTACTACTTCCTGTCGGACATGCTCGGCGTGCCCAACCTGGCGGCGCGCGCGCAGGCCTTCGGGCAATGGAAGCTGCGCGAGTGGCTGTTCGGGCTGCGCGCGCCGATGCCCGAGCCGGCATCGCAGCGCACGGCGCGCCGCTTCGCCTTCTTCGCGTGGGCCACGTGGGTCTACCGCTTCTTCCTGTTCCTCGGCATCGCACTGCTGGTCTACCACTTCTTCTTCAAGGCGGCCGGCATCTTCCTGTTCGCGGTAGAGATCTGCTGGTTCATCGTGCTGCCGGTGTGGCGCGAGCTGCGGCAGTGGTGGACCCTGCGCGGCGCCATCACGCGGCGCCCGCGCGGCCTCATGACGCTGGGCCTGCTGGGCCTGCTGCTGATCGCGGCCTTCCTGCCGCTTGACCGCAGCGTGAAAGTGCCCGCGGTGCTGGGCGCGGCGCGCGAGGAGCCGGTCTTCGCGCCCGAAGCCGCGCAGGTGGCGCAGCTGCACGTGCGACCGGGGCAGTACGTGCGCCAGGGCCAGGCCCTCTTCACGCTGCATTCGCCGACGCTGGAGCAGGAGGAGCGCGAAACGCGCATCCGCCTCGCGCTGCTGCAGGCCCGGCTCGCCCGCGCCGTGGCCGACAAGATCGACCGCGCCCAGACGCAGGAACTGCTGCGCGGCGCGGTCGCCGAGCAGGAGAAGCGCACCGGCCTGGCCCGGCGCCGCGCGCTGCTGGAGGTGAAGGCGCCCTTCGACGGCACGGCCGCCGACGTCGATGCAGACCTGCATGCGGGGCAATGGATCACCGGCAAGCAGCTGCTGACGCGCATCGTCGACACGCGCGGCGTGGAAGACCTGCGCGGCTACGTCGAGGGGCAGGACGCCTGGCGCGTGCGCGCCGGCGCGGAAGGCCGCTTCGTGCCCGACGATCCACGGCTGCCGAGCCTGAAGGTCGCGCTCGCGGATCTGTCGGCCGTGGCGGCGGAGGAAATCGAGCTGGCCTACCTGCAGTCGGTGAACGGCGGGCCCATCGCGGTGAACGTCACCGACAAGGGCAAGGCGGTGCCGGACCAGAGCCAATACCCGTTGCGCCTGCAGCCGGTGGCCGCGCAACCCGACGGCCTGCACGCGCGCCAGGTCATGCGCGGCATGGTGACGCTCGACGCCGCCGGCGAAAGCCTCGCAGCCAAGGCGACGCAGCAAGTGCTGCGGGTGCTGGCGCGCGAGAGCGGGCTTTGATGCGATGCATCGCGCCGCGCGTCGATGCGTGGCGAACGCGATGCGTCGTTCGTTGAAACGACGAGCGCTTGGCGCCTAGAATGGCCGCCTGTCTCGCGTTGTGGACACTTGCGATGAAGCACATTGCGTCCTGGCTGGCCGCCTTCGCTTTCGGTGCCGTTTCCGGCATGGCGCTGGCTGCCGATGCGCCGGCCGGCAAGCCCGCCGCCGCCAAGCCCGACCTGGTCAAAGGCGAGCAGGTGTACGCCGCCAAGGCATGCGTCGCTTGCCACGCCGCCGACGGCAACTCCAGCGTGCCGGCCAATCCCAAGCTGGCGCAGCAACACCCCGAATACCTCCTGAAACAGCTGCTCGAATTCAAGTCGGGCAAGCGCAAGAACGCCATCATGACCGGCATGGCCGCCACGATGACGGACGACGAGATGCGCGACGTGTCCTGGTTCCTGGCATCGAAGGCGGAGAAGCCGGGCTTCGCGAAGGAGCGCGACCTGGTCGTCATCGGCGAGAAGATCTACCGGGGCGGCATCGCAGGTCGCGCGCCGGCCTGCGCCGGCTGCCACAGCCCGAACGGTGCCGGCATTCCGTCGCAGTACCCGCGCATCGCGGGCCAGCATGCGGACTACATCGCCTCGCAGCTCACCGCGTTCCGCGACGGCGTGCGGGGCAACAGCGGCCCGATGACCGGCGTGGCCGCGAAGCTCAACGATCGCGAGATCAAGGCCGTTTCCGACTACATCGCCGGCCTGCGTTGAAGGCCGAAAGCCGAACGCCGAACGCCGAACGCCGAACGCTCAACGATCTCCCGCGGCGGCACACGTCCTCTGCTTGACCCATGCCACTGCGGTTCTTCGTGCGCAGCGGCGTGCGAGCTCGGGCGTGGTGCAAGGCTGCGATGTCGATCGCACGACGGGCAGGCCGCCGGGCCAGCACAGCTCGCCGATGACGACGGGCCAGAACTGCCCTCGATCGTCGGGCACGGCGCAACACATGAACGACCAGCCGCAATAGTTGAACGGCTGCAGCGCCGGCGCGCTGGTCAGGTGGCGCTGCCGCTTCATGCGTACCTTGCCGCCTCGTCGAAGCGCGAGCGCCGCTCCAACGCAAGAATCGACGACGCGACCCGCTGCGGCATTTCTTCGTGCGCAAGATGACCGACGCCGTCCAACTCCAACAGGCTCGCCCCGGCGACCCACCGCTGCACCCGCCGCGATTGCGATGGCGGAACGGCGCGATCCGATGCGCCGGTGACCAGATGCAGCCGCGACCCGAGCGCCGGCAGCCGTGCATGCAAGGGCGCGACGTTCCAGCGCGCCATCATGCCGAGCGCCGCAGCCACGTGAACCGGGTTGCGCACCAATCGTGCATAGAGCGCTTCGCCACGGGCATCGAGCTTGGAGCCGGTGCTGCCGACCAGGCGCCGCACGGCCATCGCATCGGCGGCGCGCCACGCGAACAAGCGGGCGGCGATCGAGTTGAGGGCCATCGCCCGCGCCGCCTGCGGCAGCACCAGGCCCGCCAGGCCGGCGAAGAACACGAAGGCCCCGTTGAGCGCGACGATGGCTTCGGCATCGACCTGCTCGCACAGGCACAGTTGTGCCGCCAGGGCCGCCCCTGCGGAATGCCCCACGATCACCGTCGGCCTGAGGCAGAGGCGCTCCAGCAGCGCGCTCAGCACGTCGGCCATGCCGTCGAGCGACATGAACTGGCCGGGCGGCATCGAGGTGAATCCATGCCCCGGCAGGTCCACCGCGACACAGCTGAACGCCGGCGCGAGCAGCGGCATCAGGTCGCGCCACGAATGGCTCGCGGCACCGGTCCCGTGAATCAGCAGCAGCACCGGGCCGTGGCCCATGCGCTGCACGTGCCAGCGGATGCCCGCCGCCTGCACGAAGCTGCTGTGCTCGCGGTGCGGCCAGTCGAGGCCGTCCACGTTCCAGTCCAGCGCACGACTCATGGCAAGGCCCGGTCTGCGGCGGCGGCGCGAACGAAGCGGGACATCGCGAAGGCATCGGCATGCGGCAGCGGCAGGTACACCGCACCCAGCGCGTCGGCCAGCTTTCGTGCCGGCGGTTGGGCATGGGGCGATGTGTCGAGCACCAGCGTGTGGATGCCCGATGCGCGCATGAGCCGCGCCGAGTGCAGCGCCTCGATGCCGGCGCGTTCGCGGCCGCCGGTGCCGTCGAGCGCCACGTTGGCGCAGCCGTCGGTGAGCAGAACGGCCACGGGCGTGCAGCCGCGCCGCCGCGCCGATTCTGCCAATGCCACGGTCGCATCGATGGCCGTCGCCAAGGGCGTGCCGCCGCCGCCGGCGAGTCCGGCCAGGCTGCGACGCGCGCGCACGAGCGAGCGCGTGGGTGGCAGCAGCACCTGTGCGCTTCGCCCGCGAAAGGCGATCAGCGACACGCTGTCGCGGCGCACGTAGCAATCGGCGAGCAGCAGTTCGACCGCGCCCTTGGCTTCGCACAGGCGATGCAGCGCGGACGATCCGGACGCATCGACGGTGAACACGATCGTCGTTTCGCTGCGCTGCTTGAAGCGCATGGTTCGAAAGTCTTCGCGGCGAACCCGCACCGCCGCACCGCCGGCGTTGGGCGGCGCTTCGCTTCGGCGGCGCAGGCCCTGCCAGGGTGCGGCTGCACGCAGCGTATCGATGAGGCTGAGCCGTGCACCGTCGCGCGGGTGGCCCGGCGTCACGCCGTTCGGCCGGCCGCGTCGGCCTTGGGAGGCGGGCCCGGCGAGTCCCTCGCTGCGGGCCGAGCGTCGATCGGCATGTTGCGACGCGAGCAGCGACAGCAGGCCTGGCGGGAGCACGGCCGATGCGGCTTCGAGCACGCGGTCTTCCTGCACTCCCGCCTGCGCCTGCGCCGGCGCGTCGCCATCGGCTTGCGCTTGCGCATGGCCGGCGCAGGTCGGCGACGGGGATTGCCGGTCCTCGGCCTGGCCTTCACCGGCCGGGCCGGGTTCTGGCTGATCCGCCGGCGAATCCGGGTCCGAGCCGGTGTCCGGCAGCATCGTCGCCCTCGGCAGCAAGACCAGCCGCGCCGCGAGCGCCGCGTCCGACACCTCGGCTTCCGCGCGTCCCTGAAGTGCCGCATGGGCGCGCGCGGCTCGGAGCGCGAGCACCGAGCCGCGCAGCGAATCGACGCCGAGTGCCAAGGCCGCCGCGCACAGCGCCTCGACGACGTCGGCCTGCACCGCAACCGTCGGCAGCAGCCGGCGTGCGTCGGCGATGTGCGTTCGCGTCCAGCCATCGGCGCTCGCATCGATGCAGGCCGGCGCGAAGCCGAGGTCGAGGCCGAAGGCGAGCCGGTCGCGCAACGCGTCGGGCAGGCGCTCGTCCACGCCGATGCCCTCGTCCAGCGCGATCAAGCCGATGCGTGCCGCATGGCAGCGGCCAAGCCCGTCGCGCTGCACCTGGACCTGCTGCGTGTCGAGCACCGCCGCCAGCTGCGCCGCGGTTCGCGGCGACAGCCGCTCGGCCATGCAGGCGATCACGATGCCGCCATCGGATTCCGCGAGCAGCCCCTTCTGCTCGACCGGTCGTCCCGCGCGCAGTGTGGCGGCCAGGTCGTGGCCTCCCAGCAGCCGGTCGTCCTGGACGTGATGCGGGAGACGGCGCAACGGCGCGCCTTCGGGCAGCAGCGCCGCGACGTCGCGCAGCCAGGCATCGCGCGCCGGCCCCGCGGGCGCGCGAACGACCACACCGCCCAGCCCGACCGCGTCCACGCACAGCAGCGCAGCGACCAGGGCTTCATCGCCGGCTGGTGTCGATGTCGGCGCGGCAGCGCTCGTGTTCACAGCCCGAGCAGTTCTTCGACGGCCTTGCCGACGCGCACGGTCGAACCGCTGTCGTCCAGCGGATTGCGCCGCAGCCGGTGCCGCAGCGCCAGCGGCGCGACGCGGCGCAGGTGGCTGGCGTCGAGCGCCTGCTGGCCATCCAATGCGGCCAGCGCGCGGGCGGCGCGGATCAGCGTGAGTTCGCCGCGCAGGCCGTCGGTGCCCAGGCTGATGCACAGGCGCGCCGCGCATTCGAGCACCGAGTCAGGCACCTGCACCCGTCCGAGCAGTGCCTTGGCGGCGACGATGCGCCGCCGCACCTTGGCATCGTGCGGCGCCCACTGACGCGAGAACGCCGCCTCGTCGCGGTCGTAGGCGTCGCGCCGGCGGATCACCTCGACCCGCACGGCCAGGTCGCGGGGCGTGGTCACTTCCACAGAAAGGCCGAAGCGGTCGAGCAGTTGCGGCCGCAGTTCGCCCTCTTCCGGATTGCCGCTGCCGATCAGCACGAAGCGCGCCGGGTGGCGCACGCTCAGCCCCTCGCGCTCGAGCACGTTCTCGCCGGATGCCGCGACGTCGATCAGCAGGTCGACCAGGTGGTCTTCGAGCAGGTTCACTTCGTCGATGTACAAAAAGCCGCGATGCGCGCGTGCCAGAAGGCCGGGCTCGAAGGACTTGACGCCCTGCGAGAGCGCACGCTCCAGGTCGAGGGCGCCGACGACGCGGTCTTCGGTGGCGCCCAGCGGCAGGTCGACCACCGGCACCGGCACGCGCTGCGTGCGCCTCGCGGCCTTGGTCTTCCTCGACGCCGCGCAGTGCTCGCAGGAGGCGCCCGACGCTGCGGGATCGCAGTGGTAGGGGCAGTCGGCCACGGCCCGCATCGGCGGGAGCAAGGCGGCCAATGCGCGCACCGCGGTCGACTTGCCGGTGCCGCGGTCGCCGAGAACCAGAACGCCTCCGACCGTGGGGTCGACCGCCGCGATCAGGATCGCCGTCTTCATGTCGTCCTGGCCGACGATGGCAGAAAAGGGAAAAACCATGGTTGCACTCCGAAGCTGAGCCAACGCTCGATCGCCCTGCTCGATCGCCTTGCTCGATCGCCTTGCTCGATCGCGCCAAGTGTCATCTTTAATTGACAACACTGCGTGTCAGACTATACAACGGTTGGTCTCGAACCACATGAAAAAAAGGACGCCCCATGAGCCACCCAAGTCGCAGGACATTCGTGATCAGCGTCGTCGCCGGCAGCGCCGGCCTCGGCGCGTCGCATGCCTGGGCCCAGGCAGCCACCCTGACCGAAACCGACCCGCAGGCCGCGGCGCTCGGCTACAAGGCCGACTCGACCAAGGTCGACAAGGCCAAGTACCCGCAGCACCAGCCCACGCAGATGTGCAACAACTGCCAGCTGTTCCAGGGCAAGGCCGCCGACGCGACCGGCCCTTGCCAGCTCTACGCCGGCAAGATCGTCGCCGGCAAGGGCTGGTGCAGCGCGTGGGTCAAGAAGGCGGCCTGAGCGATCCACGGGAGCGCGAACCGGCGCCGCGCCGGGGCCGCGTCGAGGGGCGTGCCGAACCGGGCTCGATGCGGGCGATGCGCGCATCGACCTGGCGCTGACCTTCCGCGCACAGGAACGCCTCGAAGGCCGTGGCCACCTGCGACAGCTGGCTGGTCGCGAGGTGCATCACGTGCCAGTCCCGCTCGATCGGGTTGTTGGCGATCGGCAGCAGCGCGAGCAGCCCCGCGTCCATCTCGAGCACGCAGGTGTGCAAGGACAGGAACGCGACGCCGAAGCCGGCCGCGCACATCTGCTTGATGGCCTCGTTGCTCGACAGCTCGGAGCCGATGCGCAGCGGCAGCGCCGCGTCCTTGAACAGCTGCTCGACCATCGCCCGCGTGCCCGAACCGCGCTCGCGTACGAGGATCAACTCGTCCGCCAGGCGCTCGATGCCGGGCCGGCCGTCAACCATCAGCGGATGGCTCGGCGCGGCGACGAAGGCCATCGGGTGCTTGGCAAACGCGTGCGACACCGTCTTCAGCTCACGCGGCGGCCGGCCCATGATGGCCAGGTCGACGCCCTGCCCCGCGAGCATCCGCACGATGGCATCGCGGTTGCCCACCTGCAGCTTGACCTTGACCTTCGGATTGGCATTGGCGAAATCGACCAGCAGCGGCGGCAGCAGGTATTCGGCCGTGGTCACGGCCCCGACGCGCAGGGTGCCCGAGAACACGCCCTGCAAGGTGGCCATTTCGTCGCCCGCTTCCTGCCACAGCGCCAGCAGCCGGGCCGCATAGTGCGCCAGCAGGTCGCCGGCCTCGGTCAGGCGGATGCCGCGGCCCGAGCGCTGCACCAGCGGCGTGCCCGCCGACGCTTCGAGCCCGCTGATCTGGATCGACACGGCCGGCGGCGTCAGGTGCATCTCGGCGGCAGCGAGCGACACGCTGCCCAGACGCGCCACCGCGTCGAAAGCGGCCAGCTGCCGGAACGTGGCGTTGCGAGCGAGCGTCATGGGCTCATGTTAGGAATCGCTTAAAGCTTCGTAAATAGATTTAACTTTTCGTGATGAGTCCTTGTGCATAGATTCGGCTTCTTCGGAAGCCCCCAGCGGCTTCCGGCGGCCACTCTCCAACGCGCCGCCGCATGTGTCGCACGCCATGAGCCGAACTCGCGGGAGCCGAAATGCAGATCAAGGCCTTCATCTTCGACGTCGACGGCACCATCGCCGATACCGAGGAGGCGCACCGCATAGCCTTCAACCAGGCCTTCGAATTGCACGGGCTGGGCTGGCACTGGGGCGCGGCAGCGTATCGACAACTGCTCGACGTGGCCGGCGGAAAGGAACGGATCTGCAGCTACCTGGACGCGCTGCCGATGCCGGACGCCGAGCGGGCTCGCATCAGGTCGCGGGTGCGCGACATCCATCTCGACAAGACGCGGTTCTACAGCCTGGCGATCAAGGACGGCGGGGTGCCCTTGCGCGCCGGCGTCGCACGCCTGTTCGACGAGGCGCTGTCGCGCGGCTGCAAGCTCGCGATCGCCAGCACCGCCACCGCCGGCAGCATCAGCGCCTTGCTGCACTCGACCTGCGGGCCGACCGGGCTCGACATGTTCACGGTGATCGCTTGCGGCGACCAGGTCGCGTGCAAGAAGCCGGCGCCCGACATCTACCAGCTCGCACTGCGCCGACTCGGCATCGCGCCCGAGCAGGCAGTCGCCTTCGAGGATTCGGGCAACGGGCTGCGCGCCGCCACCGCGGCCGGACTGCGCACCGTCGTCACGCCCTGCTTCTGGACCGAGGGCCACGACTTCGGCGACGCCGCCCTGGTGTTGCCTCACCTGGGCGGGCCCGACGTGCCGCTACCCGGCGAGCCGGGCCGGCAGCTGCACGGCGCGCCGTGGCTGACGTGCGAGGAGGTGGAGCGCATGGCGGCACGCCATGCGGCGGTCGCGATGCAGTGAGGTCGCGCGCATTCGGCACTTCCTACGCCCCTGCGGCATGGCGGCGTACAGCCGGCCCCGCGCCGTGGACGAAAGATCGGCGACCCGAGACAGCCCGGAGCCGCGATGTCGCACGCCTCGAAGATCCTTCTGTCGCAACGATGGATGCAGTGGGCAGGCATCGCCCTGGTTGCCGTCGCTCCATGGATCGCGGCGGCTGCCGACGCCACCATGGCGGACACGGTGCGTCGTGGCGCCTACCTGGCCAACGCGGGCGACTGCCTCGCATGCCACACCAGCAAGGGCGGCCAGCCCTTCGCCGGCGGGCTGTACATGAACACGCCCTTCGGCCAGATCTCGACGCCGAACATCACGCCCGACCGCAAGACCGGCATCGGCGACTGGAGCGACGACGAGTTCTACCGGGTCATGCACGAAGGCATCGGCCGCCACGGCGAGTACATCTACCCGGTGATGCCCTTCCCCTGGTACACCACGGTGACGCGCGACGACGTGCTGGCCATCAAGGCCTTCCTGATGACGCAGCCGGCAGTCGAGAAGCCGCGGCCGCCCATCAAGCTCGCGTTCCCGTTCAGCGTGCGCACGTCGCTGCTGGCCTGGCGGCAGGTGTTCTTCGAGCCGGGCACGTTCGCGCCCGACCCCGCGGCAACCGACGAGGTGAACCGCGGGCGCTACCTGGCCGAAGGCCTGGCGCATTGCGGCGAATGCCACAACGCGCGGCCCGTGGCCGGCACGTCGAAGTGGAAGGGATCGTTGCAGGGCGGGGTCATCGACTCCTGGTACGCACCCAACATCACGCCCGACCCGCGCAACGGCATCGGCCGCTGGAGCAACAGCGAGATCGCGAACTACCTGAAGACCGGCATCGCACCCGGCAAGAGCGTCGCCGTGGGGCCGATGTCGGAAACCGTTCACAGCCTGAGCAAGTTGAGCGATGCCGATCTGCTGGCCATCGCGGCTTACCTGAAGGCCACGCCGCCCGCCCCGGCGAAAGGCGTCGATCGAAAGCTCGCCCTGTTCCAGGGCCGCGACGCGCGGGGCGGCGAGGCGTATCTCAACTTCTGCGTGTCGTGCCATGGCATCGACGGCAAGGGGATGGCAGGGACGATCCCGGCGCTCGACGGCAATGGCGCGGTCACGGCCAAGGGGCCGCAGAACGTCATCAACGTGATCGTCGGCGGGCTTCAGGCGCGCGAGAAGTACGCGCCGATGCCGGCCATCGGCGCCGGCATGAGCGACCAGGAAATTGCCGACGTCACGAACTACGTGCGCCAGGCATGGAACAACAGCGCACCTGCGACCGCGCAAGCCGGCATGGTCGCCGACGCGCGGCGCAACGCCGACACGCTGATGAGCGCGGGCGGCGTGAGCGGCTGCCCGAAGGTCGACACGCCGAGCCTCGGCAAGGCTTTCGAAAGCCAGCGCGCGGCCATCCGCACACAGCTCGCCGGCATGACTGACGCGACGATGCCGGCCCAGGCGCAACGCCTGGTGGCGCAGCTGCGTGCGCGTGCGCCCAGAGCCGACAACGCGGAGCTGATCAACGGCCTGGCCCAGGCCTACTGCAGCGCGATGCGCGACGACCGCAAGATCGAGGCGAACGAGAAGTCGTTGCGGCTGGGCCGCTTCAGCCAGCTGGTGTTCATGGCCGCGGACGGGCAGAAGCTGCATTGACCCAGCGCCGCCACATGTCCGCGGCATGGCTCGCCCCGGCGGCCAGCAACCACAGGGCGATCCACGGGACGCCACCGCTGTCGCCCAGCGCGCATCGCAGGGCCGCCATGAGGCACAGGCCCGATACCAGGTTGAGCAGATAGGCGCCAGGCCGCGGCCCACGACCCGTGAGCCGGTGAAGCGCGACCAGCACGATGGCTTCGGCGGCCGTCAGCGCGATCACCGCGTCGACCAGGAACAGGAAGATCGGGGAGCTGTCCACGGCCCGCTCCGGTTCAGTGGAACGGCCCGTTGAGCCGCACCGATTCCCAGTTGAGCACCGCCGCGATGGCCACCCACAGCAGATAGGGCAGCAACAGCACCGACGCGAGCCTCGCCACGCGCCACAGCATCACCACCAGTGCCAGCACCGACAGCCAGAGAAAGGGCACTTCGACGAGCGACCAGTCGGGCCGGTGCAGACGGAAGTACAGCAGGCTCCACAGCACGTTGAGAAAGCCGTTCAACGCGAACAGCACGAGCATCCATTCGCGCACGCGCCCCGGCGCCGTGCGGCGCCAGCCGATCACGCCGGCGGCCGCGGCCAGCGCGAAGATCAGGGTCCAGATCGGCCCGAAGGCAGCGTCGGGCGGCTTCCACGCGGGCTGCTGCAGGCTGCGGTACCAGGGGCCGATGTCGGTCATCAGCGCGCCCAGCGTCGCCACGCACAGCGCGGCGAAGGCGGCCACGACCACCGGCTTCCAGAGGCGTCCGCGGCGCGAGGCGGTCATACGCGCGCGAAGCCCAGCAGGTGCGCCATGTCCTTGAAGAAGATGCGCACGTGGGCCATGGGCTTCTTTCGCACCAGTTCCTTGTTCATGTACGACTCGAAGGTCAGTTGCTGCACGTCGCGGTCTTCGCAGATCTTGACGAAGCGCTCGCGGCGTCGATCGGTCGAGTACCAGAACCATTGCATCACGCCGAGCACGCGGAACACCGTGCCGTGCGCTTTCATGAAACGCCGCCGGGCCTGCCTGAGGCAGCGGGCATCGGCGCCTTGCAGCAGTTGCGCCACCGCCTCGGCCGCGAAGCGGCCACCGGCCATGGCGTAGTAGATGCCCTCGCCCGACGCCGGCGCGACCACGCCGGCCGCGTCGCCGGCGAGCACGACGTCGCGGCCGTTGTCCCAGCGCGGCAGTGGCTTCATCGGCAGCGGCGCGCCTTCGCGACGCAGCGTCGCGGCGCCCGACAAGCCGGCGGCCGCGCGCAGCTGGCCGACGGCCGTGCGCAGCGAGAAGCCCTTGTCGGCGCTGCCGGTGCCGATGCTCAGCGTGTCGCCGTGCGGGAAGACCCAGCCGTAGAAGTCGGGCGACAGCCGGCCCTGGTAGTACACGTCGCAGCGCGCGCCGTCGTAGCCGGCGGGCGCGACCGGCGGCAACTGCACGATCTCGTGGTACGCGAACACGTAGCGCGGCGCTCGCGCCTCGGGCATCGCTTCGGCCGCCACGCGCGAGCAGGCCCCGTCGGCGCCGATCACGCTGCGTGCGCGCACATGGCCCGGGTGCGTGCCGGCCTTGCCGCGCGCGGCGCGCCCGGCGTAGTGCACGACGCTGACCCCGTCGTCGTCGCGCGTCAGGCGCTCGAAGCTGCCGATGCGCCGCACCGCACCCGCTTGCGCCGCGCGCTCGCGCAGCCATTCGTCGAAGACTTCGCGGTCGACCATGCCGACGAAGCCGTCGTCGATAGGGATGTCGACGCACTTGCTGCTCGGCGCCACCATGCGCGCCGAGCGCGCCCTGGCGACCAGCAGCGCATCGGGAATCTCGAAGTCCTTGATGAGCCGCGGCGGTATGGCACCGCCGCAGGGCTTGACGCGCCCGGCCCGGTCCAGCAGCAGCACGGACCAGCCCTGCCGCGCCAGGTCGTGCGCCGCCGTGGCGCCGGCCGGGCCACCGCCGACGACCACCGCATCGAATGTCTCGACCACAGCCGGTTGGAGCGCTTCCATGGGACCACCTCGCCTTCAGGCAGGCTTCTCGCCGATGCCCAGGGGCACGGCCCGCACCGCAGGCGCGCCGCCGACCTTGCCGGCCAAGCCCGCTGCGACGACGAACAGCGCCGCCTCGGCCGCGAAGACCGTCGCATAGGCCAGGCCCGGCGTGCCGATGAAGAGGCGCGCCAGGTCGCTCGCGGCCGCACCCGCCAGGCCGCCCAGCCCGAAGGCCACCGCCTGCGCTGCGCCCCACAGGCCCATGCGCACGCCCTCGCGCGACGCCCGGCCTTCGCCGGCCAGTGCCATCATCGAGGCGATGGCCGCGATCGAGAACGCGCCGTTGGCCGCGCCCAGCAGGAACACGTTGGCCTTGAACGGCCAAGACGCACCGACGACGCCAGCCGCCACGAGCCCGAGCAGCGCCGCGGCCGACACCAGGCAACCGCCGACCTGCCAGGTGCGAAGCGAGCCGAAGCGCCGCCCGTTGCGTCCGCGGCCGGCCAACGCGGCGGCCGCCATGCCCAGCAGCACGCCCGCGTGCTGGGTGCCCGAGAGGCTGGTCGATTCGCCAGGCGTGAAGCCCATCGCCGAACCCGCGAAGGGCTCGAGGATCAGGTCTTGCGCGCTGTACGCGAGCATCGAGACGAAGACGAACAGCGTGAAGCGCCGCGCGGCCGGCTCGGCCCAGACTTGCACCAGCGCGTCGCGAAAACGCGTGGCCTCGGCGCGCGTCGCCGTTGCATCGGCATCGGCATCGGCATCGGGCGACACCGCATCCGCGCGTCGCGCCCCCACCCGGCCTTCGAGACCGGCCATCGCGGCGCAAGCCACCGCAAAGGCCACGAGCGACACCACGCCGCTCACCGCCACCAGCCGCGCGGGCGAGAAGGGATCGAGCAGCGCACCGGCGATGCCCGCGGTGACGACGAACCCGCCGATCATCATGAGCCACACCGTGGTGGCCGCAGCGGCGCGCTGCGACGCCGCGACGCGCTGCGCGAGCAGCACCAGCAACGACGTTCCGGCCGCGCTGACGCCGACGCCCAGCACCGCAAAGGCCAGCACGGCCGCGACGATGCCGGCGACCGGATCGCTCGCCATCCAGGCCGTGGCGCAAGCCGCGCCGAAACCGCCGGCCCCCAGCATCGCCATGCCGCCGACGATCCACGGCGTACGCCGCTGGCCGCGGTCGGAACCGTGGCCCATGCGCGGGCGCAGCACCTGCAGGACGTAATGCAACGCGACGAGGCCGCCCGGCAGCATCGCGGGCAAGGCCAGCTCGACCACCATCACGCGGTTCAAGGTCGAGGTGGTCAACACCACCACCGCGCCCAGCGCGGCCTGCACGAGCCCGAGCCGAAGGATCGCGGGCCAGCCGAAGTCCGCTTTCAAGCGCCGCTCCCGATGCCCCGCAAGGCGAAGGCGCTGATCATCATGCCGCTCACGAACACGGGCACGCCGAAGCCGCTGTACCAGATGGCACGCCGGCCGACATCCTGCAGAAAGCGGTCCATCATCACCAGCTGCACCACCACGAGCAGCCCGATGGCGGCCGCATGCACGGGCCGCTGCCAGTGCACGAGCAGCAGCACCACGGCGCACTGCGGCAGCGCCATGAACCAGCAGGCCACGCGGGCGGCGCGCTGGGCGCCGAGCTGCACCGGCAGCGACCGCACACCCATGAGCCGATCGCCCTCGATGGCCTTGAAGTCGTTGAGCGTCATGATCCCGTGCGCGCCGATGCTGTAGAGCAGGGCCAGGCCCAGCGAGCGGCTGCCCGGCATGGCGCCGCCCGCCATGACCGCGGCGCCCGTGACCCAGGCCAGGCACTCGTAGCAGAGCCCGCACGCCGCGTTGCCCCACCAGCCGTTCTGCTTGAGCCGCAGCGGCGGCGCGCTGTAGGCCCAGGCCAGCGCCAGGCCGACCACGGCCGCGAGAAAGGCCCATGGGCCCAGCAGGAAGGCCCAGGCCAGCGACAGCAGCGTCCAACCGATGGCCACGTAGAGGCCCCATCGACCCGGCATGCGGCCCGAGGGAATCGGGCGCTGCGGCTCGTTGATGGCATCGACGTGCCGATCGAACCAGTCGTTCGCCGCCTGGCTGCTCGCGCACACCAGCGGGCCGGCCAGCACGATGCCCATCAGCGCGACGATCCAGCGCTCGTCGAGGCTGGCGCCCGAGGCCACGACGCCGCAGGCGAAGGCCCACATCGGCGGAAACCAGGTGATCGGCTTGAACAGTTCGGCGACCGCTGACAGCGCTGGGCGGGACATGTCGGCTAGTTTCCCGCCTGACACGTCAAACTGTCAATCTGGATTTACATTGCGCCGACGTCGATTGCTATTGCTTTTCGCTTTCGGGCGCGAGCTCGTGCAGGCCGTAGCGCCGCAGCTTCACGTACAGGCTCTGGCGCGAGACGCCGAGCATCTCGGCGGCCGCGGCGCGGTTGTCGCGCGTGAGGTCGAGCGCGGCCTCGATGCACAGTTGCTCGATGAGGTCGGCGGTTTCGCCCACGATGTCCTTCATCGGCATGCGACCGACCAACTCCGACAGCTGGCCCGCCGAGTGGGGCAGCTCTTTGGCCGCGCGGACTTCCGTTCCCTGGCGACGGCTGACGTCGCGGATGGTGAAACCCAGGTAGGCCTCGTCGCCGTCGTCGCGCACCAGCGTGGCCGAGATCTCGACGTTGGAAACCAGCCCGTGTTCGCAGCGCAGGCTGGTGGGGAACAGCCGCAGCGAGCCGCGCTGGCGCAGGGTCGATATCAGCACGCTGAGTTCGACGCCGGTGCGCCCGATCCAGCGGCCGAGCGACTCGCCGCGCACCTGTTCCTCGTTGGCCAGCTGCACCAGTTCGACGAAGGCCTGGTTGGCCGAGATGATCTGTCCGTTGATGTCGGTGACGACGATGCAGTCGGGCGCGCTCTGCACGATCTTGAGCAGCACCGCGTTGGCGTTGGCGCGGTCGGGCGTGACGGCCTTGGCGGCCACGCGCGAGAGCCGCACCACCATCTGCACGCCGTTCTCCTGGCGGAAGACCGAGCCCGACACCGTGACCTCGCCGCCGCCGTCGGCCACCTGCGCCCGGATGTCTTCGGCCCGGCCCGCCGTGCGCAGTGCGGCGACCATCGTCTGCACCGCCGCGTTGCTGCGCGCGTCGAGGCCGGCCGGGAAGCCGGAGCCGACGAGGCGGCGCACGCTGTCGCCGAAGAGCTGCACCGCGGCGGGGTTGGCTTCGACGATCTTCTGCGTGGCCGCGTCGACGATGAGCACCGCATCCGACACGGTCTGGAACAGCTGCCGGTAACGCGACTGCGCGTCGCGCAGCTTCCAGTGGTCGTGCAGGTTGGCCTGCTGCGCATCGACCACGCTTTGCTGCAGCGCCGTCATGCCGCGAAGGTCGCGGCAGAAGACGACGGTGCGGCCGATGTCGCGGCTGCGGGCCCTGCCGCGCAGCTTGATGGCCGTGCAGCTCAGGTGAAGCTCGGCGCCTCGAGTGGTCCTGCAGGTGAGCTGGCGCCACTCCAGCGCACCATCGGCGCCGGCATTGCGAAGCAGCCACTCGGCATTGGCGCGCGAATCCTTGGCGACGCCGTCGGCCCAGGGCTTGCCGATCCAGTCTTCGCAGCCCTGGTCATCGAGGCCGGAGCCGCCGAGCGCGAGATCGCGCACGACCCCGTCCGCATCGACGATCAAGACCACATCGGACGACGCGGCGATCAGTTGTCCGACCAATCCAGCTTGCAGGTCGGCCAGGTGCTTGGCATGAGCCGCAAAACTCTTCATGGCTGAAAAGCAGTTCTCGCATCGTTCTTCAAGAATGACCTTCAGGTTCCGGCGCGGTTGTCAATCGGTGTGCTGGTGCAATGCGATCAGTCGTTCGGCATGGACAGGTGCCTTTTGCCCGTCGAGTCCGCATGCATCGGCGCCGACGAACTTTACACGCTCGGGATGCCCCGCAAAAATCGGGCCGCCCACCATCACGCGCACGTCACGGTTGCGCGACAACGCGCGGATGTCGAGGATCGTGCGGCGCATCGGCTGCAGCCGCGTCTCGTTGCCCGCGGCCAGGCCGATCACGTCGAACCATTCGGCCTGCGCGAGTTCGGCCGCGTCGCTGTCGAGCGGGAAATGGCCGCGGTCGACCTCCCAGCCCGCATGGTGGAAGAACTCGGCCACCATCGACAGGCCGAAGGTCTGCTGTTCGCCGCAGGCGGGCAACAGCAGCACGCGCCTGGCATTGCCGCGAAACGGCCGCTGGCCGCCGTTCAGCGACGGGCTCAGCTCGTGCAGCAGCCGCTGCAGGCGTGCCAGGCCCAGCGTGACGTGGGTGAAGTCGCACAGGTCCTGCGTCCACAGGTAGTTCAGGTGCTGCGCCGCGGGCGCCAGCAGGTCGAGGTAGATGGTCTCGACCGACATGCCGCGCTGCCCGAGCAAGTCGACGAAGGCCTGCGCGGGCGAATGCTCGCGGGCCAGCACGAGTTGCACGAAGTCTTCGACCTCGCGGGCGGTCGGCCGATGGCTCGCGTTGTCGTCGACCCGGCTTGCCGGTGCCGGCGCGCGATGCACGTCGATGAGACGGGGAATGATGTCGAGCTTGAGCGTTCGGGCGAGCTGGGTCTGGCAGTCGGCCACCGCAGCCCGGTCGTTGGGCGCCCGGTTCCATGAAGCCGGCGACGCAGCGCCGGTAGACCATTCGAGATCGCCGTCGGGCGGCTGACTCGCGCCATCGAGATCCAGAGCTTGTCGAGCCAATCGGGGCATGGCCAGTCTCCTGGTGGGGTTGTCTCTTCGCTGGGCCGGTCTTGGCGGCACTTTCGGCGACGAATCATGACGCACGAACGCCGTGCTGTCGAATTTCGCGTCCGGCGGCGTGCGCCTTGCGCGGGCGCTTGCCGGGCCGATGAACGGCAGCACGTTGCTGGGCGCCGGCGCCGCGCCGCCGCCGGCAGGCGTAGGCGCTTGCGGTCCGGTGGGGTTGCGGGAGTCCTTCATGGCGTCGGCGTGCTGTCTGACAGGCGTCTGCGGCGCCATGATTCACCGAGTCGCGACGACTGTCAATTTCTATTTACGTCCATTTCAGTTGACACTTTGCATCGGCCGATCTAGATTGGCCGGCATGCGCAACCCGCCATCCCCGAACGGCACCGGCCGCGCGCCGAGACGGCCGCTCTACACGCCCGACGAGCGGCGCCGGCGCGATGCGTCGGGTTGGACGCTGGTGCAGGGGGTGCTGGCGCCCGTGCAGTTCTTCATCTTCGCGGCCAGCCTGGTGCTGGTGCTCCGCTACCTGTGGACCGGCGAGGGCCACGCCGCCGCGACGCTCTCGGTCGTCGTGAAGACGCTGGCGCTCTACACCATCATGGTCACCGGCTCCATCTGGGAGAAGGTGGTGTTCGGCAAGTACCTCTTCGCACCCGCCTTCTACTGGGAGGACGTGTTCAGCATGGGGGTGCTGGCCCTGCACACGGCCTACCTGGTGGCGCTCGCCACCGGCGCGCTGGCCGACCGGCCCCTGATGTACCTGGCGCTCGCGGCCTACGTGGCCTACGTCGTCAACGCCACCCAGTTCGTGCTCAAGCTGCGCGCAGCGCGCCTGGACATGGCGCGGCAGTCGCGCGGCATGCAGTCCACCGGAGCCGTCGCATGACCGAAGTCGCCGATGCCCCGGGCACCCTTGCCACCGTGGACGCCCGCACTGGCGTCGGCCGCGGCGTGATCCCGATTCGCGAAGACGCGCGCGCCGACGGCTGCACCGACGCCCCCGTGCTGCGCGAGCGCGGCCAGCGCGAGGTGTTCTGCGGCCTCACCGGCATCATCTGGCTGCATCGGAAGGTGCAGGACGCGTTCTTCCTCGTGGTGGGGTCGCGCACCTGTGCGCACCTGATCCAGTCGGCCGCGGGCGTCATGATCTTCGCCGAGCCGCGCTTCGCCACCGCGATCATCGACGAGCGCGACCTCTCGGGCCTGGCCGACGTCAACGACGAACTCGACCGCGTGGTCACGCGCCTGCTCGGGCGGCGGCCCGACATCCGTTTGCTGTTCCTCGTCGGCTCGTGCCCGTCGGAAGTGATCAAGCTCGACCTGTCGCGCGCCGCCGCGCGGCTGACGAAGGCGCACGCACCGCAGGTACGCGTGCTCAACTATTCGGGCAGCGGCATCGAGACCACCTTCACCCAGGGCGAAGACGCCTGCCTCGCATCGATGGTGCCCGTGCTGCCGCCCCGCCCCGCGCGCGCGCCGGCCGAGCTGCTGGTGGTCGGCACGCTGGCCGACGTGGTCGAAGACCAGTTCGCGCGCCTGTTCTCGCAGCTCGGCATCGCGGCGCGCTTCTTCCCGCCGAGGCGCGCGAACGCCCTGCCCCCGGTCGGCCCCGGCACGCGCTTCCTGCTGGCCCAGCCCTTCCTGGCGGACGCGGCGCGCGCCCTCGAAGAACGCGGGGCCACGCGCATCGCGGCGCCTTTCCCGCTCGGCGCGGAAGGCACGACGCACTGGCTGCGTGCCGCCGCCGACGCCTTCGAGGTGCCGGCCGCCACCTTCGACCGCGTCACGGCCCCGGCGCGCGAGCGTGCCGCGCAGGCGCTCGCCCGGCACCGCGCGCAACTGGCCGGCAAGCGCGTCTTCTTCTTCCCCGATTCGCAGCTCGAGATCCCGATCGCACGCTTCCTGTCGCGCGAACTGGGCATGGCGCTGACCGAAGTCGGCACGCCCTACCTGCACCGCCAGCACCTCGCGCAGGAGCTCGCGATGCTGCCGGCCGGCACCACCCTGTCCGAGGGCCAGGACGTCGATCGCCAGCTCGACCGCTGCCGCGCACTGCGGCCCGACATCGTGGTCTGCGGACTCGGTCTCGCCAACCCGCTGGAGGCCGAGGGCATGACCACCAAGTGGTCGATCGAACTGGTCTTCACGCCGCTGCAGGGCTATGAGCAGGCGGCCGACCTGGCCGAGCTGTTCACGCGTCCGCTGGTCCGGCGGCTGCGGCTGGCCGCCTAGGCCGTGCAGAAGAGAAAGCCGCACGATCATGCAGCTTACCCTCTGGACCTACGAAGGACCGCCGCACGTCGGCGCGATGCGCATCGCCACCGCGATGAAGGACGTGCACTACGTGCTGCACGCGCCGCAGGGCGACACCTATGCGGACCTGCTCTTCACGATGATCGAGCGCCTGCCGCGCCGCCCGCCGGTCACGTATACGACCTTCCAGGCGCGCGACCTGGGCGGCGACACGGCCGAGCTCTTCAAGCGCGCGGCGCGCGAGGCCTTCGAGCGCTTCAAGCCGGCCGCGCTGATGGTGGGCGCCTCCTGCACCGCCGAGCTGATCCAGGACGACCCGGGCGGCCTGGCCCGTGCGCTGAACCTGCCGATTCCCGTGGTCGCGCTCGAACTGCCGTCGTACCAGCGCAAGGAGAACTGGGGCGCCAGCGAGACCTTCTACCGCATGGTGCGCGCCCTGGCCGGCCCGCACGTGCCGCCGCCCGGCACGGTGCGGGCGCCGCGCGAAGCCGGGCAGCGGCCCCGCTGCAACCTGCTCGGCGCCACGGCGCTCGGCTTCCGGCACCGCGACGACGTGCAGGAGATCACCGGCCTGCTCGATGCGCTGGGCATCGACGTCCACGTCACCGCGCCGCTGCAGGCCGCGCCCGCCGACCTGGCTCGCCTGGGCGAAGCCGACTTCAACGTGGTGCTGTACCCCGAGATCGCGAGCCTCACCGCGCAATGGCTGCAACGCAGCTTCGGCCAGCCGTGTACGAAGACCGTGCCGATCGGCACCGGTGCCACGCGCGACTTCATCGCCGAGGTGGCGCAGCTCGCAGGCATCGACCCGGCCCGCGCGCTGCACGACGCCACCGCGCGCGCGCCCTGGTATGCGCGCTCGGTCGATGCGACCTACCTCACCGGCAAGCGCGTCTTCGTCTTCGGCGACGCCACGCACGCCGTCGCGGCGGCCCGCGTGGCCGCGACCGAGCTGGGCTTCACCGTCGTGGGCCTCGGCACCTACAGCCGCGAGTTCGCGCGCGAGGTGCGCGAAGCGGCCCGGCTGTACGGCGTGGCGCCGCTGATCAGCGACGACTACCTGGAGATCGAGGCCGCCATCGCGGAACTGCAGCCCGAGCTGGTGCTCGGCACGCAGATGGAGCGCCACATCGCCAAGCGCCTCGGCGTGCCCTGCGCGGTGATCTCGGCGCCCGTACACGTGCAGGACTATTCGGCGCGGTACTCGCCGCAGATGGGCTTCGAAGGCGCCAACGTGCTCTTCGACACCTGGGTCCATCCGCTGATGATGGGCCTGGAGGAGCACCTGATCGGCATGTTCCGCGGCGACGCCGAATTCCACGAAGACGCCGCGCCGTCGCATCTGGGCGGGGCCGCCGCTGCGCCCATCGCAATCACCACGGCTGTCACACCCATTGCCACACCCGCCCCGCTCGCCGCGCCCACGACCGGCGCCGCCTGGGCGTCGGACGCGGAGCAGGAGCTGCGCAAGATCCCCTTCTTCGTGCGCGGCAAGGCACGCCGGAATACCGAGCGCTATGCGCTCGACCGCGGCGTGCCGCTGATCACCCTCGAGACGCTCTATGACGCCAAAGCCCATTTCAGCCAGTGAGCGCGGCGGCACCGGCGTCCCGATCCGCGTGGTCATCGTGACCATGGACAGCCACCTCGCGAGCGCCACCGAGCGCGCGTGGCGCGGCCTGCGCCGCAAGCTGCCTGCCCTGTCGCTCAGCGTGCACGCCGCGGCCGAATGGGGCGACCGGCCCGAGGCGCTGACGCGCTGCCTCGACGACATCGCGCAGGGCGACATCGTCATCGCCACGATGCTCTTCATGGAAGACCACTTCCTGCCCGTGCTGCCCGCCCTGCAATCGCGTCGCGCCGGCTGCGACGCCATGGTCTGCGCCATGTCGGCGCCCGAGGTGACGCGCCTCACGCGCATGGGCAAGTTCGACATGTCGGCCCCCGGCACCGGGCCGCTGGCCTTCCTCAGGCGGCTGCGCGGCAAGCCGGCCGACGGCGCCGACGCTTCGGCCCGGACCACGGCCGGCGCGCGGCAGATGAAGACCCTGCGCCGGCTGCCCAAGATCCTTCGCTTCATTCCCGGCACCGCGCAGGACGTGCGGGCCTACTTCCTCACGCTCCAGTACTGGCTCGCGGGCTCGGAGGACAACATCGCCAACATGGTCCACTTCCTGGTGGACCGCTATGCCGACGGCCCGCGGCGCGCGCTGCGCGGCGTCGCGAAGACGCACGAGCCCGTCGACTACCCCGAGGTCGGCGTCTACCACCCGCGCATGAAGCAGCGCCTGTCAGACAGCCTCGGCGCACTGCCGCGCGTGGCGCAGAGCGGGCAGCGCGGCACGGTCGGCCTGCTGCTCATGCGCTCGTACCTGCTGGCCGGCAACACGGCCCATTACGACGGCGTGATCACCGCGATGGAGGCGCGCGGCCTGCGCGTGATACCGGCCTTCGCGACCGGGCTCGATTCCCGCCCGGCCATCGACGCCTTCTTTCGCCACGACGGCCGCAGCACCATCGACGCGCTGGTGTCGCTCACCGGCTTCTCGCTGGTCGGCGGGCCGGCCTACAACGACGCGCGAGCGGCCGAAGACATCCTGGCCGCGCTCGACGTGCCCTATCTGGCGGTCACGCCGGTGGAGTTCCAGTCGCTCGACCAGTGGGGCGCATCGCCGCGCGGCCTGCTGCCGGTGGAGGCGACGATGATGGTCGCCATTCCCGAGCTCGACGGCGCCACCGGCTCGATGGTGTTCGGCGGCCGCGGCAGCGCGACGCACATCGCTTGCACCGGATGCGCCCACGCCTGCACCTTCCGCAACGAAGCCGGCGCGCACGACATGCACAGCTGCATCGAGCGCGCGGACATGCTTGCCGCGCGCGTGGGCAAGCTGGTCGACCTGCGCCGCGCTGAGCGCGCCGAACGCAAGGTCGCGGCGGTGGTCTTCAACTTTCCGCCCAATGCCGGCAACACCGGCACCGCCGCCTTCCTGTCGGTGTTCGAGTCGCTCTTCAACACCATGCGGGCCATGCGCGACGCAGGCTACGACGTGGCGCTGCCTGCCAGCGTCGATGAACTGCGCCGACGCGTGATCGAAGGCAACGCCGCACGCCTGGGCGCCATGGCCAACGTGCACGTGCGCATCACGGCCGACGAACACGTGCGGCGCGAAAAGCACCTGCAGGAAATCGAGGCCCAATGGGGCCCGGCGCCTGGCCGGCAGCAGAGCGACGGCGCCGGCATCTTCGTGCTGGGCGAGCGCTTCGGCAACCTGTTCGTCGGCATCCAGCCGGCCTTCGGCTACGAGGGCGACCCGATGCGGTTGCTGTTCGAAAAAGGCTTCGCACCGACGCATGCCTTCTCGGCCTTCTACCGCTGGCTGCGCGAGGATTTCGGCGCGCATGCGGTGCTGCACTTCGGCACCCATGGCGCGCTCGAATTCATGCCGGGCAAGCAGAACGGCCTGTCCGCCGGCTGCTGGCCCGACCGGCTGATCGGCGACCTGCCCAACTTCTATCTCTACGCCTCGAACAACCCGTCCGAAGGCACCATCGCCAAGCGCCGTTCGGCCGCCACGCTGATCAGCTACCTGACGCCGCCGGTCGCGACCGCGGGCTTGTACAAGGGCCTGGTCGAACTCAAGAAGATGATCGAGCGCTTCCGCGGCCTCGACAGCGGCGACGGCGAAGGCGAGGAACTGGCCCGCATGATCCAGTCGCAGGCGGCCGTGCTCGAACTGGCCGCGGCCGAGCCGCCCTGGCGCGACGACACGGCACAACGCATCGTCGCGCTCGCCCAGGCCGTGCTCGAACTCGAATACACGCTGATTCCCTGCGGGCTGCATGTGGTGGGCGAAGCACCCACCGCGGCCGAGCGCATCGATCTGCTGATGTCGCTGGCCGAAGCCTCGCACGGCGTGCGGCCGCCCCAGGCCGTCATCGCCGCGATCGTCGCGGGCCGGACGGCCGAAGATGCGCTCGCCGAGTGCGCAACCGAGGCCGTCGACGGGCCGTCCCTGCTGCCCATCCTGAACGAACTCGCAACGCTCGACCCGCTGCTCGCACGCGACCACGAGCTCGACGCCATCCTGCACGCGCTCGACGGCCGCTTCCTGCGCCCCGCCGCTGGCGGCGACCTGCTGCGCACGCCGTCGATCGTGCCGACCGGCCGCAACCTGCACGGCTTCGACCCCTTCCGCATTCCGAGCGCCTACGCGGTGAAGGACGGCGCGCGCCAGGCCACGCGCCTGCTCGACCGGCACATGGCCGACGGCCACGCCTTTCCGGAATCGATCGCGCTGGTGCTGTGGGGCACCGACAACCTGAAGACCGAGGGTGCGCCGATCGGCCAGGCGCTCGCGCTGATGGGCGCACGCCCGCGCTTCGACGGCTACGGCCGGCTCGCCGGCGGCGAGCTGATGACGCTGGCCGAGCTCGGACGGCCGCGCGTGGACGTGGTGATCACGCTGTCGGGCATCTTCCGCGACCTCTTGCCCTTGCAGATCAAGCTGCTGGCCGAAGTCGCCTTCCTGGCCGCGAGCGCCGACGAGCCGCTCGAGCAGAACTTCATCCGCAAGCATGCGCTGGCCTACCAGGCCGAGCACGGCGGCGACCTGGAGACCGCGTCGCTGCGCGTGTTCGGCAATGCCGAGGGCGCCTACGGGGCCAACGTGAACAGCCTGATCGACAACCGCCGCTGGGACGACGCCGACGAGATCGCCGAGACGTACAGCCGCCGCAAGGGCTTCGCCTACGGCCGCGCGGGCAGGCCGGTGCAACAGGCTCGCCTGCTGCGCAGCGTGCTGTCCGGCGTGGCGCTGGCCTACCAGAACCTCGACTCGGTCGAGTTGGGCGTGACCACCATCGACACCTATTTCGACACGCTCGGCGGCATCAGCCGCGCGATCAAGCGGGCCAAGGGCGACGACGCCGCCGTGGCGCCGGTCTACATCGGCGACCAGACGCAGGACGGCGGCAGCGGCACGGTGCGCACGCTGAGCGAGCAGGTCGCGCTCGAAACACGCACGCGCATGCTCAACCCCAAGTGGTACGAAGGCATGCTCAAGCACGGCTACGAAGGCGTCCGGCAGATCGAGGTGCACGTGACCAACACCGTGGGCTGGTCGGCCACCACGAGCCAGGTCCAGCCCTGGGTGTACCAGCAGCTCAGCGAGACCTTCGTGCTCGACGCCGCCATGCGCGAGCGCCTGGCCGAACTCAACCCGAGCGCGTCGGCCCGCGTCGCCAGCCGGCTGCTCGAAGCGTCGGAGCGCCAGTTCTGGAAGCCGGACGACACGATGCTCGAAGCGTTGCGGCGGGCCGGCGAGGAACTCGAGGACCGGCTCGAAGGTGTCTACGAAGGAAGCCCCGCATGAACGCCGTCACCGTGCCTTTCCCCGATGTCCGCAAGCCCGGGCTGCGTTCGCTCGCACCGTCGTCGCGCGCCGATGGCGAGGGCAGCGTGCAGGTGGGGCTCGACCCCGAATTGAAGATCGGCAACGCGAAGGTCTTCGCCATCTACGGCAAGGGCGGCATCGGCAAGAGCACGACGTCGAGCAACCTCTCGGTGGCCTTCTCGCGCCTCGGCAAGCGGGTGCTGCAGATCGGCTGCGACCCGAAGCACGACTCGACCTTCACGCTGACCAAGAAGCTCATGCCGACCGTGATCGACGTGCTGGAGACGGTCGACTTCCACCCCGAGGAACTGCGCGTGGAGGACTTCGTCTTCCCCGGCTACAACGGCGTGATGTGCGTCGAGGCCGGCGGCCCGCCCGCCGGCACCGGCTGCGGCGGCTACGTGGTCGGCCAGACCGTCAAGCTGCTCAAGGAGCACCACTTGCTCGACGAGACCGACGTGGTGATCTTCGACGTGCTCGGCGACGTGGTGTGCGGCGGCTTCGCCGCGCCGCTGCAGCACGCCGACCGCGCGCTGATCGTGACCGCCAACGACTTCGATTCGATCTTCGCGATGAACCGCATCGTGCAGGCCATCGGCGCCAAGGCGAAGAACTACAACGTGCGGCTCGGCGGCGTGATCGCCAACCGCAGCCGGGACACCGACCAGATCGACAAATTCAACGCGCAGATCGGCCTGCGGCTGATGGCGCACTTCCCCGACCTGGACGTGATCCGCCGCAGCCGGCTCAAGAAGTCGACGCTGTTCGAGATGGAGCATTCGCCCGAGCTGGAGGCCGTGCAGAACGAGTACATGCGCCTGGCCGCCGCGCTCTGGCTGGGCGCGGAGCCCCTGCATGCGGTGCCGATGAAGGACCGCGACATCTTCGACCTGCTCGGATTCGACTGACGCACAAGGAACAATGGCGATGGCACACGTCAGCTACCTGCAACGACGCGGCGAGATCGAAACCTACTTCGACCGCACCGCCGCGCAAGCCTGGGCCCGGCTCACGTCCGATGCGCCCGTTGGGCGCATCCGCGCCAGCGTGCGCGCCGGGCGCGAACGCATGCGCGACACCCTGCTCGGCTGGCTGCCTGCCGACCTGCGCGGCATGCGGCTGCTCGACGCCGGCTGCGGCACCGGCGCACTCGCGGTCGCGGCGGCCCGGCGCGGCGCCGACGTGGTCGCGATCGACCTGTCGCCCACGCTGGTGGGCCTGGCGCGCGAGCGCCAGCCGGCGGCGTTGGTCGATGGTGCCGGACTTGGCGTTGGCGTTGGCGAACGAGCCGGCCGCATCGACTTCCGCGCCGGCGACATGCTCGACCCGGGCCTGGGCCGCTTCGACTACATCGTCGGCATGGACTCGCTGATCCACTACCGCACGCCCGATGCGGTGCAAGTGCTGGCGGGCCTGGCGCAGCGCGCCGATCGGGCGGTGCTGTTTACCTTCGCGCCGAGCAACCCGGCGCTGGTGGTCTTTCGGGCGGTGGGCCGGCTGTTCCCGCGCGGCAACCGTGCGCCATGGATCGAGCCGGTGGCCGAACCGGCGCTGCATCGCCTGCTCGACGCCGACCCGCTTCTGGCCGGCTGGCGGCGCGGCCGCACGCAGCGGATCGCCAGCGGCTTCTATACGTCCCAGGCCCTCGAGATGGTGAGATCGTGAACGCCGTCACCCGCCTGAACAACGAGATGGCTCGCAAGTGGAGCCTCATCGCGACGCGCTTCCTGCCCTTCGCGGACGTCGCGACGCGCGAGCTGCCGCTGGGCCGGCTCCTGCGGCTGTCGCTGTTCCAGGTGTCGGTGGGCATGGCGCTCGCGCTCCTCAACGGCACGCTGAATCGCGTGATGATCGTCGAGCTCAACGTCCCGGCTTGGCTGGTGTCGACCATGATCGCGCTGCCGCTGATCTTCGCGCCCTTCCGCGCGCTGGTCGGCTTCCGCTCCGACCACCACCGCTCGGCGCTCGGCTGGAAGCGCGTGCCGTACATCTGGATGGGCACGCTGATGCAGTTCGGCGGGCTCGCGATCATGCCCTTCGCGCTGATCGTGCTGTCGGGCGACACCCACGGACCGGTGGTCTACGGGCAGATCGGCGCCGCCCTCGCCTTCCTGCTGGTCGGCGCCGGGCTCCACACCACGCAGACCGGCGGGCTCGCACTCGCCACCGACCTCGCCACGCCCGAGAACCGGCCGCGCGTGGTGGCGCTGCTCTACGTGATGCTGCTCGTCGGCACGATGGTCAGTGCGCTGGGCTTCGGCGTGCTGCTGCAGGAGTTCCAGCAGGTCAAGCTGATCCAGGTCATCCAGGGCGCGGCGCTGCTCACCATGGTGCTGAACCTCATCGCGCTGTGGAAGCAGGAGGCGCGCATCCCGTCGCGCACCGCGGCCGCGCCGTCCGACCCGCGCCCGTCGTTCCGGCAGTCGTGGCGCGCCTTCATCCAGGGCGGCCGCTCGGCGCGCCTGCTGGTCGCCGTCGGGCTCGGCAGCGCCGGGTTCAGCATGCAGGACGTGCTGCTCGAGCCCTATGGCGGCGAGATCATGCACATGGCGGTGGCGTCGACCACGCAGCTCACCGCGATGATCGCCTGCGGCGCTCTGGCAGCCTTCGTGCTCGCGGCGCGCTGGTTCCACCACGGCGGCGAGCCGCACCGGCTGGCGGCCATCGGCACGGTGGTCGGCATCTTCGCCTTCGCGGCGGTGGTGTTCGCGGACCCGGTGGGCTCGCAGCTGCTCTTTCGCATCGGCGCGCTGCTGATCGGCTTCGGTGGCGGCCTGTTTTCGGTGGCGACGCTCACCGCGGCCATGGGCCACGACACCGGCGCACGCAACGGCCTGGCCCTGGGCGCCTGGGGCGCGGTGCAGGCGTCGACCGGCGGGCTCGCGATCGCGCTCGGCGGCTGGCTGCGCGACGCGGTCACGTACCTTGCGTCCCACGGCACGCTGGGTGCCGTGATGTCGGCGCCATCGATCGGCTACAGCGTCGTCTACTACGTCGAGATCGTGCTGCTGTTCGCGACGCTGGTCGCGATCGGCCCGCTGGTGCGCACGCCGCGCAAGCCACGCACATCGAATGACCGGCCGTCGTCGGCACCCGAGCCGACCGCCGCCTCGACTGCCAGGCCGGGCAAATTCGGCCTGACGGAGTTTCCGGGCTGATCGCCAGGCGCACCCGGCCACGCGCACCCTCATTCCAAGGAGCAACGCCATGGGAAACGGAGCCATCACCAGCTACATCGACGTGGCGCAGATCGTCCTCTACCTGTTCTGGGCCTTCTTCGCAGGACTCGTCTACTACCTTCACCGCGAGAACAAGCGGGAAGGCTATCCGCTCGAGAACGACCGGTCCGGCCGCATCGACGTGCAGGGCTTTCCCGGCGTGCCGAGCCCCAAGACCTTCCTGCTGCGCGACGGCCGCACGGTGCAGGCACCCAACCGGCTGCGCGAGGAGCGCGACCTGGCGGCCGAACCCAGCGGCGCATGGCTCGGGGCGCCGCTCGAACCCACGGGCGATCCGATGCTCGACGGCATCGGCCCCGGTGCCTGGGCGCAGCGCGCCGACATCGCCGACACCACCATCGACCATGAATTGCGCATCGTGCCGCTGCGCAGTGCGCCGGGCTTCGGCCTGTCGCGGAAGGACCCGAACCCCGTCGGCATGCCCGTCTTCGGTGCCGACGAACTCGTCGCGGGCGACGTGGTCGACCTGTGGGTGGACCGGGCCGAGGCCGTCTTCCGCTACCTCGAGCTCGAGGTGCCGACCGAGGCCGGGCCGCGGCGCGTGCTGCTGCCGATGAACTTCGCGAAAGTCGAAACGCACCGCGTGCGCGTGCGCTCCATCCTGAGCACGCAGTTCGCCTTCGTGCCGGCCACGCGCGAGGCGGAACAAGTCACCCTGCTCGAGGAAGACAAGGTCATGGCCTACTACGGCGGCGGCACGCTGTACGCGACGCCGCAGCGCCAGGAGCCGCTGCTGTGAAAGCCGCCAACCTGACCCCGGCCAACGGCGGGGACGACCACGACTTCGAGCCGGCCTACGGACTGCCCGAGAAGCTGCCCGAACGCGAACACATGCTGTGGCAAGGCTCGCCCGACTGGAAGCGCCTGACGCGCAGCGCGCTCCACGTGCGAGGGCTGGCCTTCTACTTCGGCGTCCTCATCGTCTGGCGCGGTGCCAACACCCTGGCGGGCGGCGGCAGCGCGCTCGACGCGCTCGTGTCGATGGCCTGGCTGCTGCCGCTGGCCGGCCTCGCGATCGGCACGCTCGTCGGCCTGGGCTGGCTGGCAGCGCGCACCAGCGTCTACACCGTGACCGACCGCCGTGTCGTCATGCGCGTGGGCATCGTGCTGACCGTGACCTTCAACCTGCCCTACAGCGCCATCGCCTCCGCATCGGTGCACCACCACGCCGATGGCACGGGCGACATCGCGCTGGCACTGAACGGCGACGCGCAGATCGCCTACGTGCACCTCTGGCCCCATGCGCGCCCATGGCACGTTCGCCGCACCCAGCCGATGCTGCGCGCGCTGCCCCGTGCCCGCGAGGTGGCGGCACTGCTGGCCGGTGCGCTGGCAGCGTCGGCCGGCATTCCGCGCCGCGGTCTTCATGCGGTGGCGCCGGCGGCCGGCACGCGCGAAGCCGGCGAGGCCATGCCCGAAGCCCTGACGGCCTGACCCATGGACACGGTGCAGTTGCAGACCGAACACCGCTCGCCCGATGCGCTGCCGCGGGGCGTGCTGTTGGCGCTGGGTGCACTGGTGCTCTGCGCGCTCGCCGGTGTGAGCTTCGTGCGCTACACCGGCATCGGCGTCGTCCACGTGCCGCAGGCGCAGGCCGTGAGCCAGCGCGAGTTCCTTTTCGAAGACCTCCCCAACGGCGGGATCGAGGTGAAGGACGCGCGCAGCGGCCGCGTCGTGCACCGGGTCGCGCCCGAAACCAACGGCTTCCTGCGCGGCACCATGCGCGGGCTGGCGCGCGAGCGGCACCGGCGCGGCATCGGCCCGGAGATTCCGTTCCGCATGATCGGCCGGGCCGACGGCAAGCTCACGCTCGAAGACCCGGCCACGGGCCGCACCGTCGACCTCGGGTCGTTCGGCCCGACGAATGCGGCGGTGTTCGCCGCGCTGATGACCGGCGATCCCGCTGCCGCGCAGCCCGCCCGATGAAGGAGCACCGCATGTCCACCACGGCTTTCGCACCGCCCCGCGCAACCAACACATCGACAGAGACCGCGCTGCGCGACACCATGCTCACGCCGCGCTTCTACACCACCGATTTCAAGGCCATGGACCGCATCGACGTGGAGCCGATCCGCGCGCAGTGGAATGCGCTGATGAAGGAATTCCAGGCCGACAACAACACCGACCACTTCCAGCGGCCGGCGGACATGGCCGGCAACTACGCGCAGCTGCCACCGGCCCTGTACGACGAGTTCTCGGACTTCCTGATCAGCTCGATCACCTCGGAATTCTCGGGTTGCGTGCTGTACGCGGAGATCAGGAAGCGGGTGACCAACCCCGACATGAAGGAGCTCTTCGGCTACATGGCGCGCGACGAAAGCCGCCACGCGGGCTTCATCAACCAGTGGCTCAAGGACTTCGGCATCGGCGTCGACCTGGGCTTTCTCGCGCGGGCCAAGAAGTACACCTACTTCAGGCCGAAGTTCATCTTCTACGCGACCTACCTCTCGGAGAAGATCGGCTACGCCCGCTACATCGCGATCTACCGGCAGGTCGAGCGGCATCCGGAGTTGTGCTTCCATCCGATCTTCCAGTGGTTCGAACGCTGGTGCAACGACGAGTTCAGGCACGGCGAGGCCTTCGCGCTGCTGCTGCGGGCCAATCCGCAACTGCTGGCGGGCGTCAACAAACTCTGGATTCGCTTCTTCCTGCTGGCGGTGTTCGCGACCATGTACGTGCGGGACCACCAGCGCCCCGAGATGCACGCGGCCCTGGGCATGGACCCGACGGCCTACGACTTCACGGTGTTCCGCATCACCTCGGCCATCACGCGCCAGGTGTTTCCGCTGACGCTCGACATCGAGGCCCCGGCCTTCCGCGACGGGCTCGAGAACCTGCGCGCCATCTCGGTCGCGACCGAAGCAGCCAAGGCGCGCGGCGGCGTGGCCGGGGCGCTGCAACGCGTGGGGCTGGCCGCGCGCGGCGCAGTCGCGTTCGGACGGCTCTTCATGATGCGCGCGCAGCCCAATGCCCTGCCGGAGAACGCGCGCCTCGCGCCCACCTGGTGAGCACGCACGCGCGCATCGAAAGCACCGCATGTCCCAGTACGTGCTGCCCATGCTCTACACGGTCTTCCTGTGGTGGTTCAGCACGGGCGTCATCCTGTACCTGAACGGCCAGCCGCGCTGGACCTTCCGCTGGACCATGGGCAGCGCCACGCTGCTCCTGGCGCTGGCGCTGCTGGGCCTGTACGCGACCCGCAACGACGAGCGCGTGACCGGTGCCTACCTGTCGTTCACCTGCGCCCTGATGGTCTGGGCATGGCAGGAGATCGCCTTCCTGCTGGGCTACGTGACCGGGCCGCGGCGCACGCCCTGCCCGCCCGGTGCGCGCGGCTGGCGACGTGCCGGCTTCGCCCTGCAGACCCTGCTGCACCACGAATTCGCGCTCGTCGTGCTCGGCGCTGCGGTGGTGGCGCTGACCTGGAACGGCAGCAACCCGACCGGCCTGCTGACCTTCGCCATCCTCTGGGTCATGCGCCAGAGCGCCAAGCTCAATGTCTTCCTGGGCGTGCGCAACCTCAACGAAGACTTCCTGCCCGCCCACCTGAAGTACCTGCAGACCTATTTCACCCGCAAACCGATGAACGCGCTGTTCCCGGCCGCGGTGGCGGCGTCGACCTGGCTGGCCGTTCTGCTCTGGCAGGCCGCGCTGGCAGACGGCGCGCGCAGCTTCGACGCCACCGCGCTCACCTTTGCTGCGACGCTGCTGTCGTTGGCGATCTTGGAGCATTGGTTTTTGGTGCTGCCGTTGCCGTCCGAGGCGCTGTGGACCTGGGTGCGGCGTTCGCGTGCGCTGGTGCCTGGGGAGCGGGTTGGGCCCGATCGCTTGCAAGGATGACCGCGGCGCGGTGACGCAAACCTGAACGTTGTTCGCGTTCGCGCCGATTGGGGTTGAGCCGCAAAAACTCCGGCTATCATCCGCGCCCATCAAGAACAACAACCCCGACTGATCGATCGCGGCGGGGAGGAAATCATGAACAAAATCTTTGCCGCGCCCGTTGGGCGCGTGGCTGCTGTCGCGCGCGTGCTTCGTGTGCTTCGTGTGTTCGGCCATTGGCGCCTGTGCATCAGCGCCTTGTCGATCTTCGTCTCGCTCGCGGCCCACGCGGCCTTCTCGCCCCCGACGCTCGGCTACGTCGTGCTGCGTGTCTACCAACCCATGAGCGGCCAGTTCCCGACGATCCGCGCGGCCTGCGACGCAGCACTGCCGATCGCCAAGACCTGGACGGCGGGTTCATTCCCCGAAGGCGCCTCGTGGTCTGAGACGTGGTGCTTCTTGCACGACGCATGGGGCGTGGGCTGGGAGATATCGCCCACCGCGCCCTTCGCCGCCACGCGTGCCGAACTCGGCATCCGGGAGGTCCGGGATACATGTCCCGCCAACAGCACACCGGTGGGCGCCCAGTGCCAGTGCAACGAGGGCTTCCAGGAAGACCCGTCGCACGCCAGTTGCGTCGCAGTCGCACCACCCCCGTCGCAGATGTGCACCGCAGGCGGCACTGCGGGCCACCCCATCCTTCCGGCCACCGGCGAGAAGTACCGCCTCGAACACGACTTCGCCGATGCCGGCCCTGCCGCGCTGCGCTTCACCCGCACCTACCGCAGCAGCTGGCGCACCGACCCCACGCGTCTGAGCAGCCCCTTGGGCATCGGCTGGGCCCACGACCACGACTACCTCTTCTCCCCACCATCGCCGGACGCCCCCAACGCCGCCACCATCACCTTGCCCGATGGCTACCGCGTGGCCTTCTCGCAGACCGGTGGTACCGGCGTCTGGCGCGCCGGCAACAGTGCCGACACCCTGACCCCGCAAGGCGCCGACTGGCTCTGGCGCCAGGCCCAGGACGATGCGACCTATCGCTTCGATGCCGCGGGCAAGCTGCGAAGCCGCACCGAGCGCAATGGCTGGACCACCCTCTATGCCCATGACGGCGCAGGGCGCCTGAGCACCATCACCAACCCCTTCGGCCGCACGCTCACGCTGGCCTACAACGGCCAGGGCCAGTTGAGCAGCGTTACGACCCCCGATGCGCGGGTGGTGGGCTACGGCTACGACCGCGGTGGCCGATTGATCTCGGTGGCGTATCCAGACGGCAAGACCCGGCGGTTCTTCTACGAGGAATCGATGTTTCCGCAGGCCCTGACCGGCATCGCCGATGAGACGGGCGCGCGCTGGGCCACCTTCACCTACGACGCCCAGGGCCGGGCCATCGGCACCGAGCTGGCCGCAGCGGCAGACCGCTACCAGGTCAGCTATGCGGGAGCGGGTTCTGCCACGGTCACCGATCCACTCGGTACCAGTCGACGCTTCAGCTACGGCACGGCCAACGGAGTCTTCGCCGTCCGTGGCGGCTCACTGCCTTCGGGCACCGGCGAGCGTGATGCCGCTACCCGCACCCAGGACGCCAACGGCCTGATCACGAGCGAGACCGACTTCAAGGGTGTCGTCACCACGACGACCTGGGACACGGTGCGCCGCCTGCCGCTGTCGGTGACGCGCGCTGCCGGCACCCCACAGGCGCAGACCACCACGACCCAGTGGCATCCCACGTTCGCGCTGCCGACCTTGGTGACGGAGGCTGGCCGCACGGTGGCCACTACCTACGACGACAAGGGCAACGTCCTCAC
>NZ_LYVO01000066.1 GCF_001984055.1 Variovorax sp. KK3
CACCCGCCCCCGGCTCGGCCCAGGCCGGCGACATCGTGGACAGCGCCGGCACCGTGGTCCCCAGCGCCTACGCCGCCATGGCCTACAAGTTCGCTTCCGAAGCGGGCGTCACCTACAAGTACGGCGCCGCCGCCGGCAAGACCGGCGTGGCCACGCTCCCCGAGCGCGCGGACGTCGGCACCATGAGCGGCATTGGTTCGATCTACCAGCTCGGCCGCGAGGACTCGACGAACAACATGTACGTGTCGATCCACGCCGCCGCGATCGGCGTTCCGGTCTCGAGCCAGAACGTCACCGATTCGGTGGCCTGGCTCCAGAACTCGGCCACTGACCGGCGCACCTTCCAGCAGCGCCCGCAATTGCTGTGGCAGCAGCGCCGACTGCTCCCGACCGCCATCGACGATTACCTGGCCAGCGGCCTGCTGGCACGCAACGACCCGGCCGACCTGCCGGTGGCCGAGCACCGGGGCGAGAACGCCGCGGACTCGCCCGCCACGCGCCTCTCGCTGGTCGCGACGCAAGGCAGCCCGACCAAGTCGGCGAAGCTGTACACCGTAGGCACGCTGACGGCGCAGAACCGGGCCTCGACCTCGTTCAAGCTCGGCTTCGTGCCGACTGCGGTGGCCGTCACCGGCGGTGGCGAATTTGCGCTGGTCTCAGGCTGGGACGTGCCCAACACCAAGGGCCAGGTGGCGGTTGTGTCGCTCGGCTCCGCGCCGCAGGGCTGGAAGCCCGGCGACCAGCGCTACGACTGGTGGCACGGCTGGATGGACATGATGCATCCGGGCTTTTCCGACCAGGGCAACTACGTGTTCATGAAGGTCATCGGCTACGTCGACCTGCCTTCTGACATGAAGGCGCCCACGGGCATTGCCGCGACCACCGGCATCCACCCGTACACGACGATGCTCAAGTACGACGCCGCCGGACACATCTCCAACTTCCAGATGCTGAACTCGCCGATGGCCGCCAACCGGGCCAAGATGCTGCCGGGCGGCGAGGACTACGAGCGCTACGCCAAGGGCGGCGTGGTGGTCGTGGTGTCGAAGAGCGAAAAGCGCGCGGCCTTCATCGACCTGGCACCGCTCTTCAAGTACACGAACGACATGTACCTGGGCAGCGCCGCGTCCAACCTGGAGACGCAGAACGTCGGCCTGGCCGCCACCCAGTGGCCCTACATGCTGGCCGACAAGCCGCAGGCGATGCCGGTGGTCGTGAAGACCGCCACGCTGGCCCGGCGGCCGACCGCCGTGTGGACCACGGCCACGCGCAGCCACTGGAGCAAGGACGACCAGTCGCGCATCTCGGCCTACCCCTTCTGGGCGGCCGACCCGCACTACGCCCGCGCGGCGATCGCCGTCGAGGGTGGCGAGCTGCAGCTGTACTCGCTGGGCCGCTACGCCGCCGGCCACAAGCCGACGACGCCTGCGCCCACGGACATCCAGCAGGTCGGCACGGTCGCGGGCGTCGGCGACAACATCACGCACATGGCCGCCGCCAAGGACTTCCCCGGCGTGGGCGACCCGATCAACGACCTGATCCTCTTCACCGACCGGGCGAATCGCCGCTGGGGCTGGGTGAGGCTGTCGAACGCGAGCGAAACCGCGTCCACGGGCAGCGTGCTGCGCACCATGGAAGACTCGCGCGTCGACCCGATCATGGTGACCATGGCCGACAACTACTCGACCAAGGGCAACGTGTTGACGGTCGCCGATTACGCGGGAGCCAGCATCGCCAACTACCGCTTCGGCGACGTCGTCTACCCCGACCCGAGCAGCGGCTTCTGCACCCAGGCCGGCGCCTGCCCGACGCTCAGTCAGCTCGGCGAGTTCGCCGGCAAGCTGGCGCTGCCCTTCAGGCCGACGTCTGTGCACAGCTCGAACGTGCCGTGACACGCACGCTGCGCTCAACCGACCGCAGCCATCGAGCCCCAGCCCCAGCCCGGGCTGGGGCTTTTTTCATGCGAAAGCCCGTCGGCCTAGTCGGCCCAGACGACCGCCCCCGTCCACCAGGTCGCCAGCACGACGATCCCGAAGGCGATGCGATACCAGGCGAAGGGCACGAAGCTGTGGCTGCTGATGTACTTGAGCAGCCAGCGCACGCAGAGCCAGGCGCTCACGAACGAGAAGAACAGGCCGACCGCGAACATCGGAATGTCCGCCACCGACAGCAGCGCCCGTTCCTTGTAGAGGCTGTACGCGCCCGCGCCGATCAGCGTCGGGATGGCCAGGAAGAAGGAAAAGTCCGTCGCCGCCTTGCGCGACAAGCCCAGCAGCATGCCGCCGATGATGGTGGCGCCGCTGCGGCTGGTGCCCGGGATCATCGCGAAGCACTGCACCAGGCCGACCTTGAGTGCGTCCCATGGCGTCATGTCGTCCACGTGCTCGACGCGCACCGCGCCCGGCGGCCGCTTCTCGGCCCACAGGATGATGAAACCGCCGATGATGAAAGTGCTGGCCACCACCACCGCGGTGAACAGGTGCGCCTTGATCAGCTTGCCGAAGAGCAGCCCGAGCACCACGGCCGGCAAAAAGCCGATGAGCACGTTCAGGGCGAATCGCCGCGCCTTGGGCTGACGGGGCAGTGCCACGACGGTGGCATGGATCTTCTGCCAGTAGACGATGATCACCGCCAGGATCGCGCCGGTCTGGATCGCGATGTCGAAGACCTTGGCCTTGTCGTCGTCGAAGCCCAACAACGCTCCCGCCAGGATCAGGTGGCCGGTCGACGAGATGGGCAGAAACTCCGTCAGGCCTTCGACGATGCCCATGATGGCCGCCTTGGCCAGCAAAACGATATCCACGCGCGCTCCTATTCAAGAGCGCCGATTATCGCGAGTGGGCAAGTCAGCTTGAATTCAGCCGGGCGCGCAGTGCGCGTACTGCGCTGTCGACCGTGGTCAGCACCGGCAGGCCCGAAGCCGCCTCGCAGGCCGGCCGGGCGCGCGCCATGCTGAACTGGGCCAGGGCGATGCGGGTGCAGCCCTTGTCGCGCAAGGCCCGGGCCTGCTCGGCGATGCGCTCGTCATGCCCGCGGGTGTCACCGGCATCGAGTGCGGCGAGCGCGCCCTCGGCCAGGGCGAGTTCGATCTCCACGCCCGCCGGAAACTCCGGCGGCATCGATTCGAGCGTCGGCCCGAAGCTCGCGATGAGCCCGATCTTGCCCGTGCCGGCCGCCACCTCGGCGATCATGGCCTCGTTGGGCTTGAGCACCGGCATGCCCGCATGGCGCCGC
This sequence comes from Variovorax sp. KK3, assembly GCF_001984055.1. Classification (GTDB taxonomy): domain Bacteria; phylum Pseudomonadota; class Gammaproteobacteria; order Burkholderiales; family Burkholderiaceae_C; genus Variovorax. Next base: position 3,235 of record NZ_LYVO01000066.1, read on the forward strand.
GCCACCGCCTCGATGCAGGGCCCGAAGGCCGAGCAGGTGAAGAGAATGCCCTCGGCGCCGGTGTCGACCGCGTACTGCGCCAATCGCTCGAAGCGCCCGTGCATCGCCGCATCCAGCCCCTGCCCCTTGCGTGCCAGGTCGGCCGACAGGCTGTCGTCCAGCAGGTTCATGCGCACCGCCTCGGGCCAGTCGCGCTCGAAAGCGGCATTGATCGGGTCGACGGAATGCGCCAGCGCGTGGATCAGGGCGATACGGGTCATGCAGCAGCGTGAATCTCAGATGCCCTTGGCCGAGGGATTCGCGAACGCGTCCTTCGTCTCGGCGTTGAGCGGGTAGTTGATGTTGATGTTCTTGGGCGGAATCGGCGACATGAACCACTGGTTGTAGAGCTTCTCCATCTCGCCCGACTTCATCATGCCACCGACCACGCGGTCGACCACCGCCTTGAACTGCGGGTCGTCCTTGCGGAACATCAGCGACTGGTTCTCCGTGCGCAGGCTCTCGCCGGTGATGACGAAGTCCTTCGGATTGCGCGCGTTGGCGAGTTGGCCTGCGAGCAGGATGTCATCGAGCACAAAGGCATGGGCACGGCCGCTTTCCACGAGCAGGAAGGAATCGGTGTGGTCCTTGCCCGCCAGGCTGTTGAGCTCGAGGCTCTTGGCCTTGTCGGCGTCGCGCAGCAGGCGGAACGACGTGGTGCCGGTGGTCGTCACCACCGTCTTGCCCTGCAGGTCCGCCACGCTCCTGATGCCCGAATCGGCCTTGACCAGCATGCGCACGTTGTAGCGGAAGATGTCCGGCGAAAAAGCCACCTGCTTCTGACGCTCCACCAGGTTGGTGGTGGAGCCGCACTCGATGTCGACCGTGCCGTTGCTCACCAGCGGAATGCGGTTGGCCGAGGTCACGGCCTGCCAGCGTAGCTCGATGGCCGGCATCTTCAGCTCGGTCTTGATCTCCTCGACGATGCGCCTGCAGATGTCGATGCTGTAGCCGATCGGCTTCAGGTTGGCGTCCAGGTACGAGAAGCCGAACGAAGCCTCGCGGTGCCCGATGGTGATGGCGCCGCTGGACTTGATCTTCGCGAGCGTGCCGCCGTCCTGCGCCATTGCGGCGCCGAAGGGCATCAGCGTGAGCGCAGACGCGACGAACACACCGGCGGCGCCGGCCATCTGCAGGCGTGAAAAGGCCATGGAAAACTCCTGGGAGTGGTTTAGGAACGGATGCCGGCCGCGGCGGCGCGCACCACCGTGTCGACCGATGACGCCAGCCGCGCGACGATTTCCTGCAGATCGGCCCGGCTCGCGATGAAGGGCGGCGCCAGCAGCACGTGGTCGCCGCGCTTGCCGTCGACGGTGCCGCCGAAGGGGTAGCACAACAGCCCCTGCGCCATCGCCTCTTTCTTGATCTGCACGTGCAGGTTGAGCGCGGGGTCGAAGGGAGCCTTGCTCGCGCGATCGGCCACCAGTTCCACGCCCCAGAAGAAGCCCCGGCCGCGGATGTCGCCCACGTTCGGATGCGCGCCGAGCGCTTCGCGCAGCATCGCGCCGAAGGCCTCGCCATCGCTGCGCACCTTGGCCAGCAGGCCGTCGCGATGGATCACCTGCTGCACGGCCAGCGCCGCGGCGCACGCGACCGGGTGCCCGATGTAGGTGTGCCCGTGCTGGAAGAAGCCGCTGCCCTTCGACATGGCTTCCACCACCTTGCCTTGCGCCAGCACCGCACCGATCGGCTGGTAGCCGCCGCCCAGGCCCTTGGCGATGGTCGCCAGGTCGGGCGACACGCCTTCCTGCTCGCAAGCGTAGAGCGTGCCCGTGCGGCCCATGCCGCACATCACCTCGTCGAGGATCAGCAGCACGCCGTAGCGGTCGCAGACCTCGCGCACCGCCTTGAAGTAGCCCGGCACCGGCGTCAGCACGCCGGCCGTGGCGCCGCCCACCGTCTCGGCCACGAAGGCGATCACGCTTTCGGGGCCCTGCCCGAGGATGGCCGCCTCCAGCTCGTCGGCCAGGCGCCGGCCGTACTGCTGCGGCGTTTCGCCGGCGCGCTGCTCGCGGTAGGGATAGCAGGGCGAGACGTGCGTGGCCGGCACCAGGATGGGCGCGAAGGGCGCGCGCCGCCAGGCATTGCCGCCCACCGCCAGCGCACCCAGCGTGTTGCCGTGGTAGCTCTGCCGACGGGCGATGAAGTGAGTGCGCTGCGGCTGGCCGATCTCGACGAAGTACTGGCGCGCCATCTTGAGCGCGGACTCCACCGCCTCGGAGCCGCCGCTGACCAGGTACACGTGGCTCATGCCCTCGGGCGCGGTGCGGATCAGCTCGTCGGCCAGCTGCTCTGCCGGCTCGGTGGTGAAGAAGCTGGTGTGCGCATAGGGAAGCCGGTCGATCTGCGCATGCATCGCGGCGATCACGTCCGGATGGCCGTGGCCCAGCGAGGACACGGCCGCGCCGCCCGAGGCGTCGAGGTAGTCGCGGCCCTCCGCGTCGCGGATCGTCATGCCGCTCGCAGCGACGGCGAGCCTGGGTGTGTGGCGGAGATGGCGGTGGAAGACGTGCGTCATGCGGCTGGTGGCGTGAAACCAATGTGTTGGCTGAATTATTGTTTGGAACATTTGTTCCGTCAATGGCGATCTGCAACATCGTCTGTTCCGTCCGGTACATTCGTTCCAAACCGACAAGGAGTTCCATGGGCGTCAAGGACGATCTCCGCCAGCGCTACGAGCAGCTGAGCCCTGCCCTGCAGCAGGTCGCGAAATACGTGCTCGACCATCCGAACGAGGTGGTGACCAGCTCGATGCGCACCGTCGGCACGCGCGCCGCCGCCACCCCCGCGACGCTGGTTCGCTTCGCGCAGCACCTGGGCTACCCGGGCTGGCCGCAGTTCAAGACCGCGGTGGCCGCCGAGATGGGCCTGGGCACCGACGCCTACGGCGCCCGCGCCAAGTCCCTGGTCGGCCGCGCGGCCGACAGCGGCCTGGCCGGCGAGATGTTCGAGGTGCAGCGCCGCAACCTCGACAACACCCACCGCCAGAGCGAGTCGGCGCTGCAGCGGGCCTGCGCGGTGCTGGAGAAGGCCAAGGCCGTCCATGCGGCGGGCTTCCGCGCCTGCTTTCCGATCGCGTTTTCCTTCGTCTACGTCTACCGCCTGTTCCGGCCCACCGTGCATCTGGTCGACGGCCAGGGCGGCTCGCTCGAGATGCAGCTGCGCGCCTTCGCCAAGGGCGACGCGCTGCTGGTGGCCAGCTTCGCACCCTACTCGCGCGAGGCGTTGCAAGTGGCGCAGGCGGCCAAGGCGGCCGGCCTTCGCATCGTGGCCGTCACCGACAGCATCGCCTCGCCGCTGTCGCTGCTGGCGGACGAGACGCTGCTGTTCGCCATCGACAGCCCGTCCTTCTTCCCGTCCGTCGCCGCGGGCGTCGCGGTCACCGAGGCCCTCGTGGAGATGCTCGCGAGCCGAGCCGGCCAGGCGGTGATCCAGCACATCGACGAAGCCGAAGCGCAGCTCCACGAATCGGGCGCGTACCTGCAGGCACCGCGGCCGCGCGAAGCGCCGGCATCGACATCGGTCGGCCGGCGACCCGGCAAGCCCGGCCACTGAAGCAGCGCGCCCCGGATCGGGGTAAGCCCTGCTTCAGCGCTCAACACTGTCCCACTTCGACACAGCGCGTTCGCGGCGCGCCTGCCGTGACGACACACGCGGGTTCGCGGCCGAACCGCCGTATTCCCTTGCGCGACAACGACTTGCGCCAACCGCGAGCACAGTGGCACGCGTTGGCCCATCGCTTGCGAAGTCACCCGTGGACCCTTCCCTCAACTTCACAGGAGATGACTTCATGGACATGGCCGAAATGCGCAACCTGGGTATCGCGAACCCCTTCAAGAAGCAGTACGGCAACTACATCGGAGGCCAGTGGGTGGCCCCGATCGACGGGCAGTACTTCGACAACCTCACACCCGTCACCGGCCAGCCCTTCACCAGCATTCCGCGCTCGAACGCCAAGGACATCGAGGCCGCGCTCGACGCCGCGCACAAGGCCAAGGCGGCCTGGGGCCGCACGTCGACCACCGAACGCGCCAACATCCTGCTGAAGATCGCCGACCGCATGGAGCAGAACCTGCAGACGCTGGCCGTGGCCGAAACCCTCGACAACGGCAAGCCGCTGCGCGAAACGATGGCCGCCGACATGCCGCTGGCGATCGACCACTTCCGCTACTTCGCCGCCTGCATCCGCGCGCAGGAAGGCGGCATCAGCGAGATCGACAGCGAGACCTACGCCTATCACTTCCACGAGCCGCTCGGCGTCGTCGGCCAGATCATCCCGTGGAACTTCCCGATCCTGATGGCGGTGTGGAAGCTCGCACCGGCGCTCGCCGCCGGCAACTGCGTGGTGCTCAAGCCCGCGGAGCAGACGCCGGCATCGATCCTGGTGCTGCTGGAGATCATCGGCGACCTGCTGCCGCCGGGCGTGCTGAACGTGGTCAACGGCTTCGGCCTGGAGGCCGGCAAGCCGCTGGCGTCGAGCAACCGCATCGCGAAGATCGCCTTCACGGGTGAAACCACCACGGGCCGGCTGATCTCGCAGTACGCGAGCCAGAACCTGATTCCCGTCACGCTGGAGCTGGGCGGCAAGTCGCCCAACATCTTCTTCGAGGACGTGCTCTCGGCCGACGATGCCTTCTTCGACAAGGCGCTCGAGGGCTTCGCGATGTTCGCGCTCAACCAAGGCGAGGTGTGCACCTGCCCGAGCCGCGCGCTGATCCAGGAATCGATCTACGACCGCTTCATGGAACGTGCGATCAAGCGCGTCGAAGCCATCACGCAAGGCCACCCGCTGGACACCGGCACCATGCTCGGCGCGCAGGCCTCGCAGGAGCAGATGGAGAAGATCCTGTCGTACATCGACCTCGGCAAGCAGGAAGGCGCGCAGTGCCTGACCGGCGGCGAACGCAACGTCAAGAACGGCGAACTGGCCGCCGGCTACTACATCAAGCCGACCGTGTTCAAGGGCCACAACAAGATGCGCATCTTCCAGGAAGAGATCTTCGGCCCGGTGCTGTCGGTGACCACCTTCAAGACCGAAGAAGAGGCACTGGAGATCGCCAACGACACGCTGTACGGGCTGGGCGCCGGCGTGTGGAGCCGCGACGGCGCACGCGCGTTCCGCATGGGCCGCGGCATCCAGGCCGGCCGCGTGTGGACCAACTGCTACCACCAGTACCCGGCCCACGCCGCGTTCGGTGGCTACAAGCAATCGGGCATCGGCCGCGAGAACCACAAGATGATGCTCGACCACTACCAGCAGACCAAGAACCTGCTCGTGAGCTACAGCCCGAACAAGCTGGGCTTCTTCTGAGCGCTTCCACCATGTCGTCCGACGCGCGCACGGTGACTGCCCACCCCGCGGTGGTCACCCGTGTGTCTGCGACTCCTGCCGCGCAGGCGCTCATCGAGCGCCTGCGCGCGGAGCACGGCCCGTTGATGTTCCACCAGTCCGGCGGCTGCTGCGACGGCAGCGCGCCGATGTGCTTCGCACTGGGCGAGTTCATCACGGGCGATGCCGACGTCTGCCTCGGCGAGATCGCGGACACACCCTTCTACATGAGCCGCTCGCAGTTCGCGTACTGGGAGCACACGCACCTGATCATCGATGCGGTGCCGGGCAACGGCGGGATGTTCTCGCTGGAGCGCCCGACCGGGCTGCGCTTCATCACGCGATCGCGGCTCTACGAAGACGCCGAATGGAAAGCGCTCGAAGCGCAGGGCCCGCCGTAGCCGGCACGGCCCTGCGCATCGCCATCGTCAGGGCGCCATCCACGTCACGTTGGCTTTGTCGAAGCTCGTGCGCAGGCGCCCGCTGCCGGCCAGGTCGTTGACCGCGGCCTGCAGCGCCTGGGCGAGATCGGTCGCGTCCTTCTTCACCGCCATGCCCACGGCCCAGCCATTGCGCCGGGCGCGTGGCGACGGCAGGGGTGCGATGGCGAAGCGGGCATCGCCGCGCAGCACCGATTCCAGTTCCGACGCCAGGCCGGCGGCGGCGGCCACCTCGCCACGCTGAAGCGCACGGGCTGCTTCCGCGCCGTCCTTCCACTGCGTGTCGAGCTGGTTGCGGTACGCGCCGCCATCGGCGCCGATCAGCAACCACCCGGCCAGGGTCTGCCCTGGCACCGCCACCTTCGCGCCCTTGGCATCCGCGAGCGCCGACAGCGTGTCGAGCGGCGGCAGGCGATCGACCTGGCGGGCCATCATCACGCGCTCGCGGAAATACGGCGCGAAGATGTTGGCCTGCGGTGTGTCGTCGATGAGCGGCTTGTCGACCGGCACGTGCAGCAGCACGTCGGCCGGCCCGAAGCCCAGGTAGTGGCCGCGCCACACCATGTTGCGCAGGTCGTCGGCCATGTTCTCGTCGGCCTGGAAGGGCAGCATCGACAGCTTCACGCCGAGCGATTCCGCCAGGGCCTGCGCGAGCTCGACGTCGAGGCCCTTGCCGGCGACGTGGAAGGGCGGCATGTCCTTGTAGACCGCCACCGTCAGCGTGCCGCGTTCGCGGATGCGGTCGAGCGGCCCGGCCGCCGACGCGAGCGAGGCCGCGGCCAGCCCGGCCGCGCCGATGCCGCGCAGGAAGACCCTGCGCGACGGCCTTGCCGCATGCGGCATCGGCGTGCTCTCACATGGGCTTGTCACGGCGCGTCTCGAGGTAGGCCTTGATCGACCAGATCGCCTCCTGGCTCATCGTGCCCTCGAAGGGCGGCATGTACACGGCGCCGTTGCGCGTGCGGCCGTGCCGCACCGTGCCGAGGTAGTAGTCGTCCATCTCCTTGATGCACGCGGCCTTCTTCGCGGCGTCCTTGAGTGCCGCGCAGTCGTTGTCGATCTTGCGCAGGTCGGGTGCGATGCCGCCCGAGATGGCCTCGATGCCGTGGCAACGCGCGCAGTTCTGGTTGTAGGCCGAGGTTCCGATCTTGATCGCGGCCGCGTTGCCGCGGTACGGGTTCTCCGCACGCCAGTCCTTGCCCAACTCTTGCAGGCCCTTGGTGTCGACGGCCTGCGGCGTCACGTCGCCGTGCGCCCAGGCCGCGGCGCCTGCGGCCACGCACAAGGCGGCGGCGAGAAGAACACCGGCCTTGCGGGCCATCGCGCGAGGCGAGGCTCTTGTAGCGCCGGTGTCGGCGCCTCGCCGCCCCGCCCGCGTATCGAAAATCGTCATGTCAGGTCTCCGTCAGTGAAAGTGGGAACATGAGCGAATCCGCAAACGCCGTGCCACGCGGCAGGTGTTGCAGGCGGGAACACTAATTGCGTGGGTTGTTCCGCTTTTGTGGCATCCTTGTCGGCCATCAGGGGCCGCGTCGGAGAGAGGGGGCGCGGACTGTACCGAAATGGAACACGCAGCCCGGCGACAGCACTGAACACGATCGAGACAACCTGCTCAGCAGAAGCAGAGGAGACTAGACACATGGTTGCACCCCACCGTCCCCTGGCCACCACGGCCAGGACCTGGACCATTCCCGCAGCCCTGCCCTGCGCGGCCCAGCCGGAACGCACCGAACTCATCGAGCAATGGCATCAACGATGCTCGGCGCTGGGCCTGACCCGCGCCGAACGCGTCGACTTCGACCCCTTGATGCGCAGCGACCTCACCGTGGCGCGCGAACGCAACCAGCGCCTCTTCACCCACGCCGCGCCGGTGATGGAGATGCTGTTCGAACAGATCGTCGACACCGAAAGCATGATCGTGCTGGCCGACGTGGCCGGGACCATCCTCCACTCGGTCGGCGACGACCGGTTCCTGCAGCGCGCCGACAAGGTGGCGCTGGCGCCCGGCGTCAACTGGGCCGAGCATTCCAGGGGCACCAACGCCATCGGCACCACGCTGTTCGAAGAGGCGCCCACCGTCGTCCATGGCGACGAGCATTTCATCCACGCCAACAGCTTCCTCACCTGCTCCGCGGCCCCCATCTTCGACCCGCGCGGCAACATGCTGGGCGTGCTCGATGTCACCGGCGACCAGCGCTCGTACCACCAGCACACGATGGGGCTGGTGCGCATGTCGGCCCGCATGATCGAGAACCAGTGGCTGTCGGACGACTACGGCAACCGCCTGCGCCTGCACTTCCACACGCGTGCCGAATTCATCGGCACGCTGCTCGAGGGCATCGTCGTCGTCGGTGCCGACGGCAAGGTGCTCGGGGCCAACCGCAGTGCGCTCGACCAGCTGGGCATGAGCAGTGCGGCATTGCGGATGCACAGCCTGACGAGCCTGTTCGGCACGTCGGTGCCCGCCGTGTTCGATCACTTCCGTTCACCGCTGCCCTTGCCGATGACGCTGAGCCTGTCCAACGGCCGGCAGTTCTACGTGCATGCGCGCTTCAACGGCCCGCAGCGCGCCATGATGATGGCCGCGCATGGCACCGAGCCCGCAACGGACGTGATCGTCAACGAACGGCCGGGCCCGGCCGACACCCGCAAGGCGTCCGAAGCGCTGGCCGTCGACACGGCCCATTCGGCCCAGGGCACCTTGTTCTCCGGCCTGCACTACCTCAACACCGGCGACCCGCAGATCGGCGCGCTGGTGCAGAAGGTGCAGCGCGTGCTCAATCGCGACATTCCGCTCTTGATCCTCGGCGAAACCGGCACCGGCAAGGAGTTGCTCGCACGCGCCGTCCACCAGGATTCGAACCGCGCCAAGCAGCCCTTCGTCGCGGTCAACTGCGCTTCGATCCCCGAGTCCTTGATCGAGGCCGAACTCTTCGGCTACGAGGACGGCGCCTTCACCGGCGCGCGGCGCAAGGGCGCGGTCGGGCGCATCGTGCAGGCCAACGGCGGCACGCTCTTCCTCGACGAGATCGGCGACATGCCGCTGCCGCTGCAGGCGCGGCTGCTGCGCGTGCTGCAGGAGCGCAACGTGACGCCGCTGGGCAGCCTCAAGTCGATTCCGGTGGACATCGCCGTGATCGGCGCCACGCACCGCAAGCTGCGCGACATGATCGAGGCCGGTACCTTCCGCGAAGACCTGTACTACCGCCTGAACGGGCTCGTGGTCAAGCTGCCGGCGCTGCGCGATCGACGCGACCTCGACATCGTGGCGCGACGCATCCTCCTGTCCGAATGCCCGCATGCGACGCCCGAGATCAGCCCATCGGTCATGGCGCTGTTCAAGGCCTACGCATGGCCCGGCAACGTGCGGCAACTCGCGAACGTGTTGCGCACGGCGGTCGTCATGGCGTCGGGCGAGGGGCAGATCGACGAGCACCATCTCTCGGACGACTTCCTGGAAGACGCGCGATGCGCGCGTGGCGCGCGACAGGTGCCGGTTGCAGCCATGCCGGCAGCCGAGCCGCTGCAGCCGGCACGCGCGGAGTGGCCCGGCGAAGATCCGGCGGCCGTGCGCTCGATGCCCATCGACTTTCCCGTCGACCGCGCCGGCGCCACCACGCCGCAGCCAGCTGCCGAATGCGCCGCCGCACCTCGCACTTTGGGCGAAGCCGAGATCGACCTGATCAAGAACACGCTCAGTGCCGCCAACGGCAACATCTCCGAAGCATCGAAGCGGCTCGGCATCAGCCGCAACACGATCTACCGCAAGCTCAAGTGGGGGAAGGACTCCTAGGGGATTCCCCTGTGCCAGCGTCGCACGGCGCTGTTACGCAATGGAGCAGTGGAGCACGGCACGCCGCCTCGGGCGTCGCCTGAAGGGGTTCCGTCGACCTTCATCGCCCTTCGCATCAGGGCAATCACCAGTCTTTTGGTCGCCGCCGCGCTGTCTCGCCACAGGCATGCGATTTGCGGAACGAGTGGGGCCAGCCAGGCAATCCCGCCTGGGCTGCTTTCGCCCCAAGGAGACTCCATGCAATGGTCGCAACCCGCGTTTGAAGACATGCGCTTCGGCTTCGAAATCACGATGTACATCGCGAGCCGCTGAGCCAGCACGTGGCGGCAGCGCGGCCCTTCGTCGCGCTGCCGTCCACGTCCCCCGCGACATCCAAGTTGTTCTCCCCATGAAAATTCTCGTGCTCGGCTCGGGCGCCGGCGGCGGCTTCCCGCAATGGAACTGCAACTGCCGACAGTGCGCCGGCCATCGGATGGGTGCCCTCACGGCACATGCGCGCACGCAAAGCTCGATCGCGGTGTCAGCCGACGGCGAGTCGTGGGTGCTGCTCAACGCATCGCCCGACATCGGCCAGCAGATCCGCGACCACGCCCAGCTCCATCCCCGCCACGGCCTGCGCAGCACGCCCATCAAGGCGGTCGTGCTGATGGATGCGCAGATCGACCACGTCACCGGCCTGCTCGGCCTGCGCGAAGGGCCCTGCCTCGACGTCTACGCGACGCCCTGCGTGTTCGAAGACCTGACCACGGTGTTCCCGGTGCTGAGCGTGCTGGAGCACTATTGCGGCACGCGCTGGCACATGCTTCCGATCGCCGGGTCGCAGACCAGCGCCGCCTTCGTCGTCGACGGCATGCCGTCGCTGCGCTTCAAGGCCGTCGCCATTCCGGGCAAGGCGCCGCCCTATTCGCCGCACCGCCAGGAGCAGGCGGTCGGCGACAACATCGCCCTGCTCGTCGAGGACGTCGTCGACGGACGCCGGCTCTTCTACTCGCCCGGCCTCGCGGAGGTCGGCACGCAAGAGTTGCAGTGGATGAGCGACGCCGATTGCGTGCTCGTCGACGGCACTTTCTGGGCCGAAGAGGAAATGCGGCACGCCGGCCTCAGCGGCAAGACGGCCAGCGAGATGGGCCACCTGCCGCAGATCGGCGACGACACGCGCATCGGCATGCTCGACGTGATGCTGGCCACCAAGGCCAGCCGCAAGGTGCTGATCCACATCAACAACAGCAACCCGATCCTGGACGAGGCCAGCGAGCAGCGCCGCCTGCTCGACGGCCACGGCATCGAGGTCGCCTACGACGGCATGGAGATCACGCTGTGAACGCCGAACTCGCCTTCCCCGAAGCACGCCCGGCCTCGCTCGAGGCGGCGCGCGACAAGCTGCAGCGCCTCTGGGCCTTCGACGAGTTCGAAGCCCGGCTGCGCGCCTGCGAGTCGCGCTATCACATCCACCACCGCTTCAACCTGCGGCTCAACCGCGGCGAGCTGCAGCCCTTCCAGGTGCGCGCCTGGGTGGCCAACCGCTACTACTACCAGGTCGCCATTCCGCGCAAGGACGCCGCGATCATCTCCAACTGCCCCGACCGCGACGAGCGGCGGCGCTGGGTGCTGCGCATCCTCGACCACGACGGCCGCGATGCCTACGACGGCGACGATGCCGGCGGCATCGAGGCGTGGGGCCGGCTCGCGCAGGCCGTCGGGCTCGACCCGGAAGACCTGCGCACGCATCGCCATGTGCAGCCCGGCGTGCGCTTCGCCGTCGATGCCTACGTCAACTTCGCGCGCCAGCGCCCGTGGGAAGAAGCCGCCATCTCGTCGCTGACCGAGATGTTCGCGCCCAAGATCCATGCCGACCGGCTGGCCGCCTGGCCGACGCTCTACCCCTGGATCGCGGCGGATGGCCTGGGCTACTTCCGCAGCCGCATCCCGCTCGCCACGCGCGACGTCGAGCACGGACTCGAGGTGGCGCGCAGCTGGTGCACCACGCGCGCACGACAGGAGCGCGCGATCGCGATCCTGAACTTCAAGCTCGACATCCTCTGGTCGATGCTCGACGCCATCGAGCGCGGCTTTCCCGACGACATGCCCGAGGCGCAACGGCCATGATCGCCGCCGACGCACGGCTGCGCATGTCGACGCTCTTCCGGATGCAGTTCGAGCCGGCGCAGGACAGCTGGGTGCTGCTGTATCCCGAAGGCATGGTGCGGCTCAACACGCCGGCGGCCGAGATCCTGCGGCGCTGCGACGGGCGCCGCACCGTCAGCGACATCGTCACCGAACTCGAAGCCGAGTTCGCCCAGGCGCCCCTGCACGACGACGTGGTCGTCTTCCTCGGCCAGGCGCTCGAGCGCGGCTGGCTGCAGTAGACGGAGCCGACGTGTCAGCCCAAGTCGATCGCGGCGCGGTGCGGCCACCGTTCTGGCTGCTGGCGGAACTGACCTACCGCTGTCCGCTGCACTGCGTGTTCTGCTCGAACCCGGTGGACTACGCGCACCATGATGCCGAACTCGACACCGCCACCTGGAAGCGCGTGCTCGTCGAGGCGCGGGCACTGGGCGCCGTGCAGCTCGGCTTCTCGGGCGGCGAGCCGCTGCTGCGCGACGACCTGGAAGAACTCGTCGCGCACGCACACGGCCTGGGCTTCTACACCAACCTCATCACCTCGGGCGTCGGCCTCACGGCCGCGCGCGCCAGGGCACTGAAGGCCGCCGGCCTCGACCACGTCCAGCTGTCGTTCCAGGATTCGACGCGCGAGCTCAACGACTTCATCAGCTCGACGAAGACCTTCGAGCTCAAGTCGAGGGTCGCGGCCATCATCAAGGCCGAGGGCTACCCGATGGTGCTGAACTGCGTGATGCACCGCTTCAACCTGCAGCACGTCGACCGCATCATCGACATGGCCGAGCGCATGGGCGCCGACTACCTCGAACTCGCCAACACGCAGTACTACGGCTGGGCCTGGCTCAACCGCGCGGCCCTGATGCCGACGGTGGACGAGTTGCGCGATGCCGAGGCCATCGTCGACAGCCACCGCCGGCGGCTCGCCGGCCGCATGAAGGTGCTGTGGGTCTCGCCCGACTATGCCGATGCCAAGCCCAAGCCCTGCATGGCCGGCTGGGGTGCCGTCTTCATGGTCGTGGCGCCCGACGGCCTGGCCATGCCCTGCCACAGCGCGCGCATGCTGCCCGGCGCGCCGCTGCCGAACCTGCAAGCCGTGTCGGTACGCGATGCCTGGTTCGACAGCGAGGCGTTCAACCGCTACCGCGGGCAGGCCTGGATGAAAGGCGCCTGCAGCGACTGCGACGAGCGGCACCACGACTTCGGCGGCTGCCGCTGCCAGGCATTCCTGATCGCGGGCGACGTGGCGGCGACCGATCCGGTCTGCCCGAAGAGCGAGCACCGCGGCTTGGTCGACGGCATGCTGGCCGCGACCGCCACCCACCGCGCGGAGAGCAGCGCGCTGCAAGAACAGCCACTGCGCTTCGTTCCCGGCGCGCGCCGCGCCGCGGGCCTGGTCTACCGAAGCGACGAGAACTCCGTCGGGTGCAGCGATCGCAGCGCGGAGGGCATCTCCACATGCTGAAGATCCACGGCCTCACGCAGCGCTACGGCGCGCGGGTCGCGCTCGATGGGTTGAGCCTGTCGATCGCGCGCGGCGGCTTCGTGGTGCTGCTGGGTCCGAACGGCGCGGGCAAGTCCACCCTGTTCCAGGTGCTGACCGGCCTGTTCGCGGCCGATGAAGGCGACGTGGAAGTCGCAGGGCTGTCGATGCGCACGCAGGCCCGTCATGCACTGGCGCACATCGGCGTGGTGTTCCAGCAGCAGTCGCTCGACCTGGACCTGAGCGTGGCGCGCAACCTGCAGTTCCATGCCGACCTGCAAGGCCTGCCGGCCCCTGTGTCGCGCGAGCGGATCGCCTTCGAGGCGGCGCGCTTCGGCTTGCTGGCCGACATGCAGCGCAGCGTGCGCGAGCTGTCGGGCGGCAACCGCCGCAAGGTCGAGCTGGTGCGCGCGCTGCTGCACCGCCCGCAACTGCTGCTGATGGACGAGGCCACCGCCGGGCTCGACCCCAAGTCGCGCCGCGACCTCGTCGACGGCTTGCGCGACGAGGTGCGGCAGCGCCAGGTCACGGTGCTCTGGGCGACGCACCTGGTGTCCGAGGCCGAGCGGGCCGACCGCGTGCTCGTGCTGCATCGCGGGCGGCTGCTGGCCGATGGATCGCCGGCCGACGTCACCTCGACGCTCGGCGGCGCGACGCTCGAAGCGGCGTTCATCGACGCCACGCGGTAGCCGATCGCACGGATCCGCACCATCGCACCGATCTCACCGATCACACACGACGACCTTGCAGGAGACGAATCACATGACCCCATCGAACAGGCTCGCAACGACGCTTGCCTTCTCTTGCGCCTGCGCCTTCGCCTTCGCCGCGACACCGGCGTCGGCCAAGGACAGCCAGCTCGCCTACGTGTCCAGCGAGAAGGACAACGCCATCACCATGGTCGACCTGAAGACCCTGGCGGTCGTGGGCGTCATTCCCACCTGCAAGCGCCCGCGGCACATGCAGCACTTCAACGGCGGCACGCAGTTGATGGTCGCCTGCAGCGACTCCGGCCGCGCCGACATCATCGACCTGTCGACGCGCAAGTCGGTCGGCAGCACGCCGCTCGGCGACGACCCCGAAGTGTTCGACCTCTCGCCCGACGGCAAGACGGCCTTCGTGTCGGCCGAAGACGACGGCTTGCTCAACGTGTTCGACCTCGCGTCGAAGAAGCTCGTCAAGGGCATACCGGTCGGCAAGGAGCCCGAAGGGGTCAAGGTCTCCCCGGACGGCAAGCGCGTGTACGTGAGCTCCGAGGTGGCCAACATGGTCCACGTCGTCGACACCGCCACCCTCAAGGTCATCAAGAACATCCAGGTCGGCAAGCGCCCTCGCCGCTTCGCCTTCTCGGCCGACGGCGGCGAATTGTGGGTGACCAACGAGCTCGGCAGCAGCGTCACCGTGATCTCGACGGCGCAGCTGAACGTGCTGGCCACCGTGGCCTTCGAGGTCAAGGGCATGCGGCCCGACGACATCACGCCGGTCGGCATCGCTTTGTCGCGCGACGCCAAGACGATGTACGTCGGGCTGGGCCGGGCCAACCACGTGGCCTTCGTCGACGTCGCCTCGCGCAAGACCACGGACCTGGCCTTGGTCGGCAAGCGGGCGTGGGGCGTGGCGGTGAACGCCGACGGATCGCGCCTGTTCGTGGCCAACGGGCTGTCCGACGACATGACCGTGGTCGACACGCGCACGGCCAAGCCGATCAAGACGGTGGCCGTGGGGCGGGTGCCGCACACGGTGGTGATCGATGACTAGCGCCGAAGCCCGGCGCGGCCTCGCGGCGGTGGGGCTGCTCCTGGTGGCGCTCGCAGGCAGCCCATCCGCCGCGACGCTCACGATCGGCATCGTCCAGCGCGCGGAAGACGACCGCCTGGAGCCGGCCCGCGTCGCGCTGGCCTACCCGGGGCAGCCCGGCGGCCGCGCGCGCGACGCGGTGGACCTGGCCATCGAGGAGACTCAGTTCGAGCTGGACGCCGCGGGGCTGCAGGTCGCAGTCAGCGTGCGCGATGCGACCTCCGCCGACGACGCCGTCACGCAGATGCGCCAGCTCGACAAGGCCGGTGCCGCGGCCGCCCTGCTCGACCTGCCGTCGCCGTGGATGGCCGCCGCCAGCGCGGCGAGCGCGATACCGCTGATCAACGTCGGCGACAGCGCCGAATCGTCGCGACAGCTCAATTGCCGCGCCAACCTGTTCCACGCCTTGCCCGGCGACCGCATGCGCGCCGACGCGCTGGGGCAGGCCCTGCTCGTTCGCAAGTGGACGCGCGTGCTGCTGCTCGCCGGCCCCCGCCCCGACGACGCGTCGCGACTGGCCCTGGCACAGGCCGCGCTGAAGCGCCTCGGCCTCAAGCAGGTGGCCGTGAAGAACTTCAAGCTGTCGGCCGACCCGCGGGAGCGCGACCTGGCGAACCCGCTTCTGCTGACCGGCACCGCGGCCGTCGGCGGCGACTACGACGTCGTCTGGGTGGTGGACGGCGACGGCGAGTTCGCTCGCACGCTGCCCTATCGCATCGCGTTGCCGCGCCCCGTGGTCGGCGACGCCGGCATGAGCGCGGCGGCCTGGGCACCGCATTTCGACCGCTACGGCGCGCCGCAGCTCGAACGCCGCTTCAGGCGCGAAGCCCGCCGGCCGATGACCAGCCACGACTGGGCCGCCTACATCGGCGCCAAGGCCCTGCTGCAGGCCGCGCTCCAGCAGCCCGCCGCGCCCCAGCCCGCCAGGTTGAACGCTGCGCTCAACCGCGCCGACTTCACGCTCGACGGCTTCAAGGGCATGCGCCTGAGCTTCCGCGCCTGGGACCACCAGCTGCGCCAGCCGATGCTGCTGACCGACGGCATGGCCGTCATCGGCTCGGCGCCGGTCGAGGGTGTGATGCATGCGAAGAACGTGCTCGACACGCTCGGCACCGACGCGCCCGAGTCCTCCTGCAAGGCCGCGCCGTGAGCGCCGTGGCCCCGCCCACCATCGCCGCGTCCGGCCACGGCGCGGCGCATGCCTCCCGGGCGCTGCGCGCGATCGTGATGCGCGAGCTGGTCAAGTTCTGGCAGCAGAAGGCGCGGCTGCTGTCGGCACTCGTGCGCCCGGTGCTGTGGCTCGCGGTGTTCGCGGCCGGCTTCCGCAACGTCTTCGGCGTGGCCATCGTCGAGCCCTACGACACCTACGTGCCCTACGACGTCTACATCGCGCCGGGCCTGATCGGCATGGTGTTGCTCTTCAACGGCATGCAGTCCTCGCTGGCCATGGTGTACGACCGCGAGATGGGCCTGATGCGGCTGCTGCTGACCGCGCCGCTGCCGCGCTGGTTCCTGCTGTTCTCGAAGATGCTGGCGACCACGCTGCTGAGCCTGGTGCAGGTGCTGGCCTTCGTCGCCGTGGCGGCCCTGCTGGGCACCACCTTGCCGATGGCGCCGCTGCCGCTCCTGCATGCGCTGGCGGCTACGCTCGTGTCGGCGCTGATGCTCGCATCGCTGGGCCTGCTGCTGTCGGTGTACGTGCGCCAGCTCGAGAACTTCGCCGGCACGATGAACTTCGTGATCTTTCCGATGTACTTCCTTTCCACGGCGCTCTACCCGTTGTGGAAGCTGGAGGAATCGGGCGCGACCTGGGTGTACCGCGCCGCGCTGTTCAATCCGTTCACGCATGCGGTCGAATGGATTCGCTTCGCCCTCTACGGCAAGGACCCGGGCGCCGCGCCGCTGGTCGTCTGCGCCACGCTGCTGGTGTGCTTCGCGCTGGCCTGCTGGGGCTACGACCCGCAGCGCGGCTTCGGTGGGCTGACGCAGCGGGGCTCCGCGTGAAGCGGCGCACGTTGCTGCAGGCAGGCGTCGCCGCGGCCGCGGCCGCCGCCGCCACCGCCGCCACCGCTTCGTGGGTTCGCGCCCAGCGCGGGGCCGACGACTTCCCCGTGCGCCCCCTGTTCCTCTGGGTGCCCTGGACGGCCGGCGGCGGCACCGACATCACGTTGCGCGTGCTGGCCGAGCTGGCGGGCCGCGTGCTCGGCCAGCGCATCGTCATCGAGAACCGCGGCGGCGCCGGCGGCACGCTGGCGATGCCGATCCTGCAGAACGCCGCGGCCGATGGCTACACGCTGGCGCAGATGCCGCAGCCGGTGTTCCGCGCGCCCTTCACGCAAAAGGTGACGTGGGACCCGATCCGCGACACCACGCCGATCCTGCAGGTGAGCGGCGTCACCTTCGGCCTGCTGGTGCCGACCGACAGCCCGTTGCGCAGCGTGTCCGACCTGCTCGACTACGCCGCGGCACACCCCGGCCAGCTGGCCCTGGCGACCAACGGCGTGGGGACCACGCCCCACGTCGCGCTCGATGCCCTGTTCGCCAGCCGCGGTCTGCGCTACCTGCACGTGCCCTACAAAGGCGCGGCCGAGCAGATGATCGCGCTGTCGGCCGGGCAGCTGATGGCCGGCGTCAATGCCAACGGCTTCGCGCCCTTCGTCGACACCGGCCGGCTGCGCCTGCTCGCGACCTTCGGCGCCGCGCGCAGCAAGCGGTGGCCCGAGGTGCCGACCATGAAGGAGCTGGGCCACGACATCGTCGCGATGTCGCCGTACGGCTTGGCCGGGCCGCGGGGCCTGCACCCGTCGATCGTTCAGCGCCTGCACGATGCCTTCAAGGCGGCCCTGTTCGACCCCCGGCACATCGCCGAACTGGGCCGCTACGACCAGGAAGTCGCCTACCTCGACAGCGCGGAATACGGGCGCAGCATGCGTGCGGCGCTCGCGGCCGAAAAACAGATCGTGGAGCGCCTGGGCCTGGGCCCGGTGTGACGACGGCGATGCGGCGCTGGTGGTTGACCTTGTGCCTGGCGCTGCTGTCCGCAGTGACGGCCATCGCCCATGCAGGCGTGTTGACACGCACGGACATGCAGAAGGCCTTTCCCCCGCCGCTGACCGTGGGCGAGAAGGACACGCAGTTGCCCGTGTGGCCGATCTTCAAGCAGGACGCGACCGCCCAGGTGCTGGCCGGCTACGTCTTCGAGTCGATCGACTTCGCGCCCATTCCGGGCTTTTCGGGCACGCCTTTCAACCTGCTGGTCGCGCTCGATCCCAAAGGCGTGTTCCTCGACGTGCGCGTGCTGTCGCAGCACGAGCCGGTCTTTCTCGAAGGGCTGGGCGAGGCGCCGCTGCTGGGCTTCGCGGCGCAGTACAAAGACCTGTCGCTGCAGCAGAGCATCAAGATCGGCTCCAACGCCAACCGTGGCGAAGCCCTCGGCAGCGCCAACGTCTACATCGACGGCGTGGCGAAAGCGACCGCATCGGTGCGCATCCTCAACCAGAGCCTGCTCTCGTCCGCGCTGCGGGTGGCGCGCGCCAAGCTCGGCTTCGCGGCGGGCCGCGACCCCGAGCTGGTCGCCCGCGTGCGGCGCGACACCTATGCGCCGGCGAGCTGGCAGCAGCTGATGGAGGCCGGGCTCATCCAGCGCGTTCGGCTCTCGCAGGATGCGATCGAGAAGGCCTTCCAGGGCAGCGGGGTCGAGCGCTCCGCTGCCACCGTCGCGTCCGACCCCAGCACCGAGCTGTACGTCACCTACCTGAACTCGCCGCTGGTCGGGCGCAATCTGATGTCCGAAGCCGGTTGGCAGCACCTGCTCGGGCGCATCGATGCGGGCGACCACGCGCTGCTGGTGATCGCCGCCGGCCCCAACACCTTCGTCGGCGACAAGTTCGTGCGCGGCGCGGTGCCCGACCGCCTGAGCCTGAAGCAGGGCGAGCTGCCGATCGAGCTGCGCGACCTCGACCTCGACGACCCGCTCGCGCTGCCCGCCGAGCTGCGCCGTGCCGATGCCAAGGTGTTCCGCGTGATCGGCCCGGCCGGGCTGGACCCTTCGCGGCCGCTCGACCTGGCCCTGCGCGTGACGCGTGAGAAAGGCATGGTCTACCCGGAGCGCGTGAGCCGCAGCTTCCCGCTGCCCTACGCCATGCCGGCGGACCAGTTGCTGCAGCCCGACGCCGACAACAAGCGCTGGCACGACATCTGGCGCGGGCGGGCCTGGGAGCTGGGCGTGCTGGCCGGCGCCTTGCTGCTGCTGGCGCTGGTGCTGGCCCGGCCCTGGTGGATCGTCGCCAGCCCGGCGCGCCTCGCGCGCCTGCGCACCGGCTACCTCGTCTTCACGCTGGTCTTCATCGGATGGTTCGCGCAGGGCCAGCTGTCGATCGTCAACATCACGGCGCTGGTGCAGGCCGTCGCGGCGGGGCGCGACCTGAGCTTCTTTCTCTACGACCCGATGACGGTCGCGCTGTGGGCTTTCGTCGCGCTCACGCTGGTGGCATGGGGCCGCGGCACCTTCTGCGGATGGCTGTGCCCTTACGGCGCGATGCAGGAACTGGTGGCGCAGGCCGCACAGTTCGTGGGCATCCGGCGCATCAAGCTGCATCGCGGCCTCGACGCGCGGCTCAAGTGGATCAAGTACGGCGTGCTCGCGCTGATCGTGGTGCTGGCCGTGGTGTCGCCGACGGCGGCCGACCGCGCGGTGGAAATCGAGCCCTTCAAGACCGCCATCACGCTCGGCTTCGATCGTTCGTGGCCCTTCGTGGCGTGGGCTGCTGGCCTGCTGCTGCTGAACGTGTTCGTCTACAAGGGCTTCTGCCGCTACCTGTGCCCGCTGGGTGCCGGCCTCGGGCTGCTCGGCCGCGTGCGGCTGCTGCGCTGGATTCCGCGCCGCGCCGAATGCGGCACGCCCTGCCAGACCTGCCGCCATCGCTGCGAATACCAGGCCATCGAGCCGAGCGGCGCGATCGTCTACGAGGAATGCTTCCAGTGCCTGGACTGCGTGGCCATCCACGACAGCCCGGAACGCTGCGCCCCACTGATCGCCAGGCGGCGCAACCGCGTCATCGCGATTCGGCCCTTGCCGGCAGCGGCGGGAGCGCAGGCATGAGGCGGCGGCAATTGCTGCGGGCCACGATGGGCCTCGGTGCCCTCGCGGGGTTGTCGCGCGTGTCGCCGGCCACGCACGCCGCCGCCTGGCGGCAGCGCTCGTTTCTCGCCTTCGGCACCACGCTCATGCTGCAGGCGGCGCATGAGGACGTCGGCGTGCTCGATCGCGCGCTCGATGCCGCGGTGGCGGCCCTGCGCCGCGTCCATGGCCAGATGAGCCTGTTCGACCCCGACAGCGCGGTCTCGCGATTGAACCGCGACGGCCACCTGAATTTGCCGCCGGCGGAGCTGGTGGAGATTCTCGGCATCGCGCATGCCGTGTCGCGCGACAGCGAAGGCGCGTTCGACGTGACGGTGCAACCGCTGTGGACCGCGTTCGAATCGGCGCAACGCGCGGGCCGCCTCCCCGAGCCCGGCGAAGTCGCGGCCGCACGCGCGCGCATCGACTGGCGCGCGCTCGACGTCTCGCGCCGGCGCATCCGCTTCGACATGCCGGCGATGGCCGTCACGCTCAACGGCATCGCGCAAGGCTACGCGGCGGACCTGGCGCGCACGGTGCTCGCGAAGCACGGCATTCGTCACGCGCTCGTCGACGCGGGCGAGTTCGCGCCGCTCGGCCGCAACAAGGCGTCGCGTCCGTGGGCGCTCGGCATCGCGGACCCGCACGAAGAGCAGGCCCTGATCGCGCGCCTGATCACCGACGGCCGCTGCGTCGCGACCTCGGCCGACAACCTCACCGCCTTCAGCGCCGACCGCCGGCATCACCACATCTTCGACCCGCGCACCGGCTACTCGCCGCCCTCGCTGTCGGCCGTGACCGTGGCGGCGCCCAGCGGTGCGATCGCCGATGCGCTGACCAAGGTCTTCTTCGTGGCCGGCCCTGCGCAGGCGCGCGTGGTGGCGCGGCGGTGGAACGTCGACGCGCTGTGGGTCGACAAGTCGGGCCACTGGGCAGCCACGCCCGGCCTGCTGCTCGACACGCGCGACGGCGCCGCGCCGCCCGTTCAGGTGCCGAAGGTGTAGCGCATCCCCACCCAGACCGCGCGCGGCGCGCCGGGCGACACCAGGCTCGCGCGGCTCACCGGGAAGTCGCCGTTGGCGTTCTGCGGCAGCCCGCGCGCGATGTACGCACCGTTGGCCGTGAAGCCGTTGGTGCCGAGCTGCCCGCCGGTGGCGTACTTGCGATTGAACAGGTTGGCGACCTGCACGAAGAACTTGAGACCCGGCCGCGGCTTGTAGTCGACGCCGAGGTTCACCACCGCATAGCCGGCCGTGCGCCCCGGCCCGGTGTAGAACAGGCCGTCGGGCACGTGGCGGCCGTTCTCGTTGCCGCGCAAGTTGGCGCCGCTGCTCGCGAGCATGTCCAGGCCGATGCGCCATTGCGCGCTGGGCGCGTAGTCGGCGTACAGCTTGAGCACCTGTCGCGGCAGCATGGGGATGCGGTCGCCCGGGCGGATCTGGATGTTGCCTTCTGTGCCCGGGAATCCGGCCGCCGCCTGGTCGTTGCTGTTGTTGCCCGAGCCGCCGACGGTCTCGGCGGTGCGGTAGGTCGCGTCGAGCAGCATGAGGTTGCCTCCGACCGACAGGCCCTCCGCGGGCGTCGCCTGCAAGCCGAGTTCGATGCCCTGCCTGCGGGTCTTGCCGAAGTTCTTGAAGTAGCCGAAGCCGCTCGAATCGTCGGCCACGAAGAGCAGGTCGTCCTTGTTGTCGGAGCGGAACACGCCCGCGTTCCAGGCCAGCCCGGGCGGGGCCACGCCGCGCAGGCCGGCCTCGAAGGTCGTCGTGACCACCTGCTTGAGCGGCGGGTCGCCCGCGAAGGAGTTGGGCAGCTTGCAGGGGCTCGCGGGGTCCGCGCAGCCCAGCTCGATGGCCGTCGGCGCGCGGCTGCCCTGGTTGACGCCGGCGTAGAGCGTCACGCTGTCGGCGGCGGCGAAGGTCAGGCCCACGGCCGGATTGAAGCGGCTGAAGGTGTGGCGGCCATCGAGCGAACCGGGTCCGCCGCCGGGCGTGATCTGGTCGGTGGTGCGCACGGTCGTGCGGTTGTAGCGGCCCGAGAGCGTGAGGTGGGTGCGCGGGTTGAACGCGATGGTGTCGCTCGCGTAGAGGCTGGCCGTGCTCGTGCGGCTCGACAGGTCGACCCGCGCGTCGAACGCGTTCTCGGAGTCCTGCGTGCCGTCGGCGAAGGCACCCGGGCCGAACACCGGCGTGATGCTGCGATCCGCGTTGATGTAGCCGAATTGCGAGCTCTGGTTGAAGCGCACGCGGCTCGTGTCGTAGGCGGCGCCGAACACCAGCGCATGCCCGATGCCGCCGGTCGTCGCCGCCCCCGAGATCTGCCCGGCGAGGCCGGTGTTGTGCTGCTTCGTCTCCGTGCGGTTGACGAGGCCGTTGCATTTCTCGCCGGGCTCGGTGTTGAGCAGGGCGTTGGCGATGCAGCGCCAGCGCGGGAACGGCGTGTTCGTCGCGGTCGCGCCGCTCGTCGGGTACCCGGTGAAGCCCGCGGCCTGCAGGGCTGCGCGCTCGCCTGCGCTGGGCTGGTACACCGATTCGCTGAAGGCCTCGTCGTTGACGTCGCCGTTGTAGGTGCGGGTCTTGATGTCGCGGTGGTAGAGGTTGCCCGAGAAGGTCCAGCGTTCGTCGAGCGCCTGCGTCATCGAGAGGTTCAGGAAGGCCGATCGGTTCTTGGTGCTGTCGGGAATCGTGCGCACGCTGGACCAGTCGCGCCGCAGGGCGCCCAGCTCCTGCGTGCCGTTGCCGGTGAGGTCGTTGTCGGCGAGGGCAGTGGTCAGCGACACGCTGCCGTCGCGCGTGGTCCTGCCGACCTTGGCGAAGAGCTGCGTCACGTCCGACGGTGATTCGCGGCGCCAGCCCTTTTCGTGGAAGCGGTTGCCCGTGACGAACCAGTTCCATCCGCTGTCCTTGTCGCTGCCGCCGGTCTCGAACTCGATCGCTCCGCGGTGCCAGGAGCCACCCATCGCCTGCACCGACGTGCCGGGGTTGCTGAGGCCGTCCTTGGTCTGGATCGCCAGCGCGCCGCCGAGCGTGTTGAGCCCGAACAGCGGGTTGCTCCCCGGCATCAGGGTGAGGGTCGAGATCGCCGAGCGCGGAATCAGGTCCCAGCTCACGACGTCGCCGAACGGCTGGTTGAGCCGCACGCCCTCCATGAAGACCGACAGGCCCTGCGGCGTGCCGAGCAGCGGCGACGCGGTGAAGCCGCGGTAGTTGACGTCGGGCTGGAAGGGGTTGCCCTGCGTCTCGTTCACCGTCACGCCGCCGACGGCGCGCGTGAGGTAGTTCGTCAGGTCCGGTGCGTGCAGGTCGTCCAGATCGGCGCCGGTGGCCGTCTGCACATTGCTCGGCACCTGGTCGCGCGGCACGTCGAAGCCAGGCAGCGGCGCCGTTGCGACGACATCGACCGCCGGCAACTCGCGCGGCGCGCCGGCATCTTGCGCGAGTGCTGCGGTCGACTGGCAGAACATGAGGCTGGCGGCGGCCAGCGGCGCCATGGCGAAGGTGGGAAAGCGTGCGGTGCGGTTCATCGAATGTGTCTCCTCGGGGTTGTCCAGGCGCGCTGGTGCGCCATGGCCCAAGGTAGAAGGAATGCCGCCGTGGAGACAGGGAAGAATTCCCGCGTGTGCCCTCAACATCCGACGGGCTGGATCAACCCGTGGCGAATCGCCAGGTGCGCCATCGCCGCCGTCGTGCCGATGCCGAGCTTGTCCTTGATGAGGCTCTGGTGGTTCGACACCGTCTTGGGGCTCAGGTGCAGCGAGCGCGCGCAGTCGGCCAGCGATTCGCCGCGCGAGAGGATCTGGAAGATCTCGAACTCGCGTTGCGTGAGCGACTCGAAGCCCGGCGCATCGAGGATGCCTTTGAGCAGGCGCTGCGGCAGGTCGGGGCTCAGGTAGCGGCGCCCGCCGATCACCGCATGCACGGCATCGATGAGGCAATCGGGCGCGCTGCTTTTCGACACGAAGCCGCGCGCGCCAAGTTCGAGCGCGCGCTGCACGAGCATGTCGCTGTCGTGCATGCTGAACACCAGCGTGAGCGCGTCGGGTGCGCGCTCGCGCAGGCGGCGCACCAGCTCCAGTCCGCTGGGGCCCGGCATCGACAGGTCGGTGATGGTGATGTCCGGCGCGTGCCGTGCGTACAGCACGCAGCCTTCGTCCACGTTGCCGCCCTGCGCCACCACGGTCATGTCGCCGCCCTGCTCCAGCAGGTGCTGGTAGCCGGCGCGCACCACGGGGTGGTCGTCGACGAGCAGCAGGCGGATCACGAGACGCCCTCCTCGTGCCGGGTCGACGTCGGTGTCGGTGCCGGTGTCGCTGTGCAAGCACGCGTGCGCATCACCGGCAGCTCGAGCCTTACCTGCGTGCCCATCCCGGGCGTGCTGAGGGTGCAGAACATGCCGCCCAGCGCGGCCGCCCGTTCGGCGGCGCCCATCAGACCGAAGCCGCGGCCTCGTTGCGACGCGGAGAAGCCGTTGCCGTCATCCACCACGCGCAGCGTGATGCCGCCCGGCGTCGCCGCGAGGTCGACGGCCACGTGCCGCGCGCTCGCATGCCGCACGACGTTGGTCAGCGCCTCCTGCGCGACGCGGAACGCGGCGGTCTCGACCGCCTGCCCCAGGCCGCCGACGTCGCCCTCGTGGCTGAAGCCGCATCGGGTTCCGGTGCGCGCAGACCAGTCTTCGCAGAGCGCGGCCAGCGCCGCGACCAGGCCGAGCGAATCGAGTTCGGCCGGCCGCAGTCGGCGAAGCAGGCGGCGCACGCCTTCCTGCAGCAGCTCGGCCGACGACGAGACGCGCGCCGCGGCATCGCCCGCCTGGTCCAGCGAACGGGCGCGCTGGATGCAGGCGGCTTCGAAGCGGATGGCCGTGCAGTGCTGCGCCAGCTCGTCGTGCAGCTCGCGCGCGACCGCGAGGCGCTCGCTTTCCTGCACGGTGATGAGCCGCTGTGTCAGTTCGCGATTGCGTTCCAGCAGCTGCGTGGCCTCGGCGCGCCGGCGCCACGCATACCAGGCCAGGCCGAGCGACAAGGCCATCAGCGCGAACGGCAGTTCGTCGATCTGCCAGGCTTCGTGCCGCGCGAACACCCGCGCCAGGCGCTCCTGCAGTTCGAAGGCGCTCGAGAGCAGGAAGGTGCCGACCACGATCGCGAGGACCCAGACCAGGTCGCCGCGCCGCGCGGTGCCGAACTCGCACCGTGCCGCGCGAAGGCGCCCTGCCGTGCCTCGACGTGCGGAACGCGGGGCCGTGGGCGCCATGGTCGGGCTCAGCCCGGTTTCTGCACCCATGCCATGCACCAGCCTTCGGCCGCGATGTGCTTGCGGCCG
Organism: Variovorax sp. KK3; assembly: GCF_001984055.1. Taxonomy (GTDB): domain Bacteria; phylum Pseudomonadota; class Gammaproteobacteria; order Burkholderiales; family Burkholderiaceae_C; genus Variovorax. The sequence continues at coordinate 28,668 of NZ_LYVO01000066.1, forward strand.
AACATCGAGCAACCGGCCCACGGGTCGGCGGCCGCGCCTTGCCACAGGCCGCAGTTGTTGCAGCGCTGCGTCGCGGCATGCTTGGGGTACTTCTTCGCATCGACCTTCTTCGTGTCGTGCTTGTAGCCCAACGCGACCGCAGTTTCATCAGCTTCTTCGACGCGCGTGGCGGACCAAGCCGCACCGGGCACGCAGGCCACGGCACAGGCGCCGCCGGCCAATCGAAGGGCAAAGCTTCTCCGTGTGGCCTTGGCGGCCACGTCGTTCATCGTGGGGTTCATGGGCCAGCCTAGTTCGATGCGACCTTGGTCGAGGTGGCGGCACTCGCCGTGCGCGGCTTGCTGCTGCCGCCGCCACCGCCCGGGATCTTGAACACCCAGACCATGCCGCCCTGCTCGAGCAGGTTGACCTTCTTGGCCACTTCGCCGCCCCACAGCGGCACGGCACCGCCCCAGCCCGACACCACGCTCACGTACTGCTCGCCGCCCTGCATCCAGGTGACGGGCGGCGCGACCACGCCGGAGCCGGTCTGGAACTCCCAGACCACCTTGCCGGTCTTGGCGTCGGCGGCCTTCAGGTAGCCTTCGGGCGTACCCCAGAACACGAGGTTGCCGCCGGTGGTCAGCACGCCACCCCACAGCGGCGCGCCGTTCTTCACTTCCCATGCCAGCTTGCCGGTCTTGGGATCGAAAGCGCGCAGCGAGCCGATGTAGTCCTCGTTGAGCGGCTTGATCGTGAAGCCGGCACCCAGGTAGGCGGCGCCCTTCTTGTAAGCGACCGGTTCGTTCCAGATGTCCATGCCCCATTCGTTGGCGGGCACGTAGAACATCTTGGTGTCGGGGCTGTAGGCCATCGGCATCTGGTTCTTGCCGCCGAGGAAGCCGGGCGCCGCGAACACCGCGCTGCCCTTCTTGCCGCCGTCGCCGATGGTCGGGTCGCCCGGCCGGTTGTCGGCCACGAAATTGGGCCGGCCGGTCTTCATGTCGATGCTGGTGGCCCAGGTGATCTTCTTGACGAAGGGGAAGGCGTTGATCAGCTTGCCGGTGGTGGCGTCGTTCACGTAGAAGAAGCCGTTGCGGTCGGCCTTGCCGCCGACGCGCTTGCCGTCCATGTCGAAGGTGACGAACTCGTTGACGCCGTCGAAGTCCCAGCTGTCGTTGGGCGTCGACTGGTAGCTCCACTTGATCTGGCCGGTCTTGACGTCGATGGCGACGGTCGAGCACGAGTAGAGGTTGTCGCCCTCGCGCAGGTGGCTGTTCCACGGGGCCGGGTTGCCGGTGCCGAAGTACGCGAGCCCGGTCTTCGCGTCGTAGGTGCCGCCGAGCCAGGTGGCCGCGCCGCCCGTCTTCCACAGGTCGCCGGGCCAGCTCTTGTTGACGGTGCCGGAGACGCCGTTCTCCTTCTTGTTGCCGTCCTTGTCGTAGGTGTAGCCCATGTGGCCTTCGACGGTGGGCCGCGTCCACAGCAGCTTGCCGGTCTTCGGGTCGCGGGCCTCGACGCGGCCGACCACGCCGAACTCGCCGCCCGACACGCCGGTCAGCATCACGCCGTTGGCGATGATGGGCGCGGCCGTGGCGGAATAGCCGGCGGCGTAGTCGTCGATCTTCTCCTTCCAGACCACGTCGCCCGTGGCCTGGTCGAGCGCGACCAGCTGCGCGTCGAGCGTCGCGAAGATCACCAGGTTGTCGAAGAGCGCGGCGCCGCGGTTGACCACGTCGCAGCAGGGCATGATGCCCTCGGGCAGGCGGTGCTCGTACTTCCACAGCTTCTTGCCGGTCACGGCGTCGAGCGCGAAGATGCGCGAGTACGAGGCGGTGACGAACATCTTGCCGTTCATGATGACCGGCTGCGACTCCTGCCCGCGCTGCTTTTCGCCACCGAACGAGAACGCCCACACCGGCAGCAGTTTCGCGGCATTGCCGGCGTTGACCTGCTTGAGCGGCGAGTAGCGTTGGCCCTGGGTGTTGATGCCCCAGGTCAGGATGTTGCCGGTGGCCGTGGCTTCCGACTGGATCATCTTGTCGGTGACCTGGGCATTGGCGGCGGCGCCGGCCAGGCCGAGGGATATGAGCGCAGTCAAGAGCTTCAGTTGCATGGTGTCTCCTTGCGGGGTGGATCGTGGTCGTGGATGCGCTCGCCGAGCGCGCCCTCCACGCTTCGAAGGGGCAAGTGCCGTGCCATGCAGCGCAGCCGTCGAACGTGGCGATTCGGGTCGTTTCGGGCTGCTTCCGGCCGTGCCTCGTGCGGGTTTTCCCCTTTCATTGCTACAAGGTTGAACAGTGCGCAACGGGCATGCGTGGCATCGCGTCACACAGCAGCGCCATGCTGCGCCGCGCCATGGCCGGTGGAACAATGCGCGCATGACCACGCCCACGCCCACCACCGCTGCCTTCGGCAGTTGGGATTCACCGATCACCTCGGAACTGATCGCCACGGCGCAGACCTCGCTGGCCGATGTGCTGGTCGATGGCGAGGACATCTACTGGCTGGAGGGCCGCCCGGTCGAGGCCGGCCGACAGGTGCTCGTGCGCCTGGGAAGCGATGGAACGCCCGTCGACGTCACGCCGGCGCCCTTCTCCGTGCGAACCCGCGTGCATGAATACGGCGGCGGCTCGGTGGCGGTGGCCGGCGGCACGGTCTGCTTTTCGAACTTCGCGGACCAGCGGCTCTATCGCCTCGACCGGCACGATGCCGGCAGTGCCCCGGTCGCGCTGACACCGGCGACGAAGGGCGCGGCATTGCGCTACGCCGATGGGCAGATCGATCTGCGCCGGCAGCTGTGGATCGGCGTTCGGGAAGACCATCGCGACGCAGACCGGGAGGCCGTCAACACCCTCGTCGTGCTGGGCCTGAACACCGAAAGCGAAGGCGTGCCGATCGTGCAAGGCAACGACTTCTACGCATCGCCGCGCCTGAGCCCCGATGGCACGCGGCTCGCATGGCTGGCCTGGCACCACCCGCACATGCCCTGGACCTCGACCGAACTCTGGGTCGGCGAGTTCGACGGCGAGTCGGTGTCGAACGCGAGTCGCGTGGCGGGCGGACCAGGCGAATCGGTGTTCCAGCCCGAGTGGTCGCCCGACGGCCTGCTGCACTTCGTGTCGGACCTGTCAGGGTGGTGGAACCTCTACCGGCGCGGTGCCGACGGCGGCATCACCGCTCTGTGCCCGAAGGCCGCGGAATTCGGGCGGGCGCAGTGGGGCTTCGGCATGTCGACCTATGCCTTCGTGTCGCCACGGCAGGTCGTCTGCGCGTACGTCGAGAACGGCTTCGGCCGACTCGCGCGCCTGGGCCTGGACGACGGCACGCTCGCGCCCGTCGAGCTGCCGTGGACGGAGTTCGCGTCGCTGCGCGCGGGCGGCGGCCGGGTCGTGTTCAAGGCCGGTGCGGCGGCGCTCGCGGGCGCGGTCGTCGTGCTCGACCCTGCGAGCGGCGACGCGAAGGTCGTCAAGAGCGAATCGAAGATCACCGACGATCCGGCGCTGCGCGCGCATCTCTCGGTGCCTCGCCTGATCGAGTTTCCGGTGCCCGGCGGCGCAACGGCCTTCGCGCTGTTCTACCCGCCCTGCAACCCCGGCTTCCGAGCATCGCCCGGCGCACTGCCGCCGTTGCTGGTCCGATGCCACGGCGGCCCGACCTCGTCGGCCTCACGCAGCCTGGACCTGCGCATCCAGTTCTGGACCAGCCGCGGCATCGCCGTGGTCGATGTCGACTACGGCGGCAGCACGGGCTATGGCCGCGACTACCGCAACCGGCTGAACCTGCAATGGGGCATCGTCGACGCGCGGGACTGCGCGGCAGCCGTGGCCTTCCTCGTCGACCGGCAAGAGGTGGACCCAGCGCGCACGGTCATCACCGGCGGCAGCGCGGGCGGGTTCACCGCCCTCACCTGCCTCACGCACCCGGACCCTGCCGTGCGCGCGCGCTTCAAGGCCGGCGGCAGCCACTATGGCGTGAGCGACCCCGCCGCGCTGGCACACGACACGCACAAGTTCGAATCGCGCTACCTCGACTGGCTGATCGCGCCGCTCTCCGAAGCGCAGGCCTACGTCGATCGTTCGCCCGTGCACCACGCCGACCGGCTCGATGCGCCGGTCGCCTTCTTCCAGGGTGCGGAAGACAAGGTCGTGCCGCCGAGCCAGACCGAGGCGATGGTCGCGGCGCTGCGCGCGCGCGGCATCTCGGCGCTGTACCTGCTGTTCGCGGGCGAGCAGCACGGCTTCAGGCAGGCCATGAACATTCGCTGGGCGCTGGACGCGGAGTTGTACTTCTACAAGGCGCTGGTCTGGACGCCATAAGCGCCTAGCCGCCCGTCGAGCCGGCCTGCCATCCACCGCCCAGCGCCTGGATCAAGGCCACGGCCGCGTTCTGCCGGTTCACTTGCAGCTGCAGCACGGTGCGCCGCGCATTGAGTGCGGATGCCTGCGCGGTCACCACGTCGGTGAAGTCGACCTGGCCTTGGCGATAGCGGTTGAGGAATTGCTGCTCGGTCTTGTCGGCCGCTGCCGAGGCCTCGCGCCGCAAACCTTCCTGCTGCGCGAGGCTGGCGCCGGCGGTGAGCTGGTCCTCGACGTTCTGGAAGGACGTGAGCACCGTCTGCCGGTAGCGCGCCACCGCGGCTTCGTGCGCGGCCTTGGCCTGGTCGACCTGTGCGCCGATGGCGCCGGCATCGAACACCGTCTGCGCGACCGACAGGCCCAGCGACCACAGCATGTTCGATGCGTTGAACAGGTCGCCGACGCGGCTCGCGCTGCTGCTGAGCGCGGCGCTCAGGCCGAAGTTGGGGAAGTACGCCGAGCGTGCGACGCCGATCTGCGCGTTGGCCGCGGCCACCGCGCGCTCGGCCGCGGCGATGTCGGGGCGGCGCTGCAGCAGCGTCGAGGGCACGCCGGTCGGGATGCCCGGCACCACGGGCCGCCAATCGGCCTCCACCGGCAGGTTGAAGTCGGCGGGCGCCGACCCCACCAGGACGGCGATCGCATGCTCCAGCGTGTCGCGGCTGCGCTTGAGCACCACGCGCTCGGCCTGGGTGTTGACGTAGAGCGTCTGCGCCTGCAGCACGTCGGTCTGCGCCGCGATGCCGGCGTTGTAGCGGTTGCGCGCGATCTCGAGGCTGCGCTGGTAGCCTTCGAGGGTGATGTCGAGCAGGCGCAGTTCGGCATCGGCCTCGCGCAGCGCGAAGTAGTTGGTGGCGAGTTCGCCCACGGCCGACAACCGCGCCGATGCGAGGTCGGCCTCGCTGGCCTGAGCGCTGGCCTGTGCGCCGCTCACGGCCTGCCGCAGCCGGCCCCACACGTCGGGCGCCCAGTCGGCCTGCAGGCTGGCGCTCGACAAGTTGGTCGGCGACGTGTTGCGCGCGCCCGAACGGCGCACGCTGCCGCCGGCCGACACCTGCGGGAACAGCGCCGCGCGCTGCTCGCGCACCACCGCCTGCGCTTGCGCGTAGCTGGCGACGGCGGCGGCGATGTTCTGGTTGGACACCTGCACACGGCCGGCCAGGTCGTCGAGCGCCGGGTCGCCGAAGAGCTTCCACCATTCGCCGCGATCCAGCGCGTCTGCCGGAGCGGCGGGCAGCCAGCCTTCTGCCGCGGGGGCTTCCTTCCAGGCTGCAGGCAAGGCGGACGACGGCGGCTCGTAGGCCGGGCCGGTGGCGCAGCCGGCCAGCAGGCAGGCCAGCAGCACGGCGGCGGCAACACGCCGGGGCGGGTGAGACGAAAGGGTCGAGAGCGTCATGGTCGATGCAATGGGTACTGCGGGCCGCGCCGTCACAGCAGCCCCTGGGAAGAAGGCGAAGGCGCGTGCTCGGGGTCGCTGGACGCGCGGCTCAGGAATTTCTCGTTGGCGGGCCGGCGGCGCACCTTGTCGAGCAGCACGTAGACCACCGGCGTGGTCAGCAGCGTGAGCAGCTGGCTCGCGATCAGCCCGCCGATGATGGCCACGCCAAGCGGCTGGCGCAGCTCGGCGCCTTCGCCGAAGCCGATGGCCAGCGGCAGCGCACCCAGCGCGGCGGCGAGCGTGGTCATGAGGATCGGACGGAAGCGCAGCAGGCAGGCCTCGCGCACCGCCTCGACCGCGGTGAGGCCGCGCGCGCGTTCGGCCTCGAGCGCGAAGTCGATGATCAGGATCGCGTTCTTCTTGACGATGCCGATCAGCAGGAACACGCCGATCAGCGCGATGATGGAAAACTCCATGCGGAAGAGCAGCAGCGCCAGCACCGCGCCCACGCCGGCCGATGGCAAGGTGGTCAGCACCGTCACCGGATGCACGAGGCTTTCGTAGAGCACGCCCAGCACGATGTAGATGACGATCAGCGCCGCGAAGATCAGCATGAGCTGCTGCGCCTGCGACTGCTGGGCCGCGAGCGCCGTGCCCTGGAAGCTGCCGCGCACGTTGATCGGCATGGCGATGTCGGCCTCGGCCGCCGCCACGATGCGGCGCGCATCGGCGATGCTCACGCCGTCGGCCAGGCTGAACGACACGGTGCTCGCAAGCTCGGTGTCCTGGTGGTCGATGGAGCTCGGCACCGCACGCTCGCTGATCTTCACGAAGGCCGACAGCGGCACCATCGGCGTGGTGGTGGTGGCGATCTGCTGGCCGGCCGACGAGGTGCGCGAGGCCGGATTGGCCGAGGTGGTGGTGGAGGTGCCGGTACTCGAATCGGTGTTCTGCTGCACCGAGCTGGTGACGGTGGCGCCGCTGGCCGTCGTCGCGGTGTTGATCGTCGAGGGCACGTACAGGTCCTTGAGCGCGATCGGCGCGCGCTGGAAGCGCGGGGCCCACTCCATGATCACAGAGTACTGGTTGAGCTCGTCGTAGATGGTCGCGACCGAGCGCTGGCCGTAGGCGTTGTAGAGCGCTGCGTCGACCGCGCTCGAGGTCACGCCCAGGCGTGCGGCGGCATCGCGGTCGACTTCGACGAAGGTCTCGACGCCGTTGGCCGAGTCGTCGCTGTCGATGTCGGTGAGCGCGGTTTCCTGGCGCAGGCGATCGGCCAGCTTCGCGCTCCATTTGCGCAGGTCGTCGAGGTTGTCGCTCTTGAGCGTGTACTGGTAGCTCGAATTGCTCGATCGCCCGCCCATGCGCAGGTCTTGCACCGGGAACAGGAAGACGCGCAGGCCGACCAGCTGGTTGAGTTGCGGCCGCAGCCGGTCGATGACGACCTGGGTCTTCTCGGTGCGCTGGCTGCGGGGCTTGAGGTTGACGTACATGAAGCCGCCGCCGGCACGCCCGCCGCCGGAGAAGCCCGTCACCGAATCCACCGCCGGGTCTTTGCGGATGATGTCGACCGCCTGGCGCAGCTTCTCGGCCACGGCGGTGGACGAGATGCTTTGGTCGGCGCGGATGCCGGCGTTGAGCTGGCCGTTGTCCTGCTGCGGAAAGTAGCCCTTGGGGATGGCGTTGAACAGGTAGACGTTGAGGCCGATCACGGCCAGCAGCACCAGCATGACGACGCCCTTGCTGGCCAGCGCCCAGTCCAGGCTATGCGCGTAGGAGCGCATGGTCCAGCGCCAGGCGCCGTCGAGGCGGCGGCCGAGCCAGGCGCGCACGCGGCCGGGCTTCTTGCCGGGGCCTTCTTCGGCCTCGCTGCGCAACAGCATGGCGCACAGCATCGGCGTGGTGGTCAGCGAGATGACCAGCGAGATCATCACGGCGGCCGAGAGCGTGACGGCGAACTCGCGGAAGAGCCGGCCCACCTGCCCGCCCATGAACAGCAGCGGAATGAACACCGCCACCAGCGACAGGCTGATCGACAGCACCGTGAAGCCCACCTCGCGCGCGCCGCGCAGCGCGGCCTCCATGCGCTTCATGCCGGCTTCGACGTGGCGTGCCGTGTTCTCGAGCACCACGATGGCATCGTCGACCACGAAGCCGGTGGCGACCGTCAGCGCCATCAGGCTCAGGTTGTTGAGGCTGAAGCCCAGCAGCTTCATCACGCCGAAGGTGCCGAGCAGCGAGACCACCGTGGCCACGGCCGGGATGATGGTGGCGCGTGCCTTGCGCAGGAACAGGCCCACCACCAGCACCACGAGCACGATCGAGATCATCAGCGTGGTCTCGATCTCGCGCAGCGAGGCGCGGATGGAGTTGGTGCGGTCGGAGGCGACCTGGATGTCGATGTCCTGCGGCAGCTGCGCGCGCAGCTCGGGCATGAGGTTGCGCACGCCGTCGACCGTCTCGATGATGTTGGCGCCGGGCGCCTGCGTCACCAGCACGATGACCGCTGGCTCTCCATTGAAGAGGCCCTGGGTGCGCGTGTTCTCCACGCTGTCGATGACGCGCGCCACGTCGCCCAGGCGCACCGCGGCGTTGTTGCGCCAGGCGATCACCAGGTCGCGGTAGTCGGCGGCGCGGCGGCCCGGGGCGGGCGTGTAGATCTGCAGCCGGCGGTCGTCGCTTTCGATCGCGCCCTTGGGCCGGTTGGCGTTGTTGGCCTGGATGGCGGCACGCACGTCCTCGGTGCTGATGCCCATGCGGTTGAGCGAGAAGGGCTCCAGCTCCACGCGCACCGCGGGCAGCGAGCCGCCGCCGATCTCGACCTCGCCCACGCCCTCGACCTGCGACAGGCGCTGGCTCACGATGTTGGACACCGCTTCGTAGATCTGGCCCGGCGTGCGCGTCTTGGACGTCAGCGCGAGGATCATGACCGGCGCCGAGGCCGGGTTGCGCTTGCGATAGGTCGGGTTGCTGCGCAGCGTGGCCGGCAGGTCGGCGCGGGCCGCGCTGATGGCGGACTGCACTTCGCGCGCGGCGCTGTCGATGTTGCGGCTCAGGTCGAACTGCAGCGTGACGCGCGCCGAGCCGCTGGAGCTGGTCGAGGTCAGTTCGTTGACGCCCGGGATGACACCGAGGCGGCGCTCCAAGGGCGTCGCAACGCTGGAGGCCATGGTGCTCGGGCTGGCGCCGGCCAGGCTGGCCTGCACCGAGATGGTCGGGTAGTCGACCTGGGGCAGCGGCGAGACGGGCAGCGCGAAGAAGGCGACGATGCCCGAGAGCGCGAGGCCGATGGTCAGCAGGACCGTGGCGATGGGGCGCTCGACGAAGGGGCGGGATAAATTCATGACCCCGCCTTGCTCCCTCGCCCTCTGGGAGAGGGTTGGGGTGAGGGCACCGGGCGGTGGCTACTGGCGTGCGTGCTCAGAGGCCCGGCGCCCTCACCCCTGCCCTCTCCCAGAGGGAGAGGGAGCAAAGCCCAGCCCCGTTCCGACGGGGCAGAAAGCAAGTCCGGGCAGTGCTCAAGCTGCATGCGCTGCATCACGCTTCCCCCCGAACCTGCGCCCCATGCGATCGAAGGCCAGATAGATCACCGGCGTCGTGAACAGCGTCAGCACCTGGCTCACCACCAGTCCGCCGAAGATCGCCAGCCCCAGCGGCCGGCGCAATTCGGCGCCCTCGCCCCAGCCGAACATCAGCGGCAGCGCCGCGAAAAGCGCCGCCAGCGTGGTCATCAGAATGGGCCGGAAGCGCAGCAGCGCCGCCTGGTGAATGGCCTCTTGCGGCGACTTGCCCTCGTTGCGCTCGGCGTCGATGGCGAAGTCGATCATCATGATCGCGTTCTTCTTGACGATGCCGATCAAGAGGATGATGCCGATGATGCCGATCACCCCCAGGTCGTTGCCGGTGACCATGAGCGCCAGCAGCGCGCCCACGCCGGCCGAGGGCAGCGTCGACAAAATGGTGAGCGGATGGATGTAGCTTTCGTACAGCACGCCCAACACGATGTACACGCACACCACCGCCGCCAGGATCAGCCACAGCTGGTTGGTGAGCGACTTCTCGTAGGCCCCCGCCGCACCCAGGAAGTTGAGCCGCACGCTGGCGGGCAGGCCGATTTCCTTGGCCGCGGCACGGATCGCCGTCACCGACTTGCCCAGCGCCACGCCGGGCGCGGTGTCGAAGCCGACGGTGGCCGACGGGTACTGCGCCACGCGCGTGATCGCGAGCGGCGCCAGCTGCTCGCGGATGGTGGCGATGGACGACAGCGGCGTCGGCGTGCCCGCGCCGGTGCGCAGTTGAAGGTTGCCCAGCCCCTGCGGCGACGCCAGCGCCTCGCGCTGCGCTTCGAGGATCACGCGGTACTGGTTGGTCTCGGTGAAGATGGTGGAGACGATGCGCTGGCCGAAGGCGCTGTAGAGCGCGTCGTCGACCGAGCTGGCCGTGACCGACAGCCGCGAGGCAGTGTTGCGGTCGACGTCGACATACGCGGCCAGGCCCTGGGCGCCGGCGTCGGTGGTGGGGTTGCGCACCTGGGGCACGGCGCGCAGTTGCTCGACCAGCCGCTTGGCCCAGCCGTTGACGATGGCGGTGTCCACGCCTTCGAGCGCGACGCGGAATTCGGTGGGGCCGGTCTCGGCGTCGATGGTCAGGTCCTGCGTGGGCTGCAGGTACAGCGTCACGCCCGCGACCGCGCGCACGCGGTCGCGCAGGCGCTGCATCACGCTGGCCTGGGCGTCGCGGCCCTCGCGTAGGTTGATCAGCATGCGGCCCGTGTTGAGCGCGGTGTTGTTGGCTGCATCGACGCCCACCACCGAACTCAGGCTGCGCACGTCGGGGTCGGCGAGGATGGCCGCGGCCGCCGACTTCTGCAGCTCGGCCATGCGCAGGTACGACACGTCCTGCGCGGCCTCGATGCGCGCCTGCAGCTGGCCGGTGTCCTGCGTCGGGAACAAGCCCTTGGGAATCACGACGTAGAGCAACACGGTCAGGGCCAGCGTCAGCGCCGCCACCACCAGCGTGATCGGCTGGTGGCGCAGCACCCATTGCAGCCAGCCGTCGTAGCGGGCGATGACGCGTTCGAAGAAGGCATGCACGCGCGCACCGAAACGGCCGCCCTCTTCCGCCTGCGGCTTGAGCCAGCGCGCCGCCATCATGGGCACCAGCGTCAGCGAGACCACGGCGGAGATGAGGATGGTGATGGCCAGCGTCACCGCGAACTCTCGGAACAGCCGCCCCACCACGTCGCCCATGAACAGCAGCGGGATCAGCACCGCCACCAGCGACACCGTCAGCGAGATGATGGTGAAGCCGATCTGCGTCGCGCCCTTGAGCGCGGCCTTGAAGGGGTGCTCGCCCTCCTCGAGGTAGCGCGCGATGTTCTCGATCATGACGATCGCGTCGTCCACCACGAAGCCGGTGGCGATGGTCAGCGCCATCAGGCTCAGGTTGTTGAGGCTGTAGCCCAGCAGGTACATGATGCCGAGCGTGCCGATGAGCGAGATCGGCACCGCGATGCTGGCGATGACGGTGGCACGCAGGCTGTGCAGGAAGAAGAAGATCACCAGCACCACCAGCAGCACGGCCAGGGCCAGTTCGAGCTGCACGTGGTACACCGAGGCACGGATGCCGGTGGTGCGGTCGCTCAGCACCTCCACCTTGAGCGCGCCGGGCAGCGAGGCTTCGAGTTCGGGCAGCTGCTTGCGGATGGCATTCACCGTACCGATGACGTTGGCGCCGGGCTGCCGCTGCACGTTCAGGATGATGGCCGGGTACAGGCTGGCGTTGTGGTCGTCGCGCGACTCGGCCCGCGCTGAGGCCCATGCACCCAGCTGCGTGTTCTCGGCACCGTCGACCACGCGCGCGACGTCGCTCATGCGAACGGGGGCGCCGTTCTTCCACGCGATGATCAGGTTCTTGTAGTCGGCCGCCGTCAGCAGCTGGTCGTTGGCGTTGATGGTGTAGGCGCGCTTGGGGCCGTCGAAGCTGCCCTTGGCGCTGTTGGCGTTGGCGGCCGCGATGGCGGTGCGCAGCGTGTCGAGGCCGATGCCGACCGAGGCCAGCATGTTCGTGTCGGCCTGGATGCGCACCGCCGGCCGCTGCCCGCCCGACAGCGACACCAGGCCCACGCCGCCGACCTGGCTGATCTTTTGCGCGAGCCGCGTGTTGACCAGGTTCTGCACCTCGGTGAGCGGCATGGTCTGGCTGCTGACGGCCAGCGTGAGGATGGGCGCATCGGCCGGGTTGACCTTGGCGTACACCGGCGGCGCCGGCAGGTCGGCCGGCAGCAGCGAGCCGCCGGCGTTGATGGCGGCCTGCACCTGCTGCTCGGCGACGTCGAGCGTCTGGTTCAGCTCGAACTGCAGCGTGACGATGGACACGCCGTTCGAGCTGACCGAACTCATGCGGTCCAGCCCTGCCATCTGGCCGAACTGGCGCTCCAGCGGCGCGGTGACGGTGCGGCTCATCACCTCGGGGCTGGCGCCCGGGTACAGCGTTTGAACCTGGATGGTCGGGTAGTCCACCTGCGGCAAGGCCGCCAGCGGCAGGAAGCGGAAACCCACGAGGCCCGCGAGCACGATCGCGAGCATGAGCAGGGCCGTCGCCACCGGCCGCTCGATGAAGGGGCGCGACGGGCTCATCATGCGCTCACCTTCACTGCGGCGGGGCCTTGCGCCGGCGCTCGCCCTGACCTTGCCCGCGGGGGCCCGAGGCGCCAGGGCGCGGTCCGGTGACCGGCTTCTCGCCCTGCAGCACCACGGGTGCGCCGTCCTTCAGGCGGTCGCCGCCTTCGGTCACGACGAGTTCGCCGGGTTGCAGGCCATCGGTGATGGCGACCAGCTCGACCGTGGTCTCGCCGCGCTTCACCGTGCGCATCGACACCTTGCGGTCCTCGTTGATCACGTAGACGAAGGTGCCCTCGGGCCCGGTGCGCACCGCGGTCACCGGCACCACGATGGCGTCGATGGTGCGCAGCGTCATCTGCACGTTGACGAACTGGCTCGGGAACAGCGTGGTCTGCGCATTGCCGAAGCGTGCCTTGCCTTTCACCGTGCCGGTGCTGGTGTCGACCACGTTGTCGAGCGTGGAGAAGGTGCCGGTGTCGAGCGCGGTGGTACGGGTGCGGTCCATCGCCTTGACGACCAGCGGCTGGCCCTTGGCCAACTGCGCCTGGATGTCGGGCAGGCGGTCTTGCGGCACCGAGAACTGCACGTCGATCGGGTTCATCTGCGTGATCACGGCGATGCCGGTGGCGGCGTTGGCCGTCACCGTATTGCCGGGGTCGACCGTGCGCAGGCCGATGCGCCCGGCCACCGGCGCGGTGATGCGCGTGTATTCGACGTTGAGCTTCGCCGCGCCCTCGGCGGCGCGGTCGGTGATCACCGTGCCTTCGAGCTGCTTGACCAGCGCGGCCTGCGTGTCGACGTCCTGCCGCGCGATGGAATCCTGGCCGAGCAGCGTGCGGTAGCGTGCCAGCGTGACGCGGGCGGCTTCGAGCTGCGCTTCGTCACGCACGCGCGTGCCCTGGGCTTGCGCCAGCGCCTGCTCGTAGGGACGGGGGTCGATGCGCGCCAGCAACTGGCCCTTGGTGACCGTCTGGCCCTCGGTGAAGAGCACCTCGGTCAGCACGCCGCCCACCTGCGGCTTGAGGGTGATGGTGGCCAGCGGCGTGACGGTGCCCAGCGCGTCGATGGTCACGGGCAGCTGCTCGCGCTTCGCCACCGCGTGGCCGACGGTGGAACCGGCGGGGCCGCCGAAGCGGCCCGGGCCGGCGGCCGGCTCGTTGGTGCGCTTGATGAGGTACCAGGCGCCGCCTCCCAAGGCCAGCACCACCACGAGCGCCGCCAGGCTGCCCAGCCAGAGCCTGCGCCGCGAAGGCGGCCGCGGGGCCGGCGGTTCGGTCAGGAGGGCGGGTGGATACGGCTCGGGGG